>CAYSJJ010000078.1:0-16755 GCA_964431365.1 uncultured Geobacter sp. | reverse complement strand
AGCCGACCCGGCTGATCCCCGCCGTATCCTTCCGCTGGGCCGCACAGCCGGGGGTGGCGGTTGAGAGAACAAGAAACACGAGCCACACTGTTCTGATTATGCGATGCATTGTAAACCTTTTACCGCAGAGGTCGCAGAGTTTCGCAGAGGAAGAAAACTTCGATCGAGCCACGGATGTACACGGATGGCGAATCAGGAGAGCTAGATCAGGCCGACAAGACTTCATCCTGCTGTCAACGTTGATCCATACCCCGCTGTAAGGCCTCCTTGCTTCCTCTGCGCCCCTCTGCGTCCTCTGCGGTGTGCTTATTTACAGCTCAATCGTCGGTCACGTTGCGGCGGACCCCCATCAGATACGCCACCACGAACTCTTCCAGGTCGCCGTCCAGCACCGCGTCCGGGTTGCCGGTCTCGACGCCGGTCCGCAGGTCCTTCACCATCTTGTACGGATGCAGCACGTACGACCGGATCTGGCTTCCCCAGCCGATCTCCTTCTTTTCGCCGCCGATCTCGGCAGCCTTGGACTCGCGCTCCTGGATCTCCCGTTCGTACAGCTTCGACCGGAGCACCTTCATGGCCGCCGCCTTGTTCATGTGCTGGCTACGCTCGCTCTGGCAGGCGACCACGATGCCGGTCGGATTGTGGGTGATCCGGACCGCCGAATCGGTGGTGTTGACGTGCTGGCCGCCGGCGCCGCTGGAACGGTAGGTATCGACCCGCAGGTCCGACTCGTTGATCTTTACCTCGATGTCATCGGCGATCTCCGGAAAGATGAAGACCGAGGCAAACGAGGTGTGGCGACGGGCATTGCTGTCGAACGGCGAGATCCGCACCAGGCGGTGGATGCCGGCCTCGGCCTTGAGATACCCGTAGGCATACTCGCCGGTCACGGTGACCGTGCAGCTCTTCATCCCCGCCTCTTCACCGGCCTGAAATTCGGTGATCTCCCGCTTCCACCCTTTCCGCTCGCTGTAGCGGAGGTACATGCGGAGCAGCATCTCGGCCCAGTCCTGGGATTCGGTGCCGCCGGCCCCGGCATTGATGGAGAGGTAGCAGGAGTTTCGATCGTGGGGGCCGGAGAGCATCTTCTGGAATTCGGCCGCCTCCACCCCCTTTTCCAGTGCATCGTTCAGTTCGTGCACCTCGGCCAGGGTATCATCGTCTTCGGCCTCGCTCCCCAGCTCGATCAGGACCTTGACGTCCTCAAGCTGGCGACAGAGCCTGTCCCACCCCTCCACGGCCTTTTCCAGGACCGTCCGCTCCCGCAGGATCTCCTGGGCCGCATCCGGATTGTCCCAGAAACCGGGGACCGCAATCCGCGCCTCCATCTCCTGCAGGTCTTCCCGTTTGCGATCTATGTCAAAGAGACCCCCGGAGTTTGGCGATCCGCTCTGCAAAGGCTTCCATTCTGGCTACTTCTTCTCTGAACATCGGTAACTCCTTTGTCGTTTGATCAGCAAACCGTAACTGCAATTCAACACGGATAAATGCGGATTGTGAACGGATTAACGCGGATCGAAATAATTTTGTTACACATCTTCCGCGTTAATCCGTCATTTTCAGCGTTGATCCGCCGTTGAATCGCCGTGGTCATTTCTGTTTGATTCCATTTCGTCGACGTAGGTACGCCATCCCCGCCATGACCGCCGTCGCAACGAGACAACCCCAGGCGAAGAAATCGCCGTACCGGTTGTAGATGGTCTGTTCCGTGCCGAGCCGCACCTCGCCGGTCAGCACCGCCTCCTGGAATATCCTGGTCATCCCCTGGAAGTGCCCCTTGCTGTCGATGACCGACGTGATCCCGGTGTTGGCGGCCCGCACCAGCGGCACCCGATTCTCCACAGCCCGGAACACGGTCATGGAGAGGTGCTGGCTAGGGGCGGACGAACGGCCGTACCAGGCATCGTTGGTGATGTTCACCAGGAGCTCACCACCCTGTCGCACATACTCGCGGGAGATTTCCGGGAATATCCCCTCAAAGCAGACCAGTATCCCCAGCTTGCCGAACGGCGCCACGAGCGGTGCCATCGACCGGCCCGGGGAAAAGTCGCCGACCCCTTCCACCAGTTTGTGGACAAAGGGAAGCAGCCTGGCCAGGGGGACATATTCGCCGAACGGAACCAGGTGGACCTTGTCGCCGCGTCCGAGCACCTCTCCGCCAGGCCCGAGCAGAAAGGCGCTGTTCAGGTAACGGACCGTGGTCCCATCCTTCTCGAAGGCCGGACTACCCACGACCAGCGAGGCACCCAGTTCCCGGGCCAGGGCTCGTACCCGGCTGCTGTACTGCTCCTCCAGCTGGAAATAGAAGGGAAGCGCGCTCTCGGGCCAGACCAGAAGATCGCTACTCCCCGGAGCGACCGTGCGGGAGAGCCGTTCGTAGATGGCAACGGTCTCCTGCTGGAAGGCCGGGCTCCATTTGATGTCCTGGGGGATATTCCCCTGGATCAGGGCAACCCGGACCAGCTTGCCGGTTTCCGGCGCGTTCAGCCTGAACGTCCCATACCCGAGAACGGCCAGCAGGAGCAGAACCAGCACGAGACCGCTCCGGGCGGGATAGCGGGTGCCGTCCCGCAGGACGAGCGACTTGACCATCAAGGCCGCCACCACGTTGGCAAAGGCGATCAGACAGCCGAGGCCGTAGATGCCGGCCAGGTCGGCCACCTGAATGAGCGGCAGGGTCCGGTACTGGGAATAGGCCAGGCTCGCCCACGGAAACCCGGTGAGCAGAAAGGAGCGGAGATACTCCAGGGCGGTCCAGACCAGGGGAAACGAAACCAGCGGGGAGACGCCGGCCCCCTGGAACCAGCTTACCAGCGCCATGGTGCCCCCCACATACAGGGCCAGATAGGCGGCCAGAATAAGGGCAAGGGAGATGCTGACCGCCAGGGGAAGCTTGCCGAAGGTGGTCATGACGATATTGAGCCAGTACAGTATCCCGGCGTAGGCGGCGAAACCGGCCGCCATCCCGAGGCGAAAGGCGCGTCCCGGCGAAGTGCCGTGGCATGCCACCAGGAGCGGCACGAAAGCGACCCAGGCAAGAAACGCCATCCCCGGCAACGGAAAGGCGAGGGCCAGGAGGATGCCCGAGCAGAGAGCCGCTGCCGGCGCCGACCAGGCCGACAGGTTTTGCTGTATGGTGATGCGCGGTTGATTCACGATGCCGAGGTCGCCTCCTCGGCCACTGACCGGCGGCTGACGCGGACCTTGCTGATCCGGCGCTCATCGGCATCCAGCACGGTCAGGAGAAGACCGTTGCAGGCGACCTCCTCACCGGTCCGGGGAATTCTCCCCAGCAGGTAGAAGATCAACCCGCCAACCGTATCGAACTTTTCCCGCTCAACAGTGACATCGAAATGCCCTTCCAACTCCTCGATGGTAAGACGGGCGTCAACCGTGACCGTGCCGTCCGCCTCCTCGGTAAGCCACTCTTCCTCGATGTCGTACTCGTCCTGGATGTCCCCAACGATCTGCTCCAGCAGGTCCTCGATGGTAATCAGCCCGGACGTGCCGCCATACTCGTCGATGACGACGGCCAGATGCACCCGGCGCTTCTTGAACTCCTGCAGCAACTCCTCAAGGTTCTTGGTCTCGGGGGTAAAAAAGGGTGCACGCATCAGCTGTCGCACCACCAACTCCGATTCGCGCTGGCCCCAGCACTTGAGAAGATCCTTCGCGTAGAGGATGCCGATGACGTTGTCGATGGTCCCCTCGAAAACCGGGATCCGCGAGTGACCGCAGGAGATGATCGCCTGCAGCACCTCGTCGATCGGGGCATCCACCGGCAGCGTGGCCATGTCGGTGCGGGGAACCATGACCTCCCGCACCACCGTGTCCCGCAGGGCAAAGATGGCGCGGATCATCTCGTTCTCTTCCTCGTTGATGAGCCCCTCTTCCTCGCCGGCGTCCATCAACTCCTGAATCTCTTCCTCGGTCACCCTTTTCCGGCCGCGCAGAAAGCGGCCGATCGCCTCAATGAGGCCGGGACCCTTGCGGAGAGCACCATCTTCCAAGGCTACCATCCCTCCTGTCTGCAAATATCACTAGGTAATGTCATCTCAGTGCCGCTTTGAAGACCAGTACAACCACCAGCGTGATGGCGGTTCCGGTCACCCCGCCGAGAATAACCTCCTGCAACGAATGAATGCGCATGAGAAGGCGGGAGTGACTGACCATGATCGCCAGGCAGATGGTCAGGATGGAGGTGATCGGGTCCTGCGTCTTGAGGGAGACCAGGGTGGCGATGGTAAAGGCGACGGCTGCATGACCACTGGGGAGTCCCCCGTGCAGCGGGGTCCCTTTCCCGGACATGGCCTTCAGGATAACCACGACGATCACCACCAACAGCAGGGAAACGATAGCCCCCAGGTCAGCAGGTGTTCCTATCATGCCGAGAGCCTCCTTGTAAATGGGGAAAACATAGCGGGAGAGTATCAGGTAGCCGGTCACCGTCGCGCCAATGGCCGACACGAGCACGCTTCCGGCAGCCACATCCTTGGCTATCTTGGCAAGGGGGTGGTACTCGGGGGAGATCATGTCCACCACCACCTCAATGGCGGTGTTCACCAGTTCGGCAAAGAGCACGAAGGAGACGGAAACCGCCAGGAGCGTGAACTCAAGTGCCGATACCCGCAGGAACAGGACCAGCAGCAGGAGAACCAGGGCTGCAATGAAATGGTTCCGCATGTGCTTCTGGGTGCTGGCGGTATACAGAATCCCGTCGATGGCGCAGTTCACGGAATCTATGAAGCGGGTCGGTTTCAATGAATCTCCAGGAACCCTTCCTTTTTCAGCAGGGCGAAGATCTCCTGCTCTTTTGCCTCCATCCGCCGGGCTTCCTCCTCACCGCTCCGCTCGTGATCGTAGCCGGTGAGATGCAGGATACCGTGGAGAAGCAGAAAGACAAGCCTCGACCAGTAGCTCTCACCCCCCTCGTCCGCTTCGCGGGCGGCGGTGTCGGCGGAGATCACCACATCCCCCAGCAGGCCGGGATTTATGGCGCCGAAATCCCCTTCCTGCATGGAAAACGAAATGACGTTGGTGGCTTTGTCGCGCTCCAGATACTCCCGGTTGAGGCGCCGGATGCTCCGGTCACCCACAATGGTGACAGCCAGCTCGTTATCTGGACATGCCAAGGCGCTTAATATCCTCTGCGCCACCCTTTTCAACTCTTTCGCCGAGGTCGGCCACCGCCTTTGGCGGTTCGTTACCGTGACTGTCACCCTGTTTCCTACCTCCCCCTTTTTCCTTGAAAGCCGGTTCGGGATAATCGATCCGGTGATGATAGATGCCGGTCAGTATCTGAATGAAGCTCTTGGCGATTTCGTGCAGGTTCTTCAGTGTGAGTTCGCATTCGTCCAGTTGACCGTCGGTAAAGATGTTGCTGATGATCTTCTGCACCAGACCCTGGATGCGTGCCGGCGTCGGATCGGTCAGGGTCCGGGAGGCGGCCTCCACGCAGTCGGCAAGGAGGACGAGACCTGCTTCGCGGGTCTGTGGTTTGGGACCGGGATAACGGAAGTCCCGTTCGTCCACCGGCTGGTCCGGCCCGGCCTGACTCTTCGCCTTCTGGTAAAAGTAGCTGATGAGACCCGAGCCATGGGACTGACGGATCATGTCGATGATCGGCTGCCCCAGACGGTGCTGACGGGCGAGCTCGACCCCCTCCTTCACATGGGAGATGAGGATCAGGGCGCTCATGCTCGGGGAGAGCTTGTCGTGCCGGTTCTCGCCGCCGCCCAGGTTCTCGACGAAGTACTGGGGCTTGCTGATCTTGCCGATGTCGTGATAGTAGGCAGCCACCCGTGCCAGGAGGGGGTTGGCGTTGATCGCCTCGGCCGCCGCCTCGACCAGCGTGCCGACCAGGACGCTGTGGTGGTAGGTGCCGGGTGCCCGCACCATCAGATCCCGGAGCAGGGATGAATTCAGGTTGGCCAGTTCCAGGAGCTTGATGTCCGTCGTGTAGAGGAAGAGCGACTCGATGAGCGGGATGGTGCCGGAGACGAAGATGGCATTGATGACACCGCCGGCAAAGGCGAAAAGAACGCAGTAGACCGTCTGGAGCGAAAACAGGCTATCCGCCCCCAACTGGAAGGAAAGGGCCACCGCCACGTTGACCACGCTCACCTTCAGGCCGGCCTTGTAGATGGTGTTCCGGTCCTTGCAGTGACGTACGCCATGGGCACCGACAATCCCCCCCAGCAGTGAGTAGATAACCACCGGCAGGCTGCTGTTGAACATGATCCCGTAGAGCGGCGCGCAGATGGCGCAGTAGACCAGGGCAACCTCGGAATTAAGGACGATCCTGACCAGGATGGCGCCGGCGGCAAAGGGGAGCAGATAGGCGTACGACGTTGTCTCGATCGCCGGGAATGCCCCCCCCAGGACGCCGGAGACCACGTAGGCGAGCTTGATGAGTAGGAAGCTTCCCACCGTCACGAGCGAGAGGAGGAGCACATCCTTGGTGGAGGGATTGAACTTCCTGATGTTCTTGCGGGCAAAGCGGAAGGGGAAGTAGAAGAGGATCATGGCGAGACCCAGGACTCCCGCCCCCGTCAGCATGCGGTTGCGATGCGGCCGCTCCGAAAATATCTTCTGCAGCTTGAACGACTGCTCCGGCGAAATCCGTTCGCCGACCCGGACAATCATCTCCCCCCGCTTCACCTGAATAAGCACCGGGTTGACGGCAGCCCGCGCCACCTTCCGCTTTTCTTCGGAGGCGGCCCGGTTATAAACCAGATTGGGGCGCATCAGCCGTCCCAGGAGCTGCTTGAGGATCTCGCTGTCCAGCGAGTCGCCGACGGAAAGGAGCGTGGTGTTGGCCAGCAGCGTGCGGACCTCGGGGAGGTCGATGGAATTGAGGGAAGCGCCATCCCCCACGACCTGGCCCGAAGTCGCGTCGAGAAGGACGACCCCCCGAAGGCGGTCGGCGGCAAACGAGCGTTGATCGGCCACGACATGGCGGCCGTAAATGCGCGCCAGCAACCTGCGTACCTCGGCGATAAAGAGCCGTTCGGACTTGATCCTGGCCAGGGCGCTCATCTCGGCGCTGCTCACGTCCGTCCCCAGGGTCAGGGAAACCGCCGACCGGATGGCCTCGCGGTCAATCCCCCCGGACGATCGCTTCATATCGACAAGCTGGGCCACCCCCTGCGTCAGCCGTTCGGCGATATCCTGGCTGATCTGTTGTCGCAGGTCATACACGACCGGAGCGATCGCTTCCGCGTCGGCCCGTTTCTTGTCGGTCAGGGGGTTGTCTTCGATGAGGTAATCGCCGGGAGAGCGGATGTCGGCGATGGCAACCTCGCCTGCCTTGTAAGTAATGGCAAGGAAATGCTGGCTGGGAAGGATGAAAAAGGTAACTGCAGAGATAGTGACGAAAAGAAGGATGAGGCGATCCCGCCTGGCATGCCTGTCGTTTGCCAGCCGCCTGGTCAGGGAGTCCTGGAGGTGTCTCCAGAGCCTCGCCAGCGAGCTGCCGCCGGCTGTATCCTTTTCACCACCATGGGTGGACATGTGCTTGTACACTTACCTCGCGGGCACCATCTAGTTGCCGGGAACAATCGGCACGAATGGTTTACTATGCCCGATTCACCTACCACTGTCAACGCTAACTGCAGGAACAGATGCCGCACTCCTTGCTTTCGGATTCGCCCATGGCTATAATCCGGCCAAAGGAGCAGCAGATGTCTCAAACCGCGCAGTTCGACCCGTCCTGTCTCGACACCCACCTGTTCGTGGATGTTCGCACCCCCCTGGAGTTTGCGGAGGACCATATTCCCGGTGCCGTTAACGTCCCGCTCTTGACCAACGAGGAACGGGTGGAGATCGGCATCCTCTACAAGGAAACCGGCCCCCAGGCAGCCCGCCGTCGCGGCCTGGACCTGACTGCCGGCCGTCTCCCCGCCATGGTGGAGGAGATCGAGCGGGCGGCGGCCGGGCGCCCCATTCTCGTCTACTGCTGGCGCGGCGGTCTGCGCAGCAAGACCGTCGCCACGGTCCTCGACCTGACCGGCTTTCCGGTCCGACAACTCGTCGGCGGCTACAAGACATTCCGCAACATTGTCGGCGCCTCCTTCGAGAGTTTCACCCCTCCCGGCCCCCTGGTTGTCCTGCACGGGCTGACCGGTATCGGCAAGACCACCTTTCTCGGACATCTGCGTGATGGAGGAGCAACCACCATCGACCTGGAGGGACTCGCCAGCCACCGTGGGTCGGCCTTCGGGTCGCTGGGGCTTTCCCAGGACCTGTCCCAGAAACGTTTCGAGACCCTGCTCTGGGATGCCTTCCGCCGCTGCCCGGCCGGCCGGCCGATCTTCATAGAAGGCGAAAGCCGTCGCATCGGCAGACTGTTCCTCCCCGGCAATCTGTACGAGGTAATGCAGGGGAGCATCAAGATCTGGAACGAGGCCTCGCTGGAAACCAGGATAGAGCGACTGCTGGCTGAGTATGGACGGGAGGAATACCGGGACCTGATGGCTGATGCACTGGTCCGGATCAAGAAGAAACTGGGGGGTGAGCAGTATGCCGAGATGGTCGGGTATCTGGAGCGGTGGGAACTGAAGCAACTGACGGCAGGGCTCATAACCCATTACTATGACAGGCTGTACTACAGGGAACGGCCATGGGTGGAAGACCTCCGGCTATCCCTGGAGGACTTCGACTCGGCTCGGCAGGAACTCTTTACGTTTCTCGACCGGAAGGGACTTGTCCTCCCTTCCTGACAGAAGCAGCAGTCGCGCCGTTACGTGATCTCCACCCTGAGCGGCTCGCCCGCCTTGGCATCGAGCTTCCTTTCGATGGCTTTGCAGAGGATCGCCATGCCATCGTAACGGTTTTCGTCGTCGTTGACGACCATCACCGGGAAGCTGCCACTCTTGCCATTCCCATCGTTGTAGAGGGTTATCTTCTTGAAGCCCCCCGAACTGAAAAACGAACTGACTCGATGGGCCGTTGTCTGATTCATGGCGACCATCCCCAACTGATCGAACCCCTTGTCGGCCTCGGCCGGTATCAGGTGGCCGGCGGTCAGGGTCAGAACTCCGGAAACCGCTTCCGGCACCGGAGCCGCTGGCTGCGATTCAGCTGCCTTGAGTTCCGGCTCGGTTACGGCCCCCCTGCCGAGTACCAGCTTTTCCAGCTTCTTCATGGCCACATTCAGGGAAATGGCAAGGACCTGGAGGTTGACCTCTTTGGTGCAGAGCAGCAGCAGAAGTCCGCCGGCAAGCGGTTTCACCAGGATACGCCCGTTGGCATAGCGGAGATCGAGGAGGTCCAGAGAGTCGCCGAGCTGCAAACGCTCACGGATCACCGCAAGGGACCCGGTCGCCTCCCTGATGATCGGCTCGTCAAAGATGGGGGGAAAGACCGAGGCAGCTACCCGACCGTCAGCAAACGTCACCAGGGATCCGACTACTCCCGGCAGTGTATTGATCTGCTGCAGAACCTGCTCCATACCACCTCCTAACGCTTGGCGGCAAAGGTCGATCGGATGTCGGCCTCGACCTGCGAAAGCTGCGCGCCTCCGGAGACCGCAAGCGTTATATAGACGTTTTTCGCTTCGAACAGGAGTTGCTGTTCCCTGCCGTCTTGACGGGCAAGGGCCTTGAGGCTGCCGACACCGAACAGTTCGCCAAGCCGCGCCGCGATATTCACCAGAACGCTCCCCTGTTCGGCAAGGCGCAGGGCATCGCTGCTTCCATCTTCCATCGGCGCACCATCCGGTCCGAACATCACGGCATAGGTAACGCCGGATATCTGCATCAACCGGGCACAGGCGCTATTGATCCCCTTCCGCTGCCGTGGCTGGCTCTCCTCCCCGGCCGGCTGATCTTCTGCCGGGGCCTCGATCCGCCGCTCGTCCATCAGTCGATGGGCCTCCAGGAGGAGATGTGTCAGCTTCATGTCTATGGTCCGGCTCTTTGCCTCGACGCCGTCCTGAATGTCAAAACGACCACCGGGCCAGGTCATGATGGCGTAAAATGCCTCTGCCCCTTCCCTCTCTCCCAACTCTGCGTGAACCACTTCGCCGGCCTGGAAAAAGATCCCGCCACGTCGGGTCCCGTACTCGACAAGGATGCAGCCGCTGAAGTGGTTGTGCGCTTTGAGCTGCACCACATCCGACAGAGGAAGCCCGGTCACCGCCCCTTTGAAGCCCGATACCGAATCTTTGCCAACCGTATCCGATCCCATTCCATCCTCCAGGTAGTGCATCCGCCTCCCGGCATACCACTAACCAACCGAAATACCATACGGTTTCACTAATGAAAGCATGATACCCAGCCCCCCCCTCCAGCGCAAGAAGGAATTCCATTTCCCGGGCAGGGGGATAAAAAAAGAGGAACAAGCCTGTTCCTCTAACCTTCGCAATGAGCGCCTCAGTCACACTCGACGTTCACAGCCAGGCAGCCGAGAAGATGCCATGGCCTCACGAAGAATGGGTACTGCCGTCCTCGGTTGCCATGACATACTCGTAAAACTCGTCGGTAAGCCGTTGCGCATTTCCCTTGTGGAAGGCCAGCAGATGTTCCATATGGAGGAGTTTGTACACATCCAGGTGGGGAGAAAAGAGCCCGACCCCTCCATCGGCAAGCCTGGCTACCCTCCCCGGAATTGTGACCGACAGCGTGGCAGACCCCTCTAGAAAGTAGATGGAGAGTTGGACCGAATCGTTGACCGCAAACTTGCCATCGGTCTTGAGGAATGCTCCCATATTGCTCACATTCCGGATTTCCCCGAAGGTCGTGTGATCATTGAACTCGATGAAGGCCGGGGCCTGGAAATCGATACGGCGATACTTTCGCCGTTCAGCCCCACCGACCTGCTTTACTTCAACAACCCCGTCCATACCCCCCCCTGTCTGGTGAGATCCATATCAGGCAACTCACTGTTCGTTGCCACCGTCCCCTTCGATCCGTTCACGGGCAGCTTTGGCAGGACGGTACTTGAGATTCCCGTCAAGGCAGTCCAGCAACTCCAGCGGATTGTTCATATACAAACCTGCCTCGGCAAGATGCTCTTCGATAATCGCCTTCATATCCCGTGCCGCAGCTCTTTTTTCCCTGCGGAAGTCGTCAAGGATGTAAACCTTGCAGGTGCCCATACATGCACTCCTTACCCCATTTCCCTGGATGGTTTCCATATCGTCGACGGCCGACATTTCTTTATTATTATTTTCACATTTCGCCTCCTTCCCGCGGCACTCCGTGGCTCACCAGCGACAATCGGCGTCCAGAAGAGAGTTGACTTATTCCGCATCGACCCCGTATAACGTAACAGGTCAGCGCGCCTTTTTTCCGCCTGTTGACCGCAAATTCACGTACGGAGCCCCGCCATGTCACGCACCACCAAGTGGCTGATCATCTGCGCCAGCGTGGCCGTCCTTTGTGCCGCAGGTGTCGGTCTGACCCTGTACAAGCACCGGCAGAAACCAGCTGTTCAGGAGCAAAACCAGCTCAAGCTCCTGAAGGATGTCATAACCATTGTAAAAACGAATTATGTGGAAGAGGTGGATACCAAGAAACTTCTTACCGGGGCCGTTGAAGGTATGCTCGCCACCCTGGACCCCCACAGTGCCTTTTTGACCCCCGAACCGTACAAGGAGATGCGGATATCCATGTCAGGCTCCTTCGGCGGGCTCGGCATCGAAATCAATATCAGGGATGACAAATTGATCGTCGTCTCGCCGATAGAAGACACCCCGGCCTTCCGCGCCGGCATCAAGTCCAACGACCACATCTGGAAAATCGGCGACAAGCTGACCAAAGGGATGACCATCACCCAGGCAGTCAACCTGATGCGTGGCCCCAAGGGAACGCGGGTCACCCTGACCATCCTTCGGGAGGGGCAGAAGAGCCCGCTCGTCTTTCACCTGACCCGCGACATCATCAACACCAAGAGCCTCAAGGCACGCACCCTGGAACCGGGATACGGCTACATCCGCATCGTCCAGTTCCAGGAGCGGACCGGCCAGGACTTCCTGAAGACCCTGCAGCTCCTTCGCCAGGAAAACGGCGGTACGCTGAAGGGGCTCGTCCTCGATCTGCGCAACAACCCCGGCGGTCTCGTGGATTCGGCCGCCCAGGTCGTCGACCCGTTCATCGGTGAAGGGAAGTCGGACGGGACCATCGTCTCCATGCGCGGCAGGACTCCCGGCTCACAGCGGAACTATTTCGCCCGTATCGGCACCAAGGAACCGCACTACCCCATCGTCGTCCTCATCAACGGGGCCAGCGCCAGTGCCTCGGAAATCATCGCCGGGGCGCTGCAGGACCAGAAGCGGGCCATCATCATGGGAACCCAGAGCTATGGCAAGGGATCGGTCCAATCGGTCATCACCCTGCGTGACGGCTACGGGCTGAAGCTGACCACCGCCCTGTACTACACCCCATCGGGCCGCTCCATTCAGGCCAAGGGGATCCGTCCGGACATAATCGTCGCCCAGAGTGACGTTGCGGGCAGGAAGAGCGGCACAGCACCGTCTCCCCATGGGGCCGTTTTCGGCAACCGCTCGACTGCGCCCGCCGGCGTGAAGCCGCCACGCGGCCAAGCCCCTCCCCTTGGCGTGGAAGGAGATCTGAGCAACGACTTCCAGCTCTCCAGGGCGCTGGAGACCCTGAAAGGGCTCAACATCTTTGCCGGTGTCGCCGGTACGGGTGCAGCCGGCAGAGCCGGCGGCAAGTAGCATCTCAGACCGGTCGGGATGAGGAGAACGACGGGCACATACTCCTTGTAAAACCGCCGGGTTTATGAAATAGTCGTCGCTCATCAGCACCATCCAGCGGTTTGTACGGGCCGATCCATGTACTGCGAATTCTATGGTTTCCAGGAGAAGCCGTTCAGCGTCACCCCCAATCCGCGCTTCCTCTTCCTCAGCAAGCACCATCGGGAGGCGTTTGCCCACCTCCTGTACGGGATCAACAACCACTCCGGCTTCATCGAGCTGACCGGCGAGGTGGGAACCGGCAAGACCACGGTTCTCCGCACCCTCCTCGAGCAGTTGGACGACGATAGCCACCGCACCGCCCTCATCTTCAACCCGTGTCTTTCCGCACTGGAACTTCTCAGAAGCGTAAACCGCGAATTCGGCCTAGCGAGCGACGACCTCGGCACGGCAGAGCTCCTTGAGGCTCTCAACGAATTCCTGCTGGTCGAGAACCGTCAGGGGCGCACCGTGGTCCTGGCCATCGATGAGGCGCAGCACCTGGAGCCGCAGGTACTGGAACAGATCCGCCTGATCTCCAACCTTGAGACCGATACGGACAAGCTGATCCAGATCGTCCTGGCAGGCCAGCCCGAGCTCAAACGATTGCTGGAACGGCCAGAACTGCGCCAGTTGGCCCAGCGGATGACGGTACGCTATCACCTGCTCCCTCTGGACCGCGAGGATACGGCCGCCTACATCCACCACCGGATCCTGGTGGCAGGCGGCGCTGCAAACGTCGCCTTTTCGCCGGCAGCGATCAGGACGCTGTTCCACTACTCCCAGGGCTCGCCACGGGTAATCAACATCGCCTGCGACCGGGCACTGCTGGTGGCTTACACCGAGGAAGCACGCAGCATAAGCGGCCGGATCGCCCGCCAGGCCATCCGTGAACTCTCCGGCCCAGACCTCCCCCGCCACTGGTTCACCAGAAGATGGGGAGCCGCTCCCCTCACCGGCGTCCTTGTCGGCCTGATTGCGATCCTCGGGATGACCTTCGTCTTTCGCCCGCAATCCCGCTCCCCGCAAGAAAAGATAACCACTGTCGCCTCACGGCAGCCGGCAACGCAGGCGACTGCCGCTCCACGGCCGCAGAAATCCATCCCGGCAGCAAAACGGGTTGCACCGGTGCCGTCCGCCATCGTCCCCCCCCCTGCGCACAAGGGCCCCCTGCCGACGCCCCCCCACGCCACGCAGGTGGCGGTCGCCTCGCCGCCGTTTTCGCCGGCACGTCCCCAACCGGCAAAGCAAGCGTTGACACCGGCAATTGCAAAACCTGGCGTGAAACCGACCGCCCCCCCCTCTCCTCTGGCCAAGTTGCCGGCAGGCCCCGAAGCGGCATTCAACGCCGCCGCCCGCCTCTGGAACGCCCCTGCCGTCAAGGGGAAACGAAAATCCGTGAGAGAGCTCTCCCGCCAGAGCGGCCTTTCGCTCGCACCCTTCCGTGGCCCCCTCGGTGCGCTGCAGCGTCTTAACGCCCCTGTCATCCTGGAGGTGAAGACGCCGGAGGGGCCCCGCTACCTCACCGTGACCGGCATCACCAAGGACCGGATTATCACCGTACCCGCACTCCCCGGCAACACACCCCTGACCCGCAAGGAGCTGGAAAAGCAGTGGTCAGGGCGCGGCTATCTCCCCTGGAAGAACCATCAGAACATTCCCGCCGACCTCTCGCCGGGATCGGCGGACGTCGCTGCCATTCGCCTCCAGATTCTCCTGACCGGCGCCGGCTTTTTCAGCGGCGAACCAAGCGGCCTCTTCGACCAGACCACCAGGAAGGCCCTGGCCGACTATCAAAGGGCACGAGGGCTCAAGGCTGACGGCCAGCCCGGCGCACAGACGCTGCTGCTCCTCTACCGGGACGGCGGAAAGTTTCCGTCCCCACGATTGGAATCCGGCGCCCCGGGAAGGGAGAAGAGATGAGTTCCATCCTGAAGGCGCTGAAGAAGGTGGAGGAGGAGAAGGCAGCCCGCCTCTCCGGCCAGACCGACATCTCCCGGGCGATTCTCCCCGACAGAACGTCCCAGAACAGACGCCGGCCGTCGATGCCGGTGATCGGCGGCGTGCTGCTCCTGGCGCTCCTGATCCTGGGCGTCAGCGTAACGCTCTTGCGCAGCCGTGGCACCTCCACCCGGATGGATGCACCCCGGCATCCTGCCCAACCGGCTCCAGCGGTGGCCCCCCCCTCGACACCGCCGGTCGCCGGTCCGAGCATACCTGCCCCCCCCTCACCGGCCCCCCTCGTCACCCGCGAACCGGCCAGCGTTCAACCACCGCCGCTGCCAATGCCGCGGCAACAGTCGCCACGCCCGACATCTCCGCAGCCGCTGCAGACACCGCCCGAACCGTTCTCCAGACCGTTGCCGCTTCCCACAGCAACGCCCCAGACGCCGGCGGAGACGACGGCCAGACCGGCACCGGTCCCGGCCTCTCCACAGCCCCATGGCGTGCCGACGCTGCGCGTATCGGGTATTGCCTGGCAGAAGGACAGCGCCTCTCGACTGGCCATCGTGAACGGGCAGCCGGTGGGCTTGGGGGCTGCCGTCTCAGGAGCCACGGTGGACGAAATCTTTCCCGACCTGGTCCGTTTCAGCTACAAGGGAGAGAAGATCGAGGTCGGCCTGGGGAAGAGTTCGAAGGATAACTGAGGGAGATCGTCCCCCCTTGCCGTCCGTCCCGCCACGCCCCGTTTCAGCTCCATCTCTCCCCGCCCTGGGACTACTCCGCTTTCTCTGCAATCCTATTCCACCGCTGCCTCGGAGATACATTCAACCGTCTCCATTCATGTTTTTCCATGGAATTGACAATTACCTCCTCTCGTCGATAATTTTTTCGTGGAAGGCGTTACCATCCAATATCGCCCCCTTTGACCACCCACAATCACGACAAGGAGGATGACACATGAGCGCCTATGGAAGAATGCTATTGGGAGCTATGGCACTGGCCGCCACTATGAGCCTGGCGGCCTGCGGCGGCAGCGACAAGACGGTTGTTGTCCAGGCAGCGTCAAAGACGGAGATCCTCAACCCCCTTGACCTCCAGCAGTTCGGGACGCCACTGCCACGGATACCGGTGGCGGCGCCGGACACGACGAGTAACCCGGGCTACGACTACTACACCGCCGTTGTTGAACAGTCGACGGGCTACGATTTCGGCCTCCGCAAAAAGGACGGAAGCGAGTTTATAGATCCGGCCACCAATGCCCCCATCCGGACCACGGTCTGGGGATATCGGACGAACGGCGTCAAGACTGGCTACCTCGGTGCAACGATCGAGGCGCGCTCCACTCTGGCAGGAGAGACCGGCAGGCCGGTGATGGTCAAGTACGTCAACGACCTCAAGGACCCTAGCGGCAACCTTCTCACCAAGCACCTCCTGACGGTGGACCCGACCCTGCACGGTGCCGACATGGGCGAACCGCAGGTACGCATCGTCACCCACCTCCATGGCGCCCACGTGGCTCCCGAGTCCGACGGTCACCCGGAAGCCTGGATCACCAACGACCCTAACGCCAAGACCGGCCTCCCGGCGGACCCGGTGAGCGGGCGCCCGGCCCGACCCGACGGCAACTCGGTAACGTACACCTACGACAACTCACAGCTCTCCGAGCAACTCTGGTACCATGACCACGCCATGGGGATCACCCGGCTGAACGTCTACGCCGGTCTGGCCGCCAATTACATCGTTCGCGACAATGTGGAGGATGCGTTCAACCTCCCCAAAGGGAGCTACGAAATCCCCCTGGTTATCCAGGACAAGAGCTTCAACCAGGACGGATCGCTGCACTATGAAGCAACCGCCCTGCTCAACGCCGGTTCCGGTGACCAGCAGACCGATGCCACTGGCAGTCCGGTCCGGACCTCCAAGCCCGAATTCTTTGGCAACGTGATCACGGTGAACGGCAAAGTCTGGCCCTACCTGGATGTGGAGCCCCGCAAATACCGCTTCCGGATGCTGAATGGATCAGACTCGCGTTTCTACAATATCTGGCTGGAGGCCAGGAATGCCGCCGGTGCCACTGTGGCAATCCCGACTGGGACTGTCACCCAGATCGGCAA
>CAYSJJ010000077.1:0-16788 GCA_964431365.1 uncultured Geobacter sp. | reverse complement strand
TGACCTCGGAACCCGAGCGCTACGCCGCTTACACGCGTGAATACCTGGGCTGGGGTGTGTTCGCGCTGATGCCGCGGTGATGCGCCCCGCCGTTCGAAAAGCCCGAGCCGCCACCCACAGGAGGTTACGCGATGAAACTCTTTCGGTTCTGCCTGCTCGGCGTGATCCTCGTTTCCCTGGCCGGCTGCTTCCAGGTGTCGACCGTTGTCCGGGTGAATCCGGACGGGAGCGGCAGCGTCGAGGAGCGCGTGCTGTTCAGCCGTAAGGTTATGGCCCAGTTCGAGGGGCTTTTCCAGGGGCTGGCCGCAGAGGGGGGCGAAAAGCCGAAGCCGATGGAGCTGTTCGAGCCGGACAAGCTCAAACTGGCGGCGCAGGAGATGGGGGAAGGGGTCACCTACCGGAGCGGCAAGAAGGTCGTTACCGACGAGTACGAGGGGTATCAGGTCGAGTACGCCTTTACGGACATCAACAAGCTCAAGCTGCAGCAGAAAACCAAGCCGGCCATGGCCGCTGCCGACGGGCAGGAACCGGCGGCACCGCCGCTCTGTTTCCACTTCAGCAAAGGCAAACCGGCGACCCTCACCATCCGGCAGCAGGGGGGGCAGGCAGCGGCGGCCCCACCTCCCGCATCCCCGGCCGCTGAGCCTGCTCCCGGCGGTGACGCCGCGGCAGATCCCCAGCTGAAGGCGATGGTGGAGATGCTGCGGGGGCTGCGGTTCAACCTGGCTGTGGAGGTGAACGGCACCATAGCCAGTACCAATGCCACCCACCGCGACGGCACCAGGCTTACCCTGATCGACATGGACTTCGAAAAGCTGGCCGGCGGCATGGGGCAACTGGCCAGCCTGGGGGGCGCCAATGCCGGCGCCATGACCATGGAACAGGCCCGGTCGCTGTTCAAGGAGATCCCCGGCGTGAAGGTGGATATGAACGAAGAGCTCACGGTGGTCTTTCAATAGCCGGCGGGTCAGAAGCCGACACATGCAAGGCCTGGCGGGTGGGGAAGCTACGGGGACGTACTCGAAAAGGGTATTTGAAGGCAGAGGGTTACGGAGCGACTTACCGCTCGGAAAGCCGCGTCTCGCTGTCCATGCGTCCGTGCAGAATGCGGACGATCTCTATCCGTTCTTCTGATAACTGGCGGTAGAAAATGACGTGACTGCCGGCGGTCTGCTTGCGATAGCCGTCGCGAATGTCGCTGCAATCCTTGCCTATGAGCGGGTTGGCGGCCAACCGATGAAAACAGGCATCCAGCATCGAAAGGTACAGGTTGCGCTGATCGCGACCCCATAGGCGGTGGGTATGGCGGCCAATATCCTTCACATCGGACATGGCCTTGGCCGTGAGAGTAAAGCCGGTTTTCAACTGCGACCTTCGCTGTCAAGCTCGTCGATCAGGCCCTTCAGGGAATAGTCGGCGGTGCCGCTTTCTTCACCTTCAACCAGCGCGCGGCGTAACAGGGATAGTTGGGTCTCCCGCTCCTCCAAGAGCCGCAATCCGGCACGAATCGTCTCGCTTGCCGAACCGAAGCGCCCCTGCGCGACCTGCTGGCTGATGAATTTTTCGTAGTGCGCACCAAGGGTGACGCTGGTATTTTTTTGCATGATGCTATCTCCCTTCATGCCAGATAGCATCAGGTTATAATATTTATTGGTATCGGTCAAGCCGGGGGCTTTGGATATGCAGGCCCGCCCGGTCTCATTTCCCGAGCGCGGCGGCAATGGCACTGATCTGCGCGTCGGTCAGGCCGGCGAGCCTGGACATGCCGGTGCCGGCGTTGGCGATGGCGGCCTTGATCTCTGCTGCCGTTCGTCCCCGCTTGCTGGATTTGGCAAGGGAGACGTGGCATTCGGCGCAATTCACTTCGTACAGGACGGCACCATCGGCGCTGGTGGCCGTTGCCGCGGCGCCGATGAAGTCCGGGTCGGGTGTTGCCGGCGTTGCCAGGGAAAGGGGGGCGCCGGCCGGATAGAAGAGGGCGTCGCGCTGCGACTGCAGAGGGGTGTAGTTTGTGCCCGGCATGCCGGCAGAGCCGCGCTTGTCGTTGGAATGGCAGTTGTAGCAGATGGATTCGTAGAGCAGGTTGCCGCCGAGCAGTTCCCAGGCGTGCTTGTGAGCATCGGCAGTGGGACTGGAGGTGACGGAGACCCGTTTGCCGGCGTGCAGGTCGGCAAACTGCTCCGGGGTCAGGGCGATGACGTGGGTATGCCCTCCGGCAGCGCTGCTGCTGACGTACTGCATGGTGGTGCTCGCGGCCATGTCGGCGAAAGGGATCGTAACGTCGTGGCTATGGCCGCCCGTCGGCATCGAGGCAACGACGGAGGCGCCAAGGGCGGCGGCAGGGGGGTTGGTTTTCTTTTCGCAGCCTCCCAGGAGCAGCAGTGCCAGCAACGGGAGGCCACAGGCCGGAAGTCGTTTCGACAGCTCTTTCATGATATCTCCTTTCTGCCTGAAAATTACTTAATTTGTATCGTGTCTGCCGTTCGTGCGTCAATGTCAAAAGTATCAGTAATATCAGGTTGGTAATGGCTGGTGCGATGGTTGAAGGGGAGAGGGGTGGCGATGCGGGAATACATGAGGGCGGCCATAGAGGAAGCTGAAAAGGGACTGAATGAGGGGGGGATACCGATCGGCTCCGTCCTCGTCCACCAGGGGAGGATCATCGGTCGGGGGCATAACAGGCGCGTGCAGCAGGGGAGCGTGGTGCTCCACGGGGAGATGGATGCGCTGGAAAACGCGGGGCGCCAGCCGGCAGCCGTCTACCGGGAGTGCACGCTGTATACCACCCTGTCTCCCTGCCCCATGTGTACGGGGGCCATCCTGCTCTACGGGATCCCCACGGTGGTGATCGGCGAGAACAGGACGTTCATGGGGGAGGAAGAACTCCTTCGAGCGAGAGGGGTAACGGTGGAAGTGCTTGACGACCCCGTATGCATCGACTTAATGTCGCGCTTTATCACGGCGTATCCGGAGTTATGGAACGAAGACATCGGAGTGTGATTGGCAGAGGTGCTGCCTGACCCCGGACGGGGGCCGCTCCGCAGGAGGAAGCGTGTACGAGAAGCTTTACGAAACAGCGATGGCGGCCGGGGAACCGGTGCCGTTCCGGATACCGGAGTGGATCGCCTGTGCGCCGTTCGAGGAGTACCTGGGGATGGTGATCGAGGAGGCCGCCAACGGCCGGTCGGTCCTTTCCATGCAGTTCATGGTCAAGCATGCCCAGGGGAAGGGGCTGATGCACGGCGGCGCGGTGACCGCCCTGGCCGACACGGCCGTGGCCATGGCCATCAAGAGCATGCTGGCGGAGGATACCCACTTCGTCACCACCGACCTCTCCCTGAAGTTCCTGGCGCCGGTTCGCTACGGCACGGTCCGGGCAGTGGCCAGGGCCGTGGTCCAGGACGAGCGGAACATCAAGGGGGAGGCGGATATCTTCGACGAAACCGGCCGGAAGGTGGCGACCTTTACCTCCCTGTTCAGGGTGAAGCGGGAGGCGCCGGCGGGGTGAGCGGCGTCACACCCCCCGTGCCGCGCAGTTGCGGCGCCAGCGCATCCGGCACCGGCACCACCGGCGTCAGCGGCTTGCGGGCCTCGCCGCCATGCTCTGAGCAGTATTCGGTCGGCTGGGTCCCGGCGATGAAGAATTCGTCGCGACGTTCCGGGCAGTCCATGGTCGCCAGCAGGCCGGTTCGCGGGTCGATGGCGACGCTGATCACCGTCTCCGGCTGCGGGAAGTCGGCGACCGGTCTCGACGCCACGGCGCTCCGCATGAACCGCTCCCAGATCGGGGCGGCGACCGCCCCGCCGGTGAAGCCTCTTCCCCCGGGCTTCGGCTTGTCGTAGCCGACCCAGACGCCGGTTATCACCTGGGGGGTATAGCCGACGAACCAGGCGTCCCGGTAATCGTCGGTGGTGCCGGTCTTCCCGGCGGCCGGCCGCTCCTGGCTGAATTTCCTGAGTGATTTGGCCGTGCCGTAGGTCATGACGTCCTTCAGCATCTGGGTGGTGACAAAGGCGGCGGCCGGCGAGAGGACCGGCGCGACCGCCGGCGGCGTCTCGGTCCAGCTGCGGCGGTTACGGTCATACACCCGGATGATGGTCCTCGCTTCGGCCCGCATCCCGCCGGTGGCAAAGGGGGTGTAGGCCTGCACCAGGTCGGTCAGGGTGACCTCGTCGGTCCCCAGGGCCAGGGAGAGACCGTTCTGAGCCCGTTGCGGCAGCCCCATCTTCCCGGCAACGTCGACGAAGTAGGGGACGCCGATCGTCTCCAGCAGCTTCACCGTGATGACGTTGTTGGAGTGGGCCAGGGCCCCCCTGAGGCTCAGCTCCCCGAAGCGTTCCCTCCCGTAGTTCAGCGGTTTCCACGTTTCGTTGTTCCCCCGGTTGTAGGCCACCGGCGTGTCGTCCCAGACGCTGGCGGCGGTGATCCCCTTTTCCAGGGCGGCTGCATAGATCAGCGGTTTGATGGACGAGCCGGGCTGGCGCTTGGCAAAGAAGGCGCGGTTATAGGAGTCCTTGGTCACGTCGACCCCACCGACGGCGGCCAGGATGTCGCCGTTCAAGGGATCCAGGCAGACCAGCGCCCCCTGCAGTTTGGGCGAAATCCTCCTGACCCCGTCCTTGAGCGCCTGTTCAGCCTGCTTCTGCAGGTTCAGGTCCAGGGCCGCAGTCACGTCCAGCCCCCCCTGTTCGACGATCTCCGCCCCGTACCGCTCCATCAGCTTGGTCCGGATATGGGCCAGGTACTGCGGCGCCTGTCCCGGCGGGGTGAAGGTGACGCGGGCGGTCCTGAGCGCCTGCCGCTGCCGGGACGAGATCATGTTCAGGTCCACCATCCTTTTCAGGACCACGTCCCGCCGCGCCGTCACATGGGCCGGCTTCCCCAGCGGATTGTAGCGCCCCGGGTTCTTCTGCACCCCGGCCAGGAGGGCGCACTCCGCCTCGGTCAGCTCCTCCGGGTTCTTGTCGAAATAGAGCCGGGCCGCCTGGGCAATCCCCCACGCCCCGTTCCCGTAGTAGATCTCGTTGAAATACATCTCCAGGATCTGCTTCTTGGTGTATTTCGTTTCAAACTCCATGGCCAGCCGGGCCTCTTCCACCTTCCGCTCTATGGATTTCTTGCTGGAGAGGAACTTGTTCTTGATCAGCTGCTGGGTGATGGTGGAGCCTCCTTCGGCCAGTCTCCCCTTCACCACGTCCTTCACCAGGGCCCGGGCGATGCCGCGGACGTCGATCCCGCCATGTTCGTAGAAACGGGCGTCTTCGACGGCCACCACCGCCTTCTGCAGGAACTGGGGGATCCGGTCGATGGTGACCCAGTAGCGGCGCTCCGGCAGGATCCGGCCGACGAATCGACCCTGGTTGTCGAAGACCCGTATGGAGCTGTAGCCGGAGGGGAGGGGGGGATAGGTGGCGAAAGGCTCCTGGCCGGGTGCCGTGGTTGCGACGGTCAGTATCAGAAGGAGCGACAAGGGGATGGTGCGGAGGAGCATGTCGCGGAGACGGGATGCAAATGATTTCACGGTTGATTCTTCCTCCCTCACGGAGTCTGGAGACCGAACAGGCCGAGGAGGCCCAGCCCTTCCCGGATGAGCAGCAGGGCAAAGAGTGCCAGCAGGGCGCCGAGCAGCCGGAGTACGATCCGGTACCCCTTGCCGGCGAGAAACTGCCTCGACGTGCCGGCCAGGAGCGCACAGGCGGTCTTGGTCCCGACAATGCCGGTCAGAAAGCTGGCGGCAAAGCCGACAGCAAGGAGCGGCGATTCCAGCCACCCCTTGAGCACCAGCGGGCCGCCAACGGTAAACCAGAAGATGTAAAAGTGCGGGTTGAGGGCGTTGACCATCACCCCTTTGCGAAACGAGCGGGGATCGTCGTCGGCGGCCGTCAGGTCGAGCCCGGTGGAGCGAAGGCTGCCGTAGGCGAGATAGAGCACGAACAGGCCGCCGATGAGCGAGATGACCCCCAGCGGGGTGCGGTAATCGGGGAGCCGGGTCAGCAGGTATGCCGATAAGGCGATGAGCGGCAGGTCGGTGGCCAGGGGGACCATGGCCACCTTGGCCCCTTCGCGGAAACCGTGCCGCACCGTCTGGGAGATGACCAGCGTCAGCAATGGTCCGGGTGAGGCGCCGGCAGTCACGCCGAACACCGCCCCGGCTGCCAGATATGAGAGCATGTGAGTCTCCCGGGCCGACAAGCAGCTACTGTCTTTTTTATGCGGTGTACGGCAGTCGGCAGCCGCCTGCATTCGCGCAGACGGGCTATTTCTGCAATTCTAGGCTCATTCCGCTATGGCCGATGAATTCGCCCTGCGGGCTCAGACAGCATCGGCCATTTACGCTCCATTTCGCTGAGAATTGCTACGAAATGGCCCTAATGCGCTCATTCCGGCAGCTCCCGACTGCCGGTCAGCTTCATGTGATGCGGGTCAGATTACGGGAAGAAAGGATGTGCGGTCAACAGAAATGAGAGGCCCGTGGAGGTGTGGTCACGGGGGCGAGAATTCCACCAGCCACGGCCGTACCTTCAGCGGCACCTTCCCCTGCTGCAGCCGGAGGTTCTGCCGCTCGGCAATGGCCAGGGTGGAGAAATAGCTCCGCCAGAGCTCCTGGAACCGTTCCTCCGCCGGGGTCACGTCCGGGTCGGCATGGCTCTCCATGGGGAGGATCAGCCACTCCCGCCGCTCCCGGTGGACGATCCCCTCGCCGTGCTTTACATCGTGGATCACCCACTGCTGGTCGCTGAAGCGGGCCGCGAAGTGGCGGGCGATGAGCGGCAGGACCCGGTGGTCGGGTGAGATGGCGCTATAGTAGAACCCGCCGGTCACCTCCCGGAAGCGGACGAAGCCGAGGTAGCGGTGCGCCTCCCGCCCCACCTGCTGCGCCAGCTTCCAGAGCGGCGCCACGTGGGGGTGGGCCAGCATGGCGTCGACTCTCCTTCCCTCCTCCCACGCCAGGAGGCAATAGCGGCAGATCATCATCTCCCGCTCCGGGTGGTCGGCACGAAAGGCATGCAGCAGCTGGTTGAGGGATGACGGACCCAGGCGCCGGGTCAGCTCGGTCCAGAACTCCTCAGCCAGTTCCTGGTCCGTTTCAATGTCGGTCTCCCGGCAGAAGAGGCTCTGCTGCGGCGGCGGATCGACGCCGATGGCATCGGGGAGGATGCGGTTCGGCAGGAGCCGGGCCAGGAGCGTCAAGAGCCCTCCAAAGGTGCCGTCGTACCGGTAGACGCCCCCCATCAGAGCTCACCGCTGATCAGGCCGACGGCCTCATCGCTCGCCCCGGGCTGGTCGAACGCCAGCGTCATCTGCATGTCCTTCTTTTTCGGCGGCCCTTCCAGCAGCCGGCTCCGGAGCAGGGCGCTCTCGACGGCGCAGTCGCCGGCATAGCGCCCCCGGGCCGTGATGAAATAGCGCGCCCGTTTCAGCACCACACCCAGCTTCGCCAGGTCGTCCATGGAGAGGTGCCCCTGCCGCCGCGCCCGGACGATCCGCTGGGCGGAGCGGACCCCGATCCCCGGCACCCGCAGGAGGACCTCATAGTCAGCGCCGTTGATCTCCACCGGGAAGAGCTCCAGGTGCCGGAGCGCCCAGCCGGTTTTCGGATCGAGATCGAACTCCAGGTTCGGCGTCTCCCGGCTCAGCAGCTCAAAGGCGCTGAAGCCGTAGTAGCGGAGCAGCCAGTCGGCCTGGTAGAGCCGGTGTTCCCTCCTGAGCGGCGAATGGGGCATGGCCGGGAGGCGGGTGTCGGTCATCACCGGGATGAAGGCCGAATAGTAGACCCGCTTCAGATCCAGCCGCTGGTAGAGCCGTTCCGACAGGGTGACGATCTGCAGGTCGGTCTCCCTGGTGGCGCCGACGATCAGCTGGGTGCTCTGGCCGGCCGGCGCGAAGCGCGGCACCTTCCGGGACTCCTTCCGCTCGGCCCGGTTGACGACGATCAGGCTGTTCACCTGCCGCATCGGCCCCACCACGGCGTCGCGGCTCTTGTCCGGCGCCAGCAGGGCCAGCCCCTCCCGGGTCGGCAGCTCCAGGTTGACGCTCACCCGGTCGGCAAGGAGGCCGGCCTTCTCCACCAGGAGCGGATCGGCGCCCGGGACCAGTTTCAGGTGGATGTAGCCGTTGAAGCGGTACTCCTCCCGCAGGATCCGCACCGCCTCGATCAGCATCTCCATGGTGTGGTCCGGGGAGCGGACCACGCCGGTGCTGAGGAAGAGCCCCTCGATGTAGTTGCGGCGGTAGAAGTCGATGGTCAGTTCCGCTACCTCCGCCGGGGTGAGGAGGACCCGCCGGGTGTCGTTGCTCCGGCGGTTGACGCAGTAGGCGCAGTCGTAGATGCAGCTGTTGGTCATCAGGAGCTTGAGGAGTGAGACGCAGCGGCCGTCCGCAGTCCAGGTGTGGCAGATGCCGCAGGAGGCGGCATTGCCGATGCCGTCCTTGTTGCGACGGAAGCTGCCGCTGGAGGCGCAGGAGACGTCGTACTTCGCCCCGTCGGCAAGTATCTTCAGTTTTTCCATCAGGTCGGTTGCCACAGTCTCCCCCTCCGAAGGGCGTTTGGCGAAGGGTAGTATGCCGGTGCGACATAATACGTCATTTTGGCCGTTTCGTTTTCTCATTCATGTGGTGACAACTCTCCAGACTATTCCCCCTTGACAAAAATATTTAGCTGGCTAAATATGTGGCCACTAAGTAAGCTGGCGAGGCCCTCCCCATGTTCGAAATCATTGATCTGCCCGATAGCGGCACCATAGCCAGGCTGGCGCAGCGCTATCCCATGCTGGAGATCCAGGCCCTGGAGAGCTGGCTGACCCTGATGCGGGGTTCCGGCGATTGCCAGAACGACCTGGACCAGTTCCTCAGCCGCCACAACCTTTCCCAGCGCAAGTTCTTCGTCCTGATCCTCCTGATGCGCAACCCGGCCGGGCTGAAGGTCTCCCAGCTCGCCGAGGGGACCGGCGTCTCCTGCCCCACCATGACCGGCGTGGTGGACGGCCTGCTCAACGCGGGGCTGGTGATGCGGGAGACGGACGAACAGGACCGGCGCGCCTTTGTGGTGACCATTACCGCTGCCGGCCAGGAGCTGCTGGATCTGGTGCTGCCGCAGCATTACCGGAGAATCAGCCGGATCATGTCCCTGCTCGACGAGACCGAACGGGCGCAGCTGAAGGGGCTGCTGGCCAAGGTCGGCGCCGGGCTGGACAGGACCCGCAGAGAAGAACCCGACGGTGAGTGAAAAGCCGCATTCCATGACGAAACAGACGGAGTCTCTCGCACCCTTTCTGCTCCTCTGCCTGATCGGCTTCGCCGCCTTTTTCGGCTCGTACCTGCGCATACCGGTCATGCCGCTCCTCGCCGCCAGGCTGGGGGCCGGTCCGGCCCAGGTGGGGAGCATCAACGGGGCCTTCATGCTGACGGCCGGGCTGCTCTCCATCCCCGCCGGCCTGCTGGCCGACCGCACCGGGCGGAAACTGCCGATCATTGCCGGCGTGATCGCCACCGCAGCCTCGTCGTTGCTGGTGACCCAGTGCCGGCTGCCGGGAGAGATGGCCGCAGCCTATGTCCTTTTCGGCATCGGCCTGGCCGCCTTTGCTCCCGGCATGCTCTCCCTGGTGGCGGACGTCATGCCAGCCAATCGGCTCGGGCAGGCCTACGGCTGGTATACCACCGCCGTCTACATCGCCATGACGCTGGGGCCGGCATCGGGAGGCTATCTTGCCAAGTCGCTGGGGTTCCGCGAGGTGTTTTTCGTCTCCGGAAGCCTGCTGGCTGCGGTTAGCCTGCTGGCCCTGCTGGCGCTCCCGAAGGGGCCTCCCCGCCACAAGACGGAACTGCATGCCGCCCTGGCCGCCAGTTTCGGGCTGCTCCGCAACCGGCGCCTGGTTGCCTGCCTGCTGGCCACCGCCGGCAGCTGCATCGGTTTCGGTGTCTTCCTGACCTTTCTTCCCCTGTATGCCGCGGCACATGGCTACGATCCGGCCCAGGTCGGCCTGGTGTTTGCCGCCCAGGCGGTCACCAATGTTGTCGGCCGGGTGCCGATCGGGAGCCTTGCAGACCGGTTTGACCGCCGCTGGCTCGTGGCCGTCGGCCTGATCTGCCTGGCACTGTCCCTGGTGCTGCTCGGGCAGGTTGTACAGCTTGCGCAACTGGCGGCCTGCGCCGTCGTCATGGGGGTGGGGATGGCCCTGACCTTCACCGCCATCGGCGCCCTGATCGCGGAACTGGTCCCGGCCGTTCAGCGGGGGCTGGCCATGGGGATGTACAACAGCTGCATCTACCTCGGGATGATGTCCGGCTCCACTGTCATGGGGGTCGCCCTGAAGCGGATCGGCTACCCCCTCGGGTTTGCCGTCGCCGGCAGCGTGTCGCTGGTGGTGCTGGTGCAGTTCTTCATGATGATGCGGGAGACGCGGCCTGAGCACTCACCGCCAGCCTGAGGTATTTTTGTCGATCGAACACTGGTCGTTCGGTCTGATTCCGGCTGCGGCTCCCCTTTTCGGGCCGGGCGGGGGAGATCGGCACTATAACAAGGAGAGGGGAGAGAGCATGAAGATCGTCAGCCTGTTGGGGAGCCCCCGTACGGGGGGGAACAGTTTCACCATTGCCCGCCATTTCCTGAAAACCGCAGCGAGCCTGGGAGCCGAGACCTGCAGCTATGAGCTGAACCGGCTCACCTATCGCGGGTGTCAGGGGTGTTATGCCTGCAAGACCACGCACGACAGATGCGTGGTCAGTGACGATCTGAGAGAGGTGCTGGCCGCGGTGAGCGACGCGGACATTCTGCTGCTCGCCTCGCCGGTCTATTACGGGGAGATCTCCAGCCAGCTCAAGGGGTTCATCGATCGCACCTTTTCCTACCTGGTTCCCGATTACCGCACCAGCTCTCAGCCGAGCCGCCTTGCGCCGAAAAAGCTGATCTTCGTGCTCACCCAGGGGCATCCGGACGAGACGATGTTCGCCGATATTTTTCCGCGCTACGAGGGGTTCCTGAAATGGTTGGGCTTCAGTGACGCCAAGCTGCTCCGTGCCTGCGGCATCGGGCCGGGGAGTGTCGATGCCGTTCCCGAAAGGACGCTGCGCCTGGCGGAGGAGGCTGCTGCGGCGGTCATGCAGGGGTGACTCAACGATAGGACGGTTAGAGCTAGCAGAGTGTAAGCTCTCCTGAAGGTAGGCATTGATCTGCAAGGAGGATAAGCGGATGAGTTTGGTAACCGTTGACCGTACCACCTGCCGCCGTGACGGCATGTGCAGCGCAGTATGCCCGATGGGGCTTTTTGACGTGGATGGCGAAGGCTTTCCCCTGTTTCGTGACGGCGCGGAAGAGCGCTGCATCGCCTGTGGCCATTGTGTCGCGGTCTGCCCACGGAGCGCGGTGTGTCATAAGGCCCTTCCTCTGGAGGAGTCGCCGCTCATCGATCATGATCCGGCCGCCTCCGTCCCGACCCTGAACCAGCTGATGAGGAGCCGTCGTTCGGTGCGCGAATTCAGGGACGAGCCGGTGCCGGAGGCTCTGGTCAAGGAGGCCATCGAGGCGGCCTGTTGGGCTCCCTCGGCCGTGAACCGCCAGCCGGTACACTGGCTGGTCATCAAGACCCCCTCGGAGGTCAGGCGCCTGGCTGGACTCACCATCGATTATCTGCGTCAGGGCGGGGTGGACCCACGGTACGCCCCGTTCATCGAACAGTGGGAACAGGGGAGGGACCCGATCCTGCGCAACGCCCCCCACGTGGTCATCGTCCACGCCCCGGACGATTGGATCTGGAGTTCGGTGGACGGCATCATAGCCCTTACCCAGTTCGAGCTGGCCGCCGTTGCCAACGGCATCGGCACCTGCTGGGCCGGTTTTCTGATGCGAGCGGCAAACGGGCATCCTCCGCTGCGGGAGGCGCTCGGTCTTACCGTGGAGCAGAGCGTGTTCGGGGCGCTGATGTACGGCTATCCCCGTTATCGGTACCACCGTATTCCGCCGCGGCATGCGGCGCGGATCGAATGGCGGTAGCTGGCAACGGACGTACTGTTGCCGGGGAGCTCATCAGGAGGTGAGCGGCGCGGCGCTGATCAGTGCCGCCTGGGGCTGGCTGCTGCGAAGGTGAGGCCTTTGGCTGGCTCCCGCACTTCATGACGGCGTGCTTCCTTGTAGGAGAAGTAGCAGTACAGTTGTGCAGCGAATGCTGCGATGGAAAGAACAACTAGCAGGCTGATGATGATTGTTGCTGACATGATGACCCCCATCTTGGTTGTGACTGCCCGGCTATTTATGTAAAAAATGTAATGAATTATTTTCCAAAGTACGTTTGTATCTTCTCACTCCGGCTGACGTTTAATCAACTGTCAAAAGTTGCACTACCTAGCGTAATATATCAATATTGCGTAATAATGCTGAGGGGGAGTGGAGCGGAGTAGAGGGTTCTGTTTTTTGATTCAAACAGGGGAGAATGGCAGATTTTCAATTTTTGAAATGGATAAAAAAGCGTGATCAGCTTCGACCCGTTACCCTGGTCGACTATGCATCACCTCGCCACCCGACGAACCGTGACGTCAGATGCCTGCGTTCCAGGACAAGGAGGGCCATAGTCTGTGACGGGGATAAAAAAGCGCCCGATGATACATGCGGGGGTTCCGCATGTATCATCGGGCAAGGTGAAGTATGGATGTATATTCTCACTGATTTTGAGATGTGGCAACTGGCAAAAGTTACACCGATAGAACGCAACCTGCAGATATTACACGATGAATAGCCGGTGGTCGTGAAAAGGTGTGAATGGCTGCGAAGTGTTTGTTAATTAAGCAGTAATGGGGCGGTGGCGTTGGTGGGGCCGATGAACTGCCGGGCCAGGTGCGTCACCCGGGATGAACGCGGCGTCGGGTGGACCGACTGCCCGAAAAGACCAAAGCCAGCAGGCCTGTACGGTCTGCTGGCTTTGATTGTCTGAAGCTCCTCAAGATCGGCATCGAGGCCATCTACGGCAAGGCCCGGCGATGACGTACGTTATGGCGGACACTGGGCGCACATCGACTTGAACAGGTTGGTGCTGAGATAGCGGTCGCCCCGGTCGGGGATGATGACGACCACGGTCCCCGATGCCAGCTCCGACGACAGCCGCAAGGCGCCGGCCACGGCAGCCCCGCCGGACATCCCGCAGAAGATCCCCGCCTGCGCGGCCAGCAGCCGGGCGGTCTCGAAGGCGTCGTCGTCCTCCACGACCATTTTCCGGTGATAGGCCGTGGGGTCGTAGATGGGGGGGACTATCGCCTCCTGCATGTTCTTGAGCCCCTGGATCTTGTGCCCCAGCACCGGCTCGACCGCTATGATCCGCACTTCCGGCTTGGCTTCCCGGAAGTACTTTGCCACCCCCATGACCGTCCCGCTGGTGCCGATGCCTGCCACGAAATGGGTGATCTCCCCACCGGTCTGCTGCATGATCTCCGGTCCGGTCGTTTCAAAATGGGCCAGCAGGTTGTTCTCGTTGGCGTACTGGTTGGGCATGTAGTAGGTAGCCCGATCCCCTTCGTAGATCTTGTGGGCCAGGCGGATGGCGCCGTCGGTCGCCTCGCAGCCGGGAGAGAGGACGATCTCGGCCCCGTACGCCTCCAGCACGCTCCTCCTCTCCACGCTGACGCAGGCCGGCATGACCAGCTTTATGCGGTACCCTCTGGCAGCGGCGATCATGGCCAGGGCGATGCCGGTGTTGCCGGAGGTCGGCTCCAGGATGACCTTGTCCGGCGTCAGTTCGCCGCTCGCCTCGGCGGCCAGGATCATCCGGCGTGCCGGGCGGTCCTTGACCGAGCCGCCGGGATTGTTCCCTTCCAGCTTGGCCAGGATCCGAACACCGGGATTCGAGGAAAGGGAGGTGATTTCAACGATGGGAGTCGAGCCGATGGCCTCGATAAGACTTTGACCCTTCATGTGCGCCTCGTATGTCTGGAGTGAGATTAACCAAGATACTAGCAGTGACACCTGTTTGGCAAGTTATCTCGCTGCCGTGAGCCGGTGTTTGGAACCGCCCTGATCGGCCGGTGGGCAATTTCATAGCGGTACACTGATTTTTTTTGCGTTTGCGGTGAATATGTTGTTACATGATATTTAATTATTTGGATGTGTGCATGTAAATTGTGAGTCCCTTCGGGACATTCAGCAAGGAGAACAGATGCAGTCCAAGGAACTTGCCCGACGCATACGATCAACACAACCGCCGATAATCATCGATGTCCGGACAGGCATCGAGTTCCGCAACGGACATATCCCCGGTGCGATTCATGCCCCTGCCTGGAAGATCCTGTTCCGCCTGGCGCGCATCCCCGGGGACAAGGGTACGGAGCTGGTGGTGACCTGCGAACACGGTCCCCGCGCGCAACTGGCAAAGGGGTTATTGAGTGCCATCGGCTACCGGAATGTCGTGCTGCTGGAAGGCCACATGGCCGGCTGGCGGCAGGCCGGCGGGGCTCAAGAGAGGTAACGAGGAGGGGGAGACCGGATGGAAATGGAGCTCATGAACAAGATTTTGATCGCCGCCAGATCCCACGAAGAGCTCCCCGACACCGTGGCCGACCAGATCGTCAGGCTGGCCCTGCTGCCGGAGCGGCTGGCCGGCAAGGGGGACCTGCTGCACTCCCTGCTCGACCAGCTTGGCGATTACGATCCCTATGCCGGGGTCGGCTGCTTCGGCAGCGGGACGACCCTGGAGCAGATCCGGCAGACCCTGGCGGAAATCCGCTCCTGATCGGCCAGGGCAGACTCATCCGGCTTTGGAATGGCGGAGCGGGCGGGATGTGTCATACTAAAGCAGGTGATCATAGTGACGAATTCACGGGAACAACAGTATGCCACGGCCCGCCTTCTGGCAGCGTTGACCATCGGCTACAACCTTGTGGAAGGGGGCGTTTCGGTCTGGCTCGGGGCTGGCGACGAGGCGCTTTCGCTCTTCGGTTTCGGGGTCGACTCGTTCATCGAGGTCATCTCCGCCGTCGGCATCTGGCACATGCTACGACGGATCGAGGCGCACGGCGGGGAGACGAGGGACGAGTTCGAGCGGAGGGCTCTCAGGGTGACCGGCGGCGCCTTTTACCTGCTGACCCTCGGGCTGGCGCTGATGGCGGTCGTCACTCTCTGGCAGCGGCACCGGCCGGAGACGACCTTCTGGGGGATCGTCGTCTCCCTCGCCTCCATCTCCTTCATGTGGCTCCTGATTCACTACAAGACCAGGGTGGGGAGGGCACTCGGCTCTCAGGCCATCCTGGCCGACGCCGCCTGTTCGCGGGCCTGCCTCTACCTGTCGCTGGTCCTCCTGGCAGCCAGCGCCGGCTATGAACTGACCGGCATCGGCAGCCTGGATGCGGCAGGCGCCGCCTTCATCGCCTGGCTCTCGTGGCGGGAGGGGCGGGAGGCCTTTGGCAAGGCCAGGGGGGGCGCCTGTTCCTGCAGTTGCGGTTGCACTTCCGTTGAAGAACGTGGGTAAGCCGATGACGGCATGCGCCGTGCCGGCGCCGTGAGGCGATCATGCTGAAGCGACTGCTCCTGCTCTCCGGGATAGCCCTTTCATCGGCACTGCTCTGGTTTGCGGTGAGCAATTACCGGGCAGCCACGCCCATTGCCGAGGAGACTCTCCGCGGGCTCGCCCTCTCCATCACCGCGGCAGTAGAGAATATCGCCTCCCACGACCCGTCCCTCCGTTCACTGGACACCCTGCAGACCAAGGACCTCGCGTTTCTGGCAATCGTTGACCAAGGCGGCCTCTATCGCTTCCATTCCAACCCCGATCTGATCGGCTCATCCGCGAACGATCCCCGGTTTCGCGAGGTGCTCCGGAAAGGGAGCGCGGCCGAGGGGCGGATTACGCTCGGTACCGGCGAGAAGGCCTATGAGTTCCTCTCCCCGGTCCATCTCCCCGGGCAGACCCTGGTCCTTCGCCTCACCCTCCACACCTACCGGGCCGACGCGGTCATCCGCAAGGCGGAGCTGAACATGACGATCCTCCTGTCGCTTCTCTGCGCGGGGTGGATCCTGTCAATCATCGTCTATCGCTACGCCGTGCGCGAAGAGCGGCACCAGCTGGAGATGGCGCGGCAGGAGAGCCTGGCCCGGCTCGGGGAGATGGGGGCCATGCTGGCCCACGAGATCAGGAATCCCCTGGGGGGGATCAAGGGGTTCGCCCAGGTCATCGAGAAGCGGCCGCAGGATGAACGGAACAGCGGCTTTGCCCGGCGTATCGTCGCGGAGACCCTTCGGCTGGAGGGGCTGGTCACCGACCTCCTCGCCTATGCCCGGAGCGACCGCCTGGCACCTGTCCTGTTCAGGCTCGACGAACTGGTGGCCCAGACCGTCGCACTCGTACGCGACGAGGCCGACGCGCAGGGGGTGGCACTTTCGGTCGCCGTTCCTGAAGGGGGGCAACTCCGTGGGGACCGGGACCGGCTCGGCCAGGTGCTGCTCAATCTGATGAAAAACGCGATCCAGGCTATGCCCGAGGGGGGGACCCTGACTGTTACGACGGCAGCCAGCGGCAAGGATGTCACCATCACCGTCGGCGACACCGGAGAGGGGATCGATCCTGAGTCGCTGGAGAGGATCTTCGAGCCGTTCTTCACCACCAGGGCCAAGGGAACCGGCCTGGGGCTGGCGCTCTGCAAGAAGATCGTCGAAGAACACGATGGTTCGATCGACGTGAAGAGCCGGGTGGGAGAGGGGACGACCGTATCCGTGACCCTGCCGGTCAATGCCGGGACAGACCGGGAGTTGAAATCTCAGGTTGCTCAAAAATAGTCAGATCGTCGCACCCGCAGCAGGCTCCGCGGAGGCG
>CAYSJJ010000076.1:0-16871 GCA_964431365.1 uncultured Geobacter sp. | reverse complement strand
ACCTGCAGGACGTTGGCCATGTCGATCTCGATACCGCCGGCCGTGAGGATGGGGGAACTCCCGTCAAGCCGAACCCCGTCGATACGTCCGGTGACCAACGACAGGGCGGTTACTGCTTCTCCGTTACCGTTCGTGCCGCTGACCCCGAATGAGTAGGTGCCGGATGGGAGCTGCTGACCATTCCCCCCCTTGCCGTCCCAAACGATACTGCCGTCTCCTGCCGCGGCCTGCCCGACGGTCAGGGTTCTGACCAGATTGCCCGCCGCATCCTTGACGTCAACCTTCAGGGAGGATAGTGCTTCGTTCAGCCTGAAATTCAGGGGGATCGAACTGCCTGCCGTCAGTGACACCTGACTTCCCGCTGCCAACACATCCTTGCCGATGAAGGAAACGGCCGATACCACGGTGGCGTTGTTCTGGGCAGTCAGCAGGCTCTGCAGGTTGGTGTTGGTGTTATATGACTGCTCCACCTGGGAAAGCTGGGCCAGTTGCGCAATGAACTGGTTGCTGTCCTGGGGCTTCATCGGGTCCTGATTCTGAAGCTGGGTAACGAACAGCTTGAGAAAGTCGTCCTTGTTCATGCCCGTCGCCTTCTTCATGGCGGCGGCGCCGTCTGCGGCTAATGTTGTTGATGATACTGCGTCTACCATTGGTTCCTCCTTTCCAGCTATCCGCTGAATTCTGCTGCTAAAAACGAACGCTCAACAGACCCCCTTCCTGGGGTGCCCAGTAGGCGGTCTTCGCCTGCCGGTTCACGACCTCGCCATCTTCGGCGTATTCCGTAGCCGGGCGATTGGGCCGGGGCACCTGCCCGTCCTGCACCTGCTGCCGGTGCTCCCTGAAGAGCTGCTGCTGATCCTGTCCCTGCCCGGTGGCAACGTCAAACCGCTCCATGACGATCTGTTGTTTGGAGAGGCTCTCCTTGAGACTGTCCATGTTGGCGACCAGGGCGTCCCTTACCGTCGGATTCTCGGCAACGATGTGGAGCCGCAGTCGCTGGTCGTCCATTTTGACATCGATCCTGAGTGCGCCGAGTTCCTCAGGGTGAAGGCGCAGAACGACCCTTCCGTCATCGGCGCGCAACTCCGCCTTGCCGAGTTGTTCCTTAACCTGCGTCATTATCTGCTCATGGCTGGGTGCCCGGACTCCCTCAGCGACAGCAGGGAGTGGCGTCGGCTCGACTTTCACGCCAACGGCACCTCCGATCAACGAGTGCGACGGCTTACCAACTGCTGCTGCATCCGCCGGCATGTCGACCTTGGCAGAGGCTGCCACTTCCGTCGACTGCTCCGTTTTAGCACCCTCCACGACTACCTCCAGTAGAGGCCGATTGAATACCGGACCACCGGTTTCTGCTGCCGGCGCTTCGCCCTTCTGGACCGAAACCGGCCCATGTCCTCCTCGCAGCGGTTTCAAGGACCTGCCTGCCAGCTGCACAACAGCCTGTGCGGACCGCTCTTCACCAGCCACCGCCGGCGTTTCCCGGTCAGTATCGACCGGTTCGGCCATGGGTGCCGTCTTCTCCAACGATATTCCGGCAACGGCAACTGCCGAAACCTGCGACGCCGGTTCAACCGTGCTGACAGGTGTTGCCGGCGCTGACGCAACCGTTACCTGCTGCCGGGCCTCGGACAAGACCGGCGCCTGGGCCACGGCTGGTGTTGCCCCTAAAGAAACCGCCTCAGGAACGACCTGAGCCTTCGTGGCTGCCGCTTCGGGCCGCTTCTGCGACTCGGACGACGTTTGCGGCTGCGACAGGAGTTGCATTACGGAGGCCAGCAGAAGCCCCCCCTCCTCGGTAGCACCGTCTGGTGCATTTTGAGTTTCGCCGGAGGTTTTCTCATGGCTCTCCCGGACGGCTACCGTTACTCCCGTATCGGTCTGAATCTGGGTGACGAGGAGCGGAACCTTCCCACTCTCGACGGGAACAACGTTCACTTGCGGAGGGTTCCCGCTTCCCGGCATAGTCGCGACTGCCGCCTGAAAGGCCAGCAGGGCTGAAAGCCCCCCACCGTCCGACTGCAGGGGCTGGGCATCGTTTCCGCTGCTCGGCGGAAGCGCTTGCTGGACTCCTCCATTCGCTGCGAGCTGCAACTGCGGCTGCAGCTGCAAGGAGATGGCCATAGTCGTCAGAGGCGTGCCGGCAGGTGCAGGGCTGGCCACCTGCGGGGATTGTACCGTTGAGCCGCCCAGCATTCTGCTGAACAGTGACGGTACCCCGTCGCTACCTTGGGCAACTGGCGTCTCCGCAGCCATGACGCCGTTCTGGGGCATTGCTGGCGGAACGAGTACTGCTATTGCACTGCTTTCCATAGTCTCTCACCTCCTTTCCGCGTGGATTGCACCCCTATTCCAGGCCGGCCCGCGTGGGCCGGTAGTGGATCATTTCGCCAGATTGAGCCGGGACCACTTGATGACCCGGGGCTGATTCAGGTAGGGAATCAGTTTGATGGCTGTCTTCTGGTCCATCTGATTGAGCATGCCGATGACCGTATCCTCGTCGAGTTTGTCCATCAGCTTGCCCGCTTCCTCAGGCTTAAGCCCCTTGTAAATCTTGAGCATCCGCTTGTAGCGCTCGTTCATCTCCTGCCGTTTGGCCTTGACCGACTCGTCCAGGGATTTCTTCACGGCATTGATTTCGGCGAGCCGGGCGTCCAGCTTTACCGCAAGCTTTTTGAGCTCCTGTTCCTTGGCAGCCAGCGCCGCTTCCTTTTCCGCCAACTGCCGGCGCCTGATCTCCAGGGCGGCAAACTCGTCACCCGACGGTCCCGCACCAAGTGATGCCGGTTTGGTCTCCGCTTTGGCTGCGGGACTTGCCGCGTCGGCATGGCCGCTCCTGTTCGGGAAACCGCTCCCCGGCAGGCAGATCGCAACAAGCGCGATCAGAACGGTTACGCCTGATAGTCTTTTCACTTTTTACTCCGACCGCTCCCCTGAATGGCGATCTCATCCAGGAAATTCTGCTCCTTGGTGGCACGTTCAACCCGCTGGGCCGCGATTGTCTTATCCTTGAACGTCTCCAGGACCTTCTTCTCCTTGGCCGCACTCAGTAGGATTTCCCGTTTCTCCGTGACTTCGAGGTCCAGATTGGTGACCTTTTCGCGCTGGTTCCTGATGTCCGATGACTGCTTACGCGAAAATTCGGCATAGAGCTGGAATTCCAACGCCAGGATGCCTGCCGTCTCTTTCTCCTTCAGCTCACGGGAGAGCTTGTCGGCCTTCTCCTCTTCGCTCTTGAGCCGCCTGGTGGCTGTCTCGAACTCGTTCCTGGCAACTGCCAGCTCCTGCTTGCGCACCTTCTCGACCTCGCGCCGGTAGTTCAACACCTGTTGAAGACGGAACCCATCCTTGGGCATCTTCCGCTCCTTGTCTCACCGCTTCGGTGCGTCATGCGGCGATCACTTCGTCAAACAACTCCTGTTCCACGCTGACGCCCGTACGAACATCCTGGCGGATGTAGGCGATGACTTTTTCCATTTTGGCAATTGCATAATCGATGGCCGGGTTGCTTCCCGCCTTGTAGGCACCGATATTGATCAGATCCTCGGCCTGGCGGTAGGTGGCAAGCAGCTCCTTGAAACGCGAGGCCAACTGCTGGTGCCCTTTGATCGTCACGTCCATCATGACCCTGCTGGCACTGGAGAGGACGTCGACCGGCGGATAAATGGCACGGGACGCCAGTTCGCGTGAAAGGAGGATGTGCCCGTCGAGGATACTCCGCATGGCATCGGAAATCGGCTCATTGAAGTCGTCCCCTTCGACCAGGACCGTGTACAGCCCTGTGATGCTCCCCTCGAGGAAATTGCCTGTCCGCTCGAGCAGCTTGGGAAGGGCGGCAAAGACCGACGGCGTGTACCCTTTGGTCGTGGGGGGCTCGCCGATCGCCAGTCCGACCTCACGCATGGCCATGGCAAACCTGGTGGCCGAGTCCATCATCAACAGCACCCGCTTCCCCTGGGCCTGGAAGTACTCGGCGATAGTGGTCGCGATGTAGGCTCCGCGCATCCGCACCAGTGGCGGCTGGTCGGAGGTGGCAACGATCACCACCGACTTTTTCAGTCCCTCCTCCTGCAGGTCCTTCTCGATGAACTCACGCAGTTCCCGTCCCCGTTCACCGATGAGCGCGATCACGTTCACATCGGCCTCGGTGTAGCGGGCGATCATCCCCAGGAGCGTCGACTTTCCGACCCCGGAGCCAGCCATGATCCCGACCCGCTGGCCTTCTCCACAGGTCAGGAGTCCGTTGATAACGCGGATGCCAAGATCGAGGGGCTTGCGGATCGGCGCACGCTTGAGGGGGTTGACCGGCATCGCATAGATCGGATACTCCTCCTCGGTGACAATGGGACCCATGTCGTCGATCGGATTCCCGAGACCGTCAATGACCCGGCCCAACAGGCTCCTGCCGACCCCCAGCGACGACTTCTGGCGACGTACGGAAATGAGACTTCCCAGGCCCACACCACGCAATTCGCCGAGAGGCATGAGCAGGGCCTTGTTCTCGCGAAAACCGACCACCTCAGCCAGTATCCGGTCTCCGCCATGGGTGTGTATCTCACAGAGGGTGCCGACCGCGGTATCCGGGCAGTACCCTTCGATGACCAGCCCAACCACCTGCGTAACCTTGCCATGGAAGCGGATCTGTCTGGTCGCCGCGATTCCCGGCATATAACGGGTCAGGTTGATTCTATTGGTCTGCATCATTGCCGCCTCCTACACCGACACCGCTGATGATGTCGACCGGAGTCCCCCGCTCCTCCATGAAGCGGTGGAATATCTCCTCCAACTGCGTCTCGATGCGGGCATCGATCGTGCCGGTCGGGGTGTCCACCATGCAGCCTCCCCTCATGATCTGTTCGTCGGGATTGAGCGTCACCTGATTGTCGCGCCCGACCCCGGTTATGTAACGTGCCCGGTCGCTGCTCACCAGCGCGTAGTCCTCGGGATTCAGGCGGATATTCACCCGGTCCAGATCGGTAACGGCGTCGAGCGCCGTCGTGATGACGCCGGCGAGGATCTGCGGATCCAGGCTGATCTCACGTTGAACGATCTTGCGGGCAACCATGATGGAGAGCGTCAGGAGGTCCTCCTCGCTCTCCCGCATGACCTTGTCACGGAGATCGGTGAGACCGGCGATGCCGTCGCGAAGCGCCTTGAATACGTTGGAAAGGCCACGTTCCGCCTGCCGGCGCCCCTCTTCGAGCCCCCGGTTGAACGCTTCGGTCAACTGGAGCTGCAGTTCGTCCTCACTGATACCGGCGACCGTAACCGGGACGGGCTCCTCTTCCGGCACCGCAGCCTCTTGGGGCGGGGGGGGAGGGACAGACCCAGCGGGTAGCGTACAATCCCGGATCTGCAGCGGAATGAACTCGTCCCCCTCCGTCGAGGCAACGAAGGCTCCCCCATCTCCGGCCAGGGGAGAAAAATCAAAAGCACATACGGTCTGCTCCTTGAGCAGATCCGACTTGATGATTTTGGACGGTCTAAACGAGCACATCGTCTGCCCCGCGCCCGGCCAGCACAATCTTCCCCTCTTCCTCCATCTTTCTGACAATCTTGATGATTTCCGACTGTGCCTTTTCCACGTCCGAGAGGCGTACCGGGCCCATTACCTCCAGGTCTTCCTTGATCATGTCCGCGGCGCGACTGGAAATATTGCGGAACACCTTGTCCTTGATATCGTCCGTCGAGGCCTTCAGGGCCAGGGTAAGGGTATCGTTGGAGATTTCGCGCATGATCGCCTGGATGGAACGGTCGTCCAGCCGGAAGATATCTTCGAAGGTAAACAGGTGCTTTCTGATCACCTCGGCCAGCGGCGGGTTCATCACATCCAGCTTGTCCAGGATGTGCTTCTCCTTGCTCCGCTCCAGGTGGTTGAACATCTCGACGACCTTCTCCACACCACCCACCTTGAACCGTTGGGTTCCTCCCATGGCAGAGAGCTCCCGCTTCACCACCTCGTCGATGTCGTTGAGGATCTCGGGGGAAACCTGATCCACGTCGGCGATACGGATGATCACCTCGGCCTGGAGGTCGATGGGGAGATAGCCGACGATCTCGCTGGTCTGCTTGGGGCGGAGTTTGGCAACGATGACCGCAATGGTCTGGGGGTGTTCCTGGGAGAGAAAGTTGGCTATGGTCTTGGCATCCATATTGGACAGAATATCCTCGATGTCGCCGAAGGTGGTGCTCTGCATCTCCATGAGGAGGAGCTCGGCCTTCTGGGGACCCAGGGCCTTTTCCAGGATCTTCCGGACGTACTCCTCACCCTGGGCGAAGAAGCCGGACTCCGGATCGGTAATGCGCTGGTATTCCTCCACCACTTCCTGGATCACCGGCAGCCCCACATGACCGAGATTGGCCATTGCCTGGCTGATCTTCTTGATCTCGTTGTCGTCCATGTGCTGGAGGATCTTGCTGGTCGCTTCTGTCCCTATGTAGAGAAGGAGGATGGCCGCCTTCTCGGTTCCGGACAGCGAAGCTGCACTTTCTGGCACTGATGCCATTATTCCCTCAGCGTTTTCTTATGTTCTGTGAATGACGGGCTGACTACTTCCGGCTTTCGAGCCAGTTCCGCAACACCTGCGAGGCCTGGTACGGATCCGACTTTACCTTTTCGATGAGATCCACCTGGGCGGCAGACTGCTGGGTCAGCATGGCCTTGCGCGCCTCGACCATCTTGCGCACCTCGTCTTCGGCATCCTCTTCGGGAACGAACGACGTGGGCACGCCGGAACGGAGGGTCGCCAGCAGCGGCCGTATCACCAGGAATATCAGGGCGAGGAATCCGGCCCCGATCAACAGGTTCTTGAGCAGGCTCATGAAAATTGGAGCGGACCACCAGGTAGCCTGTTCGCCGACGCCGACCTCGCCGGTATCCTGGAACGGGATGTTGGCCACCGTCACCTGGTCACCCCGCTGCGGGTTGAAGCCGACGGCGCTCTTGACCAACGCCTCGATCTTCTGGAGGTCATCCGGGGTGCGGGGAGCATACTTCGGCTTCGCCCCCTCCTTGGCTCCCGGAGGCAACTCGTACTTGCCGTCCACGAGAATCGCCACGGAAACCTTTTCCACGTTCCCCACCGGCTCGATGGTCCTGGCGGTCGAGCGGCTCACCTCGTAGTTGAGCGTTTCGTCGCTCTTGGAGCCGCCACCGACGGGCGGGAGCGCCGGAGTCGCCGCGGTACGCCCCATATTGGACTGGACCCCCGGGACCCCCGTGGCACTGGCAGAGGTCGCCCCTTTCTCCTCCGTGCGCTGCTCGCTTCTCACCGCTGCGGCCTCGGGGTCGTAGCGCTCCTCGAACTTCTCCACCTGTTTGAAATTGAACGAAGCAGTTACCCTGGCAGCGGATCGACCGCTCCCCACCACCTTGTCAAGCAGCGACTGGAGGCGGTCTTCCAGGTTCCGCTCGTAGTTCCGCTGGAGTTCCTGCATCCCCGCGGTGAGCTTGCTGGATTGATCGGCTGACCCACCCTTGCTCAGAATCTTCCCCCGGCCGTCCAACACGCTTACGTGCTCGGGGTCCATTCCCTCTACGGATGAGGCGACCAGATGCACGATCCCCTGCACATCACTCTCCCGAAGGGTCCGGTTGGACTTCATCTTCAGAACGACCGAAGCGGTCGCAGGTTTCTCGTTTTCCTTGAACAGGGATTTTTCGGGGATAGTCAGGTGGACCCTCGCCTGATCCACGCCTGCCAGTTGGGTGATGGTCCGGGAGAGTTCCCCCTGCAGCGCCCGCTGATAATTGAGTTTCTGCACGAACTCGGTTACCCCGAAGTTCTTGCGATCAAAGATCTCGAAACCGACCCCGCCCCCCTGGGGAAGCCCTTCCGAGGCGAGGGAGAGACGGAGCTCGTACACCTTGTCCGCCGGCACGAGAAGGGCCTTGCCGTCGGAAGATATCTGGTACTGGACCTTCTGTTCCTTCAGCTTCTTGACGATCTCCCCGGCATCTTCGCTGGTAAGATTGGCGAAGAGGGGGCGATAATCGGTCCTGTTGGCCACAACGATGAGAATGGCGAACGTGGCGAGCGAGAGGCCGACCACCCCACCGATAAGCCAGCGTTTGGCCGGAGGAATGGCAAGGAAGGGTTCCAACAGTTTTTTGAGGCCTTCCGGCATTGAATTACTCCGCAGAAAGAAACCGAATACTCACGACAAAACGGTGCACGCCCGCTATGAGTGGGCGGGAAGGGGCAACCTGCGACCTCAGACCGGCATGCGCATGACTTCCTGGTAGGCGTCCACCACCTTGTTGCGCACCTGGGTCATGAACTGAAAAGAAATGGACGATTTTTCCATGGCGATCATCACTTCATGGAGCCCGCGGGCCTCACCTGTCGCCAGCTGCTGGACCGCCTTGTCCGATTCCTGCTGGGCCGCATTCACCTTGCTGACCATTTCGCCGAGATACGAGGAGAAGCTTACTGCGGGCGACTCAGTCTGTGCAGCCTGCCGGGCCGGCTGAAATGCCTGCTCCAGTCCAACACCGGTCTCTATCCCCTTGATGATCATTGTCTAATCTCCTTTGCGTCAGCGGCTGATTTCCAGGGTTTTCAAGGCCATGCTCTTGGTAGCCTGCAACGTGGTCACATTCGCCTCGTAGGAACGGGTAGCGGCGATCATGTCGGCCATCTCCTCCACCACGTTCACGTTCGGCATGGCCACATACCCCTTGGCATCCGCCTCCGGGTGGGACGGGTCATACTGCAGCCGCGGGGGATTCTGGTCTTCGACCACCTGCACTACATCGACCTTGCTCAGCCGCTGCGCCCCTGCCTTGTTGAGCGCTGCGCTGAAGGGTTCACTGACCGGCTTGGCGGCAAAAACGGCATCTTTGCGCTTGTACGGCCCCCCCTCGGCGGTGCGGGTGGAGTTGGCATTGGCCAGGTTACTGGAAATGAGATTCATCCGGGTCCGTTCGGCCGCAAGGGCCGAAGAACTTACATCCATCGCGGTGAACAAGTCCATCAGAGAGTCCCCTTGATTGCCTGTTTGAGTCCTTCGAATTTCTTGGCCAGGATCTGGACCGAGGCGTTATAGAGAATCTGGTTCTCCGCCATCTTTGCCATCTCCTGCTCCAGTTCTACCCGGTTGCCATCCTTGCCCGGATTGGGTGCCGGAGTCTCTTCCAGGACCCCCTGCACACTCTGAAGGGACTTTTGCGCCCCCTTTACCGGAATGTGGCGGGGATGGGCGGAGACCAGCGTCGTCCCTTTCTTCTGGCTCTGCAGCGCATCCTTCAGCTCCCCCTCGAAGGAGAGGCGTGTCGGTGTATACCCCGGGGTCTCAGCATTGGCCATGTTGGCCGAAATCTGGTTATGGTTTCGTGATCTCAGATCGATACTTTTACCAAGGAGCTCAACCGTTGTACTGAACAGTCCATCTATCGGCATGGCGACACCTCCGCGAATCTAGTCAAGAGCAAAACCCATACCAGCGCAAAGAAAGACTAAAGTTCGGCAGTTAGCGTATATAGGGGAGACTTGAACATTGACGTGGCAGGCGCTTTTTGACACAAGACATTATTTTGACACGAGGGACTTTACGTCGGATAGTTCCCGCTGCAGATCAAGGGAGGCGATCGCCTGGCTGGCCATCCTCCGCCACTCGGGGTCAACACCTTCCTTCGCCAGCTTTTCCCATTGCACCCGGGCCTCTGGGATGCGACGGTCTTGAACGAGCAACTCCCCGAGTTTATAGAGAAACTGGTCGTGCTTCTCCTTGGTTTCCATTGTCAGCCCCCCCCTGCAGGCTTCTATCGCCCCGCGCCTGTTGCCTGAGGCCTCCCTGGAAAGGGTAAGGGTATAATACGCATCGGCAAGAAAAGGAGCCTGCGGGCTCCCTTTTCGGGCCTGAATAAACGCGGTCAGCGCCCTGTCGGCGTCTTTCGCCTTTCCTTTGGCGACCAGCGCCTTGCCCAGGTAATAGTTGCTCTCCGGCAGTTCGGCACTGGCTTTCGGTTTCAGGATATTGGAGAGCTCCCCGATGACACTCTCCATTTTCCCTTCCTGATAACGAAGGGCGGCCAGCCGCTCCCGTATCCGCCCAGCTTCAGGACGCCTGGGAAAACGCTCCAGAAACATTATGGCCGCTTCTGCCGCAAGCTTGTTGTCCGCCAACCGGTCGGCATCGTCGAGAATACGCAGGATCATCTCCGGAGTCTGCCCCTTGCCCAAACCTTGACGCATCAGATAGGCCAGGAGACCGACCTCCTCCTTGATCTGCCCGGTGGCGGCAAATGCCTGCATGAGAGTGGGCAGGAAGCGGGGATCGGCCAGACAACCGGCCAGACAGGACTTGTTGTCCTGAATCAGCTTCACGAGAGCCTGATTGTCCCCGGCTTCGAGGAACTCCCGGTAGACCTTGGGTAGCAGCTGCTCCTTGACCGACTTGGCCGTAGCAACGAAAATCCCGGTAGAAAATCGCTTTTCGTAATCGGTTATCTTGGCCATGGCGAGGATTGTCGGTCCGTACAGCGATTCCAGCAGGGCCTCCTTGAACGAAGCCTCATCCCGAAGCATGAAGTCACCCGATTTCTCGGCGATCTCCCGATATTCCTGCAGCAACTTGAGGTACGTTATGGTGTCCTGACTGAAAAATTTCCGGTCCGCCAGCTGCATTGCGGCATGGCTGGCCCCGCGGGAGCCGGGGAAAAGTCGGACAACGGTCCGATAGATGAGCATGGCCTCGGAATCTTGACCCTGCCGCGCCAGCACATCGGCAAAACGTGACACCATGAGTGACGCATATGGTTTATCGCTGAACAACGAGATAAGGTGGGAGAATGTCTTCCTGGTCGGGCTCCCGCCTACCCTCACCAGCGTATCGGCATAGGCGAAAGCCGTTATGGGATGGTCCAGCAGGTACGAAGGGAGTTTTGCTTCGCCCTGTCGGAAAGCCTCCAGCGCCTGTTCGTACTTGTGCAGGGCATAGCGGGCCTCTCCCAACCGGAAGGCGGCAATGGTACCGGCGGGGTGTTCCCGCTTGGCAAAGGCAGCAAAGACGTTCTCGGCTTCGGCGGCATGTCCGCTGTAGAGGAACGCCTCCCCGGCCGCAAAATCCTTCATATCAGAAGCAGGGAGCATCTGCTTCAGGGTCTGGGGGGGGGTCGGAATAAACGGGAGGTCCGCTGTAAGGGGAGGATCGTACTCCTTGACCAGCTTCCCGGCACCCGACAGGATCTGTTCGCGCCCGGCAAGTACCTGGGGCGACTCCTTTGCCGCCAGGGCCGGGCCGACGTCAACGACCAGTATCCCGGCCTCGGCCAGGGGGAATACGCGAAAGCCGCTCGCCGGCTGCTTGAGCCCGATATCCGCCACCACCGTCCCCATCAGATTCCTGACCACCACCCCCTGGACCTGACGGCTTGCAAATGATCGAAGTCTGCTGAAGTACGGCGAAGTGGCATCAGCCAAGCGGATACGCAGACGGTTACCGGGAACCATATCCACTGAATACGCTGCATTTCTGTCCAGCTTGAAGCGGAAGCGGGTAAACTGATCGTACGGCGCGATATCCACTCGACAGAGACGTGCCGCCTGCAGATCAGCTGCATCTCCATCGACTATGGACAGGAACAGTGCGCCGAAAGCAAACAGAAGCACCCCCCCCAACCGGAGCAGCGGAGCGGGATATCTGGCACTTTTTCGTCTCGATGTTAAGGAAAGCACTCCGGCACAGCCCCCTGCCGAACCCGCCGGTCTCGGGTCTGCCCCGTGCGGAAGATCGGATTTCTGTTGATGCTTCAGAGGCAATTCACATGCCCACGTGAAACAACAATTTATTCTAAACAATATCAATAGGTTAAATGTAGGGAAAACGAGGCGGGGCGAAATAGGGATACAATTGTTGACGTTTTTTTGACACTAGGCTGCTTTCAGGAACTTCCTTACCTTAGCAACCAACTCTTCAGTGCTGTATGGCTTGAGAACGATGTCCCGCGCGCCATACTTGATTGCTTTTAGCACCCCGCTCCTCGTCCACTCCGGTGCGCACATGATAATGGGCAACGGCTGATCCTGGCTGAGCGAAGAAATCTTGATGCAGAGGGCAAGTTCCCGATCCTCCGTGTCGGCCACCCCGACAATCGCGACCCGTGGCCGCCCTTGCTGGAGGAGTTCCCTGATATCGGCATTCAGCGCGGCGTCGAGCAGCTTGAGGCCGGTCGCTGCCAGACACTCCCGCAACTTTTCCCGCTCCTGCTGATTGTCTTCGAGAATGATGATGGTCTCATCCGTCGAGGCAGCCGCTGCCACAACCGGGGTCTCAGCCGGGGATCCAGCAGCAGACGCTTCCGCGACGGTTTCCGCAGGAGGGGGTTCCTCGACAACAGGAGGAGGGTCGAACTGTTCCGCCAGGGAGAGAGGAACCAGAATATCCAGGTGGTCCATCTCGTACCCATCCATCCTGGGCATGGTCCTGAAAAGCAGGAACTCCCCGTCCGGCACCGGGTCCACGTCGGTTATCTGGTCGACATCCGGCACATATTTCTTGGGTTTGACCAGCTTCAGGTGGACTTTATTGGGGAAACTCGGCTTAAAGATCATGTTGAACGAACCGATGAACTGGTTCATGATCTCGCCGAAGGCGTCCGTATCGTCGTTTTCCACGATGGCCAGCTTCCGCTTCTCGGAAATCCTCGCAGGAGGAATTCCGAGTAGCAGGCCGCTCATAAGGATGGCGTCGCGGAGAGTAAACAGGAGGTAGAATTCCCCCGTGTACTCTTCCTTTGATTCTACGGTCGCAACCAGAATGGCACTGTCGAGGCCGGTGAAGTAACTTATCCGGTTCGACTTGAGTGAATCACCGATCTCGAAGGTAAGAGTCTGCCCGAGGAGCATACTGCTCTCCTCGCCTGCCTGGGCAACAGACCTGGCGAGAACATCCGTCAGTGTAGCAAACTCGGCCATCAACCTACCCGTGACTACCCTTCCTTCTGGAGTTTGAGCCCGACGAGGAAACGATCCCCCTCGTTGGTGAAGGGGATAATAATACAATCACTGTCGGCTGTCGAGTTTACTGTGTACTCCTCGCCGGAAATCACGGTCGGGATGGAGAGGTTGATATCCAGCCCCCCCTTGGAGAGGGTCTGCTTCACATACCCCCCCAGCATATTGGCCAGTTCCCCCAGGGCATCGTTCACATCCTCACCCATCTCTGTCACATCCATCCCGAGCATGCTGGAGGTGATGCGCAGGGCGAACGCCTGCGGGCAGTGGATGGAAAGTATACCGGTGTAGATGCCGGCAAGGCCGACCATACTGGTAACACTGCAATGGAAATGGGTGATCGGCTCCGACAGTGGGTAGCTGTCGGCAAGATCCATCATCACCATCGTGTTGAAGACTTCCTTTGTCGCATGGATCAGGTAGCCGACCATGTCCTGCTCCTGCATGCCTGACGCTGCCGACACATCGTTGTTCAGGGTCATGACAGGAGCCCTCCGAGTTTTTCCTGAAGCTGGTCGGGGGTGAACGGCTTTTTGATGCTGTCGCTGGCGCCGCTGCTGATTGCCTCTTTCAGAATATCCTCTCCCCCTTCGGTCGTGATCATCACGATGGGGACGTTATTACCGCCAGCCCGGACCTGCTTGATGAATTCCAGTCCGTCCATGTTCGGCATGTTGATGTCGGAAAGGACCAGACCGACCTTGTTCCCCTTGAGCGCGTTCAGCCCTTCGATGCCGTCGCCAGCCTCGTAGATCTCGTCTACCGCCAGTCCTGCCTGACGGAGAGAGCGGGAGATAATCTTGCGCATTGTGGATGAATCGTCGACGATGAGTACGTTAGCCATGGGTATTCTCCTTTCATCTGTTGTATGTGATTGGTGCTATTCAAATGCGATACTGAGACTGCGTCATTCCCTGTCTATCCGGAAGCGGTCCTAATTTCTCGTCGCTTCCCTGACATCGGCCGGCCCCGGGATCAGAAACATAAAGCGGCTCCCCTCCCCTTCCTGGCTCGTCGCCTCGATTCTACCTCCGTGGGCCTCCACGATCGCCTTGCTGATGGCGAGCCCGAGGCCGGTCCCTTTGAAGCCGGTCGCGCCTTTGGCCCGAAAGTACTTGTTGAACACCTTGCCAAGATCCGCCCGCGGAATGCCGATTCCCGTATCGGCAACCGTCACGGCCAGGTTGCCGGCCACCATCCCCATGGTGACCGCCACGTGCCCCCCCTTGGAGGTAAACTTGACCGCATTTCCCACGAGGTTGGCAACGACCCGCCAAAGTTGACGTTCGTCCACTTTCATCAGGGGAATACCCGGTGAAGGGGAATACGTGAACGCCACCCCCTGCTCTTCAGCCTCCTGCCTGAATCCGGCACACCACTCGGCCATCTGTTGCTTGAGGTCGCAGTACTCCCGCTGGATCTTCAGGAGTCCCACCTCCAAGCGGTAGGTATCGAGGATGTTTTCAACCATGCCGAGCATCTTGCCACAGGCACGCCCTGCCCCATCCAGACAGGCCCTGATCCGGTCGAAGCCGGCAGGGCCGTCGTCCAAAGTCATTGCCAAGGTCTGCAGATAGCCACTCACGACGGTCAGCGGCGACTTCAGATCATGGGTCATCATGGCCACGAATTCTTCCCGTTGCCGGCTCTCCCTCCGCTCCCGGGTAATGTCCCGTATCTCGTACAGAACACCTCGTTCCGTTCCGGCGGCATCGAGAAATCTCTGGGACCGGACCTTCAGCTTGAAACCGTTGCTGCTCACCTCAACACCTTCTCCCCGACTGTTTTCACCGAGGATCTTGAACAGTGGGGTACGGATGGGGAGCATGTCGACCCGTTTCCCGAGAACGTCATCCGGAACAGTAGCAAGCAGACGGCACGCCTCCCTGTTCACCAGCCGTATCGTCCCGACCAGATCGACATAGATCACCCCGTGCTTCAACTGGTCGAGAATAAACGGGATAGTGCCATGGTGAGCCACGTCAGCTTCCTGGCTGGTGCCGATTTCCTCAGGATGGCGCGTCTCTCGGTCCATGCCCTTCCATATCGGGCACGATTTGGGCAACTTTAGAAAAAAACATGGCCAGAACCGACACAATATAGTGAAAATGCTTAAAAAACGGCTTCTACCGTCGCGCGCGCCTCCAGCATTGCCACGGTGCAAAAAAGGGCGGTGGGTCATCCCCACCGCCCCTGCACTGTTGCAAGCCCGTACGTATCGGCTGAATGTCAGCGCTCGATGGGGTAACCACTTCGGTACCACCCCACAATACCGTCCTTCATGTTGTAGACCTTATTGTACCCCTTCTTCTCGAGAAAATCGGCAACCAGGCCGGAACGGGAGCCGACGGCACAGTAGACGACCACGGGCCTGTCTTTGGGCACCTCGAAATAGCGCCGCTCGATTTCATTGATCGGTATCAGGGTGGCACCGCGCAGACGTGCCTGGCGATACTCATCCGCGGTGCGCACGTCGAGGAGAAACACCTTCTTGTCCTTGGCGAGCATAGCCTTTGCTTCACCCGATGCGATATTCTGCGCGGCTGAGGCATGGGCAGCCCCGGCGAAACAGGCTAGGAGGAGAAAATACAGGAATAGTCTCTTCATGATCAAACCACCTTTTCTTGATGAATTCACAACTCCAGAGTATAGCCAACCGCTGTCGGCTGGAACGCACCGGGAAATTCGTGCGCCAGGCGGGACGCGGCAACGAACCCGGTGCAATGGCCGGCGCAGATCCTTTTGATCCCGAATCTACGGAGTGCCTGGATGGTTGCATCCAGCTGGCCTCCGGCGCAAAACCCGAGATGGGTCCCCCCAACGACGGCATAGACGCGATCTTCGCCGGTCAGCCGGCGGGCGGCCTCGAGGGTATTGACAAGACCGGCATGACAACAGCCGAGCAGAATGGTCAGGCCGCGCTCCCCCCGTATGACGAGCGACTGGTCGTCCGGGAGCGGATCAACGCTTTCCCGCCGAGGATCGCCGTACAAGCCACGGTCACCGGTCTCGAAGTCGGCATGACGCGGGACTTCTCCCGTCAGGAAGATACCCGGCGCCACCTCCCTCGACTCTTGGCTGAGATCGAACCGTGCACCCTGCCCCACAAGATACTCCTCGGTGTACGGTATGCCGATGGCGATCGCCTCTCCCGTATCCTTCACCCGGTAGCGCGGTGCGAATATCCCGGGATGGGCCACAACCCGCTTTGGGCCGCAACTCCGCAGGAGTGGCAGCAGCCCCCCCGTATGATCGTAATGACCGTGGGAAAGGAGAACCGTCTCGACCCGGTGGAGATCCCTGTTCATCCGCTGGGCATTGGCAAGAAGTGTTGCCCCCTGCCCCGTGTCGAAGAGGAGCGCTCCCCCCGGGTGTTCCACCAGTGCCGCGAAGCCGTGCTCACCGAGGGTGCCGCTAACCGGCCCGACTGTGTTGTCGCACAGCACGGTGATACGATACTTCATCACTTGCTGCAACACTCTTTCGGAAACCTGGGGACTCCCAGCTTGGCCAAGATGTTGAACATCGGACAGAACTGGGTGAAGCCGGACTGGAACAGGTTCAGGCCGACAAAGCCGGTGAACCAGAGCCAGTTCTGGCTGTGAAAATGGGCCAGCAGCAGGGAGATCATGATAAAGCTGCCGGCAACGATGCGGACGACCCGCTCGATATAGAATCCTTCTTTCATGTCATGCTCCTTTTCATTTCCGGGAGAGCAGTTCGGCGATCTTGCCCGACACCTCACCTGTCAACACCGGGCAGGCATTCTTGTGGGTCTGGCGGATCGTCTTGCAGCAGGTGACCCCATACTTCTCCTTGAACCAGCTGTGCAGCTCCCGGGTCAGGTGCGTCGTCAGTTTTTTGTCGCCCAGCACCAGCCCCAGAGCCACCGTCCCCCCCGATACCGCACCGCAG
>CAYSJJ010000075.1:14323-17608 GCA_964431365.1 uncultured Geobacter sp. | reverse complement strand
GGACTTGAACAGCAGGTGGAGCAATGCTCTCAATGGCAACCGTCACTTTTACCCAATCTATCAAAACAATTGTCTGATTTTAAATCAATAAATACTGACCAGCTAATAGAATCAGATAAAGAGATAAATACGTTGCTTGTTAAGATGTTTCCAGGCAATACCGCCAATGCATCAAGGATTAGAGCTGAAATTATAGGAAGACTAGGCGATTACGTATCTCAAGTTGCAATAGGTAATAGAATAAAGTCTCATCAAGATAGCATGAAATTTTGTAGTGGATTATCGCATAAACTAAATAATTTAGTTATAACCGGAAATATCATTTCTCAGTTTAAAGATTGATTTAATCCCTACACTCCAAGACTCAAAACAAGGTACTGTAAGTAGCTTTTCATTCGGTCCGGTCTGGAGACGCCCTTCATCGGCGAGCGGCACCGCAAGATCTGGGGCCGTCTGCGGTTCGTCCAAGGGATCAAAGTCGGCCGCAAACGGGTCCTGCGCCTCATGCGGGATATCAACCTGCTGTCACCCCATCGGGTGATCGAGCTATGTAGCCTAGCGTTTACAGGGGCTGGTTGATGCAATTCCTTCAGCTTTCCGATCGACATAATCGGAAACTCTACCACGATAAATCAACTCAGGATCAATATGGAACCATTTACCGCGAGAATCGCACTGTCTGATATAGCCCTTTTTCCGCAGCGCCGCGATGTAACTACGAACTGCCGACGGGCTTTTGCAGAGCAGATCGGCAATCTCGACATAGTCGAGTCTTACCGTTGGCTCTCCCCCTACCGGCAAGTCCTGGAGTTGATCAATAACATACATCAGTACCGCCAAGGCACCGAAATTGAGCCCATCGGCTAGGTCAGCCACGATTCTTCTAGACAACCGTCTCGATCACCTCACCGGTTTTTAGATCAACCAACTCCTCTCGTCTCAGTACCTTCTTCATCGCCATTACCTCCGGATGGATTTGGTGACAAAGAGATGTCACCTGATAATGACCATGTACGGGTCAGCAATAAACTGAGCCTGTCGTATAGGAACCATCCCCAAAAGCGATAACGGTTTAGCACTGGCTGCCAAATATCTGGCATTCGCTTCAGCACTGGTGCGGCATTTGCGGCCATCTATCTTATCTGTTTTTATGACAATACCGGAGGAGCGCGAGACACCTGCAAGGCTCGTTGAAAAAACCCATTTCCTTGAAGAAAAGGAAAGAGACCCTTGCCAGCTCGGTGAAGCGAAGCCTCAGGGGGATTGCTTCCTCAGTGGCCCTTCCTTCAAGACGGCGTATGCATACTACGCCCGTAATGCAGCTCTGGACGCGGAAAGCTTTTTCGAGGGGGAGCTAAAATGGGAACAAATAAAAAGCCCCGGCGGGGGGAGCCAGGGCTTAAGAGGGAGGAACGTGCAAAAAATGCACATTCCTTTCGAGGGGGATGATTTGCAACTAGCTTTAGTTAATCATCGTGCCAGACGTTGCATAGCAGATCCTCGTAAATCACGTTAGTTAATAAGTCGTCGACGTTGAACAGACCACGATCATCCCAATTGTCCGAGTCGGATGACATATCGACACAGTTTGTTGAATCATCATCAATAAACATGCCTTCCAAATTGTCGAACATGCTTGCACTATCGCCGCTATGATCGTCGGAGATCGGATCCCCGGCGTAGTTGTCCTCCCAGCGATCCTCTGAGGAGGATTCAGCTTGCTTTGCAGGATACGCAACCAGGCGCTTTCTGACGGTTTCGGCCGGGAAGAGCCTGGTGGCTGCCGTGGGTTCGTAGGCCGCAAACAGGTCGCCTTCGGCCTGGTCCGGAATGATCGAGGCCGGCACCTTCGGCATCGGGATATTACGCAGTGCTGTTCTAGCCTGTTCCTCAAGCGGCGGCCGCCGGCCCAAAACTATATCCATGTACCACTGTGGTTGTATTTTGCCAATCATGTCACCAGACCCACCCTCGCTCCAGTTCCTCGATTTCGGCCGGCGTAAACACCCCGTAGTTGGTGACTATATCGTGTGGCCAAGCGGACAGGACGCCGCGAACCGAATCGCGGGCGGCAGTGAGACTCGATCTGTCGTAGCTGCGATTTTGGCACGTGACAATGAGCCCAAGGTGCGTTTCGTGCACCGTGATTTCCCCGTTGTCGTGTCGAAATGTTGCTCGGAAGAGGAGCTTCTCGTCGTCGCCCTGATTTGTGATCGTGTTCATAATCAACTATCTCTCGAGTCGATTCTCGATCCCTATCTATATAAATGAAGTTACTGTTAATATTTGACAAGCTGGTGAACGGGAAAAGTTCAAAAAGGAGTCGTATTGACCGTTTTAAAGAATTTCGCGGCATGCCGCTTGAGCCGGTGAGTGATTGCTGTCGAATCTACCCCCTTGGCCGCGGCGATGTCTTTGATTCTTACCCCGCGTTCCAACTCGCGTACCATCTCCTTGTCTTCACAGGGGACCAACGGCGAGCTCATGAATAATTTTCGCTCATCCAAAACCCCCAACTCAAACGGCACTAGGCTGGCTTCATCGGCTGGCTCCCAGCCGCGCTCCAGCAAATCGTCGATGGAGGTAAAAAATATCGGAACCGTTGCAGACTCATCACCATAGTGGCCAAGTTTGCATGATTTTGGGGCTATACCCAAGGATTGCAGAGCATTGTGGTATAGGTATTTCTCACAAAACGCCACAGCCTGATTCTCGCCGTAGTCATCGCCCTGGTCGCCGGCGAGGAACAACATACGGATTTCGGCTAGAACGTCGTCTACCTCCTCGCGTACTTTTGACCGCTGAACAAACTTTGCAACGCGCTTCTCAATCGTGTTCCACATCTCGATCGTTTCAGCTCTCATTTTTTGACGCCCTCTGGTTCTCGTGCTACATTCACGTATAACCCATCATTTGTTGATTATTATACAAATTATACGTATAATTATCAATACGTATTATCTGTGCATTGCACATCGGGAGGCAATAAGTGACATTCGGTGAGAAACTGAGAGCTGTGCGTGTGCTGCGGGGATGGAGTCAGTCGGAGTTAGCGGAAATCAGCGGCCTTGAGCGGACGGTGATCAACCGATATGAGAGCAAGGGCGGTGAACCGCGGAATGAAGGATTACTCGCATTAGTTAGAGCACTTCGCGTGGACTCAATGTGGTTGATCGGTGGTGAGGCGCCATATTGTGCAGTCTTTCGACCGATAAACCCGTATGTAAAGAAAACGCCTCCTGTCGTCGAGCGAGCCCTATCAGACGTAAAAGAGGCACTACCGGC
>CAYSJJ010000075.1:0-14313 GCA_964431365.1 uncultured Geobacter sp. | reverse complement strand
TTTTGGACGCCGATTACCCCCTGAAGTGGGTCATTTTTGCATGCCGATTAACACTATCAGACATAAAAGAGGCACTACCGGCGCTGTTGAACGACATGAACCTTACCGAATGTCGCTGGTACTCATGCGAACTCGGGCGAATACTGGTTGCGACCGGCAGCAATGGGGCTGGTGTGATGGTAATCTGTTCGGCAGATCTGGCCGCAGTTCTGAGCTACCTCGACTACCCACAGTCGATGATATCGGATGAGCAATTCGTCGCCCTGATGCTTAACCCGATTGACGGGTTCAGACAGCCGGGCATCGCCCCGGGGCTCCAATATTTTCAGAATCGGATCGGAGACGGCTGGGACATGTACCTGCCGCCGAAGCAGATGACAAAGGTATGCTACAGCGTGGAAGGGCTGACGGAAGAAGAAATCAAGGAGGCCCTCAAATCATGTTTTCGAGGCGGGGTCCAAGATCTTAAAATTGAGACGCCGAGAGATGTTCGCGATAATCTGCCCCCAGATATTAAGCGCTGGTTGTCCGATCACAACCGAGATATAGATGCTGAAGGTCGTATCACAGGTAAGAGTTGATCATGCTCGTTTTTTCCGTACAAAGGATTACAAGCAGAGTTGACTTGGCACGAAACCATACGAATGTATCGATTACCGTTGAGCCGAAGGTCCGTTTCGTCTACTCCGGGAATATCCCCCTCATGTCTGTCGATCCCGAGATAATGTTAAGAAGCGTAGCCGTAAGTTTGTCGCCCTCCTCGTCTCGCCCGAGCATCAGACACACCCGCTTACCTCCGAGGTAGATCGCCGCTCTTTTGACAAACTTAGGCTTGTTGAGGATCAGGTATCCCTGGCCCTGGTTATTGTCCGCATTCAACAGTCTAAGCAGATCAGCGAGGCTTTCAACAACAACCCAGTCATCAGTGTTTTGGTCTCCTGCAATCGTAAACGACCCTCCACCCTCAACCAGGACACTCCGGGGATCAATGGACGCAGTAACCGCACAGCAGACCGACCCATAAGCGGCGGTACCATATTGCAGATTTCCTGTTGCGTCGACCGTTGCATGGATCTGTTCAGCGAGCCAAGCCGGGATCTGAATGCCGAGAGCATTTATGAAGGGGGTGGCATTGAAAGTAGCAGTCGCGGATGGCAAAGTAGCAGAGGATGTTTTTCTTGAGGGGGAGTGCGAGGCGATACGAATTGAAGGCGGTTGTACTGTCGTGACCTGTTGATTTTTTAATTGCTCAAGCCATTCATTTATTTCAGACTCAAACCAGGCGTTGACGTTCCCGACTTTCCTGCGGCGAGGGATCTTCCCGTCCCTCTCCAACCGCCACAAGGTAGTTCGAGATACTCCAAATATCCGCATTGCCTCTTGGATCTTGATTAAGCGATCGGGCACGACAGAGTCCCTCCACTCATATTTTTGTTTCAAAACGTTTCAACGCATCATAGCACATGTTTCAGGGATTTCCATCCCAGCAAGGCACTCAAAAGTAGCACTGAAAGTAGCAAAAAATGATGCAAAGAAAAAAGGGTTTAGGCATATTCGCCTAAACCCTTATTATCTTTGGAGCGGGAGACGGGATTCGAACCCGCGACCTTCAGCTTGGGAAGCTGACACTCTACCACTGAGTTACTCCCGCGTGCGCATGGTTATGTAGCCTACCAGACCCCTCTTTGTCAACAGATTTCTGAGGTCCACGACCAACATCACTTCGGCGAAAGCTCTCTGATGGCCCTTCTGAGACGGGCCACGCTCCGCTCGCGTCCCAGCACCTCGATTACTTCATAGATGCCAGGAGAAACCGTGCCGCCGCTCAGGGCGATCCGCACCATCGGTCCGATCTGGCCGAACTTTACCCCTTGCTCCTCGCAGAATCCCTTGAAAAGAGTTTCCAACGCCGCATGGTCCAGCACGGGCAACGTCTCCAGCCGCTCCACAAGGAGAGCCAGCAGCGACAATGCCGCCGTTGTTGCGTGTTTTTCTACGGCAGACGCATCGTAGATGAAGTCGTCGCGGAAATAGAAGAGTGCCCCATCGGCCATTTCCAGCATGGTCTTGGCCCGCTCCTGCAGGGTCTTCACAACCGCCGGCAAGGACGGCCCCCCTGCCGCAGGATCCACACTGCGCTCTTTAAGGAAAGGAGTCAGCAGCTCCGCCAACCGCTCCGGGTCTCCGTTCTTTATGTAATGGGCATTGAGCCAGAGGAGCTTGTCCGGATTGAAGACACCGGCCGATTTCCCCACCGCCTCAATGGTGAACTTCTCGATCAGTTCCTCCTTGGAGAATATCTCCTCGTCGCCGTGGCTCCAGCCGAGGCGGACCAGGTAGTTGATCATCGCCTCGGGGAGGAAGCCCATGTCCCGGTAGGCCATGACGCTGGTGGCGCCGTGGCGCTTGGAGAGCCTGGTCTTGTCGGCCCCGAGAATCATCGGCACATGGGCGAAACGGGGAACCGGGCAGCCGAGGGCCTCGTAGAGAAGGATCTGGCGGGGGGTATTGTTGATATGGTCGTCCCCGCGGATGACCGTAGTGATTCCCATGGCAGCGTCGTCGACAACGACGACGAAGTTGTAGGTGGGAGTACCGTCGGTCCGCTGGATGATCAGATCGTCCAGTTCTTCGTTGTTGAAGGAGATCGGTCCCTTGATCAGGTCGTGAAAGGCAGTTACCCCTTCATGAGGCGCCCTGAAGCGGACGACGTAGGGTTTGTCCGGAACGTCCGTGGCCAGATCCCGGCAGGTTCCGTCATATTTGGGCTTGCGCCCCTCGGCCAAAGCCTTCTCCCGCTTCGCCTCCAGTTCCTCGGCGGTGCAGTAGCATTTGTATGCCTTCCCTTCGGCAAGGAGCTTTTCCACGTACTCCTTGTAGAGGGGGAAATTATCCGACTGGTAAAACGGCCCCTCGTCCCAGTCGAGACCGAGCCACTCCATCCCCTGGAGGATCGCATCAACGGATTCCTGGGTCGAGCGTGCCACATCCGTATCCTCGATACGAAGAATGAAGGTGCCACCTACCTTTTTTGCCAGCAACCAGTTGAACAGGGCGGTGCGGGCGCCGCCGATATGGAGATAGCCGGTGGGGCTCGGAGCGAAGCGGAGACGGACGTCTGACATGGAGACTCCTTGATAGTGAAGTTGTGAAAGCTGACGCAATGCGCTTGGCTGAGCCCGTTGCGCCCTTTGTACCTAGTAATCGTCTTCCGGTTCAGGTGCCGGCTTGTCCGGAATACGGTATCCCTCGGAGGCCCATTGCCCAAGGTCGACCAGCTTGCACCTTTCGGAGCAGAAGGGACGGGATGGGTTGTCCTGCCAGGAGGTCTCGGTACGGCAAATGGGACAAAGCGGCATGCATCACCTTTGTGCACAAAAAATCCCCAGCCAGGTTGCGTCCGGGGAGCTTAACAGCGGAATTCTAACGCCAGGATGGGAACAAAGTCAATCCTTGCGAGCCTCTCAGGGAATCTTTCTCCCTCTGAGCATATGTTCGACCTGCATGGTCGATGGCCGTCTCGCCCCTGCCTGGTGACGCCTTGCTTCTGCCTGGAGCTTTTCCAGAAGCGGAACGAGCTGAGACAGCCTGGCCACGCGATAGAACCTCCCCAGATGTTCGCCCAGCTTTGTCGTGTCGGCCTCGTCGGGGAATATGATAATCCCGTAAACCGGGAGTTCCCAAGGGCTGCGCTGTTTGATCAACTTCATCAGGCTCATGCAGTACTCGTTCAGCTGGTGGTACGGGTTTTCACCCCAGAGACAGTCGATCTTCTTCCGGCCACTGCCCGAGTTCTGGCTGTACCAGATGTCGTTCAGGAAATCCCCTTCCGAGTCGATCCGGCCGGGATAGTATTTGGCCTCCAGTATCACCACGCAGTTTCGGCTGACGAGGATGAAGTCGGTGAACTGACGGAAATTACGCCCCACAGCCACGTCGAAGTTCCGCAACAGTCGCCATTCGTCCCTTTCGAAGTGGGATGTGCCGGTCACCGCTTCATAAATGCGCTGCTCAAAGGTATTGGAAAACTGGGTCGAGACCACGTCGGCAAGGGCCTTGAAGGTCCCTTCCTTATCCTGCTTCGGCGCGGTTTCGAACTGTGCGACCCGCTGCTGGAGCTGCTCTATCTCCTGACGGGTCTTCTCCAGTTCATCGGTGTACCTGAGGGACTGTTCGTTCGCCTTCTGTTCGAGCTCGGCGATCATCTCGTCAGCCAGACGGGTGTACTCCTCGTCGTCCTTGACCCGCATCTCCAACACCCGGATCCGTTTCACGTAGGAATCAAACTGCTCGCGCATCAGCTGATCCGTCTCTGCCAGCTGACGATTTTTCTCGGTCAGTTGACGCAGATATCCGTCGGCCCGACCGACAATCTCCTCCTCGCGCCGGCGCAACGCGCTGTGCCGCTGACGCAAATTCCAGAAGAGTATCTCGCCGATGAGCCAGACCAGGATGGCACCGGACACGAATGCCCCGACGGTACGCAGGTAGTAGGGATGCACCCCCACCTTTCGAAGGGGGGAAGTCATCCAGAGCAGGTAATCCTCGCCGAAGCTGAGAGGTATATTTTTCAGCACGTACAGCCGGCCGATGACCTCCCCAACCGCGCCCGTCCTGGAGTCGGGAAGGTGGCGCAAATAGGTGAAGGATTCATGGGACAGGTCATGGGTTGGAGGTCGGTACCAGGCGGACGCCGGCTGGGAGACGAAAAGGGTCTGTTGATCAGGGCAGGCGACCGCCGTGGACCGGCAATCCGTGACCACGAAACCGAAGAGGCCGAAATCGGCATCGAGAATCTGCTGAACAATGCGATCCTCTCCCCGCTCCATGAAATAGGAGAGCTTGATGGTCATCTGCTCGGCGAGGGTCCGGAGGTCGGCTGTATGGATGCGGAGCAGCCTCTGCTGCTTGAAATCCCTGAAGATGTCCGCGTTGATCGCCGTCGCGAGGAACAGTGCCGCCCCGACGACCACGAATAGCCGCAGGGCGGGGAGTATGTATGTCCTGACCTTGTTCATAGGACTCAGATGACTATTGTTTCGCCTGGCCTGAGGGTAGGTGGCTCTTCGCCGGAACGGAGCGAATGGAAAAAGAGCATGAAGAACAAAACGACAATGCCGACGAACATGAGGAGCGGCCAGAGCAGGCTACTCCGCGGCTCGTTCCCTGCCGTGCGGAGAAAACCGAAAATCGTGATCAGAATACCGATGCCGCCGAACACCCCACCCCAGAAAAACGCCAGCGATACGATCTGATCCGCGCCATGGGGCGAAAGGAAGAGCAGGCGTGCCACGCCGGCATGGTAATAGGAACCGACGATGATCAGACCAATGGCGGCTATCAGGAAGTTGAGGCCACGTTTTACCGTCGATCGGCGCATCCCCTACCCTTCCACCCAACTCACGTCCCCGACCCCCTGGCGCAGCACCTCCGGGTAATCGCCTATCAGGCTGACCACGGAACTGACATCCGGCGGGAGAAGACCACCATCGATGATGCAGTCAAGCTGCTTACCCATCTCGTTCTCGACGACAAACGGATCGCCAATCGGCTCATCGCCCGAACGATTGGCGCTCGTGGTTACGATGGGGTTCCCCAGTTGTTTTACCAGGGCGAGACAGACGGGGTTATCCGGGATGCGGATGCCGACGGTCTTCTGTTTGGTCACCAGCAGGTTGGGGACAATACTGGTGGCATCCAGCACAAAGGTGTAGGGACCGGGCAAGAGCCGCTTCATTATGTTGAAGGCGAAGTTGCTCACCTTGGCGTAGCGGGTAACCTCGGAAAGATCGGAACAGATGAAGGAAAAGGGTTTCTTCTTTTCCCGCTGCTTGATCGTGTAGATCTTCTCGATCCCCTTCTTGCTGAAGATGCTGCAGCCTATGCCGTAGGTGGTGTCGGTCGGATAGGCTATCACACCGTCGTCCCTGAGGATATCGACCACCTGGGCGATCATGCGGGGTTGGGGATCTTCGGGATGAATGCTGATGATCATGACTGATAATCCGGGTTGAGGTCCAGGAGGTCCTTGGGAAGGAAACGGCCGTCCTTCTGGATCAGACGGTCGTCGAACCAGATTTCGCCGTCCCCCTCCAGAAGCTTCACCATATCCCAGTGAACCGCCGATGTGTTTCCGTTGTTGCAGTCGTCATAGCACTGTCCCGGCGTAAAGTGGATCGACCCGAAGATCTTCTCGTCGAACAGGATGTTCCTCATGGGACGGCGGATTCCCGGGTTAACGCCGATGGCGAATTCGCCAACATATCGCGCCCCGGGATCGGTATCGAGAATCCTGTTCAACTCTGCGTCCATCCCCTGGCACGTGGCCTTGACGATCTTTCCGGCGCTGAATTCCAGGTGGATATCGTTGAACTCCTTCCCCTGATAGATGGTCGGACAATTGTAGGTGATATACCCTTCCACCGACTCACGCACCGGCGCGGTGAACACCTCGCCGTCAGGGATATTGAAGCGGCCGTCACACTTGATACCGGGGAGCCCCTTGATACTGAAGGAGAGATCCGTGTCCGTCGCCAGGATACGCACCTTGTCGGCCCGGTCCACGTACCGCTTCAGCTTCTCCTGCTTCCTGGACTCGGCCTGCCAGTCGATGCAGCAGGCGGCAAAGACGTAGTCCTCGTACTCCTCCAGGCTCATCTTGGCATCCTGGGCAGCGCCGAAGGTCGGGTAGCGGGTGATGACCCATCGCGTGTTCTTCACGCGCCAGTCACTGATCGGCCGGGTGACTCGGGCGTGGGTGATCATGGCCGCCTGATCGGCCTGTGCCAGCGTCATGGTATTGTCTGCCGCCGAGATGGCGATGAAGACATTCACCTGCTTCATGAAATCAAGCTTGTGCTGCGGGAAGTAATTGAGCTGCTCTTTCTTCGCACGGTTGAAGAAATGGCGGGAAATCTCGGGAAAGGTGAACTCGTACTCGACATACCGGGCACCCTTATCGAGGCAGAGGAGATAGAGTTCCTTTACGAGCGGCAGAGCCTCCGCACCTGAGGCGCTGATAAGGACCACATCCCCCTTCTTGACCCTGGTGGAATAGCTGACCAGCACCTCAGCCCACTGCCGTATTCTCGGATCATTCACGCCTCATCCCTCCAGATGGCAAATTGCATCACACTGTTACCGCCCCGTATGTCCGAAGCCACCCGACCCCCGTCTGGTGTCGTCCAACTCATCCACCTCGACCAGTTCTGCCCGCACCACAGGGGCAACGATCATCTGGGCGATCCGTTCACCGCTCCGGATCAGGAACGGAGCTGATCCGTGATTGATCAGGATGATGCCGATCTCGCCGCGATAGTCGGCATCGATCGTACCGGGCGAGTTCACCAGCGTGACGCCGTGATTGAGAGCCAGGCCGCTCCGTGGTCGAATCTGGGCCTCGTACCCTTCCGGAACGGCAATGGCGATACCGGTCGGGACCACGGTCCGCATCCCGGGGGAAAGAAGGATCTCGTCCTCCAGATCGGCATACAGATCCATCCCGGCTGCCGAGGCGGTCATGTAACGGGGCAACGGTTGAGAGCCGATTGGGCGCAGCCGCTTTATACGAACGGGAATATGATGCATGCTGTTACAGGGTCAGCTCGCCAGGGGTGATGGGGATACCGTCCAGGTCGCCCATCAGCTGGAGCGTAAGGTAACGGTCGTCCAGAATCTCCTGGCAGAGGTCGTTGATGCTGCCCACAGAAACCTTCATGAGCCCGCTGATGATATCCTCCAGCGGCTGATAGGCACCAAAATAGATCTCGTTCTTGGCCAGCTTGGACATCACATTGTCGTTGCTTTCAAGCGAAAGCAGGATATTCCCCTTGAGAAGTGCCTGGGCCGCCTCCAGTTCGCGTGCGCTTACCGGCTCGTTCTTGATCCTGCGCATCTCCCGGAGCAGTATCTCCATCACCTGACTGACCTTTTCCCGGGTAGTGCCGGACGAGACCACCAGGGTCCCGGCATCGGAATGAGAGGCAAGATAGGAGTAGATGGAGTAGGCGAGCCCCTCTTTTTCCCGCACCTCCTGAAAGAGCCGGGAACTCATGCTCCCGCCGAGGATCGTGTTGAGGATAAGGGCCTCGAATCGTTTCGGGTGGTTCTGGGGAAGCGCCTTGGTGCCGAGGCAGATCAGAACCTGTTCAAGGTCACGCTGGACAAGTTCCAGGCGTTTCTCATACGGCGGTGGCGAGCCGCTGCCGGCGCCGCCGCCACTCGGGACTGCGTCGAAGAGACCGGCCAGGAGCTGCAGTATCCGCTCGTGGGTCACCTTGCCGGCAGAGGCGATGATGATGTCGCCGGCCCGATAGGTTTCCCGCCGATAGGCGACGATATCATCCCTGGTGAGTCCCTCCACCGTCTCCACGGTGCCGATGATAGGCATACCGAGCGGATGACCCTTCCAGACGTTCTGGTGGAAGAGATCATGAATGAAATCGTCCGGGTTGTCTTCGAGCATCCGGATCTCCTGGAGGATCACCTTCCGCTCCTTGTCGATCTCATCCACGTCGAAGACCGAATTGAGGAAAATGTCCGCCAGCAGCTCCATGGCTTGGGGGAGATACTCTTCAAGGACCTTTGTATAGTAGCAGACGAATTCGCGACCGGTGAAGGCGTTCAGGACGCCGCCTACCGAGTCGATCTCCCGTGCTATGTCCAGGGATGAACGGCTGCTGGTCCCCTTGAACATCAGGTGTTCGATGACATGGGCGATGCCGTTCTGGGACGGCGATTCGTTCCTGGAGCCGCTCGCAACCCAAATGCCGATGGAAACCGAATGGGCATGGGGAATATGCTGGGTGATGACCCGGATACCGTTGTGCAGTACTGTTTTGGCAATCATAGAAAAAACTATACCTGTCCCCGCTTAATTCGCAACCGCTGAGATACGGAAAAGGGGCGGTCTGTCGGCCGCCCCTCGTATGATAACAGTACCGGCAGGCCTGCCTGCCGGCGTTCGAGTTATTCGGGGAGTGCGGCCCCAAGGGCTTCCTTGCGGGAAAGCTTGATCTTCCCCTGCTTGTCGATACCGATGCACTTTACCAGGACCTTGTCCCCTTCGTTCAGAACGTCGGTAACGTTCTTCACCCGGGTGGTGTCCAGTTCGGAGATATGGACCAGACCGTCGGTGCCGGGGAAGATCTCCACGAAGGCGCCGAACTCCATGATCTTCTTGACCGTGCCCATGTACAGCTTGCCCTCTTCGGCCTCGGCAGTAAGGTCGCGGATCATCTTGATGGCCCGGTCACAAGCCTCTTTGTCGTGGCTGGCGATATTGATCTTGCCGCTGTCCTCGATATCGATGCTGACCCCGGTCGCCTCGGTGATGCTCCGGATCGTCTTGCCGCCCGAACCGATGACGTCACGGATCTTGTCAGACTTGATCCAGATGGTGGTGATCCGCGGCGCATAGGCGGAGAGGTCGTTGCGGGGCGCAGTCAGGGACTCGGCCATCTTGCCGAGGATATGGAGCCGCCCTTCGCGAGCCTGGCCCAGGGCCTTCTGCATGATCTCGCGGGTGACGCCGGTGATCTTGATGTCCATCTGCAGGGCGGTAACCCCTTCGGCGGTGCCGGCAACCTTGAAGTCCATGTCGCCCAGGTGGTCTTCGTCACCCAGGATGTCAGAAAGGATGGCAACATCGTCCCCTTCCTTGATCAGACCCATGGCGATACCGGCCACCGGTGCCTTGATCGGCACGCCAGCGTCCATAAGGGAGAGCGAACCGCCGCAGACCGTGGCCATGGACGAGGAACCGTTGCTCTCGAGGGTATCGGAGACAACGCGGATGGTGTAGGGGAAATCCTCATGCTTCGGAAGAATCCGTGCCAGTGCCCGCTCTGCAAGGGCGCCGTGGCCGATCTCGCGACGCCCCGGGGCGAGACGGAAACTGGTTTCGCCCACCGAGAAGGGAGGAAAGTTGTAGTGAAGCAGGAAGCGCTTCTTGGATTCGCCGTACAGGGAGTCGATCCGCTGCTCGTCGATGGAGGTGCCGAGAGTGGCAGCCACCAGCGCCTGTGTCTCGCCGCGGGTGAAGAGTGCCGAACCATGGGCACGGGGGAGCAGGCTGACTTCGGTGATGATCGGCCGGATGGTGCGGGTATCGCGACCGTCGATCCGCTCGCCGTCCTTCAGGATATGCTCACGCACCAGTTCATATTCGAAATCGCCGAGGAAACCCTTGATCTCCTTGTTACGCCCTTCGAACTCACCGCTCAGGGCGGCAATCGTCTCGGCTGCAATGGCGTCGATACGGTTGTGGCGGTCACCCTTGGACTTGATCCGCACGGCCTCTTTCATCTGGGCGTATGCCAGTTCCCTGACCTTAGCCTTCAGCGCTTCATCCACCTCGACGGCGGGGACATCGCGCTTGGCGACCCCGGCCTTGGCGCGCAGCTCTTCCTGTGCTGCCAGGATCGGCTGGACAATGGCGTGGCCGAAGAATACCGCCTCGAGCATGACGTCTTCAGGCACCTCCGCGGCGCCCCCTTCCACCATGCAGACCGCATCCTTGCTGGCGGCGACGACGATGTCGATGTCGCTGGCCTCTAGCTCCTCGGCACTCGGGTTGGCCACGAACTGGCCATTCACCCGGCCGACCTGCACACCGGCAATCGGCCCGAAGAACGGAATATCGGAAACATGGAGGGCAGCCGAAGCGCCGATCATGGCCAGGATGCCGGGATCGTTATCCTTGTCGGCAGAGACGACGGTGGCCATGATCTGGGTGTCGTTGAGGAAGTTTTCCGGAAAGAGCGGACGGATCGGCCGATCGATGAGCCGGCAGGTAAGGGTTTCGTTGTCAGAGGGGCGCCCTTCCCGCTTGAAAAAGCCGCCGGGAATCTTGCCGCCGGCGTAGGCCTTTTCCTGATAGTTCACGGTCAGGGGAAAGAAATCCTGCCCTTCCTTGGCCGTCTTGCTGGCAACGGCGGTTACCAGGACAACGGTATCGCCGCTCCGGACAACCACTGCGCCATTGGCCTGTTTGGCCATCTTGCCGGTTTCTATGGACAGTTTCCTGCCGCTGAACTCTAGTTCTACTGTCTGGGTGTTGAACATAATGGGTCGGTCTCCTCACCGTTTGATGTGTGGTGTTGGGGCCGTCGATAAAAAGGCAAAAAAACGGGGACTCGGGACTGGGGGCTGGGGACTGGTAAAAGCGATTGCCTTTCCTGGTCCCTGTTCCCTAATCCCTTGTCCCGGCCTTGAGCCCCTTTATCCACGCCCCCAACCGGTTGCTGTAATGCCGTCGAAGAAAAAGAAAAGGCAATATACCTCCCCATCCGGTCAGAGGTATACTGCCCTTTTTTACCTTCTGATGCCGAGTTTCTCGATAATGGTCTTGTAACGCTCTACGTCCTTCTTCTTGACGTAGTCAAGCAATCTGCGCCGCTGCCCGACGATCTTCAGCAGGCCGCGCCGACTGTGGTGGTCCTTCTTGTGGATCTTGAAGTGCTCGGTCAGGTACGTGATCCTCTCGGTCAGGATCGCGATCTGTACTTCCGGAGAACCGGTGTCACTTTCATGAAGTTTGAAGGTCTTGATGATTTCCTGTTTCTTTTGTGTAGCCAGCACGTGGTACACCCCCTTTCGGTATAGATTATTGTGGTTGCATGGTTAGCGTCCATTTGGAATAACGTCTGTTATTAGCACATTGACCGGGTCATGTAAAGGGAAAGGTCGGCAAAACCCGCAATAGCTGCAGGGTTAGCACGTCCTGGGGAGACTCGCTGCACCGCGCCACGGCAATGAGTTCACCGCCACTGGAGAGGCGGACCGTCTCGCCGGGAGTGAGGACCTGGCGGCCAGGGAGCTGAATATCGGCCCGATCGGGGGTGCGACCGTTCCTGACGTACTGAACGCCCCGGTCGGTAAGTCCCAGCTCGGCGAGATGGCCCAGGGCCTGTTGTGACGTAATGAGCGGCAAGGGGGTCCCGTCCCCCTGAGTTGCCCGTTCGAGTTCCTCAAGCGTTACGGACCGTTCGGAGACAAAAGGGCCGCTGGCGGTCCGGCGCAATTCCACCAAGTGGGCGAAAGAGCCAAGGCGCTCCCCCATGTCTGCGGCAAGGGTCCGCACATAGGTTCCCCGCGAACAGCGCACCGTGAAGGTTACCAGAGGGAGGTCGATACTGTCGATGGAGAGGTGGTAGACCGTGATCTCCCGGGGAGGGCGCTCCACCGTCACCCCTTTGCGGGCCAGCCGGTAGAGGGGAACTCCGTCGCGCTTCAAGGCCGAGTGCATGGGGGGGATCTGCTGAATCACCCCGGTGAACTGGACGGCGACCTGAGCGATCGCCTCGGCGCCGATATCCTGCCAGGGCCCCTGGCGAACCACGATGCCGGTCCGGTCGCCGGTATCGGTCTCCTCACCCAGACGCATCACGGCCCGATACTCCTTCACCCCCTCATCGAGGTACGGAATGAGTCTCGTTGCCGTACCGAGGGCGACCGGGAGAACGCCCGTCGCGAACGGGTCCAGGGTTCCGGTGTGCCCGGCCTTGGGCTGCCGGCAGAGCCGGCGCACCCGCTGGACGACACCGTGCGAGGTGATCCCTTCAGGCTTGTCGATAATCAGGAAGCCATTCATTGAGGAGTGGAGTTCTGGAGTGCCCTGGAGAGGTGATCGAAGACCCGTGAGGCGACGTCGTCGTATGCACCGACGACGGTGCAACCGGCGGCATTGTGGTGACCGCCCCCACCGAAGGCGGCGGCCAGGGCAGAGACGTCAACCTTTCCTTTGGACCGGAACCCGACCTTGTACCTGCCCGGCTCGATCTCGCGGAAAAAGACGGAGACTTCGACCCCCTGGATGGATCGGGGGTAGTTGACGAACCCGTCGGTCAGCTCCGGGGTGCCGCCGGTCCTGGCATACATCTCCAGGGTTACCGTGACGGACGCGTAGGTGCCGCAGGGGGAAATGGTCAACGTCGACAGAGCCTGGGCAAGTAGTTCGAGGCGCTGGCGCGGCTGGCTTTCGTACAGTTTTTCCGATACGTCCCAGGCGTTGATGCCGGTGGCGATCATCTCGCCGGCAATAGCAAAGGCCTCGGGGTTGGCGTTGGAGTAACGGAAGGAACCGGTATCGGTGATGACTGCCGTGTAGATGGAGAGCGCGGTCTCGTAATCCACGACATGCCCGGCGGCCTTGATGATCCGGTAAATCAGTGCGCCGGTGGCGCTGGCGTCCGGGTCAATCAGGTTAATGGCGCCGAAGTGATCGCAACCCCTATGATGGTCGATGTTGACAAACATGCCGATCCGCTGCGAGGCGCCGATTTCCCTCCCGGCACGCTTGAATTCCCCCACATCCAGGACGAAACAGACATCAAATGACTTATCAGGCAGGGCCGTCACTGCGGTGTCGAAACCGGGGAGGAAGCGGTAGAGCTCGGGGAACGGATCACAGCTGTAGACCGTCACATCCTTCCCCTGCCCACGAAGATAGCTGGCCAGGGCCAGACTGGAACCGACGGCATCCCCGTCGGGACCTTCGTGGGTCGTTACCAGGAAATGCTGATGGGTGTCGATGGCCTGGATGATCTCATTCAGCATCGTGATCAGCCTCGTCGTGTATCTGCTTCAGAATGCTCTCGATACGGGACCCGTACTCGATCGTCTCGTCGTAACGGAACAGAAGGTCGGGCGTATACCGCATCCGTAGGCCCTTCCCCAGCTCTTTGCGGATGAACCCCTTGGCACTGTTGAGACCGGCCTCGGTTCCCTTCCGTTCTTCCTCGCTCCCAACCACGGTAAAGAAGATGGTTGCCAGGTGAAGGTCGTCGGTCACCTTCACTGCGGTGATGGTAACAAAGCCGACCCGCGGGTCCTTGATCCCCTTGACCAGCAGGCGGGAAACCTCCTCATGAATGGCTTCCGCAACTTTTTCAGAACGTTTGTACATAGATCCCCAGGCAGACGGCCCAAGGCGCAGGGAGAAGGCTAAAGATGCTATCCTTGCGCCCCGGGCCTCGTGCCTGCTTCTTTACAGCGTGGCGGCGACCTTCTCCATCTCGAACGCCTCGATGATGTCGCCGACCTTCAGGTCGTTGTAGTTTTCCAGGCCGATGCCGCACTCGTAACCGGTGGCAACCTCTTTCACGTCGTCCTTGAAACGACGCAGGCTGGACATCTTGCCGGTGTAGACGACCACGTTGTCGCGCAGCAGCCGCACCTGGGCATTCCGGACCAACTTGCCGTCCTGGATATATGAACCGGCCACGTTGCCCACCTTGGGGACCGAGAAGACCTCGCGGATCTCTGCCCGACCAAGGTACTTCTCCTTGAAGATCGGCTCCAACAGGCCTTCCA
>CAYSJJ010000074.1:0-18303 GCA_964431365.1 uncultured Geobacter sp. | reverse complement strand
TGAAATGATTGGCGGAGGTACATGGGAATCGAACCCACCCGGGAGATTTCTCATCCCCCACACCGGTTTTGAAGACCGGGGCGCCCACCAGCGACGCATGTACCTCCATAGGTGATTGGAGGGGAACTGGGCGGAATCATACCGTATCGTCCCGTTGGCAGTCCATGAAATTCTGCCGGCGTGGGTCGTTTCTACGCTGTTATCGGGGGCCCCGGCTTGTCATGCGGATGATTGCTGCTAAACTCCGTGGTATTCAATTCTCAAGGAGGTTTGTGCATGAAAAGGATGTTGATGGTGCTTGGCGCTACGGTGACGCTGACTTTGACCGGCGCAGGGATGGTGTTTGCTGAAGATAAGCCGCTGTCGAAACCGGAAGTGCTTGGGGAAGAGACCATCTTTACCGCGGAACGGCTGGCAAAATATGACACAGTCATCGTGAAGGATTTTTCCACAGAAGGGGCGGAATTCGTAAACCTTGACGATGAAGAAAAGAAGATGGTCGCCGACATTACACCTGAAATCGTCAAGAACCTGACTGACAGTACGGTCAAGTACCTTAAGAAATCCGGCAAGTTCAAATCGGTAAAAGGGAATGCAGCCCCAACCGGCAAAGCGATAGTCGTTGAAGGCAAGTTTACCCGGTTCAATGGTGGCATCGGTGCCGCCAAGTTCTTCCTTGGTTTTATGGCGCCGGAGGGGGCCAAGACCAATATTTCCATTGCCGGGCGTCTGCTTGACGCAAAAACCGGGAAGGAGCTGGCTAAATTCAACGATACCCGTTCCGGCGGGGAAGGGGGCGGTCTGGGCAGAATAAAAGGGGTTATGCCGGTACAGGCCACGGATGAAGGCGAAGAGATCGCCAATTTCATCGAAAAGCTCTATTGAGAAGACCGAACCCGGTGCGCATAAGTGGACGAGAAACTATAGCCCGTGGCGACCCCACGGGCTATTTTTGCGCCGAACCCCTTGTTTGCGGCCGGAAATGAGGAATACTTAAATCAGATCAGATTAAAAGCATCCATCCGGAGGAGAGATATGGCAGGAAACAGCGCAACGTTGCGGGATCACCTGGCAGCCTACCGTGACGGGAAACGGACTTTCGAGAACGCTTTCCAGAGCGTGTCGAGGATGATCCTCGGGGCCGGATTCGAGAAGGTGGTGGTGAACGGCAGAACCACCTACGACTTCGCCGTCTTTCGGACCGGCAGAAAACATACCATCGGCATGTACGACGAGATCAACAGCTTTGTCTCGTACGTCAAGGACGCGGCCGAAGGAGGGTCCTCGAAGGAGATGGCCTTTGTCCTGGTCGGCGAACCGGGGAATGGCAAGACCTTCTTCGTCGAGTTCCTCTGCGGCCGTTACCGAGAGTTTCTCTCCCTGGATGAAAACCGGCGCTACACCTACCGCTTCACCGGGCTGGAGAAACTGGGGCACTACGGCCGGATCAACGTCATCGATTCCCAGACCTACGAGGACCCGATGATCCTGGCCATGAGCCTCCTCCCCACCGTCGACGAAAGCCGCCGGTTCCTGGCCGACACGGCCGGCTTCTCGGAAGGGCAGCTGACGGAGGTCTACGAGAACTACCGGCCGCTCGGCGCCTGCAGCGGGTACATCTGGGAAGATATTCGGACCTTCTGCGACGGCGACCTGGAGCGGATGCTGGAGTTCATCGAGGTGGTGCCGGTACCGCTCTCCGAGAGCCTGGGGACCGTTACCGGCAAATACCCGGCCAAGGACAAGATCACCTCCTCGTCCGTGGACCTGTTGGGTGAGGAGTCGATCCAGCGTCTGCTGCACATCAGCGACACCAACAACCCCTACCGCTTCGACCTGCGGCGCGGCGCACTGGCGCGGGTGGCCGGGGGAGGCATCCACTTCTCCGACGAGATCTTCAAGAACAAGAAGGACCTGGTCCAGGTCTACCTGGGGGTGATCCAGAACCGGGCCATCGAGATCGACGGCTACCGCTGGCCCATCGACTCCCTGATCATCGCCACCAGCAACAACTCCGAGTTCAACCGGTTCCTGGCCGAGAAGGAAGAGGCCCCCATCGTGGACCGCTGCCGGATCTGCTACGTCTCCCACAACACCAACTACCGGCTCCAGGAGGGTTTGACCGCCTACGCCATCGGCAGCGAGGCCAAGACCACCCTGACCAAGGAGGCGCTGCACCAGGACCCGAACCTGAACTACGCCGCCTCCGTCGGCGTGGTGCTGACGAGGCTCCCCCGCTCGGAAAAGCTGACCCCCATCGAGACCATGAAGCTGGCGGCCGGCGAGGTGGCTGGCGAGAAGAGTATCAAGGCCCTGGCCGAGGTGATCGACACCTTGGGGCAGGACCCGGACATCACCAAGCGGTTCGGACAGCGGGGGATGGGACACCGGAGCCTGGGACGGTCGATCCAGCTGCAGGTGGAGAGCTCCGAGACCAACGAGGGGCGCTGCATGTTCGCCTACGACATCTTCAAGACCCTGGAGCGGGTGGTCCTGGACTACGTGGTGGAGACCAACGACCGGGCCAAGTACCTGGAGGACCTGAAGATCGCCCGCGGGCTCTACCGTGAGCGGATCATGACCGAGATGTTCAACGCCTACATGGATGAGCCGTACGCCATCCGCAAGGATGTGATGAATTACGTGAACATGATCATCGGCATCGACGCCGAGAACCTGGGGCCGGACAAGATGTGGAAGTACAAGGACCCGCAGACCCGCGAGCTGAAGGCGCTGAAGATCGACGAGCGGTACGTGAAGAGCGTGGAGGAGCGGATCGGCCTGAAAACCGAGGAACAGCGGGAGTCGTTCAGGACCTCCATCCGGAAGATCTACGGCCAGAAGATCTCGGTCGACCCGAACTACGACTTCATGGACAACCTGGAGCTGGTGAAGGCGGTGACCGACGTCCGGCTGAAGTCGGATATCGCCGGCGCCGGGAGCCTGATCGGCGCCCTGGCCAACCGGACGAACGAGGAGAACCAGAAGCTGTACGACCGGATGATCAATACCATGCTGGAGAAGCTGGGGTACTGCCGGACCTGCTCGCAGAAGACCATCGAGTACTTCTGCACGCAGGAGGATGAGAATTGATGCGGTTCTGGGCTCAGGGCTGAGGGCTCGGGGGAAACCCCAACCGATGCAACGACTGCTTTTCCCGAGCCCCGAACCCCGAACCCTGAGCGATTATTATGCCACGTGATCTGCAAACATTTTTTGAAGCCCTGAAGGCGAAGGGACTCACCCCCGAGCGGGAGGCGCGGATCAAAGCCGAGCTGGAGACGGCCGGCGCCGACCATGGGCCGCCGGTGGCCGAGCCACGGACGGGTCCGTTTGCCGGCTTTTTCCGCAGCATCTATGCCGCCAGCGACCTCCTTGACCTGCAGGGGGGGGCTCGGGCCGAGCGGCCGGTGACGCAGCTCCAGAAGTCCCTGGATGAACTCCTGGAGCGGGACAAACGGCGGGAGGAGGACGGCTTTCCCCGCAAGATCCGGGTCGGGAAGCTGGTAAAGCCGGGGCGGGGGAGTGCCGGCAAGGTGGTGGTCGTGCCGACCACCGAGGAGGAGAAGTTCATCCACGATCCGACCGTCCGCCCCCGGGAAGAGGGGGGGACCGGCGGTACCGGCGACGAGGGGGAAGGGGAGATCATCGGCGAACAGCCGGTCCGTCCCGAAGGGCAGGGGACCGGAACCGGCCCTGGCCAGGGTGAGGGTGAGAGCCACGAACTGGAGTCCAGCGCCTACGACCTGGGAAAGACCCTGACCGAGAAGTTCCAGCTTCCGAACCTGAAGGAGAAGGGGAAGAAGCGCTCCCTGACCCGCTATACCTACGACCTTACCGACCGGAACCGCGGCTTCGGCCAGGTGCTGGACAAAAAGGCGACCCTGCGGAAGATCATCGAGTCCAACATCGCTCTGGGGAACATCCCGGACGTGGCGGACATCGACCCGGCCCGGTTCCTCATCGCCCCGCGGGACAAGGTCTACCGCATCCTCTCCCGGGAGAAGGACTACGATTCCCAGGCAGTGGTCTTTTTCCTCAGGGACTACTCCGGCTCCATGTCCGGCAAGGTGACCGAACTGGTGGCGACCCAGCACGTCCTGATCTACAGCTGGCTCATCTACCAGTACGCCGGCCAGGTGGAGTCCCGCTTCATCCTCCACGACACCGAGGCGAAGGAGGTGCCGGATTTCTACACCTACTACAACTCCCAGGTGGCCGGCGGGACCGAGGTGGCCAGCGCTTACCATCTGGTGAACGAGATCGTGGCCAAGGAGGGGCTGGCACGGGACTACAACATCTACGTCTTCCACGGCACGGACGGCGACGACTGGGATTCCGGCGGCGACAAGGCCTTGCCGGAGTTGCGGGAGATGATCCGCTACGCGAGCCGGGTCGGTGTCACCGTTGCCGAACATGGCCTGGGCACCCCGGGGGGGACCGAGGTGGCCCGCTACCTGGGGAGTTCCGGGCTGCTCACGGAAAAGCCGGAGCTGATCCGGCTGGACGTAATGCAGGAGGACGCGGACGAGCCGCGGCTGATCGAGGGGATAAAGCGGCTCATATCATAGCTCAGGCGCAAGGCACAAGGCCCAAGGCACGAGGTGCAAGATTTCAGACTTGAAGAAATTTATCTTGCGCCCTGTGCCCTGAGCCTTGAGCCAGGGTGTTATACATGGAACTGATCAATCAACATACCAAGGCGATCATGGAAGGATGCAAGGAGCGGGCACGGGATGCCGGGCTCTCCTTCACCGACGAATCGCTGGAATACATCGTCACCAACCGCGACCTCCTGGAACTGATGCCGAAGGTGATGATCCCGACCCTCTACGACTACTGGGTCCACGATCTTGAGGTCCTGCGGGAGAAGGGGAAGTACGAGCTCTATCCCCACAACCCCTACGAGACCGTGATCAACACCCGGCCCCCCATCTCTTTCTACAACGACAACAACCCGGACTGGCTGAACGTGATGATCTTCTACCACGTCCTGGGGCATATCGACTTCTTCCAGAACAACCTCTACTTCCGCCACACCTGGGACTACGACTTCACCGGCCAGGCCCTGTCGGACAAGCGGTTGATAGCGAGACTGCGGAGCGAGAAGGGACGCTTTGTCGACTACGTCATCGAGTTCTCCCGGGCGATCGACAACCTGGTGAACTACCACGGCGAGCTGGCCCGACTCTATACACCGGAGACGGCGGTCATGTCGGAGCGGCTCGACTACTACTTCGACATCTTTCTCCAGCGTCTGAAGCATCTGCCGGTGAGCGACTACCTGAAGGAGGTTGCCCGCTACAACGCCTGCGTGAAGGAGTTTGGCGAGCAGGGTGAGAAGACCTTCTTTAGCGAGGCGGTGAAGAAATATCCGGAGCTGGAGGCCCATTTCGCCAAGCAGGACGGCCGGCAGCCGCCGCGGCGGGACCTGCTCCAGTACCTGATGGACGAGTCGCCGTTCCTGAACCGGGACGAAAACGAGTGGATGAAGCAGGTGATGGAGATCGTCCGGACCACCTCGATCTTTTTCCAGCCCCAGATCCGGACCAAGATCATGAACGAGGGGTGGGCCAGCTACTGGCACGAGAAGCTCTTCCTCCAGGATGACCGGATCAAGGGGCACGAGGTGGATTTCGCCCGGGTCCACGCAGGGGTCACCTCGCTGCCCAGGGTGGGGCTCAACCCCTATGCCCTGGGGATGCGGCTCTTCTCCTGGCTGGACGAGATGGGGGACAAGGGGCGCTACTCGCTGGCCTATCAGCGTCTGGCCGGCGTCGAGGCCCGCAAGGAATACGACACCGGCGCAGGCCAGGGGCAGGAGTTCATCTTCCGGATCAGGGAGAACCTCTGCGACTACCTGTTCGTGAAGGAGTTCATCGACCAGGGGTTCACGGACCGTCACAAGCTCTTCGTGGTCGACCGTCGTCTCGACCAGCAGCGGCAGGTCTGGCAGTACTACGTGAAGAGCAGGAAGAGCGAGGATTACCGGCAGATGCTTTTGGATACCCTCTATCACCCGCCGGTCATCGAGGTGGATCAGGAGCGGACCTATGGCGGACAGCTCTCCCTGGTACACCGCTTCGAGGAGAAACAGCTGGTGCAGGAGTACCTGGCCAATACCATGCTGGGGATCGGATTCCTCTGGGGTGGTCCGGTGTCGCTGGAGACGAGCGATGCGACGCTGGAGCGGACCTCGCGGGGTCCCCAGGGGGAAGGGGCCGAGGGGGGCGAGATCCGCTGGCAGCGGGTGAAGTACACCATGCAGGACAAGGTACTATCGCGACAGGTCCTGTGAGAGAATATAGCTATGACGAACGTTGAGAAGGCACTGAAACACCTGAACAGGAAGATGAGCCAGCGGGAGTTGCATCAGGCCATCCCGTTCGACGAATATCTCCAGATCCTCGGCAACCAGCCGGATGAGGGGCTCCGTTCCATCTTCCAGGCCTTCCACGACATGATCCATGCCTATGTGGGGGCAGGGTACGACGAATATCCGGACGACCCGGAGTCGATCAATTACGTGAATTACGACTGCAGCCGCCTCTTCGTCGAGAACAGCGACCGGCCGTTCTTCGCCGACCGGCTCTTCGCCAACCGGCTCATCAACCATGTGGCCGCCATGCGGAGCGGCGCCCGCCAGAACAAGATCTACATCTTCCGGGGGCCTCCCGGGTCTGGCAAGAGCACCTTCCTGAACAACCTGCTGATGAAGTTCGAGGAGTATGCCAACACCGAGGCGGGCCGGCGCTATGAGGTCGTCTGGCGGCTGGATCGGCGGGTGCTGGGGAAGATCGGCGAGAGCCAGGTCGACACCTTCATGGACAAGCTCTCCACCCTGCTCGACCAGTACGAACTGGGCCAGGATGAGCTGATCGAGATGAAGAACTCCCTGCACCGGGTGGGGGACTACGTGGAGGTCCCCTGTCCATCCCATGACAGTCCGATTCTGCTGGTTCCCAAGGGGGACCGCCGGGCGTTCTTCGACGACCTGTTCCGCAACGACGAGTTCAAGTGGAAACTCTTTACCGAAAAAGAGTACGACTGGGTCTTCCGGGAGACCCCCTGCACCATCTGCAGCTCCATCTACCAGGCCCTGCGCCAGCGACTGGCCAAGCCGTCGGACGTCTTCAGGATGATCTATGCCCGGCCGTATCGCTTCGACCGGCGCGTCGGGGAGGGGATCAGCGTCTTCAACCCCGGTGACCGGCCGACCAAGCAGAATGTCCTGACCAACGAGCTCCTGCAGCGGAAAATCGACGTGCTGCTGGGGGACAGCAACGAGGTGAAGTACCTCTATTCCAGCCTGGCCAAGACCAACAACGGCATCTACGCCCTGATGGACGTGAAATCCCATAATGCCGACCGGCTCCTGGAGCTGCACAACATCATCAGCGAGGGAATCCACAAGGTGGAGGACCTGGAGGAGAACGTCACCTCTCTCTTCATCGCCCTGATGAATCCGGAGGACGAAAAGGCGACCGAGGGGATCGCCTCGTTCTCGGACCGGATCGAGTTCGTCAATATCCCCTACGTCCTGGATCTGAATACCGAGGTGGAGATCTACCGGAACATCTTCGGCAAGCACATCGACGAGCACTTCCTGCCGAGGGTGTTGCACAACTTCGCCAGGGTGATCATCTCCACCCGGATGAACCGCTCTTCCGAGGCGCTCCTGGAGTGGATCGGCACCTCCCTGAAATACAATCTCTTCTGCGACGACTACATGCAGCTCCTGAAGATGGAGATCTACACCGGCCACATCCCAGCCTGGCTTACCGAGGAGGACCGAAAGCGTCTGAACGCCAAACGGAGGCGCCGGATCATTGCCGAGTCGGAACAGGAAGGGATGAGCGGTTTTTCCGGCCGGGACGCCATAAAGATCTTCAGCGACTTCTACGCCGCCTACATGCGGAAGGACAAGCTGATCAACATGTCGCAGCTGGTCAGTTTCTTCACCAAGTGGCGCAAGGAACTGACCTCGGCGATTCCGGCCGGATTCATCGACTCCCTGGTCTGCAACTACGACTACACGGTCCTCCAGGAGGTGAAGGAGTCGCTCTACTACTACAACGAGGAGCAGATCGCCCGCGACATCCTCAACTACATGTTCGCCGTCAGTTTCGAGCCGGGGGCGGTGGAGGTCTGCGGGTTCACCGGCGACCGGCTGGAGATCAGCGAGGAGTACCTCTCGGTGATCGAAGGGCGGCTGCTGGGGGCCGGTGCCGACGATTTCTACCAGCGCCAGACGTTCCGGGGCGAGGTGCAGAAGGAGTACACCACCCGGGCACTCACCCAGGAGATCATGGTCGAGGGGCGCGACCCCCGCGAGACCCATCTCTACCAGTCCCTGCACGAGCGGTATGTCCACAACCTGAAAGAGAAGGTGCTGGAGCCGTTCCTGGACAACGCCAATTTCCGCCGCGCCATCAAGGATTTCGACACCGAGGCCTTCAAGACCTACGATCGCCGCATCCGTGACGACATCACCTTCCTGATCAACAATCTCTGCGCCAACAAGTATCACTACACCAAGCAGAGCGCCAAAGAGGTCTGCGTCTACGTCATCGACAACGAGCTGGCAAAGAAATTCCGCGCCTAGGCAAAAGGGATGCTATGAGTTCGGTGATGCTGTTTTTCCTCATGTTCTGCGGCGGGATCGCCGTAGCGCTGCAGCCGTCCATCAACGGCCGCCTGGCCCAGCGGATCGGTGTCGTCGAGAGTTCCTGCGTCTCCTTTGCCGTAGGGACGCTGGCGCTCCTGCTGGTGGCTCTGCTGGCGGGGCAGGGGAGTTTTCGCCCCGTGGTGACGGCCCGCTGGTGGGAACTGACCGGCGGTTTCCTGGGGGCGCTCTTCGTCACGCTGACGATCCTGGCGGTACCGCGGATCGGCACGGCGTCGGCCATGGCCGCGACCATCACGGCCCAGTTGCTCACCGGTCTGCTGCTGGACCATTTCGGCCTGTTCAGTCTGCGGACCGTGCCGATCGACGGCAAGCGGGCGCTGGGCGTGGCGCTGCTCCTGGCCGGAGCCGGCCTGGTGTTCAGGAGGTAGGTGCGTGACGGTATCCCTGATCGCCGCCATGGCGAAGAACCGGGTCATCGGCCGGGACAATGCCCTGCCGTGGCACATCCCGGCCGATCTGCGCCGCTTTCGTGACCTGACGCTGGGGCAGACGATCGTCATGGGACGGAAGACCTACGAGAGCATCGGCGCCCCACTGCCGGGGCGCCAGACCGTTGTCGTCACCAGGCAGCAAGGGTACGCGGCCCCCGGCTGCGCGGTGGTCCACTCCCTGGAGGAGGCGCTGGCTGCGGCGGCCTCTGCGGAAGAGGCGTTCATCTGTGGCGGCGGCGAGCTCTACGCCGAGACGCTTCCGCTGGCGGAGCGGATCTATCTGACCGTGGTTGAGCTGGAGGTGGAGGGAGATACCCTCTTTCCGGAGATTCCGGCCGGGGAGTTCGTGGAAACGAGTCGCGAGGAGGTAGACGCTGAGCCGCCGATAATCTTCCTCGTCTATGAACGAAACAGGGAGTAACTCAGCCTCAGGGGCGCCGGGATGACCGGGCGCCCCTTTTTTCGTTCTGCGCTAGTAGACGAAACCGAGGGTGATCTGGAACTTGTCGTTGTCCAGGGCTGTTTCGCCGGCGCTCCGCTTGTCGCCGTAAATCTGGTAGTCCGCCTTGATGACCATGGTGGTTGTCGGCTTGAAGGCAAGGCCGAAGGTGGTGTAGCTGCGGTCGAAGCGGCCGCTCGCCTTGCTTGGGTCGGCGATGCTCCCCTGCTGGGTGTCTAGCTCCGACCAGCGGGCAAAGAGCACAGCATCTGCGTCGGCCAATTTTCCTCTCTTCAGCCCCTTCGGCATGACATGGTAGGCCCCTTCCACCCAATAGCCGGACATGTTGTGGCCGATTTCATCGCTGAGCAGTGCCGGGTTGTCCTGATAGACGTGGGCGTATTCCCCGGCAATGTCGAAGTCTCCGATGCTGTATTTGCCGTCAAAGGCGGCAACGGTGGTATAGGCGGTGCGACTGCCGCTCGGTGCCGAATTGGCGCTGTAGAAGGAAAAGTTGGTGTAGAGGTTGGTGATGGGGCGTACCTCCAGCCGGCCGGCGATGGCAAAGTTGCGGTTGCTGTCCTTGCCGAAGTCCTGCCGCCCCTCCCTGATGCCGCTCTCGGCCGCGAACCTTCTGCCGTCCAGGCCGGTCATGGCAAGGAGCTGGTAATTCATCCTCTCTCCCAGTTCGCCATGGATCCCCGCCCCCATCTCCTGCCAGGTAGAGGGGATGATGATCTGATCGAGCTCGGGGCGGCTGGTGGAGTTGAAACTGGTCGGCTCGTGATAGAGGTTGATGGCACCCACCGGCACCAGCATCACGCCGGCCTTGACATTCACCGCGCGGGAGAGCTTGGTGTCGAGAAACGCCTGTTCCACCGATACTCCGCCATCAGGGCCGCCGTCGGGGACGCCGCCATGTTCCCATTCCAGTTCCGTGTTGAACGTGAGCCAATCGGTGAGCTCCGAATCGACATAGAGGACAACCCGGCGCGGTTCCAGGGTGTTGCCGCCATTGCCGTTGCCATTCTCTTTCCGGAAAACGTAGTCCAGCTCACCATAGCCGCCAAAACGGGTCTTGTTCCAGATGTCCTTCAGACGTCCTTCGCCCGCGGTGCTTTCCGCTGTTTTCCCGCTCGTCTGCAGGCTCTTGACCTGGCCGTTCAGGGTGTCGATCTGCTTCTGCAGCTCTTCGACCGTGGCGGCCCGTGCCCTGGCTGCGGTGAGCAGTATGACGGTTGCCGCCAGTAGTAGTGCGTTTCGTTTCATTGTTTCCTCCCTTGTGCTGGTTGTTGATATGAGCCTTGCGGCCTCAAGAAAATGAAAGTCGTTTTCAATTTGTGCCTAGAAGACAGACCACCCCCTTGACCGACGTGAAAGAGGGCGGTCTGTGCAGATAATGAATTTCGTTTTCAATAGCAGAATGTTCCCTGCCGGGTCAAGTGAAAAGTCTCCATGCTGTGGCAGGAGCGATTGACAGAGGGGAGGGTGGGGTGCTACCTTCCGGCCACGGTACAGGGTCGTGGTGCATCGAAGGGGGCGGGATGAAGGGGGAGGAGTGCGGCGCCGTTGTCATCGGTGCCATGGATTATCGGGAGGCGGACCGGATCGTCACCCTCTTCACCCTTGAGCACGGCAAGGTGCGGGGGATTGCCCGGGGGGCGAGAAAGAGCCGGCGGCGTTTTGCCGCTGCCCTGGAGCTGTTTGCCCGACTGAGAGCCCGCATCCTTCTGCGCGAGGGGCTCTCGACCCTGGTGGAGGCCGACCTGGTGACGATCTACCCCGGTATCCGCCAGGATCTTCCGCGCATCGCCCTGGCCGGCTACTGCTGCGAACTGGTCGACCAGTTCCTGCCGGAAGCGATGCCCAATCCCCGGCTGTTCCGGCTCCTGGTGACCCTCCTTGAGCACCTGGATCAGTCAGCGGCCGGCTCTGCGGATCGCCGCTTCTTCGAAGTAAACCTGCTGAACATCCTCGGCTACCGTCCCCCCATCGATGCCTGCCCCGCCTGCGGCGCTGACCTGGGGGTGTCCGGCGGTCTCCTCGCCGCTGGGGGACTGCATGGCATTCCGTGCCCGACCTGCGGACGAACCGGTCGGCCGGTGTCGGCCGCCACCATCCAGTTGCTCAGAAAGTCCCTCCAGACCGGCCGGTTCGGCGCGGTCTCCTTCTCCGGCGACTCCCTGACAGAGGCGGGCGAGCTCCTTGACCGGGCCATCGCCAGCCACCTGCACCGTCCCATCAAGTCCCTGGCCTTTCTGCGGGAAATGGACGGTCTTGGCTGAATCAGGAGTTCTCGGTCCAGATCATCCGCCTTGTCTGCCAGGCCGCGTCAGCGGTGAACCACCCCCGATTCCCGGGAGCTGTCGAGAGCGTCCCTGAGCGCCTCGTACCGCTTCCTGTCCGGTACGACAGGAAGCGAGAAATCCCCCGGCACCTGCCATGCGTCCTTCAGGTATATCCATGGGGCCAGGGCCGACAGGGAATATCCCTTCTCCAGTTCTATCTTTTCCGATCGCATCCCCTTGATGAACAGTCCCTCCCGGGTGGCGAGGACCTCATGTCCGCCATTGAACGGCAGCGCGCCCGGGTCGCTGTACTCCCACGTGACCTTCTGCGCCTGTGCGCCATCCGGGGTGGCGTGGCACGAATCGCAGGAGCGGCTCTTACCCAGCTTGTGCGACATCTTGTCCATCTGGATCCAGAGAAGCGCCTTGTTGTTTTCCGGTAGTCCGCCAAAGAGCCCCACATAGCCCCAGGCATCGTCCGTCCTCTTCAGGTCCGGCAGGTTGGCGGGGTAACGCCAGTGCAGACCGGGTGTGAAGGGGGAGCTCTTCTGGTTCATGACCGCCATGGGGAACGGCTTGACCGGAATCCAGCGCCCCTTTTGGTCCCTGATCAGTATCGGTGCCGGCATGTAGCCGTAATAGGCCTTGAATTTGAAATAGGGCGTTGCCGCTCCTGCCAGTTTGCCCGGCCCCCAGTACGTCCCCTGATAGCCGGCCACCCTTTGGATGTGACACGCTTCACAGGAAAGATTCCTGTGCAGGGATGCTGCATGGGTTTTAACCGCCTTGGCATGACAACGCCGGCACGACTCCCGGGCTTGTCGTTTCACCATGCCGTGACCCAGGGACGGGTCGTTCTTGCTGCTCTCGTGGCAGTCAAGGCATCCCACCTTTGCCGTGAGGTGGACATCGGGATCGTTCCCCTCGGGAAAGGAGAACGGCCCCCCGAAATAGCCGGCGCCGCGGCGACGGTCCTCGGGTCCTGCATGGCAGATGGAGGCTCGACCGTTCCCATAGCAGCTCTCGGATGGGGGCGTCTTCGTGAAGGTGTGCGGGCCGATGGTGGGGTTGGCCGGGTTGTTCCGCTGCGGATTGAAATGGCAGTCAAGGCAGCCGACGTGGCAGGTGTTGCAGGCCTTTTGGTTGAGACGGTTGTTCTCCGGCGACAGGGACAGCATGGTGTTGGCCTGCATGGCCTCGAAGTTCCCTTCAAACCAGGGGCCGCAGTTGTGGGGTCCACGGTCCTTTTCAATCCATCCCTTGTACTGGCTCTGCTTGCCGTTGGTCGCCATGGTGCTTCTGGAGAACTCGTCGAACTGCTGCCGATGACATGCCCCGCAGCTCTTCCTCATGACGTCGAAATCCTGGCTCAAGGTGTCGACCCGTTTGTCATGCCACGAAATGGCTGCCACTGTAGAATCCTTGGCCGGTTTGCCATCCTTCGCCGCAAGGGTATAGAGGCGGTTCATCGGATTCGTGTCATAGGCGAGCGGGTATCGTCTGGCTGACGTGCTGACGCTGAACCCTCTCTTCGATACGACCAGCAGTCGGGCCATCCCCTTATGGGCCGTATTCTTGTCCTTCCCCTCCGGATTGCCCAGATGGCACTGGCTGCAGGTGGCCGGCATGCGCGTCTGCGCTTCCGTCTCCTGGCGGGTCACGGTGAACGATCCGTAACCCAGGGACTCCATTCGCTGACGGCTGCCGTGACAGTCGTTGCAGCTGTCGGAAGCACCGGCAACGGCCGTAGCCCCCCCAATCAGCATGCAGAAAAGGATCGTCCGTATCATAGGTCTCCTCCTGGCCACAATTGATGCAGTGCCATTATGGTGGTGATTAGTAGCGCCGAGCACCCGTTTTTGATCCCCTCTTCACCGAGGGTTTCGCATAAGAGTTTACCGGTAATATATCCGGTTTCCACCGCAGCATGAAATTATCCGTAGGTAATTCAACCACCTGTGTGCCCGATGCGGTCGGCAGGCGGCAGGGAGAGCGCGTGTCCGACCCGGGATTTTTTTTTGAACGCGACTTGACGGCGCACGTTTCAGTGTAAAAATTGGAATCAAACAAGATCTTAATGGTCCTTTTTAACGTTCAGGTTGTGGAACGAAATCCGCGGCGTATCAGCAAAAAGAGTGGGAGTGAAGTCAGTGCCTCGCTGCACGGGACTGGCGAATGCAGGGGAACAGAGGTGATTGAGGAGTGTGCACGGCACGGAAGCAGTCTCAACTCATCAAACAAGGAGGAACTAGGTTATGAAAACGTCTAATCGGATAGCAGCACTACTCATCACGGTTTTGGCCTTCACCGTTGCCGGCTGCGGCAGTAGCGGCAGCGGCAGCGCCCCGGCCGGGGTAACCGGCACCAACAAGGGGGTCATCACCGCCCTTGGCAGCATCTTCGTCAATGGGGTCGAGTACAACGTCACCGGCGCCAGCGTCACGAAGGACAAAAGCTCCGGCCTTGAATCGGACCTGAAGGTCGGCCGGGTGGTGACGGTCAAGGGGTCGAAGAGTGACGATCTGCACGGCTCGGCCACCAGCGTGGAGTACAAGGACAATCTGGAAGGACCGGTCGATGTGACGCCGGCGGCCGGCAGCAGTCAGTTCCAGGCCTTTGGGCAGACCATTGCCGTCAATACCACCGCCGCCACTGTCGCCGCCGGCAAGACCGTCTTTAGCAACTTTACGTCGCTCTCCCAGTTGACGGCCGGCTCACTGGTGGAGGTGAGCGGACTCCCCGACGCCAGCGGCGTCATCCAGGCCAGCTACATCGAGCTGAAAGGCGGCTCCCTGGCAGGCAGCAGCATCGAACTGAAGGGGACTATCGCCGGCCTCAATACCATTGCCAAGACCTTCACGATCGGCGCCCTGACGGTGGACTACAGCACGGCCTCGCTGAGCGACCTGCCGGCCGGCGGTATCGCCAACGGACTGTTTGTGGAGGTAAACGGCAGCGGCACCAACTACACCCTGGGGGTCAGTCCGTCCTTCAAGGCGGCCAAGGTGGAGAGCGATACCGAAAACCCGAGCGGTGAAGGGAGCGATGTCTCCATCGAGGGGTACGTCAAAGGTTTCAGCGCCGGCAGCAACACCTTCACGGTGAACGGCCAGTCCGTGAATACGGGTACCCTCTCCCTCGCCGGCATCGCCAACAACGTGCGGGTGGAGGTGGAGGGGACGCTGAGCGGCGGGGTCCTGATGGTGACCAAGATCAAACTGAGCTGAATGGGCTAGTGGTCGACATCGGCCGGCCATAGCACAACTATCGCCGCAACGACAAAGGGGGGAGGCATCGTTAACCGGATGCCTCCCCCCTTGTCATTGGCCCATCGGGCGCCAGTTCCTGATTCACCGCGTTCTCAGGAAGCGGTTCCCAGCCGGTGCTGGATCTGATCGTACTCGCGGCTCGCTGCCGTCTGGGCGGCCATGCGAATGGTGTTGATCTCGTCAAAATTGTCGGCCAGCGTCTCGACCACCCGGGTATCCAGGGACTCGTTCTTCACCATGCCATCCAGCACCGACATGGCCGCAGCCGGTGTCATCCCCTCCCGGTAGGGGCGGTCCTCGGTGATGGCGGTGAAGACGTCCGCAACCGCCATGATCCGTGCCCCGAGAGAAAGGTCGGCGCTGCCGAGATGGAACGGATAGCCATTGCCGTTCAGGCACTCGTGGTGGAATGAACACCAGGCATTGATGGTCCCCATGTCGGCGATGCGCTCCAGGGTGCGGTAGGTATAGTACGGGTGGGAGCGGATGATATCCCGCTCCTCAGGACCCAGCGCCCCCGGTTTTTCCAGTATTTCGGCGGGAACCGCCAGTTTGCCCAGGTCGTGCAGGTAGCCGGCCACCTGCATCTTCACGCACTCCTCTTCCGAGAAGCCGACCAGCCGGGCCAAAGACGAGGCACTGGCCGCTACGCCGCTGGAATGGGTGGCAGTGAAGCGGCTCCTGAAGTCGATGATCTTCGAAAAGACCTTGCCCAGGCTCAAGATGCCGTTCAGGTTCAATTCGATGGTTTCCAGGTTGACCCTCCGCCGCAGCAGGGAGGTGATTGCCGGGGAACCGAGGTCGAGCCAGAAATACTCCTTCTTGGCAAGCTTCAGGAAGGCTTCCACTGCCTCGGGCATGAACATGGCCCCGGATTGCGCCTCGATCGCCTGACTTATCCGTTTCGTCTGGGAGAGGACATGGGTATGTTTGTTCAGGAGTACCGCCACCCGGTCGGCCAGATGCAGGATATGGCCGCCGATCGGCACCGGTTCCCCCTGAAACGACCTTCCGGCACCGTTTTCCCAGTTGACGTGGTGGAGACGGATCAGTTCGGCGGCTCCGGAGAGGGGTCTGAAGCCGCGCAGCAGCAGCCACCCCATCTCTGCATGCCGATGCGGATTGGTCACCTCGAACTTCAGGGTCTCGATACGCTCTCGGCACGAGAGGGCGCCGATGTCGTGAAGCTTGCCGGCCAAGAGGAGGTCATAGCGCTGTCTCTCGGGCAGGTCCATCTGGATGCCGATCAGGTAGGCGATGTAACCCACCATGGTGTGGTGGTTCACCAGGTCCGGATTGACCATGTCGATGACATCCGACATGCAGGTGATCAGATCGAAGAGGGGGATGTGAAAGTCTTTTTTTACCAGCATACGTCGTTTTTCCCTGAAGCATGGCCCCTTTCGACGCCCGACAACGTCGCCGGTTAGAGGCCAGCGATAAACATGACAAAATCAGTCCTTTTTGTCAACGCCGTTTACACGATCGCGATTGGTCCATCGTCTGCGAAGGCCGAGTGGAGTGTGGTGGGGAAGCTCAACGGTCATCATCATGCACGTTCCCGGCAGGCATGGTTGGTGTGAGCTCATCGGATACCGCAAGTATAGCCACTGGGATCTCCTTGTCAAAAGGGCTGCACTCTGGCAAAGGAGTGCCGTAACGATGGGACATTCCAGACCGACGCGCAGAAGGCGGAGGACCGTAGCACCCATCGTCACCGCCACTCCTTTGTTGACCCTGCGTAAACTGCGGGGTATAGTAACCCCCTTGTTTCAGCCAACCGTCGAATTCCCCTGAGAGAACCCTATGTCCGTAGACATGCGCAAACTCCCGCCCCAGAGTCTGGAGGCGGAGATGTCGATCCTTGGCGGCATCCTGTTGGACAATGCCGCCATGAACCGGGTGATCGAGATACTGACGCCGGAGGAGTTCTACCGCGAGTCCCACCGGAAGATCCTCAAGGCGATGATCGAGCTGAACAGTGTCTCCGAGCCGTGCGACCTGATTACCCTTTCCACCATCCTGAAGAAAAAGGGGGAACTGGAGGAGGTGGGGGGGGGTGCCTACCTGGCCACCCTGGTCGACTACGTCCCTACGGCTGCCAACATCGTCTACTACTGCAAGATCGTCAAGGAGCGGGCCACGGTCCGCGCCCTCATCACCGCCGCCACCGAGATCGTCACCCAGAGCTACGAGGAGCAGTCGGATGTCAACGAACTCCTGGACCTGGCGCAGAAGTCGATCTTTGCCATCTCCGAGAACAAGCTTCGCCCCTCCTACTATCCGGTCGGCTCCATCCTCAAGGAGACCATCCGGAGCATCGAGCAGCTCTACGAGCGGAAAGAGCACATCACCGGCGTCTCCACCGGGTTCATCGACCTGGACACCATGACCGCCGGCCTGCAGAAGGGGGACCTGGTCATCATCGCCGGCCGTCCTTCCATGGGAAAGACCGCCTTTGCCCTGAACGTCGCCCAGAACGCGGCGATCCACTCCAGCCAGAAGACCGCGGTCGCCATCTTCTCCCTGGAAATGAGCAAGGAACAGCTGGTCACCCGTCTGCTCTGCTCAGAGTCGCGGCTCGACGCCGGGCGTTTGCGGACCGGCCACCTGCAGGACTCGGACTGGGAGCGTCTCATGCATGGCGCCGGCAACCTGCACGAGGCCAAGATTTACATCGACGACACGCCGGCCATCTCGGTCCTGGAGATGCGGGCCAAGTGCCGCCGGATGAAGGCCGAGCACGACATCGGCCTGATCATGGTCGACTACCTGCAGCTGATGCGCGGGAGCAGTTCCGAGTCCCGCCAGCAGGAGATCTCGGAGATCTCCCGCTCCCTGAAGGCGCTGGCCAAGGAGCTGGACGTGCCGGTGGTGGCCCTTTCCCAGCTGAACCGGAGCCTGGAGAGCCGCACCGACAAGCGGCCGATGATGAGCGACCTCCGGGAGTCCGGGGCCATCGAGCAGGACGCGGACGTGATCATGTTCGTCTACCGGGACGCGGTCTACTGCGACGACTGCAAGAAGCGGGACGGTTCCTGCACCAAGGGGCACGAGAAGGATGCGGCGATCATCATCGGCAAGCAACGTAACGGCCCCATCGGTGACGTGGAACTGGTCTTCCTTGGGGAGTATACGCGGTTCGAGAACCGGAGCCACCGGGACGAGTAACGGAACGCGACTTTTC
>CAYSJJ010000073.1:0-19011 GCA_964431365.1 uncultured Geobacter sp. | reverse complement strand
TCCATCTCCCTGATGCACGACCGGGGGAACGGTCTTGGCGGCGGCTTTGCCGCTTATGGCATCTACCCGGAGTACAAGGAGTTCTTCGCCTTCCACCTGATGTACGAAAACGCCATGGCCCTCCAGCTGACCGAGGAGTACCTGGGCGAGCACTTCGCCATTGAGCAGCACGAAGACATCCCGACCCGCCGCATCGCCGCCATCACCAACCCGCCGGTCTTCCGCCGCTACTTTGTCCAGCCCCTGAAGACCAAGGAGTACCAGGAGGCTATCGAGTACCAGAAGATGACCGTGGAGGACGTGATCGTCAGCCATGTCATGCGGATCAACCACGAGATCGAAGGCGCCTTTGTGGTCTCGTCCGGCAAGAACATGGGTGCCTTCAAAGGGGTCGGCTACCCCGAGGAGATCGCCGAATTCTTCCGCCTGGAAGAGTACAGCGGCCATATCTGGACCGCCCACAACCGTTTCCCGACCAACACCCCGGGGTGGTGGGGAGGGGCGCACCCCTTCACCCTGCTGGACTGGTCCATCGTCCACAACGGCGAGATATCCTCCTACGGCATCAACAAGCGCTACCTGGAGATGTACGGCTACCTCTGCACCATGCTGACCGACACCGAAGTTGTTGCCTACCTCCTGGATATCCTCATTCGGAAGCACGGCCTGACCCCGGAACTGGCCGCCCTGGCCCTCGCCTCCCCCTTCTGGGACAAGATCGACCAGATGCCGGAGGACGAGCGAGAGCTCCTGACGGCCATCCGGCAGGTTTACGGCAGCGGGCTTCTGAACGGCCCCTTTGCCATCCTCTTTGCAAGTAACGAGGGACTGATCGGGCTGAACGACCGGGTCAAACTCCGCCCACTGGTCTGCGCCGAAAAGGACGACTTCGTCTACATGGCCTCGGAGGAGGCCGCAATCCGTGAGATCTGCCCGAAGCCGGACCGGGTCTGGGCACCCCGCGGCGGCGAACCGGTAATCGCACGACTGAAGCCGGGTGTAGCTTAAGGGCAGACGCGAGGCACAAGGCTCAGGACGCAAGGGAAAGACAACAACACGGTTCAACCCTCTCGAGGAGTTTGAAATGAAAATCGATGCACAGGGTCTCTACTACCGGGAACTCAACAACAAGGTCAAGGCGGCGGTTGCCGCGGGAGCCGAGAAGATCGAGTTGAACAACGTGAACGGCCAGTACTTCATCGGCGACGGCATCAACCGCCCGGTGACCATTACCATCAACGGCGTGCCGGGCAACGACCTGGCAGCCTTCATGAACGGCGCAACCATCATCGTCAAGGACAACGGCCAGGACAACATCGGCAACACCATGAATGCCGGCAAGGTAGTGGTCCACGGCCACGCCGGCGACGTCCTCGGGTACGGCATGCGTGGCGGCCGGCTCCACATCCTGAAGGATGTGGGGTATCGGGTCGGCATCCACATGAAGTCGTACCAGGAGAACCGGCCGGTGCTGATTGCGGGGGGCAAGGCGGGCGACTTCTTCGGCGAGTACATGGCCGGTGGCGTCCTGGTGCTGCTCGGCATGTTCAGCGACTCCCAGGACAAGGCGAAGCACGGCTTCTCGCTCGGCACCGGCATGCACGGCGGCGTGATCTACATTCGTGGCGGCGTGGACGAAAGCCGTCTCTCCCGGGAAGTCGGGGTCTTCGAGATGACCGATGAAGACCGGAAGGACCTGGAAGGATATCTGAAGGATTACTGCAAAGACTTCAAGCTTGACTTCAAGGACGTGATGAGCGAGCCCTTTGTCAAGATCCTGCCAAAGAGCAAGCGACCGTACGGAAACATGTACTGCCCCATGCCGCGCTGACGGCGCTGCACAACGAGTTCCGCCCAAAGCGGCTGCCAATCGGCAGTCGCTTTTTTTGTACCAGTATCTTCGAGACGTCGGGTACGCCCCAGGCGCTGACCAGGTTTGTCGTCCAGGTGGCAGAGGTGATGGCATTTACTGTCGGCATGGACACCGACCTCCCCTTGGGCCGGAACTTGGAGAACTCAGAAATTCCTGCGTAAGGCAAGGTGATAGGCTACATCGGGAGAGGCCGACGTATAAATCAGGTCGTCTATCACCGCCAGGTCCATGGTGAATTTTGCCGGCAGGGCAAAGGTAAACCCGAACATGAATTGGGCCGCATCCGAGTTAAGCTCAACCAACTGACTGTTCATATACAGGGGAGTATGGGCGTCCCCCTGGATCTTCACGGCGAGCCAATCCGCCGGGCTCCAGCCGATGCCCATGGTGCCGAATCCGGCGACAGTGCGTTGTTGACCGGCGAGCACGTCGCCCTTCCCCATGTAAAGTCCCCCCACCCCGCCATACAGAGCGGCATGTCCGCTCCCCAGCCGGTAATCGCCGCTGCCGGACAGCCAGAGGGCAACGTCTGTGCTGCCGCTGCCGCGGAACTTCCTGCTGTCTCCGGTCGGAAGCTTGAGGCTGGCCCGGAGTGCAACCGCACCGGGATCGGGTCCCTCGTCTCGATAGAGTTGTACGCCGGCCAGTAAACGGATGTCGCCCAGACCGTAATTGTCGTGGTCCATCCTGAATACCTCGCCATTGTCCCGCTGATATTCAAACAGAAGGCGATTTCTCGGGACCTTGTCCCGTCCGTTCTGCGAGAAGCCAAAGGCCCTGTGGAACCCCTGTATGACAGTATCGAGGAATCCCCCGCCATATATCAGGAAGGGAATGTCGATGCCGGTCTCCACCGCCTTGACAAGTCCATATCTGAGGCCCAGCGTCAGCCGATAGGACTCGCCATCCAGCACAATTTTCTCACGCGCTCCTTCGTCAACTCCGAAATTATTGGCCAGGTCAGTGCTGAACATTCCCCGTAGTTTCTCCTTATCCATCAGGAGCGGGTTGTCGATCGGAGGCAATCCGTGAATCTGGATCAGAGGGCTCTGATTGAAGGTGTAAAATGGATAGATATCGACGGCTCCGGCTTGGCCGGACAGGAAGAGCAGCACCACGAGGCTCAGACATACTCCGGCAAACATCGGCACCTCTCAATGGAAGAATGACCCCGAAGGCGCTACGTCTCGGTGTAGACCAGACGCGATCCGCACATACGCGGCAGAAATTCGCCTCATTAATATATGTAGCCGGCTTGTGGGGAAATGCAACGGGGAGTACGTAGAGTTTGGACGGGGTCCGCGTGAAAAGAGAGTCGGCAGGCAGCGCCGTCGCCGTGGTTATACAGCACGCAACAAAACAGTTGCCGTCATTCTGAAAAGTTTTCGATCCTTTCGACCAGTTCAACGATCTTGGCAACGACCAATGCCTCGATTTCCTTACCCTTCGCAGCCGTCGCCTTTGTCGGATCCCCCCAGACGCCACCCGGCCAGAACTTCCGCTTGTCGCGCACCAGGATGCCTGCAGGAAAGCTCGGATACTCCTCGCTGCCGGCCCCTTTGACGAGATGGGGATGGCTGTGGAGCAGCCGCGACGTTTCGATCTCGCCGGCATGGGCATCGCGGGGAGTCTCCACCAGCGCTCTCCCCTCTTCCTTGGCCAGGTCATATTCGGTGACGACCGCGACCCTGCTCTCGACAAGCGTGGCCAGGAGTTCCTCGCCCACCTCCTGGAGCGCCAGGCAGTGGGCTCCTCCTGCGTGACCGGAGAGGATGATAAAGTTCCGGAGCCCATGCTGGTAAAGGCTCGTAACGATATCGTTCACCAGGGCCTTGAGCGTGGCTGTCCTGATGGAAATCGTGCCGGGGTGGCAGGATGTTGAACGACAGTTACCGTACTGTATTGCCGGCGCAACGAACAGCGGCACCAGTTGAGCCGCTTTCTTCGCCACCTCGACCGCCTGGATGGTGTCGGTCGCCAGCGGCAGGTGGTCGCCATGCTCTTCCACCGACCCGACGGGAAGTAGCACGGTTCGGGTCTTTTCCAATCCCGAGCAGAACTCTGCCATGGTTAACTCTTCAATCAGCATGGAGCAACTCCTCCTTAGAACAACTCCCGGCGGGACTTGACAATGGCATAGGCATGATCGGTGATCTTTACGAAGGCAACAATGATGTCGCCATAGAGGAGACCTGCGTCCACGGTGCAGAGGCCGCCCCGCATCCTCTGCACATGATTGCGGTGCATCAGCTCTTCCTGCAACGATATCTCATCCTTTACCTTGCGGGCCAATGGCACCTGATCAGTATCGTCCGCGCCCTCATCGTTGGAGATCGCCAGCGTAACGATGGCAGCGGTCAGCTCTGTGAGCCGCCTGAGTTCATCCATGGCTTCGTTGGAAAAGTGGATATGACTCTCTTTCTTCTGGATGAGGTAGGTGAGAACCGCCATGATCCCGTCGCCCATATGTTCGAGATTGTTTACCATCTGGATCATAAGGGGAATTTCCATGGATCGCTCGGCATCAAGCGGCTGACGCGAGACCTGAACAAGAAACTGCGAGATATCCCTGTGGAGCACATCAAGCAGCTCCTCCTGCTGACGTACCAACGACACCTTCATGGTGTCAAAACGGCTGAAGAGCTGAATGGCCTCGGTGAACATCGCCCGTGTGGCCTCACCCATACGCCGCGTCTCATTGCGAGCCTGCATGAGTGCCAGCATCGGCGTGTTAATGACTCGCCAGTCCAGATACTGCGGCCGTGGCTCGATATTCGCCCTGCGCGCGCCAGGCATGGTAAAGAGTGGAGAACGGGTGAAAAACCCGATGAACGGCAGGAAGAGCATTATATTGAATATGTTGAACAGCGTGTGGGCGTTGGCGAGATGCCTGGCAACAACGGCGGTTGGGGCCATCAAACGGGCAGACGAAAGGGTGTTCACAATGTCTGCAGTAAAGGTATCCCTGTCGGGAGAAACCAGTATGACCGCCTTGACGAAGAGCGGGAAAGCCAGCAGCGTAAGTGCGATCGCAGCGATGGCAATGGTTAGATAGAGATACGCGGTACGTTTGGCATCCGGAGTACCGTTTATGGTGGCGAACAGGGTGAAAGCGGCAATCCCCAGCGACTCGCCGACGATCATGGCGATGCCGTCGCCGAAACTGACCAGGCCGCTTCCGGTCATGGCGATAATGACCCCGGTAGCAACGCTGTTGGACTGGATCAGGAGCGTGAGAATGGCACCGATGAGGACAGCGGAAACACGCCAGGAGAAGACATACGTGCTGACCCCCTTAATTACCGCACTCTGTCCGACCGGGATCAGCCCGCTCTCCAGAAGGCGCATGCCGAAAAACACCAGACCGGCACCGAGGAGAAGGTCTCCAATGTAGAGGTAACGGCGCTTCTTGCCGAAGGAACGAAGCAGAACGCCTATCAGGATTGCCGGATAGGCGAAGATGGTACTCTGAAAAGCGATGAACTGAACGGCGAGAGTAGCGCCCAGGCCGGTCCCGAGCAGGACACCCAGGGCCTGATAGAGCGAGATGAGGCCGGCGTTGACGAAGCCGATGACAATGACCGAAGCGGTGGTACTCGACTGAAGAAGGACGGCAAGGCCGCTGCCAATGAGGGCTGCGGCAAAACGGTTACCGGTAATCCTCTCAAGAGCAAAGCGGAACCGTTCCCCTGATATTCTCTGGAGCCCCTCGGACATGGTCTTCATACCGAGGATGAAGAGCCCGAGCCCCCCCAGCGCCTCGCTCAGCGAAGAGAGCGGCATGGAGCATGTACCCCTTGGTTATTTGACGATCCGGAACGGAAAGATGAAGTCCGGCTGGTTGGACCTGGAACTCCCCTTTTTATACACGTACAACTTCACACCCTTTACGTCTGCCAGGTCGATATGGAAGTACACCAAGCCGCTGACTTTTGCTCCGGGAATAATCGTACCGGCGTTCAACGCCTTGGTGTAGATATCCTGCGGGTAAGCTTCATAATAATAGGGGACGTTTGAGCTTCGCTCATTCCTGAATGAGGCCTTCTCATAATCCTCAAGGTAGTAGAAGCCGACATAGGGGTAAGGGATCAGGTAGTAGAGATCTTTGGCCAGCATTTCCCTCAACTTTTCAGGTGTCAGGGCGAAATACTGACGGCCGGTATTGTCCAGAAGTATAAAAGAATCGTTGTCAAACGATATTTCTGCACTTCCCTGGTTCTCTATCTCCAGACTGAATGCTGCAACGCCAGCTTCAAGTTTGTCGTCCGCCATATCTGGCGAAGCCGTAAGGGCGGATATCTTGACGGAGTCCCTGGTTACCGTCAACGAATTCCGGGAGGGATCAACCACACCGCTCTCGATCGCTTCGGGCACGACCTTTATGGCACAGCCCGACAGAAAAAGGGCTGACAGCATGATGCCGACTACTACCTGCCTCATCATAGGTATCGTCTCCAGATAGTGTGGAATAGAACCTGATCGATTACCGATACTCGGACGGCAATGGAGCCAGGACCTTGGTCGCCCGCTCCAGCTTTCGCGCCTTCTCAGCCGCCTTTGCCTTGGACCGAGCCACCAGGTCATCAGCCTTACGCGACTGCTCGACTACTGCACGTTGCGTTGCTTGTCGTTGCTGAACCAGCTTTCTTTCCAGTTGCGGATCGATGTACAACGGTTCCGCCATCTGGCTGGCTCCCGAAAGGGGTTCCGCATACTCGGTAACTTCGAAGCTTTCGCCCTTTTCAACCACGACCCACTTGACGCTCCGCTTCTCGCCGAATCTCTCGGCCTTGAACGATGCGGGCATTACCGAGAACTTGACGCTGTTTTCGCGAACGGGACCGGGCTTCAACTTCCTGCAGGCAATTATGACATCCGGCGGCGACTTGAGGGAGTCGTGCAGGAACAACTCAACCTCTTTGGCCAACGTCAATGACTTACTGACATACTCCTCCGGATTCTTTTCCGTTGCCACATCCCCTTCAATCATGACCAACGCATCAGCGCGCTCCTTGAGAATCGATTCAACGAGAGAAATAACCTGCTTCTTGGCTTTGTTGTCCTGACCAATCGAGTCGCCTGCCAGGTTCACCCCTCCACGACGCTCGCCCACAACCTTCGTCTCTGCAGCCATGGAGGAGACAGCCATGACCGTCAGGGTCAACACAATAACCACTCGCAACGGTAAAATTCTCATTTGCCCTTATCCACAAGGAACAGTATCTCAAAACGACGATTTTGACGTCGGCCATCATCGGTACGGTTATCGGATATCGGTACCGACTTGCCCATCCCTTTCACGAATATTCGCTCAGGATCAACCCCTTCGCGTGTAATGAGGTAATTGGCAACGGCAATGGCACGCTTCAACGAAAGATCGAGATTGTACCTTACAGAACCAATACTATCAGTATGTCCGTCTACCCGCAAATAGGACCACTTGGAATCCTTACGAATAATTTCACCGATCTCTGCCAGGGCCTTCTTGACTTCCGGCGACAGTTCGCTCTGACCGAATTCGAAAATCGTGTCGGGGAGACGGAACTTCTTATACACCGTCACGGTATCTTTGGATTTCGTCCATTTGACAGGCTCAGTACGCCCTGCTTCCTGGTTGACGCCGACACCATAGGTTGGGGTCGTACCGGTGATCCTGTTGATGGTGTATTCCATCGCCATACTCTCGCGGTCGGGCCTCCGTTCGGCCGGACGAACCGCTTCCTCAAGGTTGTCCGTAGGCTCATCGACTTGTTCGAGTAGAATGTTGGGAGGCAAGGCAACGGGGGTCGCCGGGGTTGAGGTGGGCTGCTGTTGAACCAATATCTGGCCATACGGCTTGATGACGATCTCTTCACGATCTGGGTCGACCGGAACCTCAAATTTACTCATTGTTGCCGGAGCGGCAGGGGCCTTGACGAGAAGCGGCGTTATGGGCAGTACCCTTACCTGCTTGATTACATCCTTTTTCTTTTCAGGGCCTTCCTCCTGCGCCTGAATGCGGGGGATCGGCTTGATATAACTGCCAATTCCCTGGCAGGTGCTGATGCCGAAAAGTATACGCCAGTCCGGCGCAGCCTGGTTGATGCCGGCCCCGGCTGCAAAATTCAACGTCAAATGCGGGGAAAGGTAATAGCGAAACCCCGAGGATACCTCAACGGGAGAGCCGGAGAAATCCTTGACGTCTCTGCCGGTAAGCTCGACAGTGACCTTGGATCGCTGGCCGGGGTTATATTCGAAGCCAAAACCGTAGGGGATTTCGAAAGATTTTGTTCGTTCAGGATTGTCGCCGAGCGAGAGGTAGCCGCCGTAAACATGGCCGGCAAGTTGGTCGGCCCGATAGGAAGCAATGAACCGTCCGCCGACATCAGTCGTCCCGTTGATCCGCAAATCATCGGAGATGGCCCGACTGAGATAAACGTCACCGGACAACTTGAAATTGTCTTTCCGTTTGCCGTAAAGCCGGATTTTGGACCCAATGTCGGCCGTACCTCTTCCGGACCGCGATTCCTGGCTGTTGAGGAGGATATTCGGGTAGGTCCCGTAGGCCTCCCAATAAGCACCCAACCCGAGAGTCAGGGTGGCTGGTACGATAACCGATGAGCCGCTCGGGCCACTACAGGCATTTCCCCATAAACCGATGCAGATATTGCCTGCGTCGAGGGTATCTGCCGAAGGGACAGACATGAGCCCTGTACCACCGAATTGGGTCGGATTGGCCAGGGCGGTTCCTGCAAACAGGATGAGCAGAGCTGACGTGAGGATGGGTTTGTTCATGGGGTTTTCAAATGTATCCCAAAAACAGCTGGTGATGCAACGCCTTTATTCCCCTGCAACGCGCTCTTTCAGCTCCTTCCCTACCTTGAAAAATGGGAGTTTCTTCGGCTTCACCGGGATTGCCTCGCCGGTCTTCGGGTTCCTGCCGGTGTACGCTTTGTATTCATTGACGACAAAACTTCCAAACCCACGAATCTCAATGCGTTCCCCGGCAAGCATTGCTTCTGTCATCGAATCGAAGATCGTATTGATGATCTCCTCGGCCTTCTTGTAGGAAAGCCCTTTCCTGGCTGCCAGCGCCTCGATCAATTCCGACTTGTTCATACGTTTTTCCTCCCCCGGCATCGCGGCGTTATGATGTAAAGGGTGTCAACAGCACCCTTTGAGGTATTGCTTGGCAAGGAACTGTGCCTCGGTATCTCGTCCCTGCTGCACGAGCAGGGGAACGAGCCGCTCGGCAGCAATCTTCTGGTAAGCCTTATTCTCAAGAAGCTTGGCAAAATGGTCAATTGCCGCCCCATCCTCACCCTTGAGCGCCCATACATCACCGATCATGACCTGCGCTTCGTTGGCCAGCAAGCCATGTTCGACCATCATCTCCAGTTCAACCATCGCCTCATCCAGACGCTTGGAGAAGATGAGGAGTTGTGTAAGGCCAAGACGGGACAACGGGTTCGAGGAGTTGGCCTCCTTGGACGCCCTGAAGAGCCGCTCTGCCTCACCGATATTCCCCCTGCTGAACGTTAAAGCGCCGAGCTCATACAGGATGATATCATCCCGCTCTCTGGATGCGGCGAGCTCCGCAAATACCTGATATGCGGAATCCAGATTACCTTCGTGCAAAGCCAGATAGCCATATGCAAATTTCTCGCCCATCGACGCATAACGATCCGGGAGATCACCCGGCAGGGTCTGTGTGATGATGTGGAAACGGTCTTCCTGGGAAAGCGATTCATCTAAATTATCAGGCAAATCATGACATGACGTTGAATGACAGCTACTACAGCCATGGTGTCCGTGTTCCTTTTTTTCGTGGGAAACGACAGGGGGAGAACCGACCTCCTTCATTAAATTTTCAGCCTTTTCCCTGACCCCTCCGTCTTCTGCCAACTGGAGGGCTAACTCCAGATACTCACGGGATTTTTCCGGGTTGTTTTGGTTATGATAGAGCCGTGCTTCCGCGATGTTCATCTCGGCGAGACCGTTGCCCGCTTCAGCCAATCGTGCACGTAAGGTGGCACGCAGATCGTCCCCAGCTGTCCCAGCGGGCAATCTCTCCATGGCGTCCTCATAGGCATGACGCGCGTCGGCAAAACGCCCGTCGGCCAAATATTCATCGCCCCTCTGCTTGTACCAATTGTGATCTTTGCCAAATAGCTTCCTGAAAAACATGATGCCTCCTTCAATGCGTTAATGTGCTGTACGGGATTTGAGAACCGTTATGCTCTCCATATGATAGGTTTGGGGAAACATGTCCACGGCCCTGGACTTGGTCACCGAGTAGTCATGCTTCTGGAGTATGGCCAAGTCTCGGGCCAAGGTTGATGGATCGCAGGAAATATAGACAATTGTCGCCGGCCGCAACCCGGGAAGGAGATGCATAAGCTCCCGTGCCCCGCCTCTGGGTGGATCAAGTACGACCAGATCAAATCGCCCCCCCTGCGCAAGGAGACCATGCACAGCAGACACGGCGTCAGCTTGGCGGAAGAGGCCAGCATCCAGGCCAAATCGTGCGGCATTACGTTCCGCGTCCCGCACAGAGACCGGGTTGTCTTCAATCCCGAGCAACTGGCCGCACCTTCCGGCCAGCGGGATAGAGAAATTACCATTGCCGCAGTACAAATCCAGAACGTTCACATCGCCATCGGCATCCGCCTCATCCAGGCACAAAGCAACCAGGCGCCGATTGACGGCGTAGTTCACCTGGGAAAAACCACCTGCTGAAAAGGCAAGCGACAGTTCGTCTTCGGCGCCACCCACCTGATACGTCAACGAATTCTCCCCGCAGACCGTTTCAAGGGTAAGCTTACGCCCGCTCTGCACGAGGATGCCATGAAGGTTGGCAAGCGAGGGGAACAGCTCAACTATCGAGCGACGCAGATCAGCGGGCCTGGACCCGATATAATGTATCGTCGCCACGACCCGCCCGTTCTCTCCTGATACAAGGTCAACTTGCGGAATCTTGTCCGGTTCCGGCATCATTGCCAACAGCTCCCTGACTTCCGGCAGAGCCAGGTTGAGGGACGGAGATGCCAGGGGGCAATGGTCGGGAATATTGATGACATAGTGCGTCCCGGATCGATAGAAGCCGATCTGGTGGACTCCCCCCACATATCGCACTTTAAGCTGAATGCGGGAACGATATCCATAAGCATCTGCAGCCGGCACAATGGGGAGGATCGCGTCGCGTCCGATCCTGGCGTTTCGCCACAGGAGATCGGCAAATATTTCACCCTTCCACCAGAGTTGCCGGTCGTAGGGGAGAAACTGCCAGTCACATCCGCCACAACGGCCAAAGACCGGACAGGGTGGCGTGACACGTTCACTGGAGGGAGTGATGAGTTCGAGCAGTTCTCCGCGGCAGTAAGAAGACTTTTCCTGGACGATACGGATACGGGCCAGGTCACCTGGAGCCGTATGTGGTACGAAGCAGGCCTTGCCGTCCAACTGGCCGAAACCTTCACCGCCGAAGGTCAATTTATCGATCTGTACCGTAGGATTCATTGGTGGAGTGGAATCAGACCTGTTGCTGATCTTTTCTGGCGCCTGCGCAGTTCGGCCAGGACATACCTCTCGGCAAAACCGGGTGTTGCAAGATACGGCAGTGAGTGCCTGGCGAAATTGGCTGCGAGATGCTCCCGCACAGCATCGACCTCTTCCGAGGGGACCCCCATCTTCTCGAGGGTTCTTCGGTAGACGAGCGTCTTGCCGGCAAGAGAGGACGTGTCGACATCCTTGAGGAGGTCAACGGCCGCCACTTGAGCGACCTCAATCTCGCATCGGACATCGAGGAGCACATGCCAAAAGTCTCCGTAGTAGTTACGGCTATGGTCCATCAGGCGAACCTTCAGGCCGGTCTCCAGTTCAAACTGCTTGTAGATATCCATGAAGAGAGATTCCTGTCGTATAATTTGGGCGCATGGCGGTATAGGAATTCTTCTATTCGGAACACGAAAAAAGGGCTAGCTTGGCAGCTAACCCTTCCAAACCCTGTGCAGGGGATATACACCGTCAACAGAACGCCTATACGCTGTCATACATACTGTAAATACGACAAACAAGAAGTAAAATCAACTCATTTCCAGCCAAAGAACAGGAAACACAGACCTACCAGGCATCACCGACTGTCGGTCTCCCGTCTCCAATTGTTCCTGGCCCCCAGGATGGCCGGTTAGGCTCCTCCACCGGCGACGGGACTTGCCATTCGGGACTCGCGTCCTTGTTGTTCAGCTTCCTGGATCTGATCTTGTGATTGCGTTCAGAGAACGCTGGAGGGCTGCATGGCAAGACATTTGTCAGTGAGGCCCAATCCGAAGGTTGGCGGTCGCGATAAAGATTTCTCTGAGAAAGCTGAGCAGCGCCGTGACCAGTGAAAGCATCGCTGTGATAAACAGAAAAGCGATAGGGAACGTAATATTAAATTTAAGGAAATCCCCCAGAAAAAGGATTGCGATGATCGTGCAGACCAGCAGAGCGGCACCAGTGGCGAGGCTGATGGCGCGGTTGATCAGCTTGGCCCTACGCGACAAGGTAACAAGGTGTGCGTGAATTCCTGGCACCGCCTCAGGTGCCGCACTCCCAAGTTTCGCCTCCAGGTTGCGGGCACGGTCGATGATGCGGCTTAGCCGGTTCGTCGTTACCGTCAGTAACGTGCCTATCGCCGTAAGGAGAAACACCGGAGCAATGGACAATTGAATGACGTGGGCAATAGTGCCCATGTCTGGATTTTCATGCATGGAATCCTGCCCCCCGGTTGAACACTGCTTATTTATACCGCCGAGAGAAATACCTTGCAATGCGGAACCGGTAACGGCGCATATAAACGCGTCTAATGGCTCGCTTGCACGGCACAAACAACACGAAAGCCGGTCCCCATTCAGAGGCCGGCATTTGTCGGGTTGTGCTCCATAAGTGCTCTACAGAAAACAAAAGGGGCTAGCCGTTTTGGCCAACCCCTATTTTTGTTGGTGGGCGCTACTGGGATCGAACCAGTGGCCCCTGCCGTGTGAAGGCAGTGCTCTCCCGCTGAGCTAAGCGCCCGTGCTGTGTGAAAGCGGTTACGGTGCGGTTTCGTAATCGCAATTGTGAGACCTCTTGAGCTGTAACGAGGCAGAGCCCGTTGAAGCATTAGGAGCTAGTTATATCGCAAATTTCCCATGGCGTGTCAAGCAAAGATTGCTCATCCCTGCCGACGAAAAGACTGCTCAACGGCCAACGTACCTTATCGGGCAGACCTCCCAGCCTCCTGATCCATGAGAGCTTGGTTCAGGTTTGCCTGCACTCCCAGATTCCCTGGGTTAATGACAAGGCTTCTCCGGTACATTTCCACTCCCTTCCTGAAGTCTCCTTTGCGGACATAGACCGTGCCCAGATTGTTCCATGCCAGGTAGTCACCTGGCCTCCTATCCAAAACAAAATTGAGCGCACGCTCAGCTTCGTCAAACGAGCCGGTGTCGCTACATGCAGCCCCCAAGTTCAGATAAGCGTCGATATTACCGGGATCCAGCTCAATGGCGTGCCTGAACCAAGGAATCGCCTCACCAGGCCTGTTGGTTTTCATGAGATAATCACCGTGATTATTGAAGGGACGTGCTTTACGGGGGCTCTTTTTCGCTGCATCCACCCAGATGTTATGCCAGACGTCATTCCTCACCATGGTTGCCGTTGCAAGTGCCAGCACAACCAGTACCGGCACCAGGACAAAACGCCCCCCCCTGTCATTTGGTTCAGTAATCTTCTCCCGAATCATGTCCAGGCCGGTAACAAACGCCAGGATCATACCCACAGAGGGAAGATACACTCGGTGTTCGTAGATAAGATCATCGATGGGAATAATGCTCGACTCAACGGATAGGGTGATGAAAAACCAGAAGATGCCGAAGGAAATCAGCCTCATCTGAACATGAAGTTTGCCAACTTTCCGCAAGGAGCTTCTGAAGAACCAGATCCCCATAGCCACGACAGAGAGGATTACCATCAGGGAGAGCACGATGCGGTAATCAAGCAGGCTGTGAAACAGGGGGTAATCATAGTCGAGGTTCTGCTGTACGGGGAAGAAGAGAAGTCGGAGATAAGTGACGATTACCCGCAGTTGGGTAATGAAGTAATCATGGGTTGTAACCTTGCTGAAATTGATGAGATTTGTTCCTCTTTCAAGGGCTGATGAGCCGGCAGTGGGGGATGACTCCGACAGCTTCAGGACTGTGGCGGGTATGATTGCCATTGTAAAGATGAACGGCACCAAACCCAGCATCCGCCGAAATTTTTGACCCTTGAGAAAGAACATTTCGATCATCACGAGAACAACAGGGAGGGTGAAAGCGATCTCCTTTGCTTTCATGGCGCAGATAGCCGCCAACAATGCACATATATAGGAGGCGACCTGCGCACTCTTCGTCCGGCTCGACCTGAAGGAGAGGTAAAGCACGATAGTCAGGAGGTACAACAGCGTGGCGAGGGACGTAAACCTCTGCACGATGTAGGTGACCGCCTGGGTCTGAAGCGGATGAACGGCAAAAATAATGGCGGAGAAGAATGAAACGAACGGTAGTGACGGGCCAAGGGAACCGTCCTGCGTCTCCCCATCGGCTGCACAGCTAAGGAGACGTTGCACCAGCAGATAGATCAGCAGTGCATTCGACATGTGGATGAGTATGTTGACGAGCCGAAATCCCCCCGGATCGATGCCGTGGATCAAATAGTTAATGCTAAAGGTGAAGTAGGTGACCGGTCTCAGGATGAAATTGTATTTGTGATCAACAGTGAGATGATGGCCATCGATGCGTGAATAGTCGAAGAAATAGTCAAGATCCTTGATGAGAGGGTTCTCTACCAGATACGGAAAATCGTCGAAGGTGAATGGAACGGGCAGGCTGTTACAGTAGGTGGCTAAACAGACGACGATCAGCAGGATCACGTGGACGAAGGGCTCGGAGAATAAGCTGGCACGGCCCTGTGTCCGGCTCTCAGGCTTAGGGGGGGTCGGTCCTGTTTTGATTTGTCGTGCTGATCGCTTCATACGTGATTCCGCCCCACTCCGGCCGGTAGTTCTCCCTCCCGAGGTTTGCGTGCGGTCACGAACAATGACGTGCCCAACGGCCCGACCCCCCTCCGGAGAATGCGGTTCTCTCCCATGGCCAGCGCCCTGAGCAGCCGGTTTGTCATCCGTGAAGGGAGGCGGACGTCGGAATCCACATGGGCCGGCTCAGTGCCGTTATGGAGAAAGCGCCTGGCGAGTCGGTAACCGGCGATCGGCAGAAAGAGGAAGCCGAGCCGGTAGACGGCTGTCTCCACCTGGAATCCAAGGCTCTCCAGCATCGCGATCGTTTCCCGCCGCCGGTACCGCTTGCGGGTATGTACGGCGATGTCGTGGGTGCTCCTCAGGAATTCAAACGCCACGAGGTTGAGGATGAGGATTCCGCCCGGCTTGAGGGCACGGTGAAACCCGGCAGCAACGGAAGCATCGTCGACGATTCCCTGGTGGTAGAGAAGATCGATCGCCGTGATGACGTCATATCTCCTCTCACCCAGGTCTGCTGAGGAGAGATCGACCCGGGACACCTTCGTCACCCCACGCTGTCGGCAGAAGTCGAGCGCCTGTTCGGACAGGTCGCATCCCTCCACTACGCCGAAGGGAGCGAGCAGCTGACAGAGCCGGCCTGTGCCGCAGCCGGCATCGAGAATGGAGAGTCCCCCCTCCGGCCCGGCCTCCCTGGCGACAAAGCCTCTGATGAGGTCGTGGAGCGCCACATACCACCAGTGCTCATCCTCGACCCGGAACATCCTCTCGTACTCCCGTTCGTTCACCCGTAACCCTTCCTGCTCGATTATGACGTGCGAAAGAAATAACGCACAGAAGTGATGACCCGCCCGACCTCCTCATCGGTAAGCCAAGGATGCATGGGGAGGGAGAGGATCTCGCCGGCCAGCCGTTCCGTGACCGGCAGGTCTCCTTTTTGGTATCCGAGAAACCGGTAGCCGTTCATGAGATGGACCGGCGTCGGATAGTTGATGCGGGTCTCGATCCCCTCCCCGGCCAGATGGGCCTGAAGTTCGTCCCGGTTGCCCGTACGGATGGTGTAGAGATAGAACTGGTGGCTCCGCCCTTCCCGGACAACGGGGAGGATCAGGTCGCCCACACCGGACAGCTCCCTGGTGTAGGTGGCGGCTATAGCCTGCCTCCTGCGCACCTCCTCACCGACGAACCCGAGCCGGTAATCGAGCAGCGCGGCTTGGAGTTCATCGAGGCGGGAGTTGTACCCTTCCTCTTCGCTGTAGTAGGCTCCCTCCATGCCGTAGAAACGGAGCCGCCTTAACTTACCGTACAGATCGCTGTCGGAGGTGACCGTCATCCCACCGTCGCCGTATCCGCCGAGTACCTTGGTAGGGTAGAAGGAAAAAGCCCCTATGGCGCCGAAGCTGCCCACCCTCTTCCCACCGTACCCGGCACCGGCAGCCTGGGCGCAATCCTCCACCACGACGAGCCCGCTGCTGTCGGCCAGTTCAAGAAGCGGAGCCATGTCCGCCGCCTGTCCGCAGAGGTGGACCGGTAGGATGCATTTGCTGCGCGATGTTATGGCCGCCGGAATCCGTGCCACATCCATGAGGAACGTGTCCGCCTCCACATCCACGAACACGGGAAGAGCGCCCGCAGCCCTGATTGCTGCCACTGTCGGTACAGCAGTATTGGCCACGGTGATGACCTCGTCGCCGCTGCCGATGCCAAGCGCCCTGAGGGAGAGAAAGAGCGCATCGGTACCGGAATTGACCCCTACCCCGTAAGGGACGCTGCAATATTCGGCGAAGTGCTGCTCGAAAGAGGCCACCCGGTTCCCGAGAATGAGACGGCCCGAGGAAAGGACGGAGTCTACGACGGCGAGGAGTTCCTCCCGATGTCGTTCGTAGTCGGGGAGGTAATCCCAGTACCGGATACCGGGCAATCCTTCATCTTCAGCTGCCATGGGTGCATCCTTTCGTCATCAGATCAGCGAGGCGGGCGAGGTGCCGGGTGAATGCATGCTCCTTCCGATAGGGTCCGCCCCCCCTGATACGCATGCAGACGTGGTCGATCATGAGCCGGAAATGATCTTCAGGTGGGACCGTAAACGATTCATCCTTTCCGCCGCAGATGACCGTTACACGGCTGGCCAGTGTTGCCGGCGTGGTATAGGCGCGGTCGAGCCGAATCCTGCCGTGTTCGCCGATGATCTCATAGGAGGAGTCATATTCCTGGCCAAAGGCCAGGGAAAACATAAAGAGCTCGTCCAGTGAGCTCTTTGCCAGACCGTACATGCCGATGTTCAGCCCCTCACTATCGACACGATATCCCTTGAACTCACCGATCGTCCCTTTGAGAAAATAGAGCGCGGTTGCAAGAGGGTACCTGGCCAGGTCATGGAAGGCTCCCCCTCCCCGCTCGGGTTCAAGGCGGAAATTCCCCTTTGCGAGAGAGGGAATGACGAAAACACTCCTGACCGAGGCAACTCGCCCTACTCTTCCGGCATCGACCACGTCCTTGACAGCACGATGCTGGGGATGATGGAGGAACATGATGTTTTCGTAGAGCATAAGGTTCCGCTCCTCCGCGGCACAGAGCATCCGTTCGACGCTATCCCCGTCGAGCCCAAGCGGTTTTTCGCAAATGACGTGTTTGCCCCCCTCCAGCGCACGCAGCACCCATGCCTCGTGAAGATCGTTGGGAAGGGAGATGTAGAGGAGCTCCACTGCGGGACTCGCCACCATCTCTTCATAGGACATGTCGTCATAGAGTTCCGTGGCGGCAAATGAAGCGGCCTTCCGGAGATCCCTGCTGGCGACAGCGGCGAGAGTGGCATGACTACTCCGTTGCAGCGCCGGAACAAACTTCCGTGCGGCAATGTCCGAGCAGCCGAGGATGCCGATACGAACGGGTCTGCAGGTCGTGGAAACAACGCCCTGATGCTCCATCATCGACCCTCGTGATGGCGGATGATCAACAAAGGGATCTCACCTACAAGAGGCATGACAGGACGCTCCGAGCGCATGAATTGACGTTCTCCCCGAGATGGATGAAAAATCTCACCTGGGACTCGGACAGCCACCTGAATTCCGGCGGAAGCACAAGGTCCACCCCTTCCGGCAGCATCACGACCCGGTGCACATGCTGCTCGCGGAAAAAGCGTGCCCCTTCTTCGGACTGCACCGTTGCGGAACATATCGGGAACCGTCCGCTCTCCATGAACTCGTCGAAAAGAAAGGGTTTTGCAAGACGCCGGTTGCCGATGTAGTTGGCAGGAGTGAACTGCACGGTGGGGCCGAGCTGAATAATGCTCCGGTTCCCCAGGTCGGGTTTGGCCTGCATGAGAAGATATCGCTCCCCGTTGACGACCCTCACGAGAAGGCCGATGATGCCGTTTTCCGTATTGTCGAGAATCGGCTGATCCCATCTGGCGACTTCCCGGCCGGCGGTTGAAACGCTGAGGCCGATGACCCGGAAGAATCTCCGTTCATGGTGTGAAAAACAGCCATCCCGGTCGATCGACCACTCCTGCAGCGACTTGAGCCCTTCCCGCTTGACGGATATGTGGTTGGCAGCCTTCTGATCGTCGATCCACTGGATCAACTCTCCCAGAGAACTGGCAAAGTCCGGTCGGTTCCCCCTCCCCGGATCAAACTGGCTGAAGACGAGTGACGTGAGTATGCTTCTGGTGCAGGCGTGCAGCAGGTTATCCCGCTTCAGCAGCCGGGAGATCTGTCGCAGGGTCAGCCAGACGAAATGGTCCGGGAGCTCCGGAAGCTCGTTCTCGGCGATCCTGACGATCATGTTCCGGTTGGACTTGAAGAGAAACCTCCCGCCATCCTCTGTCTGCAGCTTTGAGAACAGGATGCTGCCGGGCGCGGGTGCCAGGAAGTATTCCACGAACGGCGGCGGGGTCCCTCCATGGACCTTGGTATAGTTGCTGTAGGTGGCCTGGACGGTCGGCGAAATCTGGACGGAGTTGATATTGCCCGGCTCCTCCTTTGCCTGGAGACAGAAGTGAAGAACACCGTCGATCTCTTTGGCGAGGATGCCGAGGATGCCGACTTCCGGCTGGTCGATCATCGGCTGATCCCACTCCAGCTCACCCGACGCTGTCCGATGCCGTGCCGCTGCACCGGTAATGGAA
>CAYSJJ010000072.1:0-19248 GCA_964431365.1 uncultured Geobacter sp. | reverse complement strand
CCGGCCGTTGTCCGGCTGCCACGATCACCGTCAACCCCTTTGCCCCCTTCAGCCGGTTCACGGTTGGCGGCAGGTCCGCAACCGGCACCACCCGGAACAGGTCGGTATCCGGGTCGAGCTGCAGCCGCCGGGGCCGGGCTGTGACATCCAGACTAAAGGGTGTCGAGTTACCAGTCAGGACCAGTTGCCGGCGTATGACACCCTTGTCCGTCTCCAACGCCACGGTAACGTTCAGGCCTCCATACGCCGGCGCCTGCCGCACCATGCCGGTCACCTTCCAGCCGGACCCGCAAGCGGCCACGGCTACCTGTTCCAGGGCCAACTCCGGCCCGCCGGGCCGGTCAAGCCACGGGGCGACAAAAGGCGCGAGATCGCGCCCCCCGGCCTGGCTGAAGGCAGTCACCAGGTCGTCCCAGGAGGCGGTCTGGAAAAGCCTCGTCGCAACCACGCTGCGCAGCCCCTTGAAGAACGCCTCGTCGCCGATGGTCCGGCGGATCATGTGGAAGAGCATGGCAGCCTTGCCATAGCCGATGGCACGGGAGGCCGGGTCGGCCCGCCCCCGGAAGGCCCGCAGCGGAAAGTCCTGGCCGGGGCCGACCAGAGCGGCATAATCGTTGATCAGGCGCTGACGGTACTCCCTGGCCTCCCGCTCCCCTTTCCGCTCCAGCACCAGGTAATCCGCCACATAGGTGGCAAGCCCCTCGCACCAGTTGCCTCCCGACGGTGCCACGTGCACGCCGTTCCCCCACCAGCAGTGGGCCAGCTCATGGGGGAGGCTGCTCTCCAGGATGAACGGAAGGCGAATGACACCGCTCCCCAGCAGGGTGTAGGAGGGAAAGCCGTAGCCGGTAGGGAGGAAATTCTCCACCACCGCGAACTTGCGGAACGGATACGGGCCGAAGAGCCCCTGATAGATGCGCAGATAGCCGGCCACCGCATCCAGGTAGCGGTCGGAGAGCTTTTCATTGTCCGGCAGGAAATAGGTGTAGAGGGTGATCGCCCCCTCTTTGCGCTCGTGTATCCGGTACGGGCCGGCCGACAAGGCCAGCGGCCCGAAGGGGCGGACGACGGTCCAGGTGGAGGAGCTCTCCCGGTCATCGCTCGTGTGGGCGCTCCTCTCCCCTTCGGTGATCGCCTCCATCCCCGAGGGGGCAGCGACCCGCACGGTCAGGCGGTGGGGCTCGGCGGCCGGCCGCGGGTACCACCCGGCATCGCCGCTCAGGTAGGTCCCCTGGGGGGAGATGACGCCGCTGACGCCGTAAGTCGGATCTTCGAAGGAGACGATCCGCGTGGGGATCTGGTCGGCGAAACGCCCTTCGTAGGCGATGGCCACCTGACGCTCCCGGTCGGCGGCCGGCAGGGTGACGGTCAGAAGCCCGTCCCGCAGGGTGTGTCTGAGCGTCGAGGACCCGCTGCGCACCCCTTCGACCCGGACCTGCGGGGCGAGAGCGAAGACAACCGGCGCTTCGGGGCCAGGCGGCAGGGTAGCGATGGCCGTCCCGGTCAGCCGCTGTTCGTCCGGCAGCAGGCGTACGGCCACGTCCAGCGACAGGAGCTCCGGCCCCTGTGCCCGCGAGCAGGCGGGGAGCAGGAACAGGAACAGCAGGAGAGTGCTCGTCAAGGCGATGTGGAGGATGAAACGGGGCTGCAACCTGTAGAAGTTCATGGAGAAATGATACCAGGAGTCATCGGGCGGGCAACTGGCAGCTCAGCTATTCCACAAGGTGGCAAAACAGGCGTGGGGATGGGATCAGGTCCGTTCTGAAGCTGTTAGCGAAACGTATCTGTCCCCGCGGCTCCTGAAGGCATCAGCTCCATCCTACGTTTTGTCTGGGTTTCCCCCTGACTTGCCTTCCAGCTCCCGTATTTTCCCCTTCAGATCGATCATACGTAACTCCCGGTTGACCAGGAACCGGTTCATCTGCATCAGTTGCGCGTTGTTCCGTTCCAGTTCGGCGGTTCTCTCATGAACCCTCTGCTCAAGCTCTTCGTTGAGGTTGAGCAGCGCCTGTTCGGTCCGTTTCACATGCTGATAATTGCGGGCATTGTTGATGGAGAGGGCGCAGATCGGCAGGAGAATCGTGAGGGCCAGATCGAGATAGTGCTGGCGGTATTCCGGGAACGTAATACGGTCGACAATGACGATGCCGAGTGTTTCGTCGCTGATGGCGACGCGGAATAGGCCGCCCCCCGGATCGTTCCAGGCGTGGTTCCCCTGGAAATCGGCGATGCGCCGGATGGTCGCCTGATCGGGCCTGCAGGTCTCGGCGCGCAGAGAGTGCGCATGGAGCGGCTCTCCCTCCTCGAAGCAGACATAGGTTAGTTCTTTCGGCGCCAGCAGCATGTCGAAAATATCCAGGATCAGCCGAATGGTCTCCTCTTCGTCCTTCATCCGGTTGAACCTGCCGAGGAGGTCCAGGGCCATGGCGTAGTCCGACGACTTCTGCCGGAGGTTCGTGATCGTCTCGTCGGTCTTGCTCTTCTGCAGTTCCAGCTGGCGCTCGAGGACGACGATCCTGAGGAACTGGGAGAAATGGTCGAGCCCGATCGGAACGATGCTGCAGGGGAGGTCCACATATTCGCTAAACGCCTTGAGAAGGTGAGCGCTGTCGCTGTCGATCCCGGTATCCAGCAATACCAGGCTCTTCGTGGTTTCGTGCAGAAAGGTGCGCAGCCCGTCCTGTGAGAATCCCCAGGATGCGATCCGCTCACGCCAGTGGGTGAGCCAGCCGGGCGTCAGCAGATAGGCCCCCTCCTGGATGGCCTTCTCGACCTGCCGATGTCCCATGAACATGGCGAAACAGGGAGTAGCGATGTGGAGGTGATGGCGGTTGCCAATGGCGGGCACTTCTCGCAGCAGGGCCAGGCACGCGTCGCCGATGATGTCGTCCGGCGCAGGGAGGTGCTGCGCCACCTCTTCCAACGACAGGGGCGGTCGGCCGCAGCGGCTCGGAAACGCGGAGACGCTTACCCCCGCGAACGCCCTGTCCGTTGCGATGACCGCCCTGACCTCGTTCAGGTAATTCTCACAAACCAGAATGTGGATTTTCTCGCTCATAGGCTTCCACCCAGGTGAGGGGATACTCTCCCCACGTGCGCACGGCCTCCGCAATGGCCATCAGCACCGATTCCGGCACCTGCCAGGGGATCTCGCCATGGTTGTCCGCCAGGACAAAGCCGCCCCCCCGACCGGCCGAGGCAATGGCATGCTTTACCGCCTGTTCCGCCTCCTTGTCGCTCCAGTGACGCATTTCAATCCCATTCAGGTTGCCGACGACGGTGAGCCTGCCGCGGCACTCAGCCTTGACGACCGTCAGCTCTTCCCGGACGCTGACGCCGATGGCCTTCGTACCGGTCTCGACAACATCCCCGATGATGGGGAGGCAGCGGCCGGAGGCGAGGTGGGTGGCTGTCGGTCCCTTTATGCGGGCAAGGGTGCGCTTTGCCACCAGATAGCCGCTCTTCAGGTACATCTCCCGGGGGACGATGGTCGTCGAAGAGACCGGATCGAAATAACAGATAAAGGTTGCGCCCGCCTCCAGTTGGGCATTGGCCCATGCCACGCAGAACTCCTCGTTGACGGCCATCAATCTGGCGAACAGCGCCGGCTGTTCATGCATGAGGTCGAGGTAGGGCCCGAATCCCATCTGCATGACAGGGAGTGAGAACGGAGAGACCACAACGCCGATGATGGGAGCGTCGTCGCCGATCCTGGACTTCATGATACGTTGGGCCTTCAACACCTCGACCAGACAGGGTGCATCGTGGATGGTCGGCGGGGTCAGACGGTTGATCTCCTCCGGAGAGCCAATCAGCGGCACTCCCGAATTGGGGGGGCCGTCATCGGTGAAAATCACCTCCCCTCCCCAGGCCTCAACCTCCACCGGAGCGTAGGGAACCCCGTTCAGGCAGTCGTGGCCGTATTTTGCCCGCATGCGGATCTGCCCCTCGGCAACAAGTTCCGCCCGGGAGAAATACTCCTTGATCGAGAGCCCCAGTTCCCGCGCCCCGTGCATGGTCAGCGAGAGAAAGAACGGAACGCGATCCGGTTCCTGATTGCCGAGGGTGGCGGCAACCCTTTGCAGCGAGGTCATGGCGCTCATCGGCCACCTCCGGTTAACTCGTGAAGGATCCCGACGGCATCCGAGGCGGTCCGGCCCATGGCATCGGCGCCCACCTCGCGCCAGAGACCTTCGTCAAAGCGGAACGGAGCACCTCCGACCACGATCTTGACAGCGAGGCCGGCCTGGTCGAGCCGACGTCGCAACTCACCTATATGGAGGGCGGAGGGGAGCATGAGTGCGGAGAGGAACAGTACCTGGATCCGGTCCTGTTTCACCAGCCGAAGCGCGGATTCGAGATCGATCCGGCCGTAATCGCGCAGGTCATAGCCGGCGGAGCGGAGAACCGAATAGACGAGCCTTCTGCCGAGCAGGTGGTAGTCCTCGTACACGGCAACGGCCAGTCGCGGTTCGCTCTTCCGGCCCGGGTCACCGAGCGGCAGGAAGAGATCTATCAGGCTTTCGCAGATGCACCCCCCCATGTAAATCTGGGAGAGGGAGAGCTCTCCTTCTTCCCAGCTCCGGCCGATATCGGCCAGAGCCGAGGTTATCAGCTCTTCCAGGGTGGGGACCAGTCCCAGCCGGTCGATCGACTCATGCAGGACTTCTTGTGCGGCAAACCGGTCCAGAGTGAGCAGTGCATCCTTGAATGCTTCGACCGCTTCGTTCATCCCCATCCTCCCCTGGCAAGTCAAGATCGGATCGATACTCACTCCGGCGAAAGGGTGCGCGGTCTCCCGCATGTCGGTGTCGTTCCGGCATTGTCGAAGACAATAATAAACTAACTCTAATAATAGCACCTGAAGGCCGGGGAGCAAGTCGAGGAACAGCGTATATTTTGCAGCAAGGGGGTGACCTTGGAGGTGCATTCAGAGCAGCATGGACAAGATCAGCGACGTTGTCAGGCGCTCTTTGCCGGACGATAGAACCGTACAGCGTTCTCACAGAGAACCTTGCGGGCGTTTGCATCCCCCAGGGCGTCAATGACGAGGAGGAAGTCGTCGTCTTCGTAGGGACGGGGTGCGCGTGTGGAGGGGAGGTCGGTGCCGAACATCAGCGAGTCGGGATTCGCGGCAAACAGGTCGTGCAGCGCGGTGCGCACGTCGAAATCGACCCGGCCGAAGCCGGTTGCCTTCACGTGGACACCCTGTTCGACCAGCCTGAGCAGTGTACCGAACCCCTCCCGGGAGAGCCCGAGATGGTCGATGCTGACGCTCGGCAGGGCGATCAGCGTGTCATACAGTGCCGCCAGTTCCCGGGAGTCGATGTACAGCTCCACGTGCCAGCCGGCAAGCTCATGGACCCGCCGCGCCAGACTGTCGAGATGCCTGACGTCCTCCGAACCGCCCCGCTTGAGATTGAACCGGACCGCGCGGACACCGGCGGCATCGAGCGCGAGGATTTCCTCATTCGAAACGGTTGACGGCAATTGGGTCACCCCGACAAACGAAGGGCCAAGCCGTTTCAGGGCATCAACCAGATAGCCTTGGTCAAATGCCTGGAACGAGCCGGATACGACGGCCCCGCCGGCCAGCGCGTATCCCTTCATCCGGTCGCGATAATCTTCGCAGGTGAACGGGTCGGGCAGATACCCGTTGTTGGGAATCAACGGAAAGCGATCATCGATGATATGGAGATGGGTATCGAAGAGCTTGAAATCCTGAACGGGCATGGCGACCTCCTTTGTGACCGTACCGCGGACAAGACTGTACCACAAACTGCGGTGAAGGGAAACGTGCGGAAACCGGTCAGCGGGAACGGTGGAGATAGAAGACGAGCAGGAGGAGGATGGGCAGATAGATGAGCAGGCTCCGCCAGTTGGTGGCAACCCGCAGATCCTGGCGGGACGGGAGGGCGTTGTACAGGAGGACGAACAGCGCCGCGTAGAGGCCGAGGGTGGATGCCAGCGACGGGGGTGCCCAGCGGAACCAGTTCGTGGCGGCCAGCCAGGCGACGCCGGCCAGAGCGAGGGGGGCCAGGGCCACGGGGACCGCATTGACGGCGGTGATGCGGGCGAACCGGACCGAGCCGAGCAGCCAGCGGTTGCCGTCGCGGCGGGGGATCAGGGAGACGCCGGTCGGCCTGGCCCGGAAGAGGATGCCGGCTGTCAGGTGGGCCGCCTCGTGGAGCACCACCCCGGCCAGGTTCCAGAGGGCGAGCACGAAGATCCCCGAGGCACGGGCCTTCCGGGTGACGGCGAAGAGCGCCGCCATGAGGCAGACTCCGGCGGCATGGCGGAACGGATAGAGGTGGGCGTGCTCAGCCAGCGACATCATGATCGGCTCGTTTCTTCAACCTGGATGGAATAGCCTCTTGTCCAACCTACCTGGGGGTTACTACAATTGCTAGGGCGGAGCCGGACCACTCGACGTCCCCCCCTTTGGAGGGGAGAACTCATCCCCCTCCCCTTTAGGCCCCAGAGGGTCCAGCGAGTACCCTAATGACTCGTATGACCAATGGCGCATGATAAAAAATCCCCCTGCCGCACGATGCGACAGGGGGATTTGAAACCAAGCTGTTCCTCCCCGTTACGCGACCTTCAGCACGATCTTGCCGAAATGCTTGTCCTCTTCCATCATCCGGTGCGCCTCCACGACCTGGTCGAGGGGGAAGACCTGCTCGATGATCGGCACGATGGTCCGGTCGGCGAACTTGGGGATCGCCGTCCGCGTGAACTCGGCCACGATCTCCCCCTTGTCCTTTACCGGACGGGAACGGAGCACGGAGCCGATGATCTGCTGACGCTTCACCATCATCAGGGCCAGATTCAGCTCGGCCTTGATGCCGCTGATGACGCCGATGCTGACCAGCCGTCCGGCATAACCGAGGGAGTTCATGTTCGGCGCCAGGTACTTGGCCCCCACATGGTCGAGGATCACGTCGACCCCCTTCTTGTTGGTGAACTCCTTCACCGCCTCGCTGAAATCCGGGGTCTGGGTGAAGTCGATCACCAGGTCCGCACCCAGCGCCTTGACCCGCTCGATCTTGCTCGGGTGGGCGGTGACGATAATCTTGGTGTTGGGGACCAGCGCCTTGCAGAGCTGGATGCCTGCGGTGTTCACGCCGCCGCCGCCGCCATGGATGATGACGGTGTTATTGTCCTTGAGCCCGCCGATCATGAAGAGGTTGAGAAAGGCGGTAATGTAGGATTCGCAGACGCAGGCCGCCTCCTCGAAGCTCATGCTCTCCGGGATCCGCATCAGGTGGCTGGCGTAGGCCACGGCGTACTCGGCGTAGGCTCCCCCCCCCACCAGGGAGATGACCCGCTCCCCCTTCTGCCACCCGGTCACGCCCGGGCCGCACTCCTCGATCACCCCGGAGACTTCCAGGCCGAGGATCTCCGAATCGCCCGCCGGCGGCGGATATTTCCCCTCGCGCTGCACCAGGTCCGGCCGGTTGATGGAGGTGGCATGCACCTTCACCAGCACCTGCCCCTCGCCCGGCACGGGCCGCTCCACCTCGCCCACCTTCAACACGTCCAGCCCGCCAAATCCTTCAAGCAATACCGCTTTCATGCCACATCCTCCCGTACACGGAATATACAAACAGCGTTATCTGGTCCAAGACCACGTTTTCATACACCGTCCCCCCTACCCTGTCAACCTGAATCCGGTGGTGCGGAGGGTCTGATCTGAATCCGCACCGGGTGCCGCGCCGACGGAGCGACTCTGCCCGAGCGCCAGCCGCTGTAGGCGAAATGGAGCGTACAGCGGCCTGTCTGTCTGAACCCGTCAGGGTGAGTTACAGGCCGGTAGCGTAATAAGCCGTACAGCGGCGGTGTGAGGGGCAGACGGAGCGAAGTGGGGTCGCACCCGGTACGGATTCACACTGAACGGTGCTGCCAGCGGCCGGCACGCCACGCGGCCGCCTCGTCCCGGATGGCCGGGAGGAACTGCTCGAAGTCGTCGCGGAGCCCGGCGTAGTGGAGCTCCAGCTCGCTCCCCCCCCGACCGAGGGGGTTGGGGCGGGCGATCCTGCCGGACATCCGCTCCAGGGCGCGGCCGATCCCGGCCTCTTCACGGTAGGAGGGGATCAGGTCAGTGAAGATCGTGGAGAGGATCTGCCGCAGCCGCTCCGGGAGGGACGCCTCGTGGTCGTGGGCCAGACGGTGCGCCCGGTCGAGAAACCGTTCCAGCGGTTCCGGGTGATAGGCCTGCCAGGCGAGCGCCAGGAAGTGGTCGTAGAAGAGGTCGACCAGCACCCCCCGGTAGAGACCGATGGCGGGGTCGAGCCGCTCCCGGCTCCTGGCGAATGCGGGAGAGCGGTTGGCAGCGCTGTCGATCCAGCGATGGAGGGCCACCCCCCGCTCGATCCCCGGCGGGAAGCGGCCGGGGAGCCGCCCCTTGACGAAGTCCCCCATCAGGTTCCCCACCAGCAGCTCGGGATCGTCCCCGGAGAGGTAGAGGTGGCAGAGGAAATTCATCCCCGCCTCCCGGCAACAGCAAAGGAGTGCGGCATCGGGACTCCTCTCAGACGAAATGGAAGAACAGGCCGACGCCGGCAGCGCCGAGGATCACCACCATGGGGCTCACCCGGGTGAACTGGAGGATGCAGAAGCCGACCAGGAGCAGCACCCAGGAGCGGAGGCCCGTCAGGGAGGTCGTCCCCAGGTTCCAGGCAGCAGCAGCCACCAGCCCGACCACCGCCGGCAGGAGGCCATCTAGGGCGGTCCGGATCAGCTCCATGTTGCGCATCTTCTCATAGCGGCTGGCAATGGCCAGGGTCAGGAGCGTGCAGGGGCAGAAGATGAAAATCGTGGAGAGGAGCGCCCCGGCAAACCCGCCGCTCTTGTAGCCGGTAAAGGTGGCTAGCATGGCCAGCGGCCCGGGCGTCAGCTGGGAGAGGGCCACCCCGTCGAGGAACTCCTTCAGGGTGAGCCAATGGAGCTGGTCGACCATGAGCCGGTGGAGGAGCGGGATCAGCACATAGCCGCCGCCGACGAAGACCAGGCCGATCTTGAAGAAAAGCCAGGAGAGCTTGAAAAGGCCGGCCATCAGTGGTGCTCCCGCCGATACCAGCTCCGGCCCAGGGACCAGATGGCCGCGGCGATCAGGACGACAATGGCGCTGACATTGGCAAAGGCTACCGCGCTAAAGGCGAGAGCGGCCACCAGCAGGTCGGTCCGTCCCCGCACCTGCTTCCGGGCCATGCCGATAGCGGCCACGACGATCAGGCCGATGATGACCGGATTGGTGCCGCCCAGCGCCGACTGGAGCTGGGGGAGCTCGTGGAACCGGAAATAGAACCAGGAGAGGAGGGTTACCAGCACGAAAGAGGGGGCGATGAAGGCGACGCTGGCGACGACCCCGCCAACGACGCCACGCAACTGGTAGCCGACGAAGGTGCAGACGTTGAGGGAGAAGGGGCCGAGAAGCTGGCCGAAGGCGAGTCCGTGCATGAATTCGTCGGAGGTGACCCAGCGCCGCTCCCGGACGCAGACCCGCTCCGTGAGGGAGACGATGGCCATGCCGCCGCCGAATCCGGTGGCACCGATCATGAAAAAGGCCGTGAATATCTCCCGTAGCGTAACCCGCTTCGTCCTGGTCATGGCTGCCTTATATCAGGAACCATCACCGGCGGCAAGGAGGAAACCGCTCCGCCGTCCCACGGCGGCAGTTGCATTATGGAGTGATTTTCACTATGCTCTCGGCGGGTTGCCCGCGAAACCAAAGGAGAGGATCGGCATGACAATCTGGCTCACTTACTGCGGCCTCGGCCTGATTGCCGGTCTCCTGGCCGGGCTCCTCGGCGTCGGCGGCGGGATCGTGATCGTGCCGATGCTCACCTTCACCTTCATGGCCCTGAAGTTCCCGGCCCAGCACATCCTTCACCTGGCCCTGGGGACCTCCCTGGCAACCATCGTCTTCACCTCGTTCGCCAGCTTCCGGGCCCACCATGGGCAGGGGATGGTGAACTGGCAGGTGGTCCGCCTGATTACGCCGGGGATACTGGTCGGCACGCTGGCCGGCTCCCGGGTGGCGGCCGCGCTCTCCACCGGCTTCCTCAAGGTCTTTTTCGTCTGTTTCACCTTTTTCGTCGCCAGCCAGATGCTCATGGATCTCCGCCCGAAGCCCACCCGCCAGCTACCCGGCGGCCTGGGGCTCTTCGGCACGGGAACCTTCATCGGCGCCATTTCCAGCCTGGTCGGGATCGGGGGGGGGAGCATGTCGGTGCCGTTCCTGATCTGGTGCAACGTCTCGATGTACGGCGCCATCGGCACCTCGGCAGCCATCGGCTTCCCCATCGCCGCCTCCGGAGCGCTCGGCTTCATCCTGAATGGCATGGCCGCCGACGGGCTTCCACCCTACTCTTTCGGCTTCGTCTACCTGCCGGCCCTGGTCGGGGTTGCCGCCATGAGCTACCTGACGGCCCCTCTCGGTGCCCGGCTGGCCCACCGCCTCCCGGTCTCCCGGCTGAAAAAGCTGTTCGCCTGCCTCCTGATCGCCACGGGACTCAAGATGCTGAGCGGGCTGGTCTAGCCCCACCTTTCCGCCTGCAGAAAAATAATGGAGAAGTGGCATGTTGTGCGCTATACATTAGTAGATTCTTTGCGGGAACGACGAAGTGTGAAGCCGATTTTGCATAGTATAAAGCGAGGTACCATGCGCTGGAACACAACGGGCTGGCTGATACTGGTGGCACTTCTCGCCATTTTCTGTTCTCAGGGCACCGCATCCGCCATGTCGGCTTTCAGCCGCAAATACAAGATGAAATGCGACGGCTGTCACACGAGCAGGGTTCCGGAACTGAACGAGTTCGGCATCGAGTTCTACAAAAACGGCTTTGCGCTCTCGAAACAGGACGATGCGACCAAGGCAGGTGCCGGCCAGGGAACGGCGGGAGCCCCGGATGCAACGGGCGGCAAGGAAAAGGTGCCGGTGAAGACGGAGCCGAAAACGACCGCAAATGCCGGCGATAGCGAGGTGAGCGACGCCGGCGAAGAGGAGGAGCCTCCACCCAAGAAAGAGGTCCCTCCGACGGTAGTCTACCGGAGCAAATCCCGCGACGGCACGGTCTTCTTCACCGACACCCCGGAGCGGCGGAGAGACTTCTCCTGGAAGCAGGATGACGGGGAAGAGGTGCCGGTTGCACCGCGGACCGAAAAAACGGTCCAGCCGAAAAAAAGGAAGACGGCTGCAAGCCGCCAGCAGGCAGAGCGGCCGGGGGGTGAGGCCGGGGTGAAGGTCGTGGGAAAGGAACGGTTCCGGAACTACGAGGAGTGCATGGAGCATCAGCTGATCGGGGCGGAACAGCCGGAGTCGGGCCAGGAGATGATGGATCTCATGATGGCGGCCGAGAAAAGATGCTCGGGCTATCCGCTGCAGAAACGTTAGCGGCCTGCCAGCGCGGGAGACCTCAGTTCCTTTTCTCCAGTCTGATCCTCCCCGCCTCCGACACGGTCAAACAGAACATCACCGACGCCCCGTCGTTGACGGTGACGTTGCCATCGCTCACGGTTGTCCCATCCGGGGCTTTCAGCCTGACGGTCCCGTTCGGATTGAACTGCATATAGACGTTGTCCGATGATGTCCCGTCGTTCCTGCTCCGGATGGTAACACCGGACGGTGCCGTCACGCTCTGCAGAGGGGTGGCACTCCACCCCGTTGACGGGGTATTGTACGCACGATTGCCCGGTATCAGCTTGTAGCTGCCGCTCCCCGGCTCGATGGCGACCATGTGCTGCAGGTTCCGGGTGATGGCCAGCGACTTCGCCTCCTTCAGCATGGTGTGTATCCCGTGGGCCGTCTGCCGGAAGCTCAGCGTTTTTCGCCAGCTGACGTAGGGGGGGAGCGCGATGGCCATCATGATCGCAAGCATGCCCACGACGACCATCAGCTCGATCAGGGAAAACCCGCGTTTGTCACCCCCACGCCAGCGTGTCACACCTTTATCCATCCTCATCCCGTCGCAGACCTTTCGATTGTCATCATCCTATTTCTGCCGCCAGTAGAGCGGTATGATCCCCCTGCCCGAGAGGCTCCCCTGTTTCTGCATGCCGGTCCAGAGGGTCCCCCCCTCCGCAGTAATAATGGGGGTGACACCGGGAGGGATGCCAGTCCCGATGGTTTTCACCCTGTCGTTCCGTAGAAGGATTGCGCCCCCGGACTGCGCGCGCTTGTTGGTGGTAATGGTGCTGTCATTGGAGGTGTCGTAGTTCATCACCGCTTCGCCGGTCTTGTAGTTCACGGCATACATCCTGGCGGTCCCCAGGTTTGGCTGACAGGCGTCCGTGGTGACCGTCGTGCCGGGTGCAAAGGTGGTGAAATAGGCGACCTTGTTGTATACCAGCGGCGCGCTCAGCACCTTTTCGCCGCTGTTCTGATCGAGCTTGATGTACCAGCCGTTGGAGGCGTTCAGCTTGGCAAGGAGGTCGGTGATCGACCCGGTACCCGCGTTGATGGTGGTCGTCTGGAGCTGGTCGGTGGTCACGTCCGTCAGGGTGCTCTCCGTAACCGTCGGCGTGGACGTCGTCGATGTGTCCCGGTCGATCACGGCATAGATCCGGTCTACGACCGCCGTGTTCAGCGGGTGCTCCCGGTCCCCGCTGCCGAAGTAGAGCATCTTGTAGCCGACCTCCGAGACGACGGACGGCTTGTAGAACATCTTCCGCCCCTTGTCCGACGCCCCGCCGGCGCCGGGGTTGGCGCTGAAGACCAGGCGGGCAGCCCACTTCGTCGGATCCGAGTTCGCCACGTCGAACCGCCAGAGGTTCCCGCCGGTGTCGGTGGCGTACAGACGCTCCGCATAGCCGTTTCCGCTCAGATCCACGGCCGCGATTTCCGACGGGAAGGAAAAGGTCATGGAGGAGTAGGGAGAGGTGGCGCCGTAAGTGAACTCCCCGATCTTCTCGCCACTTTTGCTGAAATTCGGCACCCCGCCGTTCAGGGTAGCAACCTCGACAACGTACACCCCACGCCCCTTGGGGTTTAGCGGCGCAGCTGTCCCGCTGCTCGTGACGTTCCCCTCGGCGTTGGCTGCGGCAGGAACCACACCGGTGCCGGCAAAGGTCTGGGTGGCGCCATAGCGGCCATCCTCGTTGGGGTTATCGTACCCGGCGCCGACGACCATGGCGATCTTGTCGCTGTTGCCGATCCGCATCTTGACGATCTTCGGCTCGCCCCAGCTCTCTGCCAGCTCCGGGAAGATCGGCGTCGTCCCTTGGGAGGGGGAGAGGTTCGAAATGCTCCAGAGGTACTGTGGGGTTGAAGGGTCCGAGACGTCCAGGGCGTAGTAGGAACCGGTGGCGATACCGGCGGCCACTCCCCCCCCCCTTCTGCTGCCGAAAAGAAGGATGACCTTGTCGCCACTCTCGATGGTGCCGTTGTTGTTGGCGTCGTAGATGTACACCCGCGGCACCGCGTCCAACAGCGTGACATGGCTGCCGGAGGTTCTCACGTAGTTGAGGTTCCCGAGGATATCCGGCGGGATGAACCCCCAGAGCTCGGCGCCGTCGCAATCCCTGAAGGCGTGGAGGACGCCGTCGTTGCTGCTGGCATAGATGACGGACTTGTTGACCGAACAGTCGGCCTCGTTGGTCGCGGAGAAGATGTACGATGCATAGCTGACGACCAGCGGTCTTCCGTGGAGCGGGTCACCCAGCATCCAGGCGCGGTTTTCCGTTGTGTTGCCGTCCTTGTCGCTGTCGTCCACATCCTGGCCATACATAAAGTTGACGACCTTGTCGCGCTCGGCATCATTCGCCACACCGAGCATGGCTGCGGTCATGTTCGACAGGTCGAAGGTCACCCGGCTCTTGCCGACAGGATTTATGGTATAGAGGGTGCGGCTAGTTGCCGTCTTTGCCTGCAGCACTTCCCCAGCCCCCCCCTTGTCGGCATGGCCCCCGTCGGCGGCGGTGCTCCAGAAGGATATCGCACTGCTCTTGATGGTCCCGTTGTCTGCGCCGGCAGGAAGGGCGGCGAGCGTGACATCATCGATGCCGTCATTGTTCTGGTCGATGTAGGTGGCCTGGTTACCGTTAACGTCGATAATGGTGGGGTTGCCTCCTGACGAAAGGCCATACTTCTTCAGGTTGCCGTTCCAGAACGGACCGTTGGCCGTCTTGAAAAAGGGCATGTAGAGCCTGCTGCCGGCGTAGGTCCTGTTCTCGGAGCTTGCCGGGACCGAAACGGTGCCGAAGGTGGTATCGATTGCCGTCACGGTACCCATGACCTGGGAAAAGGCGTTCTGCAGGTCCTGCGCCGATCCGGCATCGTAGTATTTCCCCTTGCCGTGACTGGCATCGGCAGCCCTTTTCAGCAGGTCTATGGCGGTGGCATCGGCGCCGGTGAGGCCAAAGCCGATGGTATAGGTCGTCACGTTCTGCGGGCCGAGATTAAGGGCCTTGGCCACATCATCAAGAGAGTGTTCCAGGTCATTTGGTTCAATCCCGTCGCCATCGCAGTCGCCGTTGGTGCAGATCGTCTTCAGCACCGGATCGTTGTCTGCCGTCGCCATGCCGTCGGTGACGAAGATCACGTAGTTCTTCTGGCAGGAGACCTCGACCGGGGAGGTGTACTTGCCGGCAGTAATCCCCACGGTATTGCCGAAAGCGGTCGCGTCGCCGTTGAAGTAGCGCATCGCCTCGAAGAGCGATTCCCCAAGGGGAGTGGTACCAGTCGCCGAAAGGGTATCGACCGCAGCGAGAAGGGCAGTCCGGTTGGTTGTGGTGCCGGTGAAGATATCGTTCATCTTCTTGACGGTGGTCACGTACGATGCGCCGGAGACGGTTGTGCTGAGGAACTGCGCCCCCTGTCCGGAGCCGCTGACGTAGTGGAAGGTCATCAGCCCGAATTTCACGCCGTTCGTGGTGGAAATCAGGTTCTTGACGGCTGCCTTGGCGATGTCGATCTTCGGTTTCTTCCCCACCGTGTAGAGATAATTCACGTAATTGCCCAGGACATACTGGTTGGTGGTGAGGAGCCCGCAGAGGGTGCCGCCAAGCAACAGGCTTGTGCCGCTGTACTGACCGGTGGTCTGCAGAAGATTCCGGGGATTCAATCCGTTGCAGGAAGAGGTGATGTTGTTGACGTTGCTGTTAACCTGGATGTAATCCTCGCCCTGACTGTACACGGCGTTGGTAGAGCATGAACTGCTGCCGGAAGAGCCGCATTTGTTGGACTGGGCATAGGTCCTGGTGGGATCATAGGACTCGACGACAACGGAATCGCTCATACTCCCCGAATTGTCGATAATGAAGAGAACGTTGGGCTGGTAGGTGCCCGCCGTCCCGTAGATCGAGGCATCGCCGGGGTACTGGTCAGGCGCTGCCAGCGCCGTTGAAACGGCAATCAATACGATTGCCGACGCAATCACGGTAATAATCGTCCTCTGCATGGCCACCTCCCCCTCCCGTTACTTCCTCGGCCTGCGGCTCTGAACGTAATTGAGCCAGTTGCCGACAGCCCACTCGGATGGCTCGGCAAGAGGACCGCACGATCCGTCCTGATTCAGGTGCCCCTTCCAGACACCTTGGCGCTTGAATCTCTTCAAGGCTCCGGAACACTTGACCTTCCTGTTGAAATCGCCCGCCAGCCACGGCAGCCAGATCGTCCCCTTCGGATTTCTGTAGAAGAGATGCTCAGGGGTGTGGGGTCCCGGGTAGAGTATTGCCGGGTCATAGGAACTTCTATTGCCTGCCGGCTGACTGCTGTCGTCTGCAAACGACGGCATTGACCCGGCCATGAGAATAAGTCCTAACATGACTGCTGACAAAAGGATCTGCATGGCGACCTCTCTTCCGGTAATGGTGTTCCCGAAGATGCTGCAGGGAGTGGTCATTGCGGCACCACTCTCGCCACTCCCGACTCCAGATCGGTGCGGGCGTTGTTGGGGCCGTTGGCGATCACGGTCACGGCAAACACATTGGCCCTGAAACCGCCCCCACCACCAATCCCGGCATCTTCCTGGAAGCCGTAACCGGGAGGGGGGTTGCCGCGGCTCTTGACCAGTTCCACCTTGACCTGGGCCTTGTCGTTAGTCCCGGGTATGGTGATCTGGTTGTAATCCTTGTACGGATTATCATTTGCTCCGGCAACCCCGAAGGAGTCGTTCAGCACCTTTCCCTGCCCCGGCGCCGGCCACGTGGTTGTGGTTCCGTAGATCGACGTATAGATTCCACTGTAGGTCATGGCGAATTCCACCGCCGCATCGGCTGCAAAAAAGGTTTCGAGGTTGTTCCGGTAGTTGCCGGCAACCTTGATCTCGGTAACGGACGAGGTGAACAGGGTCGTTCCGAGTATGATCAGGAGGAGCAGCATCAGGAGAACGATGATGAGTGCCGCCCCCTGCTCATTGTCGACCCTCGATAGCGGTCCGGAACCTATGGTGCGCCTGGTCTGATCCATTGGACGGTTATCTCTTGTTCCTCAGCTTGATGACCGAGGTGATCTGACGCGTCTTCGGGCCGCCGGAAAGGGCCGAGGTCGCTGCGGTCCGGCCGGTGATGGTAACCCGCACGCTCCGTATGGTGGCAGGGTCGGAAGGGTTGTTCCCCTCTGTCCCGTCGTCGTAGAGGTAGCTGAAGCGGAGCGAGGAGATGTTACTGGCGATATCATCCGACGTCCCTCCGTTGACGTCCCTTTTAAGACATTGAAGGGAGGGGGGGTCCGTGCAGGGAGCCAGGGAATAGACGATCGTGTCGTACGCAGAGGTCCCTGAGGCCGCAGCAATGATGTCGCCGGCATCGGCCCCGGCCCCGGCCAAAAAGGCCGTTCCATCGGGGCGCTTCATCGCAACGGTCGGCCCGCTCCGGTTGGTGGCGTTGGGATAGAGCACGAGATAGGTGTCCGGGCTTACCGGGTTGCTCCGGTTACCGGGCCGGATGAGGCGGACGTTGCCAGCACCGCCGGCACCGGTCAATGCGTCAACGGATTCAGGACTGTCCACGCTTGTGCTGAAGACGGTGAAGGTTGCCGCGCTCTTGCTCCTGGCAACCCTGGCAAACTGGCCGCTGGCGGATGCCGTGTTGATCTGTACGCTCGTCGAGTAGTTATTGAGCGAACCGTTGGCCAGAGGATTGGTCCCGAGGGGAACCAGCGTGCCGGCCATCCTCATGTCCCTGGTAATACTGTCCATGGCAATTCTCAGGTTCTGCTGGAGATCGACAAGGTCTTCCTGGACATACGCGGTCTTCTGGTTGGTCAGGTAGAGGGAGTACACGGCGCCGATGACGATGCCGAAGATCGCAATGACAAACAGGATCTCCACCAAGGTGAAGCCCGACGCCCCCCTTTTGATCGAGCCCATCATACCGTCCTCTTGAAGCCGGTGACCGAGATGCTTCTCCCGCCGCCGGTCACGGTGACGACAACCCTGGTGATCCCGTCCGGGATGCCCGAACCCGGTGTTCCTCCGACCGTGGTGGTGTACGTTGCAGTGTAGCTGCCGGTTCCTGGCACACTGATCGACGTCGCCGACGAGTTCGGATCCAGATCGTACACCGCATTTGCAGTGGATGTCTTGAGGTCGGCATGGGTATCAGGGTTCCAGGAGAGGATATCCTCGAGGGCCTCCTGGGCCAGGGACGTGGCCACCGTCAGCTTCATGGAAATGGAGTTGGCATTGATGGCAACATCCTGCATGGTAAGGACCGCCAACAGGCCGACCGTCATCACGAGGATCGCTATCAGCATCTCCACCATGGTAAAACCGTGCTGATTTCCCGACAAACGCCTCATCCGCGAACTCCAGGACCAGATCACATCAAGTTAATTGTTCGACACAACAGGGCATTTGCTTCAGAAAAATTTCCTTAGCCGCCCGTCCGGCCACCCTTGACCAATTACTATGGCTCTCAAATCAATTACAAGAAGGTAACCGATATTCACTGGCAGGGAAATGACTATACCACGGGGGAGATGCGGGATGTAAAACGCCCTCGGCTGTCGGTGTCGGGATTGTCAGTACGTCCCCCCGGTCAGCACCGCCGTCACGCTCCCCACCCGCACCTTGGTCTCCGCCTTTACCGGTATCCGGCGGCTGTCGTCGGTCAGCCAGATGAGGGCGCCGCCCTTCCCTTCGAAGACCCCCTCCGACTTCACCATCGGCCGCACCAGTATGGTGTTGAACTCCCCGGCCGGCACCGTGATCCGTTCACGCTTCAGTACCTTTACCTCGATGTTGCGCAACTCCTTGCCGTCGAGCACGTGGATCATGAACGAGCTGCCCGGCTCCAGCGGCTGACTCCGCACGTAGTAGAAACTGGCATAGATGTCGTAGGTGTTCTCCACGATCGGGATCTCCACCCGCTCGCCACCGATCCGGTCGTGGAAGCGGCCGACCCTTTTCGCCTGGTCGAAGGTGATTTCCCGGTCCCGGGTCCGCCGGCCCTCCTTGAAGATCATCCGGTAATAGCGGGATTCTCCGGGGAAGTGACTGCCGGTTTTTGCCAGGAGGCTCTCGGTCCGGTCATCCACTGGGTAAAAGGCCGACAGCCAATCATTTGACAGTGCATGGGAGAATATCTTCCGATGCTCCCCATCCTCAGATATCTCCTGGGTGGCAGTGCCGACCGCGATCCCCATCCAGCTAAGGCTGTAGACCAGCTTTTCCGGAACGGGGACGGCCCGGGCGAACCGGGCCGGCAGGGTTATAGCCACCAGGAGTATGAGCAGGAGCGCAAAACAGCCGCGCTTCCCGTCTGAACCATTCATCGTTGCTCCCATAACAAAACGACCATTCCAACGAGATAGCCGGAATGGTCGTACATGTTGTTCCCTTACTGTAGAGGATTTTCCCGATTTGTCAAGGCAGGCTAGGCTGCGAGCCGCTTCGCAGCCTCCTCGTATGCTGCGACCAGCGCTTCGTACCCCTCGGCAAAACCGGCCGGCACAGGGGACTCGGCAACCTGGTAGCCGCGGACGACCTCGCTGCGCAGGGATGCGGGGAGAATCCGCTCGGCCAGCGGATAGAGGATCTCATCCTCCTTGGCGATGTGCTCCCGCAGCAGCGCCACGTATCCCAGTGCGCTGGCGGCGATGATCGGCCCTTGCCCGGACTCGCCCGCCTGAGCTGCCAAGGCAGCCGACTCAAGCTCGGCCACGAACTTCCGCCCCTGCTCGTGTTCCAGGAGCATGGCCGCAACCGGGCTGTTGGCGGCCGGCATGCCGTTTTTCACCAGGGCCGCAAACAGGACATCCTCCTCCTTGGCGTGGTGAAACCGGTCGGCATACTGCCGGATGAACCC
>CAYSJJ010000071.1:0-19735 GCA_964431365.1 uncultured Geobacter sp. | reverse complement strand
GTAGCATTATTGCAACACTCTACCGTGTTTTTCCCGCCACACCTCGCCTCTCGATTGTCACCAACCATGGCAGCCACACGCTTAACCAGTTAAAATTTTTACACTATCAACAACCTAAGCGAGCCGGCACTATTGGTCTGTTCCTTGCTATGTAGTAAGCATACTGATATTCAGGGGGCTCACAATGCATCAACAACGGACCATCAGAAACCAGGTATCCTTCAACGGCATCGGTCTCCATTCCGGGCAACCGGTCAGCATGACACTCCGTCCTGCCGAAGCCGGAACCGGTGTCATTTTTCACCGCACCGACCTTGCCCCTTCGGTCTCCATCGAAGCGAAGGCCGGCAACGTGGTCAATACCAGGCTCTCCACCACCATCGGCATCAACGGGACGGTCGTGGCCACCATCGAGCACCTCATGGCCGCCCTGCGCGGCCTCGAAATCGACAACGTCCATATCGACATCAATGGCCCGGAACTCCCCATCATGGACGGGAGCGCCGCCGCCTTCGCCGCCGGCATCGCGGGTGCGGGGGTCCGTACGCAGAACAAGAGCCGCCGCTATCTGGTGGTCAAACGGACGGTCTCGGTAAGGGAGGGAGACAAGTGTATCGCCCTGCTCCCCTCCCGCGCCTTCCGGGTCTCCTTCGACATGCGTTTCAATCACCCGGTGGTGCGGAACCAGTTCAGATCGACAAAGGTGCAGCCGGAGAGCTTTGTCAAGGGATTTGCGCCGGCCCGCACCTTCGGCTTTCTAGCCGAATTCGAGATGCTTAAGGCAAACGGCCTGGCTCGTGGCGGCTCGCTGGACAATGCGGTCGGCATCGGGGATGACTGCATCCTCAACCCCGAGGGGCTTCGCTTTGCCGACGAATTTGTCCGCCACAAGGTCCTTGATACCATCGGCGATCTCTCTCTTGCCGGTCATTACATCATCGGCCATGTAATGGCACTCCGCTCCGGCCACGAACTGAACCACCGGCTGGTCACCGAACTCCTCAGCCACCCCGGATGCTGGCACCTGACCGACTTCTGCGAACCGCTCCCCATGCCGGCATTTGCCCCCTTTACCCCCGAGCTCGCCTGGTCGACCTGATGGTAGACCGCCAAGACCGCCCCAGAAAAAGAGCAGCCCTTCGGCTGCTTTTTTCGTTCCGGCCGCAGGGGCCGTTGCAAATCCCCCCCCTTTCGGCTAAAGTCAGGTCGTTGCAGCCGGACAAACCCACTGCGTGAGGACCGGGACCTTGGCGAACGAGCTTCACCCACTCCCCCAGACAGAGATCAGAAAGAGGAAACGAGAGGCGATCATCATCGTCATCTCGGCACTCCTTATCGTCCTGTTGACCAGTGCAGAACTCCATCTGACCCGCCTCAGTTCCGAAGCCCCCATGGGGAGCAACATCCTCATTTTCGGCATCATCAACATCATCATCCTGCTGATCATCCTCCTGTTCTATCTCCTCTGCCGAAACATCATGAAGCTGATGATCGAGCGGCGGGACAAGATCCCGGGGGCGCGACTACGGACCAAACTCGTACTGGCCTTTGTCGGCCTGTCGCTCATCCCGACCATGCTTCTCTTCCTTGTTTCGGCAGGGTACATCAGCAACAGCATCCAGAACTGGTTCAACAAGCAGGTGGAAACCTCGCTGGATGAATCGATGGAGGTTGCCCAGACCTACTACAAGAACTCGGCGGCCAACGCCCTCTATTACGGCCAGCAGATCAGTTCCATGATCAAGGAGCAGAAGCTGCTGAACGAGGAAAACCTGCCGGCCCTCCGGGCGTTGATCAAGAAGAAACAGAAGGAGTACAACCTGGGTGTCGTGGAGGTCTTCTCTGCGCAGCGGGAAGAGCTGGTACGGGCCGCCAACCCCCAGTTGCCGCTTGGCGAGTTCACCAATCCCTCCTCGTCTGACCTTAATGTCGGGCTTGGCGGAAAAGAACTGACCCGGATAAATTCGATCGGCAAGGCCGATCTGATCCGGGGGATCGTTCCGGTCTATTCCAACTGGAACCCCAAGGATGTGGTGGGCGTCGTCGTGGTCAACTACTACGTCCCCTATTCGCTCGTCAGCAAGATGCGGGAAATCACCAACTCGTACCATGAGTTCCGCCAGCTGAAGATCCTCAAGACCCCGATTACCACCGGCTACATACTGACGCTGCTCCTGATCACCATGGTTATCATTTTTCTTGCCGTCTGGTTCGGCATCTACCTGGCCAGGAGCCTGACCACCCCGATCCAGCATCTTGCCGAAGCGACCCGCAAGATCGCCGACGGGGACCTGGACGTCCACCTCGGCGAGACGGGGAGCGACGAGTTGGGGATGCTCATTGCGGCATTCAATACCATGACCGAGGATCTGCGGAGTCACCGGCTGGCCCTGGAGTTGACCAACAGGGAGTTGAGCCAGAGCAACCTGATGCTGGAAGAGCGGCGACGCTACATGGAGACGGTCCTGCGAAACGTCACGGCAGGGGTCGTCTCCATCAACAAGGACGGCATCATCACGACGATCAACACCTCCGCAGAGCGGCTGCTGCGGATCAAGACCGGCCAGGTGATCGGCCGGCACTTCCGGGAGATACTCCGCTCAGCTCATCTGGAAATCGTCAAGGAGATGCTTCGGGATCTGGTCGTTGCCAAGCAGGAAACCATCAGCAAGCAGGTCTCCATCCCGCTTGACGACGCGAAGCTTACTCTCATGGTCAACATGACTCTCCTGAAGGACGAAAACGACGAATTCGTCGGAACGGTCGTGGTATTCGACGACCTCACCCAGCTGATCAAGGCCCAGCGCATGGCGGCGTGGCGGGAGGTTGCCCGGAGGATCGCCCACGAAATAAAGAACCCCCTGACCCCCATACAGCTCTCGGCACAGCGTCTCAGAAAGCGTTACCTGGACCGCTTCAGCGAGGAAGACACCGTCTTTGACCAGTGCACGGCAACCATCATCACATCGGTGGACGAGTTGAAGACCCTGGTCGATGAATTCTCCCGCTTTGCCCGGATGCCGTCGGCCCAACCGACACCGAACAACCTGAACGAGATCATTCAGGAGGCGGTTTCGCTCTACCAGGAGGCCCATCGCCGGATCACCTTCACGGTTGCACCGGACGCTAACCTGCCGCTTCTCCAACTGGATCGGGACCAGATCAAGCGTGTGCTCATCAACCTGCTGGACAACGGGGTCGCCGCCATTGACGGGGCCGGTCAGATCGACGTCACCAGCAGCTATAACCCTGAACTCAGAATGGCCACCTTTACGGTCGCCGACTCGGGCCAGGGGATCTCGGCTGATGACAAACCGCGCCTGTTCGAGCCGTACTTCTCCACCAAGAGAGGGGGCACCGGTCTGGGGCTTGCCATCGTCAGCACCATCATCGCCGATCATCACGGGTTCATCAGGGTGAAGGACAACGAACCTCACGGGGCGCGATTCATCGTGGAACTCCCTGTCGTCGGACCTTGAGCGGCGACGGCCAACCGGATCGAAAGAGGACGATCGCATGAGACAGCACCGACAAGAGCTCTGGTTCGAGACTCGCCAGCGCAGGGAACTGATCAACATTACGCCACAGGTAGCGAACTGTCTGGCCGAAAGCGGCATACGCGAGGGGCTGCTGCTGTGCAACGCGATGCACATTACGGCAAGTGTTTTTATTAACGACGACGAGTCAGGTCTGCATCAGGACATTGAAGAGTGGTTGGAAGGTCTCGCGCCGGAAAAGCCCTATTCGCGCTATCGACACAATGGTTTTGAGGACAACGCCGACGCGCACCTGAAGCGCACCATCATGGGGCGGGAGGTGGTGGTTGCGGTCACTGCCGGCAAACTCGACCTGGGGCCGTGGGAGCAGATCTTCTATGGCGAATTCGACGGCAGGCGGCGCAAGCGTGTCCTCGTCAAGATCATCGGGGAGTAGCGCCTTGCTCCTCCCGCATCTCATCCCGGGCCTGCTGATACGGCGCTACAAGCGCTTCCTGGCTGACGTAGAGTTGGCCGACGGCAGCATGGTGACCGTTCACTGCCCCAACTCCGGGAGCATGACCGGCTGTGCGACTGCGGGGAGTCGAGTTCTTCTCTCCCGGAGTCCGAATCTGGCCAGGAAATACTGCTACACCTGGGAATTGGTCGAAGCGGATGGACAATGGGTGGGGATCAACACCGGCCTCCCCAACCGGCTGGCCTGGGAGGCCATTGAAGCGGGCATAGTCACCGAGCTTCTTGGCTACGAACAGATCAGACAGGAAGTGGCGTACGGCACCAACAGTCGCATAGATCTCCTGCTGACCGGGGAAAAGGGACTCTGCTACGTGGAACTCAAGAATGTCACGCTCGTGGAGGGCTCGGCGGCACTGTTTCCGGATGCCGTCACCACCCGAGGCCAGAAGCACCTGCGCGAGCTCATGCAGGTAGTGGCTGACGGTCACCGCGGGGTTACCCTTTTCATGGTGCAACGTCAGGATGCCGTCTCGATGTCACCGGCAGATGCCATTGACCCAACGTATGGGCAGTTGCTCAGACGTGCCGCCGAATTCGGCGTTGAGTTGCTGGCCTATCAGACGCTGGTCACCCCGGCCGAAATCCGCGTGACCCACTCACTCCCCATACATCTTTGACAAGTCACTGCACAAGCACAAAAAAAGGCATGGGACGGTGAGTCCCATGCCTCGGTGTGTCGATTTATTCGTTAACTGTTAGTCAGCCTTGGCTTCGCAGTTCTCATCAGGCTCGACTACTGCGGTCTGGGGAGCCGCAGGCTCCTCTGCCGTGGCAGCTTCCTGCACCGGCGCCGCCTCGACGGCCTTGGCGGCAACGGGCTTTGCAGCAGCCTTTTTCACCGGGGCCTTCTTTGTCGGAGCCTTGACTGTCAACTCTTCCTCAACAAGCTCGATAAGGGATACCGGGGCATTGTCCCCCTGGCGGATGCTGAGCTTGATGATCCGTGTATAGCCGCCCTGGCGATCTTTGTAGCGGGGGGCAATGGTCGTGAACAGCTTGGTGACTGTCGACTTGTCACGAATATAGGAAGCAGCCTGGCGCATTGCGTGCAGATCGCCGCGCTTGCCGAGGGTGATCATCTTCTCGGCGATGGAGCGGAGTTCCTTGGCCTTGGAATCAGTCGTCGTGATCTTTTCATGATTAAAAAGGGAGGTCACCATGTTCCTGAACATGGCCACACGATGGCTGGTAGTCCTCCCGAGTCTTCTTCCCGCTTTATTGTGACGCATCGCTTACAGTCCTTTCTGTGGGCTCTACAGCTTCTTACTCTTCTTCCTTACGCTCGCCCCTGATGCGGGCAAGGATCTCGGGATCCGGGAACCCATCGAGCTTCATGCCCAGCGTGAGTCCCATTTCGCCAAGGATATCCTTGATCTCATTGAGTGACTTGCGACCGAAATTCTGCGTCTTCAGCATTTCTGCTTCCGACCTGGAAACAAGCTCACCTATGAGTTTGATGCCGGCGTTCTTCAGGCAATTTGCCGAGCGAACCGACAACTCCAGTTCGTCAACCGAGCGGTACAGGTTTTCGTTGACCCGCTCGCTGTCCTCTTCCTGCTCGGCCTCTTCGAGCGGCTCCGACTCCTCATCAAAATTGATGAAAATAGAGAGCTGATCCTTGAGAATCTTGGCTGCATACGCAAGGGCATCGTCGGGCTTCACGCTGCCGTCGCTCCATATCTCCAGTGTCAGCTTGTCATAATCGGTAATCTGGGCAACACGGGCGTTTGCAACGACAAAGTTCACCTTGGTGATCGGTGAGAAGATGGCGTCTATGGGGATTGTTCCCACCGGAGCCTTCTCATCGCGATTTCGGTCCGCAGGCACATATCCCTTGCCGAGCCTGACGACCATCTCCATCTCGACATTGGCATCTTTGGAACAGGTGGCAATATGCTGGTCTGGGTTGAGAACCTCTACATTCGGATCAGTTACAATGTCGCCAGCCTTGATAACACCTTCACCCTTATGGACAACTCGGATAATACGCGAGTCGGTACCGTGCAGCTTCAAGCGCACGCTTTTCAGGTTCAGAATGATATCGGTGACGTCTTCAGTTACGCCGGGAACAGCGGAAAATTCGTGCAATACGCCTTTTATCTTAACGGAAGTAATGGCCGCCCCCTGCAATGAAGAGAGCAGTACCCGGCGGAGCGAATTCCCCAGCGTAGTCCCGAAACCGCGTTCAAAAGGCTCTGCGTAGAACTTTCCGTATGTATTGGTAAGCGACTCTGTCTCAACCTGAAGTTTTTTCGGCTTGATGAGATCGCGCCAATTTTTATACATGTATTGCCTCCCTTAGCGGGTTGATTTACCGTTACTTGGAGTAGAGCTCGACGATCAGCTGCTCCTGGATTGGCATGGTAATGTCTTCCCGTACCGGGAGAGCCTTCACAACGCCTTTATATGCGTCCTTGTCAAGCTCAAGCCACTGGGGGACGCCACGCCGCACGACCGCTGCAAGAGAGTCGTTGATGACGGCAATCTTCCTGCTCTTCTCCCTCAGTTCAAGAACATCGCCAGGCTTCACGATAATGGAAGGGATATTAGCCTTGCGGCCGTTGAGCGAGATATGGCTATGCTTGACCAGCTGACGAGCCTCGGTACGCGAGGAGGCGAACCCGAGACGATATATGGTGTTATCCAGGCGCCGCTCAAGCAGGGAGAGGAGGTTTTCGCCCGTAACGCCCTTCATGCGGTCTGCTTCCTGGAAATAGCTCCGGAATTGCTTTTCGAGGATGCCGTAAATACGGCGAACTTTCTGCTTTTCGCGCAACTGGACACCGTAATCGGTGACCTTCACCCGTGCCTGACCATGCTGCCCAGGGGGGTAATTACGACGCTTGATGGCGCATTTATCTGTATAACAACGCTCACCCTTAAGGTAGAGTTCCATATTCTGTCTTCTGCAAAGTCTGCAGGAAGGACCTGTATAACGTGCCAAGGTAGTGCCTCCTTAACGAAATTCCTAATTTACACTCTACGCCGCTTTGCGGGGCGACAACCGTTATGGGGAATCGGGGTGACGTCTCTGATGAAACTGATGGAGAAGCCAGCAGCCTGCAAAGCCCGCAGTGCAGATTCACGCCCTGACCCCGGACCCTTGACGAACACTTCCAGACTTCTCATGCCGTGCTCCTGGGCTTTCTTAGCGCAGTCCTCAGCGGCAATCTGAGCGGCAAAAGGGGTACTTTTCCGCGATCCTTTGAACCCCTTGGTACCGGCACTGGACCACGCAACAACATTCCCGACCTGATCGGTTATGGTCACGATCGTATTGTTGAAGGTTGCCTGTATATGGGCAACGCCAGTGGGTATATTCTTGCGCTCTTTCTTCTTCTTGACTACTCGTTTAGCAGGGCTTGCCATCACTCCTCCAGATGCTCAAAATGCGCTATTTCTTCTTACCGGCAACCGTACGTGCAGGACCCTTGCGGGTACGGGCATTTGTCTTGGTCCGCTGACCACGAACAGGGAGACCCTTCCGATGACGAAGGCCACGGTAGCAGCCAAGGTCCATCAGACGCTTTATGTTCATGGATACTTCGCGGCGAAGATCGCCTTCCACCTTAACGGTTTTATCAATGATCTCACGAATGCGAGCTACTTCAGCCTCGGTCAGCTTGTCGGTTCTTGTATTCTGATCGACTGCTGCCTCGGCCAGAATCTTTTGCGACGTCGTCCGACCGATACCATAGATATAGGTGAGTGCGATTTCTATCCGCTTGTTTCTCGGAATGTCAATACCAGCAATACGTGCCAATGCCGTATCCTCCTAAGTTTTCTCTTAACCCTGTCTCTGGGAATGCTTCGGCGTTTCGCAGATCACCCGCACAACACCCTTGCGCTTAACGATCTTGCACTTATCGCAGATTTTCTTTACTGAGGCACGAACCTTCATTTCGATATTCCTCTCGTTTCTTAGTACGACTCAAACCGTCGTCAATATCACAGGACCGTTGTCAGTCACAGCTACCGTATGTTCAAAATGTGCGGAAAGTCCCCCGTCGCACGTCACTGCCGTCCACCCATCAGAAAGAACGCGAACATCGTGTCCCTTCTGGTTGATCATCGGCTCTATGGCGAGGACCATTCCCTGCTTCAGTCTCGGACCGCGTCCCGGTGCACCGTAGTTTGGGATCTGTGGTCCCTCGTGCAGCGCCTTGCCGATGCCGTGACCGACAAAATCGCGTACTACCGAAAAACCATGGCGCTCGACAAAGCTTTGTACTGCATTGGAGATATCGGAAAGCCGATATGCAGGTGTCGCGAACTCTATTGCCCGGTGCAGTGACTCCTCGGTTATCCTTATGAGGCGTTCGGCAACTTCGGAGACCTCTCCAACGGGTACCGTTATGGCGGCATCGCCATAGAAGCCGTCATACCATGCACCGAAATCGATACTCAGTATGTCTCCGGAGACCAACGGAGTTGTTGTCGGCATCCCATGAACGACCTGATCATTCAGCGAACAGCAGAGTGCGTATGGATAACCGCTGTAACCCTTGAATGCCGGTCTTGCCTTACGCTTGACCAACTCCCGCTCGGCCAGATCGTTCAGCGACTGCGTTGTCACACCTGGTTTCACCTCGGTCCGCAATAGAGCGAGCACCTCGGCGACGAACCGGCAGGGGACGCGCATCCGCTCGATCTCCTGCAGTGACTTGAGGACGATCAACGCCTACCGGCCTTCAAGTATCTGAACCAGCGCTCCCTGTATCTCGTCAATGGAGCCTGTGCCGACAACCGTTCGCAGCTTCTGCTCCCGGCCATAATACTCGATCAGGGGTGCGGTCTGAGCTTCATAGACCTCAAGACGCTTACGCATGGTCTCTTCTTTGTCATCGTCCCGTTGAAAAAGCTCACCGGAACAACTATCACAGATTGTTGCACACTTGGGCGGATCAAACCGCACATGGTAGCCGCGTCCACAGGAGCGGCAAACACGCCGCCCGGTGATCCGCTCCAGCAGCTCTTCCTTATCCACATGTATGGAGATGACGTGCTCAACAGCTTTACCGAGGCCGGACAGCACGCTCGCGAGCGCATCGGCCTGGGGCACTGTCCGCGGGAAACCATCGAGAATGAACCCACCAGAGCAGTCGCTCATGGCAAGTCGATCGCGAATAATGCCGATCACGACCTCATCGGGGACAAGTGCACCCTGGTCCATGTAGGACTTGGCACGAACCCCCATCGGAGTCTGATCCTTTACTGCTGCCCGCAATATATCACCGGTCGACACCTGCGGGATCCCGTATCGATCGACCAGCAGCTTCGCCTGTGTACCCTTGCCAGCCCCTGGCGGGCCGAGAAGTAGAATATTCATCTAATCATGCCCCTACTTACGACCCTTTATGCGTACACCCTTCATGAACCCCTCATAACTACGTGTTATGAGATGCGACTCAATCTGGGCCACCGTATCCATGCCCACCCCGATAGCAATCAACAAGGCTGTACCACCGAAATAAAACGGCAGATTGAACTTACCGATCAGGATCGACGGAAGCACACAGACAACCGAGATGTAGATTGCCCCTGCAAAGGTCAGCTTTGTCAGAACCTTGTCAAGATACTCGGACGTTTCAGTCCCCGGCCTGATACCCGGGATATAACCGCCATGCTTCTTGACATTTTCCGCAACATCTGTCGGGTTAAAGGTGACAGCCGTGTAGAAATAGCAGAAAAAGATTATGAAAGCAACAAAAAACACATTGTACAGCCAATTGCCGGGAGTAAGGCTCTTAGCCGCGTTCTGAACCCAAGGGACTCCGATAAAATTGGCTATGGTCGCCGGAAACATGATGATCGATGATGCAAAGATGGGCGGAATAACCCCCGCCATATTGACCTTCAGCGGAAGATGCGACGTCTGTGCACCAAAGGTTTGCAGGCCAACGACACGCTTTGCGTAATGAATCGGTATCCGGCGTTGACCCCGCTCAACATAGACAATCGCGGCAATCACGACAAACATGAGCGCCAATACCAGAATGAGCACGAAGAGGGACAGTTCGCCCGTCTTCAGAAGACGAAGCGAATTGCTGATTGCCGTCGGTATGCGAACAACGATACCAGCGAAGATGATCAGCGAGATACCATTGCCGATCCCCTTCTCTGACATCTGCTCGCCCATCCACATAATGAATGCGGTACCGGCGGTGAGCGTTATCACGGTCATGAGCCTGAAGGCCCAACCGGGATTGGGCACCACGAGTTCACCGGCAGGCCCGCGCATCGCCTCAAGACCGATAGCGATACCGAGACTCTGCACTACGCTCAGTACTACAGTACCGTACCGAGTGTACTGAATTATCTTACGTCGCCCAGATTCGCCCTCCTTGGAGAGCTTCTCGATTGCGGGAACCACAACCGTCAGGAGCTGGAAGATAATCGAGGACGAGATGTACGGCATGATCCCAAGGGCGAAAACTGTCAGCTTCTCAAGAGCCCCGCCCGAAAACATGTCAAAAAGGCCGAGCAACGTACCTTGTGCCTGTTTGAAGAAATGGGAAAGGGCCTGCCCGTCAATACCGGGAGTCGGGATATGACACCCGACCCGGTAGACAAAAAGCATTCCCAGAGAGAACAGAACCCTTTTCTTCAGTTCGGGAATCTTGAAAATATTCTGCAGTGCGTCAAGCAAGTTCGATCTCCTGAATTGATCCGCCAGCGGCTTCGATCTTTGCCTTGGCGCTGTCACTGAACTTGTGCGCCTGTACTGTCAGGGACTTGGTAAGCTCTCCCTTGGCGAGGATCTTGAGGCCATCACGCAACTTGCTGATGAGACCGCATTGCATGAGCGCAGCCACATCGACCGTGCTGCCGGCATCGAAAGCGTTAAGCTGTCCGATGTTGACAACAACATAATCCTTTTGATGAAGAGGGGTGAATCCACGCTTGGGAAGCCGCCTCTGCATCGGCATCTGGCCACCCTCGAATCCGGGCTTCACGCTACCACCAGAGCGGGCTTTCTGACCCTTGTGCCCTTTGGTTGCTGTTTTTCCGTGGCCGGAACCAGGACCGCGGCCAATTCTCTTCCTATTTTTAACTGAGCCTGCAGCAGGCCTTAAACTGTTGAGCTTCATTGCAAACCTCACGGGAATTACTCGTTAACCTTCACCAAATGGGCAACTTTTTTGATCATCCCCCGAACTTCCGGGGTATCGGGCAGGGAAACAGTTTTATTGACCTTGTTCAGTCCCATTCCTAGCAAAATTGCCGTGTGCTTAGCTGGCCTGCCGATATGGCTTTTGGCAAGCGTCACTGAAACGCGCTCAGACATTGACCTTACTCCTTGCTAGCTGTTCTTCGGCCTATTCGCCGAACCCACGACGGGCGTTGATTTCTTCGGGGCTCTTCAGGATGGAAAGACCATTGAAGGCTGCCTTGACGACGTTGTGAGGGTTGTTGGAGCCAAGACACTTTGCAAGGATGTTGTGGATCCCTGCCGACTCGAAGACGGCCCTCGCGGCACCACCGGCAATAACACCGGTACCTGCGGATGCCGGCATCATGAGTACGCGCCCGGCACCAAAGTGACCTTCCACTTCGAAGGGGATGGTCTGGCCCTCAACTACCGGAACCTTGATGAGGCTCTTCTTTGCCTGCTCAACACCCTTGCGGATTGCTTCCGGGACTTCATTTGCCTTACCCAGACCGTAGCCAACGTAGCCATTGCCGTCGCCAACCACCACGAGTGCGGAGAAGCTGAAACGACGCCCACCTTTGACCACTTTTGCTACGCGGTTGATATGAACAACGCGGTCGGTAAGGTTCAATTCGTTTGGATTAATCTTTAACAAGCGTCAACCTCCTCAAGTGGCTGTTAAAAGGACAAGCCTTGCTCACGTGCCGAATCAGCCAGAGCTTTGATGCGACCGTGATAGAGAAAACCATTACGGTCAAATACCACTGTTTTAATGTCTTTTTCAAGAGCCAGCTTCGCGATGGCTGCACCGACGGCCTTGGCGGCCTCAATGTTGCCAGTGGACTTAAGCGCGCCCTTGATCTCTCCGGCTACCGTCGAGGCAGCAACAAGCGTTGTGCCGGTGGTATCGTCGATAATCTGGGCGTGAATGTGCCGAGCACTCTTGAAGACATTCAGACGAGGCCGCTCGGTCGTTCCCTTGATCTTTTTTCTGACCCTGGCCTGTCTTCTGAGGCGGGGTGACAATTTCTTAGATAGCAGACTCACGGGGAGCTCTCCTTCACTTCACCTTATTTTTTACCAGTCTTGCCGGCTTTACGCAGAATGGTCTCACTGGCGTACTTGATGCCTTTGCCTTTGTAAGGCTCCGGTCCACGGAAGCCGCGAATCTTTGCGGCCGTCTCACCGACAAGCTCCTTGTCGATTCCCTTAACGAGCAGCTTCGTCATCTTATCAACTTCAACAGTGATTCCCTTGGGAAGTTGGAAATTGACCGGATGCGAATAACCAAGGCTCAGGTTCAAAACATCACCTTTTGCCTCAGCACGGTAACCAACCCCGTTTATCTCCAAGGCAATCTCGAACCCTTTGGTCACACCGGTGACCATATTATTGAGCAGGGTCCTGGTCAAACCATGCGCTGAACGGGACTTGATGCTGTCGTCAGCACGATTTACCAGAACGGTTGTTGCAGACTGCTCGATAGTTACACAATCCAAAATGGCACGCTTGAGAGTGCCCTTGGGGCCCTGAACCTCGACTTCGGAGCCGCTTACCGACAGCTTCACTCCGGAAGGCAATTCAATGGGAAGTTTACCAATCCTCGACATATCAATTTCCTCGCCGCGTCATTACCAGACGGTACAGATCATTTCCCCGCCGATTCCAGCTTCGCGGGCAGCCTTGTCAGTCAGAATCCCCTTCGATGTCGAAAGGACGGCAATACCGAGTCCTTGCTTCACCAACGGGATATCGTCACACTTGACGTACCGCCGTCCACCGGGTTTGCTGATTCGCTTGATCTCACTGATTACCGCATCCTTCTCGTCGATGTACTTGAGATAGATACGGAGAACCCCTTGCTTCTGATCAGCTATCACCTTGTAATTCTTGATGAAGCCTTCCGTTTTCAGCACATTGGCTATGCTGACCTTGAGGTTCGAGGACGGCACGTCAACTTTTTGCAGTTTTGCCATCACACCGTTCCGGATGCGTGTCAGCATGTCGGCAATGGGATCGGTCATACTCATGCGTGAAACTCCTCTATACTGTTCTAGTCAATTACCAGCTGGACTTGATGACGCCGGGAATCTGGCCTGTGGAGGCCAGCTTCCGGAGACAGATCCGGCACATGTCGAACTTCCGATAGTATGCCCGTGGCCGGCCGCAGAGAGGACAACGATTGTACTCACGGACCTTGAATTTGTTGCCACGCTGGGCCTTTATAAGCATCGATGTTTTAGCCACTGCGATCCTCCAATATGTCTTACTTAGTTCCTGAACGGCATGCCAAGAAGACGGAGAAGGGCACGCCCCTCCTCATCGGTCTTGGCCGTGGTGACGATCGTTATGTTCATTCCCTTGATCTTATCGATTTTGTCGTAGTTGATCTCGGGGAATATGAGCTGTTCTTTGATCCCCAGGGAGTAGTTCCCCTGGCCGTCGAACGCCTTTGCCGGGACCCCTTTGAAGTCACGAACACGCGGCAGGGACACGTTGACAAGCCGGTCCAGGAATTCGTACATCCGGTCCTTCCTGAGGGTGACCATACAACCAATGGGCATACCCTGGCGAAGCTTGAAGGACGCAATGGACTTCTTGGCCTTGGTAATAACAGCCTTCTGGCCGGTGATCGTGGCCATCTCCTCGCTCGCCGAATCAAGGATCTTCACGTTCTGAATGGCTTCGCCAAGCCCCATGTTGACGACGATCTTCTCAAGCTTGGGAACTTCCATCACACTCTTGTAGCTGAAGTCCTTCTGCAGCTGAGGAACTATTTCCTTTATATAAAGGTCTTTAAGCCTGGCCATTAGATCCTCCGTCCTATTTATCAAAAGACTCGCCGCACTTCTTACAGATGCGGGTCTTCTTCCCATCCTCGAGGGTGTTGATCGCGGTACGCACGGGCTTCTTGCACTTACCGCAATACGGCATCACGTTGGAGACATGAACCGGTGCCTCTTTCTCCACAATGCCACCTGGCTGGTTACCACGGGCGCGCGTATGACGCTTGACCATGTTTATGCCTTCTACCAGGACACCGTCCTTCTTGGCAACGACACTGAGCAGCTTACCGGTCTTGTTCTTATCCTTGCCGGCAATCACCATGACGGTGTCGCCCTTTTTCACGTGCAGTTTCTTGCCGAGCATTCGTCTCTCTCCGTCTATCGTTAGAGTACTTCAGGGGCCAGGGAGATGATCTTCATAAACTTCCTGGCGCGCAACTCGCGGGCCACTGGTCCAAAGATACGCGTACCAACCGGCTCCCGCTGGTTATTTATGACTACGCCCGAGTTGCCGTCAAAGCGAATGTACGATCCGTCCGGACGACCAACTTCCTTGGCGGTTCTGACGATAACAGCCTTGACCACATCCCCCTTCTTCACCTTGGAGTTGGGAAGGGCTTCCTTTACCGATGCAACGATGATGTCGCCGATGCCGGCATACTTACGCTTGGAGCCGCCCAGCACCTTGATGCAGAAGAGCTTTTTCGCACCGGAATTATCTGCAACATCGAGAATTGTCTGCATTTGAACCATAACAAACTCCTAGTCGAGCTAACTATTAGAGGATCTGCTGTACCTTCCAGCACTTTTCCTTGCTCAGCGGCCGGCTTTCGATGATCTGAACGCGATCACCAACCTTGCACTGATTGACTTCATCATGGGCCTTATACTTGGCAGACCGCTTGATGTATTTGTTATACACGGGGTGCTTGACAATGCGGTCAACCCTTACGACTACCGTCTTGTCCATCTTGTCACTGACCACAACACCTGTCTGAGTCTTCCTGTTTCCACGCTCTGTCATGATATTCCCTCTAGCCGCGCTTTTCCTGCAGAATGGTCTTCACACGTGCAACATCCTTGCGGACGGCATCGATCTTCGCAGTATTTTCCAAACGGCCGGTGTGGAGCTGAAAGCGGATATTGAACAGCTCCTGCGTCAGTTCCTTTTCCTTGGCAGCCAGATCGTCCTGACTGAGTGCGCGCAGTTCGTTAGCCTTCATTGGTATCCTTCCTCGACACAAATTTCGTAGAGACCGGAAGTTTATGAGCGGCAAGACGGAACGCCTCGCGGGCGATCTCTTCGGTTACCCCTTCCATCTCATACAGCACCCTGCCCGGCTTGACAACGCAAACCCACGAATCGGGCGATCCCTTGCCTTTACCCATACGCGTTTCTGCCGGCTTGGCAGTCAGCGGCTTATCCGGGAAGATCCGTATCCAGATCTTGCCACCCCTCTTTATATAGCGGGTCATGGCAATACGAGCGGCTTCGATCTGGCGGGAATCCAGCCAGCAACACTCGGTTGCCTGCAGCCCGAACTCACCGAAGGCAAGCGACACGCCGCGTTCCGGAGTACCGGTCATACGACCCTTCATCTGCTTTCTATGCTTTACTCGTTTCGGCATTAACATGCGTACTTACTCCCTGAACCTTATTGACCTGGCAGTACTTCGCCCTTGAAGATCAAGACCTTTACTCCGATGATTCCGTAAGTCGTCTTGGCCTCGGCGAAACCGTAATCTATGTCGGCGCGCAGTGTATGCAGAGGCACTCGACCTTCGCGATACCACTCAGTCCGCGACATCTCTGCACCGCCAAGGCGGCCCGAACAGGTTATCCGTATCCCTTTTGCTCCGAACTTGAGTGAGGATGTCACACTCTTCTTCATCGCCCGGCGGAAGGCCACACGGCGCTCAAGCTGAAGGGCGACGTTCTCGGCGACGAGTTGGGCGTCAAGCTCAGGCTTACGAACTTCCTGGATGTTCAGGAAGATCTCTTTATCCGTAAGCTTTGCAAGCTCCTTCTTGAGGGTTTCTACCTCTGCCCCTTTTTTCCCGATGATCAGACCAGGACGGGCAGTGTAGATGTTCACCTTGGCTTTATTGGCTGCCCGCTCGATCTCAATCTTGGAAACACCTGAATGGTACAGACGCTTCTTGAGAAAATTACGGAGCTTCAGGTCTTCATGCAGCAGCTTTGCATAGTCAGCCTTGGCATACCATTTTGAATCCCAGGTCTTGATAACCCCAAGCCTGAAACTTATCGGATTGACTTTCTGGCCCAAACTTCACCTCCACCGTGTCAGTGCGTTATTTCTCGTCCAGAACCACAGTTATGTGGCTCGTAGGTTTACGAATCTTGGTAGCCCTGCCCTGAGCACGCGGAAGAAAGCGTTTGAGGACAGCGCCGCCATCGACGAATATTGTTTTTACATACAGCTTATCCACATCAGCCACCCCTTTTTGCTCGGCGTTGGCAACGGCTGAGCTGAGGAGCTTGGCGATCAGTTTCGCCGAAGGCCGGGGAGAAAGCTTGAGTATGGACAGTGCCGTCTGAATGCCCTTCCCTCGCACCATGTCTACAACAAGACGCGTTTTCCGCGGCGAGAGGCGTACTGACCGCAGGATTGCTCTCGATTCCATGACTGATCCCTTTCCTTACTTCTTCTTCAGCTTGCTTTTCTTATCCGCCGCGTGCCCGTGGAACGTCCTGGTGGGAGCGAATTCACCGAGCTTGTGGCCGACCATGTTTTCCGTAACGAACACCGGAATGAACTTCTTGCCGTTATGGACGGCAAAAGAGAGTCCGATAAAGTCAGGCGTGATGGTGGAGCGACGGGACCAGGTCTTGATGATCTTCTTGGAACCAGCATTCTCCACGGCCACTTTTTTGGCCAGGTGGTCGTCTATAAATGGGCCCTTCTTGATTGAACGTGCCATTATCTATCCCCTGCAGCGGCTTTATTTAGTGCGTTTCTTCACGATGAAACGGTCAGTGGTCTTGTTCGTACGGGTCTTGTAACCCTTGGTCGGGATACCCCACGGGGTCACCGGGTGGCGACCACCCGAGGTCCGGCCTTCGCCACCGCCATGGGGGTGGTCGACCGGGTTCATGGCAACACCGCGAACCTTGGGCCGGTTGCCGAGCCAGCGTGACCGTCCGGCCTTGCCGATGGAGACGTTCTCATGGTCGATGTTGCCCACCTGACCGATGGTTGCCAGGCACTCCTGAAGAACCATCCGGACTTCACCGGAGGGAAGCTTCACCTGGGCATACTTGCCGTCCTTGGCCATGAGCTGTGCAAATGTCCCTGCACTGCGAGCCAACTGAGCACCTTTGCCGATTTTCAGCTCGACGTTATGGATGATGGTACCGAGCGGAATATCCTTGAGCGGCAGCGCATTGCCCGGCTTGATGTCAGCAGTAGTGCTGGCAATGATCGTATCACCGACCTTCAGATCAAGAGGGGCAAGGATATAACGCTTTTCACCGTCTGCGTAATTCAGCAGTGCAATGCGGGCGCTCCGGTTCGGGTCGTACTCGATCGTCGCAACCTTGGCGGGGATGTCACGCTTGTCACGGCGGAAATCGATTATACGATACTTCTGCTTATGACCGCCGCCGATGTGCCGCGAGGTGATGCGGCCAAAATGGTTACGGCCACCGGTCTTCTTAAGGTTAACCAGGAGAGATTTCTCCGGCGTAGTGCTGGTAATCTCTTCGAAAGTCGAGCAGGTCTGGTGCCGACGCCCTGCTGATGTAGGTTTGTACGTCTTGATAGCCATTTCAGAGTACTCCGTTACCTGGGGTTACACTTCAAAGAAGTCGATGTTGCTCCCTTCCTGGAGGGCAACATAAGCCTTCTTCCAGTTGGAGCGTTTGCCAATGGTTCTGCCTACCCGCTTGACCTTGCCGGCAACGGTAGCAGTCTTGACCGAAGCAACTTTGACTTTGAAGAGTTTCTCGGTGGCCTGCTTGATCTCGATCTTGTTGGCATCGCTATGGACCACAAAAGCCACCACGTTCTTGTTGTCCTTCTCGATCGTGGTCTTTTCCGTGATCAGCGGCTTCTTTATCACGTCGTAGATATTCATGCCTGCAGCGCTCCTTCCACCTTCCGGACCGCGTCCTGGGTAAAGACAATGTTCTGGTACTTCATGACATCGAAGATGTTGAGCCCTTCACTCTGCAGGACCTTCACGTGCTTTACGTTCCGGGCCGAGAGGATGAGGTTGCGGTTGTCGCCGTCAACGATCACCAGGGTCTTATCGATGTCAAACTTGTTCAGTACCGAAACGAATCCTTTGGTTGAAATTCCTTCCAGTGCCAAGTCCTTGACTACTGTCATCTTGTTCTCTTTGTACACCAGGGAGAGAACAGAGCGGAGAGCAGCACGACGGGCCTTCTTGTTCATGGAGAGGTTGTAATCCTTCGGCTGCGGACCAAAGGCGACCCCACCACCAGGGTACTGCGGAGCGCGCTTGCAGCCCTGGCGCGCATTGCCGGTACCCTTCTGCTTGAAGGGTTTCTTACCGCTACCGGATACGATGGCGCGGTTCTTAACGGCAACGGTACCTGCACGGCGGTTTGTAAGCTGTACCCGCACCGCCTCGTGGATGAGATACTCTTTGACTTCGGTGTTGAACACCTCGTCATTGAGATCCAACTCGCCCACCTTGTTCTTATTCAGATCATATACGTCAATGGTTGCCATTGCTTGATTCTCCGGAAAGACTATTTCTGCTTGACTGTGTCCTTGATCAGCACAAGGCCGTTCTTAGCTCCAGGGATTGCTCCCTTGATCAGAAGAAGATTGTCGGCCGCATCCACACGCACAACAGTCAGGCGCTGCACCGTAACACGCTCGTCACCGAGATGGCCGGGCATCTTCTTGTTCTTGAAGACCCGAGACGGAGTTGCCGAGGCGCCGATGGAGCCGGGCGCCCGATGGAAGCAGGACCCGTGACTTGAGCGGCCACCCTTGAATCCCCAGCGCTTGATAACGCCCTGGAATCCTTTACCGATGGAGGTGCCGGTCACGTCAACCACATCGCCTGCGGCGAACAGTTCAGCCTTGACTTCATCGCCAACACTGTACTGGTCGACGTCCTCGATACGGAACTCCCTCAGGTGCCTGAAGGTACCCTGGCCGGCAGCCTTGGCATGCCCGACCGCAGGGCGGTTGGCACGGTTGGCATCGATCGCGTCGTAGCCGAGCTGTATCGCATTATAGCCGTCGTTCTGCACGGTCTTTTTCTGCAAGACCACACAGGGTCCAGCTTCAACAACCGTCACCGGAATCCGGCGACCGTCGTCGGCAAAGATCTGGGTCATGCCCAGTTTTTTCCCAATCAATCCCTTCGTCATAACTCAAATCCTATCCGTGGTCTCGTCTAAAGCTTGATTTCTACGTCGACGCCGGCAGAGAGATCCAACTTCATAAGTGCGTCTACGGTCTGCTGGGTCGGATCCAGGATATCGATCAGACGCTTGTGGGTCCGGATCTCGAACTGCTCGCGGGACTTCTTGTCAACGTGAGGTCCGCGGAGCACGCAGTACTTGTTGATAACCGTCGGCAGGGGAATTGGTCCCGCCACCCGAGCTCCCGTACGCTTCGCCGTATCCACTATCTCACCCACCGACTGATCAAGAAGTCGGTGATCGTATGCCTTAAGGCGGATTCTGATTTTCTGCGTCTGCATCGTTTCCTCGTATGTTCGTGCTTATTCGATAATCGCGCTGACGACGCCGGCGCCGACCGTACGGCCACCTTCGCGGA
>CAYSJJ010000070.1:15656-20007 GCA_964431365.1 uncultured Geobacter sp. | reverse complement strand
ATGGCCAAGGTGGCAAAGGAAAAGGAAGCCGGCTTTGTTGCCTACCAATGGGCAAAACCGAACGAAACCAAGCCATCTGACAAAATCTCGTATGTAAAGGTAATCAAGGATTTGGGCTGGGTTGTCGGAAGCGGCATCTATGTGGATGACGTGGAAAAGGAAGTGGCCAAGATGCGGATGCAGATACTGGGTGGAACGATATTCCTTGCCGGACTGATCTTCATCTTCGCCTGGTTTATTGCCCGCCGGATCAAGGCCGCCCTCGACAAGGCCATCGGCGTGTCGGAACATATTGCCGCCGGTGACCTGACCGCGAAGATCGAGATCGACAGCCAGGATGAAACCGGCCACCTGCTGGAGTCGTTAAAACAGATGAATGACGGGTTGGCTAAAATCGTTGGCGAAGTCCGTAATGGCGCCGATTCAATTGCTACCGCCACCGAACAGATAGCCGCCGGCAACGCAGACCTTTCCCAGCGGACCGAGGAACAGGCCTCGGCCTTGGAGGAAACTGCATCCAGCATGGAGGAACTGACCTCCACCGTGAAGCAGAACGCCGACAACGCCCAGCAGGCCAATCAACTGGCCATCAGCGCCAGCGGCGTGGCGGTCAAGGGTGGCGAAGTCATCAACAAGGTTGTACGTACCATGGAATCGATTACCGATAGTTCCCGGAAGATTTCCGACATCATCGGAGTCATTGACGGTATTGCCTTCCAGACCAATATTCTTGCTCTGAATGCGGCAGTGGAAGCGGCCCGGGCCGGTGAGCAGGGGCGCGGATTCGCGGTGGTGGCGGCCGAGGTGCGTAGTCTGGCCCAGCGGAGCGCGGCGGCTGCGAAGGAAATCAAGGCGCTGATCGAAGACTCGGTCGGCAAGGTTCAGGACGGTAGCCGGCTGGTTGAAGAGGCCGGGCAGACAACCCAGGAGATTGTTACCAGCATCAAGCGGGTAACCGACATTATGGCCGAAATTTCGGCCGCGTCGCTGGAACAATCAAGCGGAATCGAGCAGGTCAATACTGCCATCACCCAGATGGACGACGTGACCCAGCAGAATGCCGCCTTGGTCGAAGAAGCCGCTGCGGCTGCCGAGTCGCTTGAGGAGCAGGCTCAGCAGCTGGTGCAGGTTGTCACCCGTTTTAAACTTGAAGAGGCAGCCCAGTCCAACAGGGTCGTTGCGGAACGGAGACCACGCACGATTGAAGCTGCGCAACAAAAGGCACGGGTAATGCCTCTCGTTCCCCGGAAGAAGCAGAAAAAACAGGAGTTGCCCCCCCCGGCAGCCACGAAATCGGCTGAAATGGATGATGACTGGAAAGAGTTTTGATAACCAGCCGGCTTCATTGGCTAAAGGGAGAGATACATGCCGGAAACCGCTGTGAGAGAGCAGCCGGCACCAGGAGGCGCGGTTGGTGGACGGGAATTGTACGTGTTCCCGTTCACCACCGAGGATTTTCATCGCATCCGCCAACTGATCTATCGGGTTGCGGGGATTTCCCTCGCCCCGTCCAAGAAGGACCTGGTTTACAGCCGCCTGGCTCGCCGTCTCAGGGTCAGGCAGCTGGATTCATTTGCCGCGTATATTCGTTTGCTTGAGCAGGGGGATCGGCAGGAGCGCGTCGAGTTTATCAACGCCATGACCACCAACATGACCTCCTTTTTCCGCGAGGCACATCACTTCCCGATCCTGGCCCAACATCTCGCAACGCTGCCTCAAAGGGGTTCCGTCCGGATCTGGACCTGTGCCTCGTCCAGCGGCGAAGAACCTTATTCCATCGCCATGACGGTGGTCGATCACTTCAAGACCTTTGACGCGCCAGTCAGCATCCTGGCCACCGACATCGACACAAATGTGCTGGAGAAGGCCCGTCGCGGCATCTATCACCTTGATCAACTGCAGATGCTTTCCGAAGAACAGCTGAAACGATTCTTTCTGCGGGGCCACGGGAAGAATGCCGGCTACGCCCGGGTCAAGCCGGAGTTGCAGCAGTTGATCACCTTTCGTCGGCTCAACCTGCTGGATGAACAGTGGGGGATCGGTGAGAAGTTTGATGCTGTCTTCTGCCGCAATGTGATGATCTATTTCGACAAACCGACCCAGTATCGGATTCTGAGTAAGATGCAGCCCTGTTTGTACCCCCACGGGCTCTTTTTTGCCGGACACTCGGAGAGTTTCCATCATGCCGCCGATCTGTTCCGGGTACGCGGCAAAACAGTCTATGCACCGCACATCTGACCCTCAGCCGACGATGCCGAGCGCGAAAGAGGAAGGAGACAGAATCCGGATGCACCGGGGCCGCCATTTCTCAAACAACAGCTACTTCGACCGGGTTTTCGGGAAGCCTGCCATCAATCTGTTGCCCGGCGAATATCACGTAACCGCCGCCGAAACCATAATATCTACCGTGCTGGGATCGTGTGTTTCCGTCTGCCTGTACGATGCGGTAAGCGGTATTGGCGGCATGAACCATTACATGCTGCCGGGAGATAGTAACAAGGCCTGCAAAGGGGAGTCCTCTGCCCGATACGGGGTTACGGCCATGGACCTCCTGCTGGATCATGTACTGCATCTGGGGGCTGAGCGGGAGCGGCTGGAGGCCAAAATCTTCGGCGCCGGCAGGGTGATGGACAAAATGAGCGATGTGGGGCGGCAGAATGCGGATTTTGCCGTACGCTACCTTAACGAGCGGCAGATCCGGATTGTTGCCGTCGATGTGGGGGCAACCTGGCCGCGCAAGGTCTGCTTTTCTCCGGCTACCGGCCAGGCGTTCGTGAAGAGGATCAAGAACCGGGCGCTGTCGGTGTGACAGATGTCAACATCGGCTGCAGGTGACTGGCCATAACACTGCAGGAATACAGGATACAGCTATGTCGATCAAGGTCCTCATCATCGATGATTCGGCCCTCATCCGGAGTCTTCTGAGTGAAATCATCAACAAGCAGCCGGACATGGAGGTGGTGGGCACCGCCCCCGACCCGCTGGTGGCCAGGGAAAAGATCAAGGCACTCAATCCCGATGTGCTGACCCTGGATGTGGAAATGCCCCGGATGGACGGGCTGGCGTTTCTCGAAAAGCTGATGCGGTTGCGGCCGATGCCGGTGGTGATGGTGTCGTCCCTGACGGAAAGAAGCTCCGCTGTCACCCTGCAGGCTTTGGAGTTGGGGGCATTCGATTTCGTCACCAAGCCGAAGATCGATATCCAGAGTGGTCTCAAGGAGTATGCCGAGGAGTTGACCGACAAGATACGGGCCGCTGCCAAGGCCCGTCCGCGGCAGTTGGTGGCGAAAAGTGTCACCCCGATCTCGGTCGCGCAGAAACATAGTGCCGACGTTGTGCTGGCGGCTGAGCACCGGGGCTTTGCCACCACCGAGAAGGTCATTCTGCTCGGTGCGTCGACCGGCGGAACCGAGGCGCTCAAGGAATTCCTAGTGGACATGCCCGCAGATTGTCCGGCGATCCTCATCACCCAGCACATGCCGGAAACCTTTACCAAGACCTTTGCCAAAAGGCTTGACGGGCTGTGCCGGATTTCGGTCAAAGAGGCGGGTCATGGTGAACGGGTGCTGCCGGGGCATGCGTATCTGGCCCCGGGCAACCGCCATCTCCTGCTGAAGAGGAACGGTGCCAATTACGTGACCGAACTTTCCGATGGCCCACCGGTTAGCCGGCACCGCCCATCGGTCGATGTCCTGTTCCGCTCGGCCGCAAACTGCGCCGGGAAGAACGCCATAGGTATCATAATGACCGGCATGGGGGATGATGGCGCCGCCGGCATGCTGGAGATGTCTCAGACAGGTGCCCATACCCTGGCCCAGGACGAGGCGAGTTGCGTGGTATTCGGCATGCCCAAGGAGGCGATCGCCCGGGGCGGGGTGGCGGAGGTCGTGCCGCTGGCGGACATGTCCAAGAGGCTCCTTTCCTGGCTGTCCGCCCAGGGGAAGCGCGGTTTCAGGGTGTAGTCAGATGAATCGTCAGTTGCCGAAATTATAAGGGCCCACATGATGAAAACGGTTACCCAATATACCCTAGCAAGTGCACTGGTCACCATCCTGACCATCTCCCTTTTCGGGTTCTACTCCCTGAATAGATACCATGACTATGAAGTCAGTACCGAAAGCATACGACTGGAAACCTGCATCAGGACGTTGTGGCAATTGTTGGCCCATAAGGGGACGGACTACCGGATTGTTGATGGGAAACTGCTGGCCGGTTCATATCAAGTTAATGGTAATTTTGAGCTGCCGGACAAGGTGCAGGAGATTTTTGGCGGTGAAGCGACGATCTTTATGGGGGACGAGCGGGTCACGACCAATGTGCTGACTGCAGAAGGAAAACGAGCCCTAGGCAC
>CAYSJJ010000070.1:8965-15646 GCA_964431365.1 uncultured Geobacter sp. | reverse complement strand
AGAGTATCTTTAAGCAGGGGAAGCCCTATCGCGGGAGAGCTGCGATCCTTGGTGTTCCCTATTTAACTGCCTATGACCCCATCCGTGACCGTTCAGGCAAAACCATCGGTGTTCTTTTTGTCGGGCTAAAAGAGAGCGTCTTCCTGTCCCGGTTGCACGTGATGAAAATGCACCTGACCCTGACGCTTGTCGGTATGGTGACTGTCGTTACGCTTGTCATGGTGCTGCTTAGCCGGGCGCTGAAAAGGGTTGAAGCAGCTCAGGAAAATCAGATCAGCTTCCAGCAGTCCCTGCTTGATACTATGCCTAGTCCGGTCTTTTACAAGGATGAAGCCTGTCGGTACCTTGGCTGCAATAAGGCCTTCGAAGCGTTTGTAGGTTACTCCCGGGAGGAACTGATCGGCAAAACGCCTCATGAACTCTGGCCGGAGGAATTAGCTGACCGTTATCGGCGGCAGGATCTGGCCCTGCTGGAACATCCCGGCCTACAGGTCTATGAGACGAAAGTTCGCTACGCTGATGGTAGCCTGCGGGACGTCATCTTCAATAAATCGACCTTCAATGGTCGTGACGGTGCGGTTGCCGGACTGATTGGTGTCATCCTCGATATTACCGAGCGGAAGACGGCTGAGGATGCGGTGGTCTTTCAAAATATCCTTCTCTCCGCCCAGCAGGAGGCCTCCATCGATGGCCTGTTGGTGGTAGGTGAAAACGATAGGATCCTTTCGAGCAATAGCCGTTTTGTTGAAGTCTGGGGAATTCCGGCCCATTTGCTGGAGCAGGGGGAGGATGAACCGGTATTACGGTGTGCAACCAGTAAGACGGCCGATCCCCAGCAGTTTTTGGCCAAGGTGCGCTATCTGAATGAACATCCACAGGAGAGCAGTCGGGATGAGATCTCTCTGGCCGATGGCCGGACTCTGGACCGGTACACGGTTCCGCTGCTGGCCGCCGACGGGCGTTATTGTGGCCGGTTGTGGTCCTTTCGCGACATCACTGAGCGGAAAGTGGCCGAGGACGCCACAAGAAGCGCCTACCAACGCCTGCAGGATATCGTGGAGTTCCTGCCGGACCCCACCTTTGTCGTTGACAAAGAGCGTCGTGTAACGGCCTGGAACAGGGCTATCGAGCAACTGACAGGGGTTGAGAAGCGGGACATTCTGGGCAAGGGTGATTATGTCTATGCGCTTCCCTTCTACGGCGACAACCGGCCACTGCTGATTGACCTGCTCGACCGGGAGCAGGAGCGCCTTCGTCTTAATTATACGGAGGTCAAGCAGGAAGGACAGACTCTCTTCACCGAGGTTTTTGTTCCCTCGTTTCGCAACGGCGAGAGTCGTTATTTCTGGGCCACGGCCACTCCGTTGTTTGATCAGGAGGGGAATCAGACCGGCGCCATAGAATCGATCCGCGACATCACCGACTGGAAGACTGCTGAAGAGACTATCAAAAATGCGTATCAGCAATTGTTCGATATTATCGAGTTCCTCCCTGATGCAACCTTCGTGATTGATTTGGATAAGAAGGTCATCGCCTGGAACCGGGCCATAGAAAAAATGACCGGGGTTGAGAAGAAGGAAATCCTGGGGCACGGTGATTATGCCTACTCTATCCCCTTTTATGGGGAACGCAGGCCTATTCTGATCGATCTGGTGGATGCCGATCGGGAAACTCTGGACAAGTATGCGTTTGTCCGGAGGGAGGGTGTTACCGTGTTTGCAGAAACGGTAATTCCGAATTTTCACCAGCACGGCGAGGACTGCCACTTATGGGCCACGGCGACACCTTTGTTCGATGCGAGCAATAAAAGAGTCGGAACCATTGAATCGATCCGTGACATTACCTTGATTAAGCTTGCCGAGCAGAAACGATCTCGGTTGGAGGCACAACTGCAGCATGGCCGGATGCTGGAGACCTTCATGGTCCGGCTGAGCCATGATCTGCGGACTCCATTGACGCCGCTGTTTGTGCTCTTGCCCCTTATCAAGCGGCGGGTTACCGATTCTGAACTGCAGGACATGCTGGACATCTGCCAAAAAGGCACAGCAATCGTGAAGAAGATGGTGGATCGGGCGCAGATGCTGGTGAGTCTTTCCACCAGGCCTGTAGCGGAGGAGTTGGAACTTACACCTTTAATTTTCGCGGTGGAAGGTGCCTTAGCCGACAATGACGACAGTATGGCCCACAAACAAGTGGCCTGCCAGATTGACTTTGATAATGGACTCCTGGTGTCGGCGGTTCCGGGTCAACTCAAGGAACTCTTCAGCAACCTGATAGCCAATGCGGTTCGCTTCTCCCCGGACAATGGAGTTATCCGTATCACGGCAGTCCAGCGGGAAAAGATAATGACGGTGGCGGTTCACGATGAGGGGGTCGGCCTTGACGCAAAGAATCTGGAGCGAATCTTCGACGAGTTCTTCAAGGCCGATGAATCGCGTCATGATATTGATGCTCCAGGTCTGGGGCTTTCAATCTGCAAGCGGATTGTCTTGAACCATAAGGGGCGGATCTGGGCCGATAGCCCGGGGATAGGCAAGGGAACGACCATAACCTTTACTCTGAATGATACTACTGACGACCGACTGATATAAGGAGGCAAAAATGTGTGCCAAGGTGATGCTTGTTGATGATGAGGAGCTGATCAGGGAGTCTGTTGCTGCCTATTTTCACGCCATGGACATGAAAATAATTACTGCGGCGAGCGGTGAAGATTGTCTCGACTATCTGGAGAATGGCTTCCGGGGAGTCATCCTGATGGATGTCATGATGCCTGAGATGAATGGCTGGGACACCATACGCAAGATTGTTGAAGGTGATCTCTACGACGGCAACATCATCGTTATGCTGACCGCCCTGGATGCACCCGACAACAAAATGGAAGGAATTCAGGAGTACGTTACCGATTATCTTACCAAGCCGTTCAATCCGGATGATTTGATGGATACCCTTCAGTATTATTTTGGGCTCCTGAATTCGCTTGGACCCGTCTATGGGCGCTAAACCCATCGTCATGATCGGGGTGTCGACCGGCGGGCCGATTGCACTCAAGCGACTGTTCTCAGAACTCCCCCCTCTGGATGCCGCCTTTGTTATCGTGCTGCACATCCCTCCAGGTATGGATTACAAGATAGCCCGGGGGCTTGATGCCGTGTCTGCGATGCCTGTAGCGCTGGCGGAACATGGTGAATATCTGCATGCAGGGCGTATTTATCTCGCCCCGGGAGGTTTTCATCTCAGACTGGAAGGCAACAGCCGAATCATTCTGGAGGAGGGGCCGCGAGTCAACTTTGTCCAGCCCTCAGTTGACGTGGCGATGAAATCGTTACTTAAACCGTTGAAGCAGGGGCAAATCATCGGAGTAATTCTAACCGGGATGGGGAAGGATGGGGCTGAAGGAATCCGTCACATTAAGGAGATCGGCGGGACAACGATTGCCCAGGATCAGAAATCATCGGCGATCTATGGCATGCCCAAGGCCGCAGTTGATACGGGAGCAATCGACTATATATTTCCGCCAGCAAAAATCGGTATGTTACTAGCCGGATTATTGAGCTGAGCCGATCCATTAACGCAGCGGCGGGACAGCATCCTGCCGCTGCTTGACGTTTCCATCCGGAAACTCCGGATAAGAAGCTGTTTATTCTCACACGCGACATTCATACCCCGGAGGATGTAATGGCACCACTAATAATGACCGCCGATGATTCGGCCAGTGTTCGCCAGATGGTGGCCTTCACGCTCAGGCAGAGCGGGTACGACGTCATAGAAGCGGTGGATGGCAAGGATGCCCTCACCAAGCTCACGACCCAGAAGGTTGATATGCTCATCACAGATTTGAACATGCCCAATCTGGATGGAATCGGCCTGATCAAGGGGGTCCGGTCAGGCACGCTCAATCGGCTGACTCCGATCATTATGCTGACCACCGAATCACAGGATGCTCGCAAGATAGAAGGGAAAGCGGCAGGCGCTTCCGGTTGGATTATTAAACCGTTCAAGCCGGAACAACTGAATGCAGTGGTGAAAAGGGTCCTCAGCTAACAGGGCTCACGCTTTTAGATGCAGACAAAAAGGATGGGACTCGCAGCAATGGCGACAAACAAATTTCAGACATTAAAGCGTCGCTATATCGTCACTGCTTCAGCATTGATGGCGATACTGGCAGGATTGTTCATATGGGACAGTGTGCGAGAATACCGCCTGGCCATTGCAGAAGCGGAAAAACGAGCTCAAAGCTATACCAGTGCCCTGAAGGAACATGCTGAACGCGTCATTTCCGATGCCGATACCTCCTTGAAAATGCTCGTCGAAGGTGTCCAGAGGAATGGTGGTATCCCCTTCACTCAAGGGCGCCAATTTCGCGAACAACTCCGCAGCGTCGCTGAAAGTGGGCCAAAGGTCAAAACGACAGTTTTCGTAGTAGACAAGAGCGGCAACGTTATTGCTGGTTCACTCTCTCCTCGGACGAAATCGGTTAATCTTGCAGATCGTGATTTTTTTCTTCATCACCGTCATTCTTCGACTCATGACCTTCACATATCAAAGCCGCACAAAAGCCGTCTGACCGGCACCTGGCGTTTCAGCATTACCCGATCGCTGCGTGGGCCCAATGGAGAATTCATGGGCCTGATAGGAATAGGGGTTGAAACCGGTTATTTCGAACAATTCTATAAGACTATCGATGTAGGGAGAAACGGCAGGCTCATTCTTGTCACAACCGGCGGCGCCGTTCTTGTCCACGTACCTTTTTCAGAAGAGTCGTTACGAGCAAATTTCAGACAGTCACAATTGTTCACGAAGTACTTCCCGGCAGCATCAACAGGCACGTATCAGGTTGATAAAGCACTTATTTCACAAACCCCTCGGATAATTTCCTACAGCAAGCTTACCAATCTCCCGGTTATTTCCATAGTCTCCTTTGACCGGTCAGAAATAATCTCACCCTGGCTGGCCAATCTCAGTAAAAAAGTTGCTATCGCAGTTCTGTTTGTCGTCATTGCCGTAGTGTTATCGTTTACATCCCTCGGTCAGTTGCGCAGCCTTATTCAAACTTCAGAGCAACTTGAAGCAAAGCAGACTGAATTAACCGCCAAATCTACACAACTCTTAGTTGCGGCCAATGAATGGCGGAGCACATTTGATTCGGTTGAAGATGCAGTTTGGGTTCTGGACCGGAATCGGAAGATTTTAAATGCCAATATTGCGAGTCAGCGGATAACCGGCAAGTCGCCCCAGGAACTTGTTGGCACGCACTGTTGCATGGCGGTATACGACAAGATTCTGCTCCGGGACGACTGTCCGTTCGAAGTTATGCTACATACAAAAAAACGGTCAACTGTCCTGCTGACCAGAAATCATCACTGGTATGAGCTCTCGGTTGATCCGATCTTTGCCGATAACGGCGACATTGTAAGAGCTGTATTTGTCGCTAAAGATATCGATTGGCTGAAAAAGGCAGAATTGCGCGAGCATGTCCGTTCAGAAGTCCTTGAGCGCATTGCCCGGGGCGAGCCGCTCCCCCTGCTGCTGGAGTTTATAGTTGGTATTATCGAACGGGAACTGCCGGGGGCACTCTGTTCCATCATGCTGGTTGACGATGAGGGGAAGCGCTTGGTTAATGGCGCCGCCCCCAGTCTTCCAGAAATCTACAATAAGGCGGTGAACCGCACCAGGATTGGCGAAGGGGTCGGCTCGTGCGGAACGGCGGCCTTTCGCCGGGAGCGAGTGGTGGTGGAGGATATTGCTACCCACCCATTCTGGAAAGGGTTTACCCCCGCCCAGGAAGCGGGGCTCCGTTCCTGCTGGTCTGAGCCTGTCATCGGCTCTGATGGCCAGGTGATCGGCACTTTCGCCATCTATCATCGTGAACCGACGGTTCCCGGAAATGAAGATATAAACCTGATCAACCAGGCGGCGATCTTTGTCGGTATCGCTCTGGAGCGGGCCCGGAATGAGGCGTTGCGAAGAGAGCTGGAACTGCAGTTGGGACACTCGCAGAAGATGGAGGCGATCGGTCACCTCGCTGGAGGGATTGCCCATGACTTCAATAACCTGCTGACCCCTATCATCATCTACGCCGATCTGCTCAGACTGGCGCTCGCCAGTGATGAAAAACTCATCCCCAAAATAGACGGCATTATCAAAGCCTCGCACAAGGCGCGTGACCTGACCCAACAGCTACTCAGTTTTGGTCGCAAACAGGTGCTGGAGATGCGTGTCCTTGACCTAAACGAGGTCATTAGGGCCTTTCATCCTATCATGAGGCGTTCCCTGCGCGAAAACATTGAGATCAACCTACAACTTTCCGCGTACCCGGCCGTCATCCGTGCAGACAGTTCGAAAATCGATCAGATTATCCTTAATCTAGCCATCAACGCCCAAGATGCCATTGCCGAGAGCGGTGAGATCACGGTGGAATCGGGTCAGGTGATGATTGACGATGAGTACGCCCGATTGCATCCCGGGATGGAAACCGGCCGCTATGTCCTGCTGGCTTTCCAGGATACCGGCATGGGCATGAGCGACGAAGTCGTGCGGCACATCTTCGAGCCATTCTTTACCACCAAGCAGGTGGGACACGGTACCGGGCTTGGCCTGGCAAACGTATATGGCATTGTTAAGCAGCATAAAGGCTACATTGCCGTTCAGAGCAAGGCTGGAGCGGGTACGGTATTCAGGATC
>CAYSJJ010000070.1:0-8955 GCA_964431365.1 uncultured Geobacter sp. | reverse complement strand
GATTATCCGACTGCCGTTACACTCTCTGCTGCCAGAAATGAGACGATTCTGGTGGTGGAAGATAACGAGATGGTCCGGGATATGATGAGCGACCTACTGGAGGGACTCGGCTACCGGGTTCATGCGGCGGATCACCCCGAAAAGGCTCTTGAGTTGGTCAGGCAGAGCGCCGGGAAGATAGATTTGCTTGTAACCGATGTGGTGATGCCCGGCATGAACGGCCAGCAGCTTTTCAAGCAGATCAATGCAGAGCGCCCCGATATCAATCGGGTGCTGTATATGTCGGGCTACACCAACAATGTAATTGTCTCCGGCGGTGCCTTGGAAGAGGGTACACACTTTCTGTCGAAGCCCTTTACCGTCGATGCACTGGTCGCAAAGCTCCGGCACTTGCTGACGATACCGTGACATTTGCCCCTTGGGTGACCTGCAGCGTTGCCTTGTTCGTAACAGCCCGATCCATTGTCGTTTTCTTCGGGTTGTTGGTTAGTCTGCCCCGTGTAGAAGGTGCTGCATACGGCTGTCAAAAGTAATTGTGATTGGTTATGCATGTCGAAGGGAGTGATGCCGTGGAAATATTGCAGAAAAATACTGCGGGATTGACCCTGCTGGTGGGAGAGGATGAGGCAGGTTTACGCCGCAGTATCGCCGATTATTTCTGTGATAGCGGTTTCCGGGTGATTGAGGCAGCTTCGGGCCGGGAAGGACTGGCGCTGTTCCGGGCAGTGCAGCCGGATATCCTTTTCACCGATCTGTGTATGCCAGAAGGGAATGGCCTGGAACTGATCACAGCGGTGCATGAATTGTCCCCTCAGACCCCAGTCATAGTTATTTCAGGCGCCGGCATGGTTGCCGATGCGGTGGTGGCAATGAAGGCGGGGGCCTGCGAATATATCTGCAAGCCGGTACAGGACCTGGCGGCTCTGGAGCATCTTGCCCGCAGTGCGATAGAGAGGTTTCGTGAACAGGAGTACAGCAAGACCGTTGGCGACCCCCTCACCGGCCTGCCTGATCGTTCGCAGTTGGAGCAGCTGTTTCTGGAGGTTACCGCGAGCGTTACCGGCATCATTCTGGCGTTGATTGATCTCGATGGCTTCAAGTCGGTCAAGGATGCGTTCGGCCATGCCGTTGCCGACCGGCTTTTAATGGAGATGGGGGAACGACTTTCCCTCCATATCGGGCAGCAGGACGCCATCATTCATCTCGGCGGCGATGAGTTTGTTCTACTCCTGGCGGCGCCTGACCGGGCAAGCATTGATCAGCAGATTGCCGCCGTGCACGAGGCGGTTGCCGAGCCATTCAGGGTCGGCATCGAGGAAATACTTGTCACGTCAAGCATCGGTGTCGCCTTGTTCCCCCTCGATGGCAATTCCGGTGATGAGTTGTTAAAGCATGCCGCGACAGCCTTGTATGAGGCAAAAAAGAGCGGCAAAAACAGAGTGCGGCGCTATTGCAGAACCATCCAGACCAATTCCGAAAGGTTTTCGCTACAGGCCATGTTGCTGCGCGCCATTGAACAGCAGGATTTTTCACTTGTCTACCAGCCCCAGTATGATCTGGTAAACGGCGCCCTGCATGGAATAGAGGCTCTCCTGCGCTTGCAGCCAAAGTCCGGGCATGCCATTGCGCCGTCGTTGTTCATTCCGGCCCTGGAAGAATCCGGATTGATTGTCCCGCTGGGAGAATGGATATTGCGGGAGGCGTGCACCCACTACCAGCAATGGCAGTCTTTCGGCGCCCCCCCTTGCATGTTGTCGGTAAATGTCTCGGCGGTTCAATTCCATGCCAGCGGATTCGTTGACATGGTCCGTCGTGTTCTTCTGGAAACCGGCATGGCTACGGATAGGCTCTGTCTGGAACTGACCGAGAGTGTGGTCATGCGTGACGGTGAGGAAACCATCGCGACCCTGTACGGCCTCAAACGGCTTGGCATAGCGCTGTCACTGGATGATTTTGGCACAGGCTATTCGTCCCTCAGCTACCTGAGCCGCATGCCGCTGGACGAACTGAAAATTGACCGCTCCTTTGTTGCCTCCCTGCCGCACAGTGCCAGTAATGCCTGTATTGTCGACACCATCATCGTCATGGCCGACAGCATGAAACTGCGCGTGGTGGCTGAGGGGGTTGAGCGGAAGGAGCAGGCGGTATTTCTGCATGAGAAGAGATGCCGGATTGCCCAAGGATACTACTTCAGCCACCCTCTTCCCGCGGAGAATATGATCGATGCCTTCGGCCAGCAGCACCGATCTGTGGTGCCGCTGCGATCAAAGTCTGTCCGTTGACCTACTACAAGCGTCTATCCTGTGATAGCAACTCCCCCGGAATCGGGTCCTCGTATTCCGTCCAGGCCTGTCGGCCAAAGTAACCCGTCCATTTAAGGAGTTTCGTCGGGCTGCCGATGAAAGTGTATACTCCAAAGGATCGAGGGTCGCATGGCGGCAGGCGGAATCCCCACCATATTGCTGATTGATGATGAAGTTGAAGTGCTTGAAAGCATTGGAATGTTCCTTGAGGACTGCGGGTATCGGGTCGTCATGGCCAGAAGCGGCAAGGATGGCCTGGCCGCCTTCACCCAGCACGCGCCAGACGTGGTGTTTACCGACCTTCGGATGTCGGAGATGGATGGTATCGCTGTCATCCGGGAGATAAAAAAATTGAGTCCGCATACACCGGTAGCTGTCATCTCAGGGACCGGCGTAATAGCCGAAGCCATTCAGGCGGTCAGGTTGGGAGCCTGGGACTTTATCACCAAGCCGATCATCGATCTGGCGGAAATTGACCTGGTGGCCCAGCGTGCATTGGAGCATCGGGAATTGCAGAGCGAGGTCGTCGCCCTGCGTGAAAGGATGCTCACAACCAGTCTGCGTCGCCCGGAAGCCTTTGCCGCGATCGTCACCGCCGATCCGTCCATGCAGCGAATCTTCCAGTACATCGAGGCCATTGCACCTTCAACGCAGCCGGTCCTGATCAGCGGTCAGACAGGCACCGGCAAGGAACTGGTTGCCCGGGCAGTTCACACCGTCAGCGGGCGAAGCGGCGCGTTTGTCGCTGTCAATCTTGGCGGACTGGACGATCAGATGTTCTCAGACACCCTTTTCGGGCACTTGCGAGGTGCTTTTACCGGCGCCGACCGGGTGCGGGAGGGTATGCTGGCCCAAGCGGCGGGCGGAACCCTCTTTCTGGATGAGGTTGGCGAACTTGCGGAAACTTCCCAGGTAAGACTGCTGCGACTTCTGCAGGAACAAGAGTATTTCCCGCTTGGTTCCGATACCCCGCGCAAAAGTCAGGCCCGTATCGTAGCCGCTACTAATCGTGATCTGGCTGCTCGGGTCAAAGAGGGGGGCTTCCGTCAGGATCTCTATTTCCGGCTCTGTACCCACCAGGTCGCGATTCCTCCTCTCTCCGCCCGTCGCGGTGATATCCCGCTGTTGATAAAGAGCTTCGTGGCCGAGTCGGCCGCGATGCTCGGCAAACCGGTTCCCGAGGTGCATGCCGAACTCAGCCGCTATCTGGCGGCCTATGATTTCCCCGGCAACGTCCGGGAGCTCAAGTCAATGGTGTTTGACGCTGTTGCCCGGCACACCCGGGGCCTGCTGGGCAAGGAGAGCTTCCTGCAGGCCATTGGCCGCCAGATTGCTCCGGAAATGAGCACGGCAACAGTTGATCTGGCGGGAATGCTCGGAGAAGGGGAAAGCCGTTTCCCGACCCTTAAAGAGGCCGAGGAACTGTTGATCCACCGGGCGCTGGAACTGGCCGGCGGGAATCAGGGTGTTGCTGCCCGCTATCTTGGTATCACGCGGCAGGGGCTGAATAAAATACTGAATCGTCAGAAACAACGGGGAACTCAGGAGAGTCCCGGATCGGTTGAATAAATGGACGACATGCGGGCAAGCACTAGCACGGTAGAGGAAGAGCTGCACCGCCTACGGCACCAGCATCGTGCCATGCTGGACGGTCTGCCTGACCTGGTTTGGCTCAAAGACTCAGAGGGCAGGTTCCTTGCAGTCAATGCAGCCTTTGGCCGCTCCTGCGGGATGTCACCGTCGGAATTGGTGGGAAGGACTGATTATGATGTCTGGCCCCGGGAACTGGCTGAACAGTATAGGCGGAATGATCAACTGGTCATGACTGGCCGGAAACCGTTGCAGGTCGAAGAGCCGCTGGTGGAACATGATGGGCGCCGCCGGTGGATTGAAACAATTAAGACCCCCTATTTTGATCCTTCAGGGCGGGTCGTAGGGACAACAGGGATCGCCAGGGATATCGATGCCCGCAAGCAGGCGGAGGAAGCGTTGCTTGCAAGTGAGCGCAACTACCGCGAGCTGGTGGAGTGTGCCAACAGCATCATCATCCGTATCGACGCATCCGGCAGGATCCTGTTTTGCAATGAATTTGCCTGCCGTTTTTTCGGCTATGAGCGGGACGAGATTGTTGGCGAAAGGTTGATCGACACCATTGTTCCGCCGCTGGAGTCGACCGGTCGCGAACTGTGGCCGATGGTCTCCGCCATCTGTGCCGCTCCCGATAGTTATGCCCTGAATGATAATGAAAACATCACCAAGGATGGGCGACGGGTCTGGGTTTCCTGGACGAACAAGCCGGTGTCTGTGGGCGAGGGGAAGGAACCGGAAATCCTCTGCGTGGGGCAGGACATTACCGAGAAGACGCGCCTGCAGGCACTGATGTTCGAAACGGAAAAGATGGTAACCATCGGCGGTTTGGCGGCTGGCATGGCCCATGAACTGAATAACCCGCTTGGAGCAATCATTCAGAGTGTTCAGAACCTGCGGCGGCGTCTGTCTGGGGGGCTGGCTGCCAATGAGCAGGCAGCTGCCGACGCAGGTTTAAGCGTTGCGGCTCTGCAGGACTATCTCGAACGGCGGGGCATTTTCGAAATACTGGCCAACGTCACCTCCGCCGGGACCCGGGCTGCGGATATCATCTCAAAGATGCTTGCCTTCAGCAAGAAGCCGATGGTTGGTCGCTCGAGCGCCCAGGTTGCTGATATTGTGGACCGGGCGATCGAACTTGCCGCCTGCGAATATGATCTGAAGAAGCACTATGAATTCAGTGCGATCAACATCATCCGCAAGTTCGACCCGACCGTGCCGCCGGTGGTAGTGAACGTGGCTGAAATCGAACAGGTAATGTTCAATCTGCTGAAGAATGCCGCCCAGGCATTGGCCGAGCGCCCGGCGGGCAGGCAGCCGGAAATCACGGTTACAATTGCTGCCCAGCAAGGCTTTGTGGTCATTGCAGTTGAGGATAATGGACCTGGCATCCCATCCTCAGTCCGTCCCCATATTTTTGAGCCATTTTTTTCAACTAAACAGGTTGGCGAAGGAACCGGGCTTGGACTATCGGTATCATATGCCATCGTTGTGCAGCACCATCAAGGATCTATCCAGGTTAATTCTCGTGAGGGGGATGGCGCCCGGTTCACTGTTCGGCTGCCGTGTGGGAGAAGAGAGGGACTGATAAATGCTTGAGCAACCTATTCGGGTATTGCTGGTTGATGATGAGGAACTCGTCAGGTCTGCCGTAAGGATTTGGCTGGAAGACGACCACTTCCAGATTTCCGAAGCGACGTCGGGAGCCAATGCACTGGAGATGTTGGCGGCGAAAGAGTTTGACTGCTGTCTGCTCGACTTGCAACTCTCCGACATGAGCGGGGTCGATGTGCTCAGGATGGCCCAATTTGCTGGCAAGAAACCTCTCTGGATGGTTATGACGGGAAATCTCGTAGAGGAGACATATCAGGAGTTGAGGGGATTGGGCATCGTTGACAATGCCATACTGCTGAAACCTATCGTGGAGATGCGACGTCTTACGAAGCTGATATCGGTACTGTGCTGCGATAACAGATAGCGGTACTTTTCAGGATTGCCGGGGGAAGTCTGGCTTCTTCAGCCCGGTTTAGGCCAGTTTGTCATTCATCAACTTAATGACGTGGAACGGATCGAAGTTTACTACGGCATTGGGTAGTTGCTCTTTGCCCCAGGATCTGTTCCCGTTTGTCCACCACTCCCCGCCGATAAGCCCCATACACCTCGTCCACCATCTTTTTCGTGCCATCCACCAGACGGGTCTTGGTTATGCCGCACAAACAGCCAGTAGACAGGCGCCGTCAGGGCGAAACTATCTAGCAATGCGGAGCTGACCAGGTCTACGCTGCGCGGCAATCGCTACAGTTACGCATTGTACGTCTTCCAAACGGAGGTTATGATATTGTTTTCGATACATCGGCCTCCGTTCTTCAGCCTGCCGCGGTTGCTGCGGCGCGAGGAGTAGTGAGTCATGTGGCTACATGAAGGGCGGATGAGCATCGTTCGTACCGGTACCTGCTCCTGGGCGGAGAAGACCCTGCTCGAAAGCGGCGAGTTCTATCCCAAGGGGGTCTCTTCCGCGGAGGACCGACTCCGCTACTACGCCTCCCACTTCGACACCGTGGAGGTCGATTCCACCTATTACGCCATTCCAGCCACCCACACGACCGAGCTCTGGGCCGAACGGACCCCTGGCGACTTCCTCTTCCACATCAAGGTCTACGGCGCCTTGACCGGCCACGGCATAGACCCGCGGACCTTGCCGAAGCCGCTGCGGGAAATACTGCCGCCAGGCGACAGGGAGAAGCGGAGCATCTCCATCACGGAGCCTGAACTGCTGAAGGCGGTCGCCGATGCCTTCGTTTCTTCACTCGCACCGCTCCGTACCGCCGGCAAACTGGGTCTACTCGTCTTTCAGTATCCCCCCTGGTTCTGGTACAAGACCGCCGACCTGGACTACATCCTCGCCTGCAAGGAGCTGATGCGGGACCTCCCCATGGCGGTCGAGTTCCGTCACGGCAGCTGGCTTACCGACCGTCACCGGCAAGAGGTCTTCCGGTTCCTGCGGGACAACCGGATCACCTACATCACCGCCGACGAGCCGCAGTACGGGACCCTGGCCACGGTCCCCTTCCTGCCGGAGGTCACGACCGAGGTCGCCTATCTCCGCCTGCACGGCCGAAACAGGGAGAACTGGCTGAAGAAGGGTGTGGAGACCTCGTCCAGGTACGACTACCTCTATTCGGAAAAAGAGCTGCAGGACCTTGCCGAGACGGCCAGAGAATTCGCCGCCAGGGCCAAGTTGGTCTTTGTGATGTTCAACAACTGCCGGGCCGGCCACGCGATGCGAAACGCCCTGGAGATGCTGCGGCTGCATTCTTCTGACTTCTGACTACTGTGGGGTGACCCTGGAGGCGCCTTGCAGGAGAAATCACAAAGTAATCAGGGACCGCGTGTGGCATATAAGGCGTTACCCGAATGAATTTGCGAGGTTTTAATACGAAAAGGATTCAAAATGCCGCTGCGTAAACGTGATCTAGGTTTTATTGCCGTCGCGGGAGGCCTGCTGCTAGCGCTGGGCCTGAATACCTTCCGGGACAAGCCCAAGAGTACTCCCAACACTGATCCGCACCGGCCGTTCCGCGCAGCGCTGGCAACGGGCGAAAAGCGGGAAGCGGTGGAGAAGGGGTGCGTGAGCTGTCACAACGCCGCCACCAGGCCGCTGCCACCGAAACATCCTCCCAAGGAGCAGTGCCTGATTTGCCATCCGTTTCCGCAGGCGCATTGAAGCAGACGAAACAGGCAACAGGTGGGCGCTTGGTTCATGCCAGCCCAAGCGGACGGAGAATGAGATGAGACGCACGGAGGAGGAGACACCGCTCGCCACCCGTAGACAGCAGTTCACCTGCCCCCATTGCGGTGAACGCATCTCCATGCAGCTGGATCCATCGGCCGGCTCTCAGCGCTACATCGAGGACTGCGAGGTCTGCTGCAACCCCATCGAAATCAGCTTCGAGACGGAGGAGGGGAGGATCGTCTCCTTCCGGGCCGGACTCCCCTGAACCCATGACGCCACGATCCCCGGAAGAAACCATGACCGACCTCGCTGCCTCACCGACGACATCATGCATGGGCGACCAGTTTCTCGATCATCCACTCCTCTCTGCACGCTACTTCTACCCCTGGCCGAACCGCTTCGACGAACCTTTCTTCGTGGAGGGGGACGGCTTCCGGCTCGGCTGTCGCTACCGCCCTGCCCATGACGAGGCCCCGACCATCATCCACTTCCACGGCAATGGCGAATCCGTTGCCGATTACCTGGGGGAGTTCGAGGAGCGCATCTCCGGGCTGGGGGCCAACCTGCTGCTGGCCGAATACCGGGGGTACGGCATGTCCAGCGGTGAACCGGCAGTGGCCGCCATGCTGGATGACGTGGAGCTGATCGTGGCTGCCTGCGGCATCCCGCAGGAGCGGATCATCTTCTTCGGCCGCTCGCTCGGCTCACTCTACGCCATGCATGGTGCCGCCCGCCATCCCCGGGCGGCCGGTCTGATCATCGAAAGCGGCCTTGCCGACCCGCTGGAGCGCATCCTGGCCCGGGTCGAACCGCGGGACCTGGGAGCGACCATGGCAGAGCTCAAGGACTCCGTGGGGCGCTGTCTCAACCAACAGGAGAAGATCGCCGGCTTCGGGGGGCGGGTACTGGTGATGCACACCCGCAACGACGACCTGGTGCCGGTCTCCCATGCCGAGCGACTGTATGCCTGGGCCAATCAGCCGAAGGAACTGCTGCTGTTCGAGCGGGGCGATCACAACACCATTCTGCCTGCGAACCTGGAGGCCTATTTCGCCGCTGTGGGGGCGTTTGTCCGGTCAATTAAGGGGAGTGCCGCGAAGGAGGGACCTCCCGGGGGATAGCCAGCGTCCCAACGAGGCGAAGAAGGCGTTCATGTCGACGTGCATGATCACCCGCTGCTGTCTGGGCTCTCGTATTAGGTCAAGAGCGTCGGCCACAGCATGACCCTTGACCGGAATATAACCTTACATAAGGAGATATTGAAATATTTACTTAAACTGTCGGAGATGGTGGGACGCCGCGCCAGGCGCTACGGCGTGGCCGGCAAGACCG
>CAYSJJ010000069.1:0-20273 GCA_964431365.1 uncultured Geobacter sp. | reverse complement strand
TCAGGTGCGTCGTCAGTTTCTTGTCGCCCAGCACCAGCCCCAGAGCCACCGTCCCCCCCGATACCGCACCGCAGATGCAGCCGGAACCGGACCCGCCGCCGAACCCACTCACCGAATTGACCACCGCTTCCGGCGTCTCCGGGCTGAAATGCCGCCGTACCACCTCCACCACCGCCTCGGCGCAGTGAAACTGACCGGAGCGGTAGAGCGCCTCCCCTTCCAACTGGCACAACTCGGCCAGTTCCATGGTTTCCAGGGAAGGCTGTTTTTTCTTGAACCAGAGCATGTACACCTCTTTTTCGTGATTAACCTCGGGGCCGAACAAACTCCGAGGTCTGGATACCTTATTCCACTGTTTCACCTACATGATGCCGTTCTTTCCAAGATTGCACAAGATAGTAAAGGATCGGGATCGTCACCCGGGAGAGGGCGGTGGAGGCGATCTCGCCGCACATCATCGCCAGGGCGAGCCCCTGGAATATGGGATCGAAGACGATGACGAAGCTACCCACCACCACCGCCGCAGCGGTCAGGAGCATCGGTCGGAAGCGGACCGCACCGGCCTCGATGATCGCCTCGTCCAGCGGGAGCCCCTCCCGCCGCTTCATCTCGGCGAAATCGATGAGGATGATGGAATTGCGCACGATGATCCCGGCCAGGGCGATGAAACCGATCATGCTGGTGGCGGTGAAGAAGGCCCCCATGAGCGCATGCCCCGGCAGGATGCCGATCAGGGTGAGGGGGATGGGGGCCATGATCACCAGCGGCGTGGTGAAGTCCCTGAACCAGGCCACCACCAGCACGTAGATCAGAATCATGACCGCCCCAAAAGCGAGCCCCAGGTCGCGGAAGACCTCGTAGGTGATGTGCCACTCGCCGTCCCACTTCATCCCCACGTGGTTCTCGTCCCACGGCTGGCGGGCCGCCAGCAGCTCGATCCGGGTCCCGTCCGGGGTAGGGATCTTCTCGATGGCATCCTGCATCTTCAGGATGGCATAGACCGGTGCCTCGATGACCCCGGCCACATCACCGATGACATAGACGGTATCCTTCAGGTTCTTGCGGTAGAGCGTCTTCTGCTCCGAGGCCTGGCTCACCCTGACCAGCTGCGACAACGGCACGGTACCACCGGCGGTGGGAAGATTGATGCCGGCCAGGTCAGCCGCGGTGCTCCTTGCGGCAACCGGCAGGCGCAGATTGATGGTGACCGGCTCCTTCTCCCTGGGGAGATGGAGCAGCCCCGCATCCATGCCCGAAAGCGACAGTTGCAGGCTCTTTGCCACCTCGTCGGTCGATATGCCGACCAGGGCCGCCTTCTCCCGGTCAACGGCAAAGGAGACCTTCTGCTGGTCGTCCTCCCGGTACCAGTCCACATCGACCACCCCGGCAGTCCGGCTGAAGATATCCTTCACCTGCCGGGCGATAGTTGCACGGGTCGCCTCGTCAGGCCCGTAGATCTCGGCCACCAGCGTGGAGAGGACCGGCGGACCGGGCGGGATCTCGGCCACCTTCACCCGGGCGCCGTACCGGTCCGCAACTCCCTTCAAGAGCGGACGGACCCGCTTGGCAATGTCGTGGGACTGGTCGTGGCGTTCCTCCTTGTGGGTCAGGTTCACCTGGATATCGGCCAGGTTGCTCCCTTTCCGGAGGTAGTAATGGCGCACCAGGCCATTGAAGTTGAACGGCGCGCTGGTCCCCACGTAGCTCTGGAAGTCGGTGACCTCCGGCACGGTGCGCAGGGCACTCCCCATTTCGGCAACGATACGTGCGGTCTGCTCCAGGGTGGTCCCGTCCGGGGCGTCGACGATCACCTGCAGTTCGTTCTTGTTGTCAAACGGCAGCATCTTGACGGTCACGGCCTTGAAATAGATCAACGAACAGGAGAGGAGCAGCAGGAGCACCACTCCGGCCAGGAAGCCGTAGCGGAGCCGCTTTCGGTGGATCAGCGCCCCCATGGCCCGGCGGTAAAAGGCGGTCAGCCGCGAATCATCTTTTTCTTCCCCGCTGGCGTGCTGCGACTCCCCCTTCATGAACCGATAGGCGAAATAGGGGGTGACGATGAAGGCGATGAGAAGCGAGAAGAGCATGGCCATACTGGCGCCGACCGGGATCGGCCGCATGTAGGGCCCCATCAGGCCGCCGACGAAACCCATGGGGAGGATGGAGGCGATAACCGCGAAGGTTGCCAGTATCGTCGGGTTGCCGATCTCGTCAACGGCCCGGATCGCCCCCTCCAGCGGCTTGAAGCGGGTCGTGGTGAAGTAGCGGTGGATGTTCTCGACCACCACGATGGCATCGTCCACCAGGATGCCGATGGAGAAGATCAGGGCGAACAGGGTGATCCGGTTCAGCGTGTAGCCGATCAGGTAGAAGATCAGCATGGTGAAGGCGAGGGTCACCGGTATGGCAATGGCCGCCACGGCGCCGGCCCGCCACCCCATGAAGACTGCGATCAGGATGGTGACCGACAGGGCCGCCAGGAACATGTGGAAGAGGAGTTCGTTGTTCTTCTCACGGGCCGTCTCGCCGTAGTTGCGGGTCACGGTCACCTGCACGTCCGAGGGGATCACCTTCCCCTTCAGGAACTCTACCTTTTTCAGCAGGTCCTCCGCCACCCAGGTGGCATTGGCCCCTTTTCGCTTGGCAACGGAGATCGTCACGGCCGGGTAGTCGGCCTGTTTGTTTATCTGCAGGGCGGTTGAGCTTGTCCCCTTATTCGCCGGTCCGAGCCCCATGAAGACGTAGTCGCGCGGCTCCTGCAGGCCGTCGGTCACCGTCGCGACGTCACTCAGGTAGACCGGCCGGCCACCTGCAACGCTGATCACCAGGTTCCGCACCGCATCGACGCTCTCCAGGAACTGGCCGGAGTCAACCAGGAACTCCCGGTTGCCGCTGGACATGCTTCCCGACTGGAGCGCCGCGTTCCCCTTCTGGAGTGCCCCCAACGCCTGCAGGGGAGAGACCCCATGGGCGGCCAGCCGGACCGGGTCGAGCAGGACCCTCACCTGGCGGGGGAAGCCTCCCTTGATCTCGGTCTCGGCGACGTTCTCCCCCTTCTTCAACTCGTCGCACAACTCGCGGGCGACCCGCCGTAACGCCCCGTGGTCGTAGCGGTCAGACCAGAGAGTAAGGGTGAGGATCGGGACATCGTCGATGGACTTGGGGGAGACCAGCGGCTCACCGGCACCGGCGGGGAGAATCCCCCGGTTGCTCATGACCTTGTTGTAGAGCTTGACCAGGGACTCTTCCATGTTCTGCCCCACCAGGAAGCGGACCGTGACGATCCCCATCCCCGGTCTGGCCATGGAATAGAGGTACTCGACCCCCTTGATCTCCCACATCTTCGCTTCGATCGGCTTGACCACCCGCTCCTGGACCTCCTTGGGGGTGGCGCCGGGGAGCGGGAGATAGATGTCGACCATCGGCACGACGATCTGGGGCTCCTCCTCCCGCGGGGTCATCTTCACGGCGAAGAGCCCTAGCAGCAGTGAAGCGGCGACGATCAGCGGGGTGAGTTTCGACTGTATGAACGCCCGGGCTATCTTGCCGGCAACGCCGAGACCGGTCATGGGAGTATCTCCGGAAATCCTGTCATTGTTCGACCCGTGCTCCGTCGGTGACCTTTTCGACCCCGCCGACGACGACGCTCTCGCCGGCGGAGAGACCGGAGATGACCTCCACGTCGCCGTCACGCACCGTGCCGAGCTTCACCAGCCTGAGTCGGGCGATCCGCTCGCGGTCCAGGACCCAGAGCGACGTGAGCGCTCCCCGCTCCACCACGGCCCCTTTGGGAACCAGCAGGCCGGGGCGGCTTGCGGTGACGAAACTCGCCCGGCCGAACATCCCCGATTTGAGGCCGCTGCCGGCCAGGTCCAATTTCACGGTAAAGGTCCGCGTAGTCTGGTCCGCCGCAGGAACGATCTCGACGACCCTCCCCTTTCCCTTGAGGGTCGCGCCATCGACAGTCACGTCCACCGCCTGCCCCACCTTCACCGACGCCAGCATCGACTCCGGGACCAGCGCTTCGAGGCGGTACCCCCCCTCATCTTCGATGGTCAACAGAGGGCCCCCGGGGAAAACCGTCATGCCGCTCGCCACGCTCTTTGCGGTAACGACGCCGCCAATGGGGGCCGCCACCCGGCCGTAGCCGGCAACGGCACCGGCGGCCCGGGCCCCCTGCTGGCTCTGTTCGAGCCGGGCCTCGGCACGGGCAACCGCCTGGACTGCCGTATCCCGTTCCGCCTTGCGGCTGTCAAGTTCCTGCTTCGTTGCCGCCTCCTCCTTGTAGAGGGCGTTGAACCGTGCGAACGTGACTTCGGCAAGATCGAGGCGGGACCTGGCTTCAGCGAGGCCGCGCCGCGCCTCTTCCACCCCTGCCTGGGCAGCCGCTGCGCCGGCACTCTGCTCGGTCGCCTCGATGGTAAGGAGCAGGCGGCCCTTGGCCACCCGGTCTCCTTCTCTGACCGTGACGCTGGTTACGGTCCCGGCAATCCGGCTGGCGACCTGGGCACTGTTCCTCGACCTGACAGTGCCGACCGCAACGAACCCTTCCGCGACCGGCATCTCCCGAACGGTCTGCAGCTGTATCCCTTTCACCACTGTTGCCGGTTGCGCCGCCGGCGCAGGCTGCTCTTTCTTGCCGCATCCGCCGGCCAGGAGCAGGCAACTTCCCACGATCACCGGCAGCAACTGCCTCATACCGCTCATTTCATAACCTCCTTGAGGAGTCTCCCCGAGGCATGGAGCAGTTGCATCGATGCCCTGGCTGATTCCGTCTCCATCTCTGCCACCTGGGTGCGCGCCCTGTTCAGGACGGTCTGGGCGTCCAACACCTCGACCATGAGTGCGACCGAGTTCTCGTAGCGCCTGGTCAGGAGCCGTACTCCTTCGGCAGCGTCAGCCTCTGCATGGCGTGAAACTTCCAGGCGCTTCTCCGTCTCTTCCTTCCGGAGACTACTCTCGGCGACCTGCAGCCGAATCTCCTGGCGCATCTCCGCCAGGTACTCGTCGGCTGACCGCTTCCCGGCCCGGGCCTTTTCCGTCTCGAACCCCCGGCTGTTGCCGTCGAAGATATCCCAACGGAGCGTCGCACCGACCAGCCAGGCATCGTTGTCCCGTCCGAACGGGACATCCCGGTCGTTCAGCTGATAGCTGGCAACGCCATACACCGTCGGGTACCAGGCTGACCGGGCATTTCTGATGCCCAGCTCAGCCTTTTCGACCCCGGCGGTCATTTCTTTCAACTCGGGCCGACTCTCCAGCGCCAGGCGCTCCAGCACGCCCCGATCACCGGTAACGACCGGTGCCGGGGCGGAGCCGGCGATATCGAGCCGACCGCCATCGTCGCTGCCGGTAACCGCCGCGAGCCTGAGCATGGCCATCTGGACCGCATTCCCGGCAATGATGGCCTGCTGCTCCTGCTCTGCGACAAAGGTTCGCGCCCGCAGTTCGTCGGACTTGAGACCGACGCCGGCCGCACTCCTGGCCGCGGCCAAACGGACGTGTTCCCTGGCATCCTGCACCGCCTGCTCCGCAATCAGGGCTTGGGCCTTCGCCTTCTGCAGATCCAGGTAGACATTGATGGTCCGGAGCGCCACATCTTCGCGACGACGCTGCAGGGCCAGATCCGCCCGCTCCACCTCCTTGCCGGAGATCTCCGCCCCGATCCCCACCCTGAGATCGAACAGCGGCTGGCTGAACGCGACAGTGGTCTGGAAATCACCGGTGACCGGCGGGTGGTTCAGATCTCCGGCCAGAGCGAATCGTCCCTCGTCCAACCTCGCCATAAAGGCCTTGGTCGGAGAGTTGGTCAGCATGGCGCTCTCTTCCAGGGTGACTCTGGGAAGATAACGGCTTCGGCTCGCCGAAAGAGCGGCAGTCGCTGCCGCGTGCTCGCCGGTGGCTGCCAGGAGGAGATGGTTCCTGGCAAGGGCCATGGTTACGGCTTCCCCCAGCGTGACTGGAGCGGCCGCAGCCCGGGCCAACAATGGAGCCAGGATAGCGGCGGCGAAAACAAACCCGCGTAAAATTCGCACGGATATACCTCCCGGGGAATACATTCAAAATTTTATATATATTTTATCGCCTATATAGTCAAGCGGAATGATTACACTCGACCGATGGTTGACCTTCACAATAGTAACACGGGCAAAGCGACTGGCCAGATCAGGGGCCTTTAACCCGATGAAATGCATTGACAAGAAACCGGCCGCCATCTAGACTGCAGGCCGCCAGCAGGGAGATTACAGTGTTCGACAAGGAAGTCTGGAAAAAACGGTTCAAGGATATTCTCTCGCTGGATAGCCACCCAGGTCACATCGCCGCCGGCTTCGCGGTCGGCGTCTTCATCAGCTTCACCCCTTTTTTCGGCATTCACACCCCACTGGCCATAGCGGCCGCTTTTCTCTTCAGGCTGAACAAGCTGACCTGCATCACCGGCGCCTGGGTCAACACCCCGCTCACCGTGGTCCCTGCCCTCGGGATCAGCTACAAGCTCGGCCGCCTGCTGCGTGGCCTCCCCCCCATGGAGTTGAAGATCAGGGGGCTGGAATGGCAGCACCTGAAGGTCTACGCCAAGTCCCTGCTCCTCGGTTCGTCGTTGATCGGATTCTGCTGTGCGATCATCGGCTATTTTGCCTGCTATTACCTGGTAGTGAGGTTCAGGAAGAAGGACGCAGCCTTGGCCGATCTGACCAGGGAGATGGAAGAGGTGGGAGAGGAACTGGAATAGAAAAAGGCGGGAAATCCCGCCTTTTTCTATTGTAGTAAGGAAGGATTACTATTTGCCGAGAAACGGACTTAGCACGAGGTAGGTGACTCCTGCCACCACCGCTGACGCCGGAATGGTCAGGACCCAGGCGACCACGATCCGGTTGGCCACGTTCCAGTTGACTGCCGTGAGTCGCCGGGAGAGGCCGACCCCCAGGATGGAAGAGGTAATGACATGGGTGGTGCTGACCGGCATCCCCAGGGAGGAAGCCCCCAGGATGACGCCTGCGGAGGCGGTCTCCACGCAAAAGCCGTGGATCGGCTGCAGTTTGACGAAGTCCTTGCCGACGGTCTTGATGATCCGCCAGCCACCACCGGCAGTACCGAGCCCCATGGCCACGGCACACGCCACCTTTACCCAGACCGGCACGACGAAGCTGGGAAGCGCGCCGTAACTCACGAGTGCCATGGTGATGACCCCCATGGATTTCTGGGCATCGGCCGTGCCATGGGAAAAGGCCATGAAGGCGGCCGAAAGGACTTGGAGCTTTCGAAACCCCTTGTTCAGCCCATAAGGCGCCTTGTCCTTCACCATCCAGAGCAGCGCGATCATGAAGACGAAGCCGAGGGCCGTGCCGAGGATAGGGGAGAGGATCAGGGAGAGGATGATCTTTTCCAAGCCTTTCCAGTGCAGGGTCCCAAACCCGTCATGGGCGATGACCGCCCCCATGAGACCGCCGATAATGGCGTGGGAAGAGGACGCGGGGAGCCCGTAATACCAGGTGATCAGGTCCCAGATGATTGCCCCCAGGATGCCGGCCAGCACGACCATCTGGGTGATGTGGTTGGCATCGACGATACCTTTGCCGATGGTGGACGCCACCTTGGTGGAAACCATGGCGCCGAGAAAGTTGAGACCGGCTGCCATCATGATGGCGCTTCTGACGGAGAGCGCACGCGTGGAGACGCAGGTGGCAATGGCGTTGGCAGTGTCATGGAACCCGTTGATGTAGTCAAACGCCAAGGCGGCGATGATCACCAGCGCCAGCATGACGAGCGCCATGTCAACCATTTTTCACCACCACGCTCTCCAGGATGTTGGCCGCGTCCTCACACTTGTCGGTCGCCCGCTCCAGCGTCTCGTAGATCTCTTTCCACTTGATCAGTTGAATCGGATCCTTTTCCTCATCGAACAGGCGGCTGATGGCCTCGCGGCAAACCCTGTCCGCCTCGTTCTCCAGGGCATTCACCTCTACGCAGTACTCGGCGATCGGTTCCAGCTTGCCTCCCAGCAGGCCAACCGCCTTGTCCAGGGCCTGGCAGGACTTGAGGATGATGAACGCGAGCTGTTTTGCCTCCGGAGTCGGCTTCTCCACGTTGTACATGACCAGACGCTGGGACGAGGCGTCGATCAGGTCCATGATGTCGTCAAGCTTGGAGGAGAGGGAGTAGATGTCCTCCCGGTCGAACGGGGTGATGAAACTCTTGTTGAGCATCTTGATGATGCCGTGGGTAAGGGAATCCCCCTTGTGTTCGGCATCCTTGATCCGCCGCTGGCTCCCGGCCGGGTCTTCAAAATCGTCAACCATCTCCTTGAGAAGCTCTGCACCCTTGATGGTGTTGGCCGTCATCTCCTTGAACATCTGGAAAAACTTCTCTTCCTTGGGGATCAGTCCGAACATGTGGTCCTCCCTGACCATTTATGGTGCGTACCGCTCTCCGGATACCGCAGGTACCCGGCTAAAGCCGACAACTGATAGCACACTTTTATCACACTGCCCAGCGGAATTAATACAACGATGTTTCGTCAGCCGGCTCCGGCCATTTCTCCTTGATTTCAGGCGTTTCATTCCGTATAGGTGGTATTCATTAATCGATAAGCGGAGACATGCCATGCAACCGTTGCACGCCTTCATTCTGGGTGCCGTCCAGGGCCTGACGGAAGTCCTCCCCATCAGCAGTTCGGCCCACCTGATCCTGATCCCCGACATCCTCCGCTGGCCCGAATCCGGCCTGACCTTCGATGTGGCCCTGCACCTGGGGACCCTGTTCGCCCTCTGCGCCTACTTCTGGCGTGACATCCTCGACCTGGTCTACCACTTTTTCAATGGCCTGGCCGGCAAAGGGTTCCATACCCCGGAAAGCCGCCTGCCGCTCTACATCATCGCCGGGACGATTCCCGCCGCCATTGCCGGTAAGACCCTGGAAGGTCCGGTCGAGGATATGTTCCGCAGTAGTCCGCTCCTGATCGTTTCGTTCCTGATCGCGTTCGGACTGCTGCTCGCCCTGGCCGACACCGTCAGCGCCAAGCGCTGGAAACTGGACCGGATGGATCTGAAAAATGCCCTGATGATCGGCATCGCCCAATGCCTGGCGCTGATCCCTGGGGTTTCCCGCTCCGGCATCACCATCACCGCTGCCCTCATGCTCGGCTACAACCGGGAGACCTCGGCCCGCTTCTCGTTTCTGCTCTCCCTTCCCATCGTTGCCGGCGCCGGCATCCTCAAGGTCGGCAAACTTCTGAAGACGGGGATTCCGGCCGGCGAGGGGATGCCGCTGCTCATCGGCATCGCCAGCTCCACCATCTTCGGCTATGTGAGCGTCGCGCTCCTGCTTCGACTGGTGCAACGCCATACCCTGTACCCGTTTGTCTGGTACCGGCTCCTAGCCGGAGCAGGCTTTCTTGTCTATTTCCTGGGGATACGCTAGCAGGAGACAGGGAGGGATGTTCCCATGTCACCCATAACCGACTGGCCCGAAGACGAACGCCCGCGGGAAAAAATGCAGAAACTCGGCCCTGACGCGCTGAGCGATGCGGAGCTCCTTGCCCTCATCATCCGCTCCGGCGACCACTCCTCGCGGCAGAGCGCCATCGACCTGGGAAGAAGCCTTTTGCAGGAATTCGGCGACCTGCGTGCCCTTGCCGGAGCCACCATGGGTGAACTCTGCGCCGTGAAAGGGGCCGGGCCTGCAAAGGCGGCATCGATCCTGGCTGCCCTCACCCTGGCGCAGCGGGTCAACACCGTCCGCCTGGCAAATCTGGAACGTTTTACGACCCCGGCCCAGGTGTTTCAACATTTCCATCATCGTTTTCGGGACCGTCGCAAGGAGTATTTCCTGATCCTCCTCCTGGACGGCAAGAACCGGATCCTGCGCGAGGTGCAGATTTCCGAGGGGTCGCTCAACCAGAGCATCGTTCACCCCCGGGAGGTCTTCAATCCTGCGGTCAGGGAATCGGCTGCGGCAGTCATACTGGTCCATAACCACCCGAGCGGCGATCCGACACCCAGCCGGGAAGACCTGGATATTTCGAGACGGCTGAAGGAAGCAGGCGACCTTCTGGGCATCCGCGTATTGGACCATATCATCATCGGCGACAACGCCTATAAGAGCTTCGTGGAGCAGGGCCTGTTCTGATCCGCCGTCCGACCGCTCAACGCAGATACGTCCCGATCGCCGCCTCAAACCCTGCCGGCTCGAAACCGAACGTCTTTCGCCACTCCCCGTCACACACATTCCCCTCAGTCAACATGGTCAGTTGGTCCATGGTCAGCGGGAAAAAGGAGAACCCCTGGAGGAGTGGGACCACGAGCTTCATGAGCCCGAGCGGATTCGGCACCTTGAGTACACGCTTCTTGCCCAGAACCCTGCCGATGACGTCCAGCAGTCCGTTGTACGAATAGCGGTCCGCACCGCACAGTTCATAAGCGCGGCCGATGGTCTGCGGCAATTCGAGGGAAAGGGCAAAACAGCGGGCTACATCGTCGACACTGATGGGCTGAAGCTGATACTCTCCATCGCCGATCACCGGCACTGCCGGAAAAGAGCGGATATATCCCGCCAGCATATTCACGAAGGCGTCCTCCGGCCCGAAGATGAGAGAGGGTCGAAAGATCGTGAATGCAAGTCCCGAGGAGCGGACCAGCTCTTCTGCCTGATATTTTGTCTGATGGTAACGGGAGGTGGCGCTCTGACGCGTCCCCAGCGCCGACATCTGCAGGTAGCGCCCGACCCCGGCCTGATTCGCAGCCGCCACCATGGAGCGCGTTGCTTCGATGTGCAGACGGTCGAAGGTGATCCCTTTGCCCGGGAACTCCCGGATGATCCCCACCAGATTTATGACGGCATCACAGCCGCGCACTGCTCCGTCGTAGGTTTCGGGACGGGCCGCATCGCCGATGACGAACTCAATGCCCTCCGCATCCGGCCCCGAACGTCGGTGGGTCAGCAGTTTCAGACGGTGCCCGCGCCGTAAGAGTTCGGAACAGAGATGACCGCCCACGAAGCCGGTCCCGCCACTCACAAAGATATTCATCCCCGCCTCCCCCCATATGCAATGCAAACAGTTTAGCGCACCGTTGTCACCTGACCAGTCTATCTGTTCAAAAACCTAAAGACAGCCCTGCAAATCATAACAGTTCGTAATTATTACAAAAACCATGAAGCTGCCGTAATGTACTGTTCACCTCTTAACCAGCGGCTGTAGTGCATCACACCTTCCAGCCAAGCAACACTTCCAATTTTTCAATAGCATATTCAGCATGTTAACAGCTTTTTTCTCTGTTTGGCATGTCTGGTACCGTTCTTGTACTTACCGAAACTAAAGATCAAAGAGAGGGGGACGCCATGACAATCGCACACGCATTACAGACGACCAGCCGTTTCATCGCAGCCCCGCTCTGTCTACTAGCCTCGCTGTCCGGAATCTACGCCGCACATGCCGAGGACGGAGAATGCACCTACAGCACCCAGTTGGCAGCCAAGGAGCAGCGGGACATTTATACCGCCCAGATCAAGAGAATAAAACAAGCAGCTACTTCCGCATACGGTGAGAGCCAGGCGGAAAGCATCACCTTCACGTTCAAAGGCGAGCGCATTGAGCTCGATCCGGTCTCGTTCGACTGCATCGCCTGTCATGACGGAGTCAGTGCCCCTTTGCACGACATCCGCTTCAAGAGCGACACTGCCCGAAATGGCGATATAAACAAGGTTCTGGGCCCCCATCCCATCGGCATGCATTACGGCAGCGCCGCTTATGCAAAGCCCGGGACCCTGCGAGACCAGTTCTCCCTGAACGACGACATGGTGTTCGTGAACGGGCTCGTCGGTTGCCTGAGCTGCCACAACCCGCTCAATCCCGAAAAAAAGCGCCTCATAGCGGGGCTGAATCAAAGTCAACTTTGCCTGACCTGTCACACCAGGTAGGTCTCGAGGCCATCGGATAGGAGGAATGCCATGAGTTACCGCTGCCGCATCAACGAAGACAAGGCTGGAGAATGTGACTTCCGGCTGATCGAAATGGTCATGACGAAAAAGAGTCCGATCCAGTCAGTTCCGGTGAAGGCCATCATAACCATTGACAATCACGCCGACACACTCCGCTACGTACAGAGCAACATGACCGACTTTGTTACCAACTGTGTAAAGGTGAAAGCCATGGAAGCTAACGCACGCAAGAAAGTGGAAGAAAGCGCCGTCCTTTTCGAACAGAACCTTGAGCCGTTTTTCTCAGTGGTGGCAGCAACAGCCCCAAAAAATGTTCTGGACAAGTTGTCCAGCGCCCTGAAGAAGGCCCTTCTCCTGATGGCAATGGAAAAGTATCAAAGCAACAAGGAATCGATCTGCAAGGCACTGGGCCTTTCCAGGGAGAAACTGGAACGCGAAATTGCACTCTGCGGTCTCAGCCCGAAAAAGCGGGTGGCCTGACCAGCACGAGGATCCGCTCCTCTCGCAGCATTCTATTCCCCTCCATTCCGAACCGTAGCCGTGCATAGGGATGACCGTCCCGGCACGGCTTTTTGTTCCCCGCAGATTAATCAAATCCTCTGTTGTCATTCCCAATGAATCCGGTACTATTTATTCCCAGCACACGAATATTGGAGGGAAGATGCAAAAAATTCCCATTGCGTTGTCCCAGCCGGGAATGACTCTCGCCAAGGACGTAATTCGTCCGGACAACCCAAACGGTCCACCACTGTGCGGTAAAGGGGTGGAATTGACCGCACCGCTCATCATGCGCCTTCAGAATATGGGGGTACAGAGCCTCATCGTCGAGGGTCATCCCTTATGGCAGGAGGGGGACAAAACAGTGGATGAACTCCTCTCAGACCTGGACCACAGATTCAGCAAGGTAGCCGATCAACCACGCATGCAGGCCATCAGGGATGTCTACCGTTCATGCATCATTAAGTCCATGGAAGGTCCGGTTCAGGATGGCAGATAGACGTTCCGAAATTCAGGCGATCATCAAGGATACCAAGTCGTTGCCGACCATTCCGGCGATCATCAGCAAACTGAACTCCATGTCGGTAAGCGACAAGGCCTCCATCCAGGAAATGGCGCGCGTGGTGTCGTCCGACCAGGTTCTTTCCGCAAGGGTCCTGAGACTTGCCAATTCCCCTTCGTATGGGTTTTACCGGGTTTCAACCATCTCCAATGCCATGATCCTGCTGGGGGTGGACGTAGTGAAAAGTCTTGCCCTCAGCTCCTCGATTTTCGAGATCATGGAGAACAGCGTGGTCGGGCTCTGGGAACACTCGCTTGGGGCGGGGGTGGCAGCCAACATCATCGCCAAACGGCTCAGGCTCCCCGATTGCGAAGAGATATCCACTGCTGCCCTCCTGCACGATATCGGCAAGGTGATCATGAAGATCAAGTTCCCTGACGAGTACCACCGGCTTCTCGCTAAGATCGCGGATGGGAGTCAATCATTTGAAGATGCGGAACGGGAGTTGTTCGGCGTCGATCATGCCGAAGTGGGGGGGTGGCTGGCCAAGTACTGGTTCCTGCCGGACAAACTGATCGAACCGATTGCCTGCCACCACAACATCGAAAACGCCGGCAACCACCAGGTCAAGGCGAGTGTCGTCCATTTGGCCGACGTACTGATCAAGGCAAGCGGGTTCGGGTTCAGTGGCGACGACTTCGTACCTGAGCTCAGTGAACTGGCTTGGACACGACTCAATATGACCGATGTCATCATCCAGGACATTATCGAAGAGTTGGAAGACAAGATGATAGAAGTAAAAAACTTCACCTTGGAGATTCAATCATCCGATGCGGTCTAACCTCCGGATAACTCTGATTTCGAGCGACCAGCACATCGCCTCCCACCTCCAGCTTCGGCTGCAGAGCAAAGATTACCAGGTTATTCTGCTTACCGGTTTCACCAATGTAATCGGTATGATCTATTCCGACCCGCCGGATCTGATCATTATCGACCTCACCTCGTCGTCTGTAGCCACTGGCGAGACCATCGTCAGGGAAATCAGGGGGGACAGCTTCTTCAGCACCATCCCCCTCATCGGCATTTTGACGGAAAAGGCCGCCAACGAGATCGACTGGATCGCCACCCCACTGGACGACTTCACCACCGTGCCGATAAAGTATCAGGAACTCTTCAGCCGTATCCACCTCGCCAGGGGCAGGATCGAGCGAATTTTCGACAACAACCCCCTGACCAGGCTTCCTGGCAACGCCTCCATCCAGAAGGCAGTGGAAGCGGTCATGGGCAAACCTATGGCAGTCTGTTACATAGACATCAACAACTTCAAGCCATACAACGACGTGTACGGTTTTTCCCACGGGGACGAAGTCCTCCGGATGCTGGCCAGGATAATGTTCAACTCCGTCAAGGAGTCGGGTGGTGGCTTCTGCGGTCACATCGGCGGTGACGATTTCGTATTCATTGTCCCGACTGAGAGGGCCGAACCTGTCTGCAAGACAATCATAGACAACTTTACCCAGATCGCTTTAGAACTATTCGACGACGCAGCCAAGGCCGACGGTTATTTCATCGCGTGCGACCGGAAAGGCCAGGAAGAAAAGATCCCCCTCCTCAGCATCTCCATCGCCGTTGTCCCCACCGATTCTCCCTGCATCCAGCACTACGGCAAGCTCACCGAAGTGGCGGCAGAACTTAAGAAGCTTGCCAAGCGGAGCAGCGGAAGCAGTTATGTTGTTGACAAACGCAGGTGATCCCAGAGAATTCGCGAAATAGATTTATATTACGTAACATTGAACGAGTAACTGCATCTAATGGGTGATGAGTCGAAGATTGACGGGAATTAGCCGTAAGCGGATGAAAAGCCGCGTCCCTACCGATTATGCCGGGAGGAATTTACGCGCTTACCCACAACATTGCCAGCAGGGCCAACACGGCAATGGCGAGTCCAAGAACCAACAGCGGTAAATCCTCGGTGGGGTGGGATTGTTGCATTACTGCACCCCCACATTAAGCATTGCTAACACAATATAGACATGTTACGCAGTCAAGCAAAACCGTAATATTAAAAACACCTGTTGAAATTTTCTGCGTAGCCATGGTACAAATCCTATAGAAACTAGCCAAGAATCATAGCGTTGACTATGCAGTAATTCCGCCAAGTTACGCTATCATTACAATTCCTCTAAAGAATTATGGACCGGCGTCGATTAACTATGCAGTAACTCGTTTCCGCATAACGCGTAAGGAGCCTGACCGGTGAAAAAGAGACAATTTGAGCGGGTTGATTGTCGAACCACGGCCCTGATTACCTATCAGGGGCTGGCCTTCAGGGGCGAGGTGGAAAACCTGAGCCTGAAGGGGCTGTTCGTCAAGACTGACCAGAAGATCGACCTCAACGAAACAGTACAGGTTACCGTGTATTTCAACGGTAACTCAGGTGATCTGTCATTCAGTATCGAAGGGAAGGTTGTTCACTGTGACGAGCAGGGGATCGGACTCAGCTTCCAGAAGATCGACACGAATTCCCTCGTCCACACCCTCAATACGAAGACCGACAGCGGCAGTTGCCCAACGGACGACTGCATCGCCTGTTCCGCCGCCTGACAGAACTGAATCTGATCTGAGCATTTAAAGGGCTGTCTGATCTGACAGCCCTTTCTCTTTGCCTCTAGCCAACTTCCTGAGCAACCGCGGCCAGCAACAACTCATTCTCCAGCCTTCCCCGCACCGCCAGCCGTACATAGCGTTCACCGAGTCCCGAAAACGAACTGCAGTCCCGAATCAGTATCCGTCGGACGAGAAGCCGTGCCTGAAGCTCCGGAGCGGTCAGGTGGTCGGGAAGCTTCAAGAGCAGATAATTGGCAGAGGCCGGAAAGACCCGGACACCCGGCAGCGCAGCCAGCCGTCCGGCCATGTGCGCCCGGTCAGACATGGTCAGGGTAAGGGTACGGCACTGGTAGTCATAGTCTGTCACTGCTGCCCGCCCGGCTGCCTGGGCCAGATGATTTACGCTCCAGGGAGGTCGGATCGAGGCGAGGCGTGCAGCAACCGGTGCCGAGGCCATGGCATAGCCGAGACGGAGTCCTGGCAGTGCCCAGAACTTGGTCATGGAGCGGAGGACCACCGCAGTTTCCCCCGCCACTATTGAATGCTTGGCCGACGACTCCTCGCAGAAATCCATGAACGCCTCATCCAGAACCAGGAAGGTCCCGCGCCGACGGCAGAGATCCGCCACGGCCGCCACCTCTTCCGGGGCGTAGAGACGGCCGGTGGGGTTCCCGGGATTGCAGAGGAAGAGAAGGTCGTAGCCATTGCTCAGTGCGTCGTCGACTGCTGCCAGGGAGAGGGCGAACCCATCCTCGTCACCCAGAACCAGCTGACCCACCTCCCAACCTGCCTGTTCCAGGGCATACCCGTACTCGGAAAAGGTCGGCACGATCAGGAGGGCCCGCTTCCGGCTCCCGGCAAAGAGACGCGGGAGGAGATAGATCAGCTCCGTGGAGCCGTTACCGACACAGAAATGCTCCGGAGCCAGAGAGTGATGGCGGGCCAGGGCATGCCTGAGCTCCGAGGCCTCGCTATCCGGATAGTGGACGGCGTGCTCCAGCCCCTCCAGCACCGCAGCGCGTACGGCCGGAGATATGCCGAGCGGATTGATGCTGGCTGAAAAATCGAGGATCTCCTCCGGTCGCACCCCCAGCTGCCTGGCAACGGCAAAGACCCGTCCACCGTGATCGAACACCTTCATCCGTTCATCTCCAATAGCGCATGATCCCGACGGCAGCCAGCCACCCCGCCACGAGCAGCCCTTCGGCACCGTACATCAATCGGACCGCTCCCCGCCATCCATTCCGGTCCAGCGGCCTCACCGGGTCGCCGATGGTCGGTTTAGGCACCGGCTTGCCGAAATAGCTGTTCGTCCCGCCGAGCCGTACCCCCAGGGCACCGGCAGCTGCCGCCTCGGAAATGCCGCTGTTCGGCGAAGCGTGGTTTCGCCCGTCCCGAACCATGATGCGCCAGCTGCCGCACAGGGAAAGCCCGAGGAGCGGGGAGGCAAGGACCATCAGGAGACCGGTCAGCCGTGCCGGCAGGTAGTTTGCCAGGTCGTCGCAGCGGGCCGAGGCCCAGCCGAATCGGAGGTAGCGTTCGTTCTTGTACCCCACCATGGAGTCCAGGGTATTGACCGCCTTATAGGCCAGCGCCAGAGGCGGTCCGCCGAGCAGCAGGAAGAAAAGGGGCGCGATCACGCCGTCGGTGGTGTTCTCCGCCACGGTCTCCACGGCGGCGCGCCAGATCTCGGGTTCGTCCAGGGTTGCGGTATCCCGGCCAACGATATAGGAGAGATAGCGCCGCGCCTCGGCAAGGTCACCCCGCTCCAGTGCTGCGGCGACCAGACCGGACTCGCGATGGAGGGAACGGGCGGCCAGCGTGGTCCAGGCCATGAGGGTTGCCACGACCCACCCGGCATACGGGTGTGCGGCCGACGCTCCCCTCACGGCGGCCAGGGCGAGACCGTAGGTGCTGCAGACGGTAATGAGCAGCAGCAGGAGGCCGGCAAGACGCTCGTTCGGCACGGATCGTCGCAGGAGCTTCTCCAGGAAGGCAATCATCTTCCCGATCAGCACCACCGGGTGGGGGAGCCAGCGGGGGTCCCCCAGAAGGAGGTCGAGAAGTATCGCGGCAACCAGGACCGACGGCTGGAGCGTCACTCCATCTCCCTCGCCGGACCGCAACAGGATGAAGCGCCTACGATGAGAGCGGTTCCGCTCATGCAGTCGTCAATCCGCAGATGTCCCATATCTTCGTCAGATCCAGATGTTGTGCCAGATGGTCGGCCAAGAGGTCGAGGGGATCGACGCTCCGCGTCGGCACCGGTTGCTCTGCCAGCCCTTTGGTCGTACGGAGCCGGTTCAGGAAAGCCGTGCGGAAGCGGTCGTTGTCGAAGACGCCGTGCAGATAGGTCCCGAAGACCCGCCCCTCCTTGGAAACCGCCCCGTCCAGGATCTCGGTCTCCTCGCCGGAACGTTCGGAGATCCGGGCAAATGAGTCAGCCCTTGGCCCCAGGATGGTCTCCCCCATGTGGATCTCGTAACCGGCCAGTTCCCTGCTGCTGCGGCCGGCAACCATGAATCCGGCGGGGAGGAGTTCGGCCTTGACCTGATGGGTCTCCTTGTGAGGGAGCATCACCGTCACCACATCCAGCAGTCCCAGTCCCTCGGCCTCCCGCCGGTCGCTGGACTCGACGCCGTGAGGGTCGCTTACCCGCATCCCGAGCATCTGGTACCCGCCGCAGACCCCGACCACCGGCCCGCTGAAGGCCCGTATCGCCGCCGCCAGCCCCGATTCCTGCAGGAAGGCAAGGTCGGCTATGGTCGCCTTGCTCCCCGGCAGGATCAGCAAGTCGAGCCCTTCGAGCAGCTGGGGATCGTCCAGATAGGAGAGCTCGACATCCTCTTCCCCCTCAAGGGCATCGAAATCGGTGTAGTTGCTGATCCGCGGCAGCCTGACGACCCCGATGCGGAGCTTCGCGTCCCCCGGGCCCTGAGCCGCGAGGCCAGAACGTCGCTTCTCCAACGCCACGCTATCCTCTTCCGGAATCCTGAATCCGGAGAACCAGGGGACCACCCCCAGGACCGGAACGCCGGTCCGCTGCTCGACGAAACTGATCCCCGGCACGAGCAGGGACGGGTCGCCACGGAACTTGTTGATGATCACGCCGGCAACCCTCGCCCGTTCATCCGGCTCCAGGAGTTCAAGGGTGCCGACGATCTGGGCGAAGACCCCGCCGCGGTCGATGTCGGCCACCAGCAGGACCGGGCAGTCGGCCATGACCGCCACCTTGAGATTGGCTATGTCGTGGGCCTTCAGGTTGATCTCGGCAATGCTCCCGGCCCCCTCGATCACCACGAAGTCGAACGCCTCCTGCAGCCTCCCGAAGCTCTCCCGCACCCGTTCGAACACCTCCGGTTTGAAGGCGTTGTACTCCTTTACCGACATGGTGGCGACCACCTCCCCCTGGACGATCACCTGGCTCCCCAGGTCGCTGGTCGGCTTCAGGAGTACCGGGTTCATATCGGTATGGGGAGGGATACAGCAGGCCGCCGCCTGGACCGCCTGTGCCCGGCCGATCTCTCCCCCCTCGGGGGTGACGGCGGCGTTCAGGGCCATGTTCTGGGACTTGAACGGTGCGACCCTGAGTCCGCGACGCCGGAGCAGACGGCAGAGTCCGGCCGTCAGGATCGACTTCCCCACGTCGGAGGCGGTGCCGCAGACCATCACGGCCTTGCCGTGATGGGGTTCGAGGTTCGAGGTTCGAGGTTCGAGGTCTTCACTGCCTTTCCTCGTTCCTCGTTCCTCGCTCCTCGTTCCCGGATCATAACCACGCGGCGTGACGATCCTCCCCTGCCGATCCACGAACGTCGCACTGTTGCCGATAATGACCGTGCTGAACATGTCGATGGTATGATCCAGCATCCGCCCCAGGGTGGTGACAATCCGCTCCTCACCCTCCCGGCAGGCGTTCCGGACGATCCCCACCGGCGTTTCCCGGCTGCGGCAGCTGAGGAAGATCTCCCGCGCCTCTTCCAGCTGTTTCACCCGCCCTTTGCTCCGCGGGTTGTAGAGGGCAACGACGAAATCGGCCGTTGCCGAGGCCCTGAGCCGCTTCTGGATGGTTTTCCAGGGAGTCAGGAGGTCGGAGAGTGAGATGGCGGCAAAATCGTGCATGAGCGGCGCCCCCAGGACCGATGCCGCCGCCTGCAGGGCGGAGATGCCGGGCACCACCACCACTTCCGGCACATTCTCGCCCCCCTCTTTCTCCACCAGTTCCAGTACCAGTCCGGCCATGCCGTAGATCCCGGCATCGCCGCTGGAGACGATCGTCACGGTCCTGCCGGTGGCAGCGATCTCCAAAGCGGCACGGCAGCGCTCTACCTCCCGCATCATGCCGGAGGAAACCACTTCCTTGCCGAACAGCAGGGGACGGATCAGGTCGAGGTAGACCTTGTAGCCGACCACGGCCTGGCTGGAGCGGATGGCCGCCTGGGCCTCGAATGTCATATGCTTCAGGTCGCCGGGACCGGTCCCAACGACGTATAGTTTCCCCATACTTTACCTCTATCTCTATCCGTGAGGGTCGTGTACCTCACGAAACGAATGTGCCCAAGTACCTGCCAGTGTAGGCGAAATGGAGCAAAGCCGGCCCATCGTGTCTCGGCCTGCGGCCGACCCCTTCGGGGCGCCTACGCGGACCGACTCGCCTCGGCTCGTCGTGTCTGAGCCCGTCAGGGCGAGTTGATGGGCCGGCGCGAAATGAGCCGTACAGTGGCGGTACGAGCGG
>CAYSJJ010000068.1:0-20283 GCA_964431365.1 uncultured Geobacter sp. | reverse complement strand
GTCCATCAACTCGCCCTGCGGGCTCAGACAAGATGGGCCGGCTTTGCTTCATTTCGCCTACAGCGGCTGGTGCTCGGGCACATGCGCTCCTCGGAGCACCCGGATCTCAAAACCCGTCTGCTAGAAATTCCAGAACTCGTCGATCTCCTCGTCGGTGAAGTCCCAGACCGCGTTGTGCGGTGCCACCGGCTCGTGCTTGAAGAACTCGGGGAGACGGTCGTGCTCCTTGCCGAAGCCGGCCGCGATGTTGAACTGGCGCTCGGTCTTCAGGACGTACTTGCCCAGGTTGGTGACGTCGTCGCCGGTGAGGGCGATGCCGAAGCGGGCGTTGATCATGTCGATCAGGGCCGGCAGGCACTCGGGGATGTCCAGGGCCGGGAAGGCGATGAAGATGCACATCCCGGTGGAGTCCACCGCGGCGGTGGCGATCTGCAGGTTGCGGGAGAGCTCCACCTGCCCCTCCTTCTTCAGCGGGTCGACGTAGCCGCCTACGTTGAGGATGTTGGTGGCGATGGTGTAGCCGGAGGTGTGGTCGGCCCCCATGGTGGAGGTGGCATAGGTGATGCCGATCCCCTTGACCGAACGGGGGTCGTAGGCCGGAATCCCCTGGTTCTTCACCACCGGGACCCTGGTGACGCCGTAGGCCTTGCCGACCGAGCCGGCGCCGCCGCCGAGGATGCGGCCGAGCGGGCTCCCGGTGGCGATCTCCTCGGAGAGGAGGCGGAGAATCCCCTTGCTGTCGCCGAAGGGGAGGATGCCGGCCTCCATGGCCACGCCGAACATGACCGCGGTCTCGATGGAGTCGATGCCGATGTCGTCCATCATGTTGTCGGCCAGGGCGATGTCGTCCAGGTTGTCGATGCCGCAATCGGCGCCCAGCCCCCAGATGGTCTCATACTCGAAACCGGAGGTGACGTATTTCCCCTCCTTGTCGTGGTAGACCTGGGAGCACTGGATGATGCAGCCGGCGTGGCAGCCGTGCTTCGGCTTGCCGCCGCGGGCGACGATGGTGTCGTGCATGGTCTCGCCGGAGATCTTGTCGTGCCCTTCGAACTGGCCGACGGAGAAGTTCCTGGTGGGGAGCCCGCCTGCCTCGTGGAGGATGTTGACCAGCACGTTGGTGCCGTAGGTGGGAAGACCCTCGCCGCTGACCGGGTGGTCCAGGAGCGCCTTGGCAAAGACCCGGGCCGCGGCCTTGAACTTCTCCGGCTCGGCGATCTTGATCCCCGGGGCACCCTGGTCGTCGATGGTAATGAACTTGATCCGCTTGGAGCCCATGACCGCGCCGAGGCCGCCGCGGCCGTGGCTGCGGATCTTGCTGTCCGGGTCCTTGACCGAGATGTTGGCCGCGGTCATCTTGAACTCGCCGGCCGGGCCGATGGTCAGGATGCCGGTCTTCTTCCCGAGCCGCGCCTCCAGCGCCTCGATGACCGCGAAGTTCCCCTTGCCGATCAGTTCGGTCTCCTCCTGGACGGTTACCCCCTCCTTGTTCACGTGGAGGCTGTACCACTTCCCGTCCTTCGGCTGACCCTCGATGATCAGCGCCTTGATGCCGAGGCGGGCCAGCATCTGGGCTGCGGTGCCACCGGCGTTGGACTCCTTGATGGTGCCGGTGAGCGGGCTCTTGGCGCCTGCGGAGAGCCGGCCGGAGTTGGCTGCCGGGCTGCCGGTCAGGAGCCCCGGGGCGAAGACCAGCTTGTTGTTCGGGCCGAGTGCGTGGCAGGTGGGGGGGACTTCGGCGGCGACGATGGTGGAGGTGAGGGCGCGGCCGCCGAGGGGGCCCCAGGTAGCGGGGACCTCTTCGACCGCAGTGGTCAGGTCGGTCATGTTGACGCGTAGAATCTTGTTCATGTGAGTGTTCGTGCCCTTTCTGATGATGATTTCCGCAAACGCGGAGAGGGCTCCTTTCCGAAAGGGAGGCGCCGCCGTTTCCAGCGGCACCCGTTGGCCGGCCGCCATGAGGTCTCCCTTTTAGGCGGACGCGGCTCGGAGGTTCGAGCTAGATTCAGCAGTTGAAAGCCGCCTGCATTCGCCAGACGGACTATTTCTGCAATTCTAAGCTCATGTCGCTACGGCCGATGAACTCGCCCTGCGGGCTCAGACACCATCGGTCGTTCACGCTCCACTTCGCTAAGAAGTACGACGAAATAGTCCTGACTGCTCATTCCGGCAGCATTCAACTACCCCTCCCCTTGCGGGGAGGGGGAATAGTCCTTACATTGCTGCCTTGAAGATCTCGACGACCTGCTCCAGGCTCGCCTTGCGCGGGTTGGTCAGCTGGCAGGCGTCCTTCTTGGCGTTCTCCGCCATCACCTTCAGGTCCTCTTCCTTGACATTCAGCGCCTTCAGGCCGGCCGGGATGCCGATGGAGGCGGAGAGGCGGCGGATGGCCACGATGGCCCGGTCGGCGGCCTCGGCCACGGAAAGTCCTTCGATGTTCTCGCCCAGGGCCACGGCGATGTCGGCAAACCGCTCAGGGCAGGCGATCAGGTTGAACTGGCTGACGGCCGGCAGCAGGATGGCGTTGCAGACGCCGTGGGGGAGGTTGTAGAAGCCCCCCAGTTGGTGGGCCATGGAGTGGACGTAGCCGAGGCTGGCGTTGTTGAACGCCATGCCGGCCAGGTACTCGGCATAGGCCATCTTGTCGCGGGCCTCCAGGTTATCGCCGTTGGCCACGGCCGGGCTCAGGTACTGGGCGATCAGCTCGATGGCCTTGATGGCGCAGGCGTCGGTGATCGGGGTGGCGATGGTGGAGACGTACGCCTCGACCGCGTGGGTCAGGGCGTCCATGCCGGTGGCGGCGGTGAGTGCCGCCGGCTTGCCGACCATCAGGAGCGGGTCGTTGATGGCGACGTTCGGGGTGCAGCGCCAGTCGACGATGGCCATCTTCACGTGGGTGTCGGTGTTGGTGATGATGCAGAAGCGGGTCATTTCCGAGGCGGTGCCGGCGGTGGTGTTGATGGCCACGAAGGCGGGCATCGGCTTGGTGGACTTGTTCACCCCTTCGAAGTCGCGAATATGGCCGCCGTTGCCGATGACCAGGCCGATCCCCTTGGCGCAGTCGTGGGAGCTGCCGCCGCCCAGGGAGATGATGGCGTCGCACTGGTTGTCCTGGTAGACCTTCACGCCGTCATGGACGTTGGTGTCGGTCGGGTTCGGCTCGGCGCCGTCGAAGATCACCACCTTGACGCCGGCGGTCTCAACCTGCTCCTTGATCTTGTCGGCCATACCCATGGCCGAGATCCCCTTGTCGGTAACCAGAAGTGCCTTGGAGGCGCCCAGCGCCTTCACCTGCCCGCCGGTCTCCTTGGCCGAGCCGATCCCCATCAGTGATACTGTCGGAATGAAAAATCCGTACGTCTGTTCTCCAAGTGCCATTGTCTCTTCCTCCTCGATGTGTGGTGTGGTTCCGTTGATCGTGCATACGGTTTCGTAAAACGATTTTCTAGGATATGGCAATCCGTGTACCAACAGATTCATGAAGACGATTAATTTGAGGTCACTGCAGAAATGACTGTAATAACGGGCTGTTGCCAGGTTGGAGTTTCTGGCGGAAAACCTGGAGTAGATCGTGGTTGCTTCAAATGGGAACGGTGCCTCTGTTCCGATACGGAACTAATGTGCCATTTTGGAGCTACGAGTTGTCTGTCACCCCCCCTCCTCACGGCGGCTGAACAGCCACGGGCGCTGCCGCTAAACAAATGTCTCATTCCCCTGTAATCACGGCACAATACCCTTCGCAGAGACCTAAACGGACCGCCTGCCCCAACTTCATGAGAGGAAGTGGTATCGAAATTGCCATGTGTCATATCGAGACGTGATCCACCACCTTTGTCCGGCATGAGACCATGGAACTGATTGACAGATACGGTCGGCGCATAAATTACCTCAGGCTCTCGGTCACCGACCGCTGCAACCTCCGTTGCCGTTACTGCATGCCTGCCGAGGGGATTCCGAAGCTTTCCCACGACGAGATGCTGAGCTACGAGGAGCTGTACCGGATTGCTGCCGAAGCGGTGTCGCTGGGGATCGGCAAGATCCGGCTCACCGGCGGCGAGCCGCTGGTACGGAAGGGGATCGTCACGTTCGCCGAGCGCCTGGCCGCCATCCCGGGGCTGAAAGAGCTGGTTCTCACCACCAACGGCCTGCGCCTCGCCGAGATGGCCCTCCCCCTCCGCCGGGCCGGCGTGCAGCGGCTCAACATCAGCCTCGATTCCCTGCGGCCAGGGACCTTTGCCGCCATCACCCGGGGCGGCGTACTGCAGGAGGTCCTGGATGGCATCGCCGCTGCCGAGGCGGCCGGTTTCCCGGTGAAGCTGAACATGGTCGTCATGGCCGGTGTGAACGACGACGAGATCCTGGATTTCGCCGCCATGACCCTCGACCGCCCCTGTACGGTCCGCTTCATCGAGCAGATGCCGACCCTGGAGCAGGGAGGAGCGCTCCCGGTCAGCGGGAGCGAGATCGTCCAGCGGATCGGCCGGCGGTTTTCGCTGGTCCCGATGATCGGCACCGAGATGGCCGGGCCGTCCAGAAACTTCAAGATACGGGGCGCGGCCGGCGCCATCGGCATCATCACCCCCATCTCGGGCCATTTCTGCGACTGCTGCAACCGGGTCAGGGTCACAGCGGCAGGACGGGTGAAGGGATGCCTCTTCGCAGGGGAGGGGATCGATCTCAGGCCGGCCCTCCGGTCGCCGGACAACCGGGAGCTGCGGGAGCTGCTCCGCCGGATCGTCATTGAAAAGCCGGACCGTCACCGGCTGGCAACGGAAACACCAGGGCAGGGCGCGGTCGCCATGTCCCGGATCGGCGGCTAGGGAATAGTTCAGAACCCACTATCAGAGACGAGGATATGACCATGGCTGGGAAGATCGTAGCGGTGAGCATCAGCAGGGGAAAAGGGGAGCGGAAGAGCCCGGCGCCGTCCGCCGAGTTCAGGGAGAATCACGGCATCGTCGGCGATGCCCATGCCGGGGAGTGGCACCGCCAGGTCAGCCTCCTGGCCCTGGAGAGCATCGAGAAGATGCAGCAACTGGGACTGACGGTGGGGGCGGGGGACTTTGCGGAGAACATCACCACCCACGGTATCGACCTGGTGAAGCTTAGCATCGGCACCAGACTCGCGGTGGGGGATGTGGTGCTGGAGGTCACCCAGATCGGTAAGGAGTGCCACAACCGCTGCGCCATCTATTACCAGGCAGGAGACTGCGTCATGCCGAAGGAAGGGATCTTCGCGAAAGTCGTGCAGGGAGGGACCATCCGCCCCATGGACGCCATCGTGGTGCAGGAAGCGGCCGGCCAGGAAGAGGTGCGGCAACCGGCGAGGAGACGCTACAAGAATCCGAAGAAGCCGAACATCATATCTGTCCGGATCACCGACGAGGAGATGGCGGTGGTCCAGCAGCTGATGGACGCAACCAGCAAGCGGGCGTCGGAGGTGATGCGTGAGGCGTTCATCCTGCTGAAGTCGGAATGGCGGCAGGGGGGGATGGCGACCCGGCTTGGTGGGGAGCAGGTGGCTTCATGTATGTAGTCGCCTGCATCAAACAGGTCCCGGACACGACCCAGGTCCGGATCGACCCGGCCACCAATACCCTGGTGCGGGAGGGGATCCCGTTCATCGTCAACCCCTACGACACCCACGCCCTGGAAGCAAGCCTGCAGCTGAAGGAGCGGTACGGTTTCCGGGCCGCCGCCCTCTCCATGGGCCCTCCCAATGCGGAAGCGGCCCTGAAGAAGGCGCTCAGCCTCGGCGTGGACGAGGCGATCCTCCTCTCCGACCGGGTCTTCGGCGGCGCCGACACCCTTTCCACCAGCAACGTGCTGGCAGCGGCGATCCGGAAGCTCGACGAGCGGGAGGAGATCGGCCTGGTCCTCTGCGGCAAGCAGACCATCGACGGCGATACCGCCCAGGTCGGGCCGGGGATCGCGGTGCGGCTCGGCTTTTCCCAGCTGACCCTGGTGGACCGGATCGAAAAAGTCGATTTCCTCGGGAAGAGGATCAGGGTACGGCGGAAGCTGGAGGGTCGCTACGAGATCGTCGAGGCGCGGCTCCCGGCTATGATCACCGTGGTGCGGGAGCTGAACCGGCCCCGCTACCCGACCGTCCCGATGCGGCTGAAGGGGGCCGCGACCCCGGTGACGGTCTGGGACAACAGCCACCTGGGGCTCGACGTGAACAGCATCGGCCTGAAGGGCTCGCCCACCTGGGTGAGCCGGATCTTCTCGCCCGAGCGCGCCCCGGGGGAGATCCTGGGGGACGGTCTGAACGATCCGGCCGGCACGGCCAGGATGCTCGTTGATAACCTGCTGAGAATGGACCTGCTGACTATCTGATTGGCACAAGGCGCAAGGCGCAAGATACACATCCAGAGGCTTGAGCCATGCGCCTTTGCGCATGAATTCAGAGGACTTACCAATGACCGAACCACAGAAACTGAAGAAGCCCCGGGGGAAGGTCCGGGTCATCGAGGGGAAGTGCATCGCCTGCGGCGCCCGCTGCCAGAGCAGCTGCCCGGTGAACGGGATCGAGATGAACGACCGGGGGGAGCCGGAGATCGCGCTGGACAAATGCATCGGATGCGTCAAGTGCGTCAAGGCCTGCCCCGGCAACGCCCTGGAGATCTTCTATACCCCTGAGGAGCTGCGGATCCTGGCCCTCCTGGCGGAGCAGGCGAGCCAGCCCGACGACGAGGTGGACGAGGAGGAGAAGCAGCGCCGGGAGCTCGTCGCGGCCTACCGGGGGGTATGGGTCTTCATCGAGCAGACCGAAGGGGAGGCGGCGCGAGTCTCCTGGGAGCTCCTGGGGAAGGGTGCCGAGCTGGCCGCGACGCTCGGCTGCGAACTCTGCGCCGTCGTCCTCGGGGAAGGGGTGGAGCTCCTCTGCGACGAGGCCTTCGCATACGGTGCCACCAGGGCCTACCTGCTGGACCAGCCGGTCTTTCGCCACTACCGGACCGAGCCGTACCTGGAGGCACTCTGTCACCTCATCGACCGGTACAAGCCGGAGATCGTCCTGATGGGGGCGACCGGCCTCGGCCGGGACCTGGCCGGCGCCGTCGCCACCCGGGTTGGGACCGGGCTCACCGCCGACTGCACCGGACTCGGCATCGACGCCAACCGGAACCTGATGCAGACCCGCCCCGCCTTTGGCGGCAACATCATGGCCACCATCATGTGCGACCGGTTCCGTCCCCAGATGGCCACGGTCCGGCCCCAGGTCATGCCGCTGCCGGGACGGGCGGAGGGTCGCAAGGGAGAGATCGTCAGGGAGTCGTTCGCCATCCGGGAAGCGGAGATCTTCACCAAGGTGCTGGAGATCATCAGCGACAAGAAGGGGCAGGGACACGTGGACATCAGCGGCGCCGAGTTCATCGTCTCCGGCGGCCGCGGCATGATGGCGGCTGAGAACTTCGGCATCCTCAAGGAGCTGGCCGATGAGCTTGGCGGTGTGGTCGGCGCCTCCCGCAGCGCCGTGGATGCCGGCTGGATGCCTACCGACCGCCAGGTGGGGCAGACCGGCAAGACGGTCCGCCCCAGGATCTACATCGCCTGCGGCATCTCCGGCGCCATCCAGCACTTGGTGGGGATGCAGGACTCGGAGATGGTCATCGCCATCAACCGGGACCGGGAGGCGCCGATCTTCGAGGTGGCCACCTACGGCATCGTCGGCGACCTGTTCCAGGTGGTGCCCGAAATCACCCGGCAGATCCGGGCCTTGAAGCAGTAGTAAGCGCACGGAATAGGTGGAGTACGAACTCAGTGGAGCACTAAGTGGAACAGGGGGGCCCGTCTCCGCTTCAGCCCCGTGATTTGGCTTCTGAGAGGGTTCCGCCTGTCGTGCTACCCTCGGACGGCTGATCCGGCTTGTTCCCCACCGGCCGCGTGAATCGCAGGGCTTTCGCTCCGTCGAGCCCCCCTGCTCCACTTAATTTGAAGAGGAAGATCAATGCACCCAAATCCAGCCATCTTCGCCCCCATCCTCGTTGCCTCCCTCGCTCTGTTCGCCTGGAGCTGCTACCGCCGCTTCAGCCTGGTCCGCGTCGGCACCGGCGACAACCGTCTCGACAGGCTCGGGGCAAGGCTTGGGAGCGTGCTCCGCTTCGCCATCGGCCAGCAGCGGGTGGTGAGCCGCCCCTTCGGCCTCAACCATCTCGTCATCTTCTGGTCGTTCCTGGTGCTCGTCCTGGCCAACGGGGAGTTCTTCCTCCAGGGGCTCTTTCCGGGCTTCTCACTGAACCTGCTGCCGGCCGTTGTCCACAATCCGCTCCGGACCGCCTTCGACCTGGTCTCGCTGCTGGCCCTGGCCGCCGTCATGGCGGCCCTGGTGCGGCGGGTCGTGGCCCCACCCTTTGAGGGGGCGCGCACCGGCGAGGCCTTTGCCATCCTCGCCATGATCGGCATGTTGATGCTCGCCTGGTTCTCCCTGCACAGCGCCGAGATCGCCCTGGGGAACGAGCCGTCCGCCGCCTCCCTGCCGGTCTCCTCCGCCGTTGCCGGCCTGCTGGCGGCGCTCCCCCACCAGTTCCTCGAATCGCTGGCAGCGGTCTCGTGGTGGCTCCATGCTGCCGTGCTCCTCGTCTTCATCAACTTCCTCCCCTACAGCAAGCACATGCACATCCTGACCGCCATCCCCAACTGCTTCTTCCGGGGACTGGAGCGGCCGAACACCCAGCCGCGTGAGGAGTTCGCCGAGGGGAACGCCTACGGGGCCGGGAGCATCGACCGCTTCAGCTGGAAGGAGCTCTTCGACACCTTTTCCTGCACCGAATGCGGCCGCTGTGAGCAGGCGTGCCCGGCCGCGACCACCGGCAAGCCGCTCAACCCGCGGCAGGTGATCCACGACCTCAAGGAGAACCTGCTGGCCAACGGTCCGCTCCTGCAGCGCTCCGGCAGCGCTACCGTGCCGCTGATCGGCGAGGGGAGGGGAAGCGTGGAGGGTGAGGCGATCTGGTCCTGCACCACTTGCGGCGCCTGCATGGCGGCCTGCCCGGTCTTCATCGAACAGATGCCGAAGCTGGTCAAGATGCGGCGCCACCTGGTGGAGATGCATGCCGACTTTCCGGAGGAGCTCCTGAACCTCTTCGAGAACATGGAGCAGCGGAGCAACCCGTGGGGGATCGCCCCGGGAGAGCGGACGAAGTGGGCGGCCCAGCGGGACGTGAAGCAGTTCAAAGCCGGGGAGACCGAATACCTCTTCTTCGTCGGCTGCGCCGGCGCCTTCGACTCCCGGAGCAAGCAGGTGACCCTGGCCATGGCGCAGCTCCTGGACGCCGCCGGCGTCTCCTGGGGGGTGCTGGGGCGCGAGGAGCCATGCTGCGGGGACAGCCTGCGCCGGCTGGGGAACGAATACGTCTTCGACCGGATGGCGCGGGAGAACGTGGCCCTCTTCCGGGAGAAGCGGGTGACGAAGGTGATCACCCACTGCCCCCACTGCTTCACGACGCTCAGGAACGACTACCGGCAGTACGGCCTGGAGCTGGAGGTGATCCCCCATGCGGAGCTCCTGGAGCGGCTGATCGCCGAGGGGAGGCTGACGCTGGACCGGCGGGCGGAGCTCGGGAATGTCGTCTTCCACGACTCCTGCTACCTGGGGCGGCACAACGACGTCTACGAGGCACCCCGTTCGGTCATCGCCCGGGCCACCGGCAAGAGCCCGCAGGAGCTGGGGCGCAGCCGGGGGAGCTCCTTCTGCTGCGGCGCCGGCGGCGGCCGGATGTGGCTCGAGGAGCACCTGGGGGAGCGGATCAACCTGAACCGGGTCGACGAGGCACTGGCCGCGTCCCCTGACACCATCTGCGTGACGTGCCCCTACTGCATGACCATGATGGAAGACGGCCTGAAGGATCGTCAGGCTGCAGTTAAAGTGAAAGACATTGCCGAGGTGGTGCAAGCCACGCTTTTCGCGCCATAGCGGGTTTGCGTTCGGAGGCCCTCCGCAAGCCCCACTCTGGCATCGAAAATCGTGACTTGTTTGGTTAAGGCACAAACAAACTCGCTTGTTTCCGCGGTGGAGAAATGCCCACGTTTTCTGAGAATACTGTCCACGCCCCGACGACTCCCGAGATCGCCCCGGCCTTCCGTCCCTATCCCTCGCGGCTCTTCGTGGAGACCACCACCCGGTGCAACCTGAGCTGCGTCATGTGCATGAAGCAGAGCAGGGGGAGCGACCTGTGCGAGGGGGACCTGTCGCCGGAGACCTTTGCCGCCCTGGAGCCGGCATTCCCCGATCTTGAGGCGCTGGTGCTGAACGGCATCGGGGAGCCGCTCCTCGATCCGCGGCTGGAGCAGTTCATCCGGCGGGCGAAGAGGCTCATTCCGGCCGAGGGGTGGGTCGGCTTCCAGAGCAATGGCCTCCTCATGACCGCCCTCCGGGCCATCTCCCTCGTGGACGCGGGCCTCGACCGGATCTGCTTCTCCCTGGACGGTGCCTCGCCGGGAACCTTCCGGACGCTGCGCACCGGCGGGGAGTTCACCTCGTTCGGCCGGGCGCTCGCCGACATCGCTGAGGCGAAGTCACGCTGCGGCCGGCCTGACCTGCAGGTGGGGGTGGAGTTCGTGGCCATGCGGGAGAACCTGCGGGAGCTGCCGTCGGCCATCCGCTGGGCCGCCTCCCGCGGCGCCTCCTTCGCCATCGTCTCCCACCTGCTGCCGTACACTGCGGCCCATGTCCAACAGGCCCTCTACCAGACCAGCACCGACGCGGCCCTGTCGCTTTTCTACCCGTGGCAGCTGAAGGCGGAGGTCGCCGGGGTGGAGATCCGGCGCTATTTCGGGCTTCTCTGGAAGTACGCCAGGAGCCCGGAGGAGCAGCGGATCGTCGCGTTCGTGGAGGCGATCAAGGCCGATGCCCGGCGCCGGGGGGTGGCCCTGGACCTTAGGCAGCTCCTCGGGATGGAGTACGGCCGGCTCGACGAACTGCTGGAGGTCTTCGCCGAGGCAGAGGCGGTGGCCCGCGAGGAGGGGGTGGAGCTCCGCCTACCGGAAGCCGTGCCCCGCATGGAGCGGCACTGCCGGTTCGTCGAACAGGGAGGGGCGTTCGTCTCCTGGGACGGCAAGGTCCATCCCTGCTATCCCCTGTGGCACGGCTATTGCTCGCATGCCAACGGCTGGGACCAGCAGGTCCGGCCGCGGGTCTTCGGCGACCTGGCCGACCAGGGGATCGGGGAGGTCTGGAACAGCCCGGCGTTCCGCGGCTTCCGGGAGAACGCCCTGGGGTACGATCATCCGGTCTGTGCCAGCTGCAGCCTGGCCCCCTGCGACTACCTGCAGGGGGATAGCTTCGAGCAGGACTGCTACGTCAACCAGGCTCCCTGCGGCAGCTGTCTCTGGGGCGCGGGGATCTTCCAGTGCCTCTCCTGACGATCTGAAGAGATGCCAACCTGTTGCAGCAATTTCCGCGGCCCTGCCGCCCCTATTCCATCGTTGAAAGGTATCAGCCATGTTTGAAGTCGTACGCAACGACATCCTGGCGCCCAACCTGCACCGCCTCGTGGTGCGGGCGCCACGGATCGCCGCAGCCCGCAGGGCCGGACAGTTCGTCATCGTCCGGGCCGACCGGGGAGACGAGCGGATTCCCCTCACCATCGGCGACGCCGATCCGGCCGACGGCACCGTAACCCTGTTCATCCAGGCGATCGGCGCCTCCACCCGGAAGATCGTCAGCATCCCCGTCGGCGGGGCGCTCCGGGACGTGGCCGGCCCGCTTGGCCAGCCGACCCATATCGAGCGATGGGGGCGGGTGGCCTGCGTCGGTGGCGGGGTCGGCACGGCGGTCCTCTACCCGCTTGCCAAGGCCCTGGCCGCGGCCGGGAACGAGGTGACCACCATCATCGGCGGCCGTTCCGACCAGTACATCATCCTGGCCGACGAACTGGCCGCGTTCTCCAGCGAGCTCCTCGTCACCACCGAGGACGGGAGCCGGGGGCGCAAAGGGTTCGTCACGGCCGAACTGGCTGACCTGATCGCCGATCCGGCCCGCGCCCCGCGGGTGGTCCTGGCCGTCGGCCCGGTGCCGATGATGCGGGCCGTTGCCGAGCAGACCCGGCCCCACGGGATCGAGACCGTGGTCAGCCTCAACCCGATCATGGTCGACGGCACCGGCATGTGCGGCGGCTGCCGGGTCGTGGTGGGGAACGAATCGAAATTCGCCTGCGTCGACGGACCGGAGTTCGACGGCCACCAGGTCGATTTTGCCGGCCTGGCCGACCGCCTCACCATCTACCGGAGCTACGAGGAGCAGGCCCGCCACGACTGCCGGCTCCTCCAGGAGGTGGCCCATGGCTAACGATCTTACCCCCAAGGAGCGGCTCGCCATCGGGCGGGTCCACATGCCCGAGCTGGACGCCGCGGTCCGGAGCCGAAACTTCGCGGAGGTCAACCTGGGGCTCGGCCTGGAGCAGGCGGTGCTGGAGGCCAAACGTTGCATCCAGTGCAAGCACCGCCCCTGCGTCGAGGGGTGCCCGGTGGGGGTCTCCATCCCCGAGTTCCTCGACGCCCTGGCTGCCGGCGACCTCCCTGCGTCGGCCGCCATCCTCCAGGGGGACAACGCCCTCCCCGCGGTCTGCGGCCGGGTCTGCCCCCAGGAGAGCCAGTGCGAGGCGCGATGCGTCCGCGGCGTCAAGGGGGAACCGGTGGCCATCGGCTACCTGGAGCGCTTCGTGGCCGACTGGGCCATGGCGAACGCGGCAGAGCTCTCGGAAGTGCAGCTTCCTTCCCCTAGCGGCCGGCGGGTGGCTGTGGTAGGCTGCGGTCCGGCCGGGCTCACCGCTGCCGGCGAGCTGGCCCGGGCCGGGCACGAGGTGACCATCTTCGAGGCGCTCCACGATACGGGCGGGGTGCTCCGCTACGGGATCCCCGAGTTCCGCCTCCCGAAGACGATCATCGATGCCGAGGTTGCCAGGCTGACCGCGATGGGGGTGACCATCGAGTGCAACGTCATCGTCGGCAAGACCCTCACCATCCGGGAGCTGCAGGGCGAGTTCGACGCCCTCTTCATCGCCAACGGTGCCGGGCTCCCCACCATGCTCAACATCCCGGGGGAGAACCTGAAGGGGGTCTACTCTGCCAACGAGTTCCTCACCCGGGTCAATCTGATGGAGGCGGGGCGCAATCCCGCATCCCCCACCCCGATCATTCGGGGGGAACGGGTGGCGGTCATCGGCGGCGGCAACACGGCCATGGACTGCGTCCGCACCGCCCGCCGGCTCGGCGCCGAGCGGGCCATGATCGTCTACCGCCGGGGCGAGGCGGAGATGCCGGCCAGGCTGGAGGAGATCAAGCACGCCAAGGAGGAGGGGGTGGAGTTCGTCATGCTCACCGCCCCTCTGGAGATCGTCGGCAACGACGAGGGGTGGGTCTCGGCGCTCCGCTGCCAGCGGATGGAGTTGGGGCCGCCGGACGAGTCGGGCCGTTGCAAGCCGGTGGTGGTCCCGGGATCGGAGTTCGACCTGGAGGCCGACGTGGTGGTGAACGCCGTCGGCACGCGGGCCAATCCGCTCCTCACCGCCTCGGCCCCTGAGCTGCTCCTGAACCGGTGGGGGAACATCGTCAGCGACGAACAGGGGGCCACCAGCATTCCCGGCGTCTACGCCGGCGGCGACATCGTCCGGGGGGGGGCCACGGTCATCCTCGCCATGGGGGACGGCAAGCAGGCCGCCACGGCCATCAACGGCTATCTTGCCTCGCCGGGTGCCGTTTGAAGCCATCCTCCTTAAGCCTCTGCGTATTGGAGTCCCTCTCTCCCCTGGCGGGAGAGAGGGTACACAGACCGCCTTAAGTGGCTGGAAACGAAGAACCAAGGAGCGTTACGTGAAAAAGGACATGGTTGAAAAGGGGGCGATCCTGCAGCGGGACCGGGAAACCTACGGTATCGCCCCCCACATCCCCGGAGGAATCACCGATACCGCCACCCTGCGCAGGATCTGCGACGTGGCGGACAAATACGGGCTGCAGCTGAAACTGACCTCTGCCCAGCGGATCGCCCTGTTCGGCGTCAAGGAGGAGGATATCGACGCGATCTGGGAGGAAGTGGGGGGGAAACCGGGGGCGGCCCTCGGTCTCTGCGTGCGGAGCATCAAGATCTGCCCGGGAACCACCTACTGCAAACGCGGCATCCAGGATTCAGTCTCCCTGGGGCTTCGCCTGGACGAGCTCTACCACGCCCTCCCCCTCCCCAACAAGATGAAGATGGGGGTCTCTGGCTGCATGCTCTCCTGCGCCGAGGTGGCGGTGAAGGACATCGGCATCATGGGAACCCCCAAGGGGTGGAGGATCCTCGTCGGCGGCAACGCCGGCCCCCGTCCGCGCCTGGCCGAGCTGCTGGTGGAGACCGCTCCGGACGAGGAGGCGGTGCTCGCCGTGGTCGAACGGATCATCGACTGGTACAAGGCCTGCGGCCGGGAAGTCCGCCTCGGCGCCATCGTCGAGGAGCTGGGGATCGAGAAGTTCCGCGCCGCGGTGCTGGGGGAACCGGAAGCCCTGGCTGTGTAGCCTGCGCACGTCGACGGGGAGAGTGTCCCGAAACGGTGCGGGGAATCGCCACAGTGGGTGATTTTGCCACAGACGACTGGGGCGCCAAGTGCCCCAGATCGCCCTCCCGGCGGCCATGGATTCCCCCTTTTCAGCCCGGCACATACTTTGTATTCTATAACTCAGACCACCGACCGGCCGGCTACGGAGCAAAATTTTCATGCGAATCCTGGTAAGCATCGACGACACCGACGACCTTGAGAGCAGGGGGACCGGCGAACTGGCAGCACTCATGGCCGGCGAGCTGGAATCGAACGGCTGGGGGCGGAGCAGCTACGTCACGCGCCATCAGCTGTACGTGCATCCGGACATCCCGTACACCTCGCACAACAGCGCCATGTGTTTTGCCGCCGACATCGACGGAGACGCCCTTGAGCGGGTCATCGACTATGCCGCCACCTTCCTTGCCCGGGAGAGCGCCGTCGGTTCGGATCCCGGCCTCTGCGTCGCCAGCGTCGACACCCTGTCGGACCAGGATGGGCTGCTGTTGTTCGGGCAGAAGGCGAAAAGCGAGGTGCTCGCCAAGGAGGACGCCTATGCCGTGGCCCGCTGCAGCGGGGTGTATCTCTCGGAGCACGGTGGCACCGGGCAGGGGGTGATCGGCGCACTGGCCGGTATGGCGCTCCGCCTGAGCGGCAACGACGGGCGGCTGCGGGGGCAGATCAGGCTCGATCCGTGCATCGGGCCCATCACCGTTGCCGAACTCTGCCGCCGTGACGATGTGGATCTGGTCCGCACCCTGGACGGGGTCGATCTGGCCGGGCACGAGAAGGTCCGACTGGGGGAGAAGACGAAAACGGTCCTGCAGGGGGGGAAGGCGGTGCTGCTGGTCACTGCCGTCGAGCCGGCAGTCGACGGTGTCTCCTGGCGGAGCTGCTCGCGGCAGCAGCTGCGGCGGTTTTGAGGGCCCATGGTACCGGCGACGACATTTACCCCGTACTTCCCCCTCGGCTGCGAAGAGTGGCCCGCTGCGGCCGGTATCGCCGGTCGTTGCTCCGACTTTTCGCCCGATACGGAGGATGAGCAGGTGGCGGACGAGGCGTTGTCCTGTTACAATTGCCGCTATCGGCGCTGGTCGGTCAGCACCGTTAGCTGCTGCCGGCAGCCGGGCCGCTAGCCGGGCAGGCGCCATTACCGTTGCCGTTTCAACCGGAGGGGACATGCTGCTGGAACAGTTGGTGGAAAAAGCCGCACAGCCTCCGGAGTACGACTGGGACGCCTACTACCGCTGGCAGTTCAGCCGGCTCACCGGCCGTGAAGTGACCGACTTCCGGTTCTGGCAGTGCCAGAACTGCCTCTCCATAAACATCCTGTTCCTGCCGGCACGCTACGGAAAGTGCTGGTCGTGCGAATTGATCCACCTGCCGTAAGTCCCGTCGCTCACACCCCGTTCTCTGTCCGAAAACTCCCGGATCTGCCCCTTCTCTTTAGCCATTTTTCTGCTACGCTTTCCGTCAGTTCACCCATTCCCCTGCACTCTCCAGGAGGCTCACGCTATGGCACCACGGCACGAAATCGAATCCACCCTGAAGGGCGAGACCCTCGTCCGCAAGGGGATGAAGCACCGTGAAGGGGGCACACAACTCAGGCTGGTCCCTGAGCTCAACGTCGTCAAGATCGGCGGGCATGGCGTCATCGACTACGGCCGCGAGGTGGTCATGCCGCTCATGGAAGAGATCGGCGAGTTGTCGAAACGGCACCGGGTCATGGTGGTCACCGGTGGCGGGGTCCGGGTCCGCCACATCCTTGACATCGGCATCGACCTGGGGATGCCGACCGGGGTCCTGGCCGAGCTGGCCGGCAAGATCAGCGAGCAGAACGCCGAGATCGTCACCCTGCTCCTCTCCCGGTGGGGCGGTTCGCGGGTGAAGACCGGGGATCTCCTGGACCTGCCGACCATGCTCCATCTCGGCCTCCTGCCGGTGATCCACGGCACGCCGCCTTACGGTCTTTACGAGCATCCGCCGGAGACCGGGCTGATCCCGCCGCACCGCACCGATACCGGCGCGCTCCTGATGGCCGAGGTGCTGGGGGCGAAGAGCTGCATCCTGGTCAAGAACGTGGACGGGCTGTTTACCGAGGACCCGAGGGTGAATCCGGACGCCGAGCTGATCGAGGAGATCACCGTGGGGGAACTGATCGGGATGGATATGGAGGATATGGTCCTTGAGCGGAAGATGCTCTATCTCTTGCGCGACATGGTCAATGTCCGGGAGATACGGATCGTCAACGGCCACAAGCGCGGCACCATCGAGCAGGCGATCAACAGGGAGCGGATCGGTACGGTGATCCGGGCATAACCGTTTGAAAAAATGAGGAAAGGGTATACACTTTTGTCAATGAACCCTCCGCAGTTCCAGGGAGGAGAACGGGAAAGGAGGCACCCTTTCATGTCAGGAAAAATCTTTTATCGGCAAAGGACCAAGATGCAGGACGGGGCGAGGCAGCCGCGCTATGTGCTGGTGGCGGTCGCGGACCTCAATCTCAAGGTCTACGGGCAGCATCTCCGGATGTGCGAGTTGAAGCAGATCGCCGAGTCGGTCGGGGCCGAACTGATCGCCCTGTCGCGCGGGCCGAAGCACCAGGAGGGGTCGGAAGAGGACGACGATCTCTGACGGGATGACGAGCCGGGATGTGAAGGGGCGCCAAGGAGGCGCCCCTTTTCTTGTTCTGGCATCGGCTTCACCTGGCAAGACGGTATCTTTTTTGTCGTGAATGACCTAATATGGAACACAAATTGCTGTTCCATGACGGGACGATGTCGGCCTCACTGTCTCGTTTCAGACCACACCCCGGAGGGGAGCACTATGAACATCAGCAAGTTTGTCGCCCCGGAGATCATCTTCGGCCGGGGTTCCCTCAGCCAGATCGGCGAGAGCGCCGTCCGGATCGGCGCCTCCAAGGTCTTTCTGGTCAGCGACGAGGACGTGATAAAGGCCGGCTGGGTCGACCAGGCCGTCTATTACCTCCGGACAGCCGGCCTGGAGACCGAGGTCTTCTCGGCCCTGACCACCAATCCCAAGGATACCGAGGTGACCGAGGGGACCATCCGGTATCTGCAGGCGCGTTGCGACGGGATCGTTGCCGTCGGCGGCGGCAGCCCCACCGATGTGGCCAAGGCGGTCGCCACCCTGGCCACCAACGGGGGGAAGCTGCAGGATTACGAAGGGATCAACAGGATCAGCCGGCCTCTCCCCCCCATGCTGATCGCCCCCACGACGGCCGGCGCCGGCTCGGAGGTGAGCCAGTTCACCATCATCGTCGATACGGCGCGCAAGCTGAAGATGTCGATCATCTCCAAGTCACTGGTGCCGGACATCGCCATCGTCGATCCGGAACTGCTCAAGACCAAGGACGCCAAGCTGGCCGCCGCCACCGGATTGGACGCCCTGACCCACGGCATCGAGTCGTACGTGTCGCTGGCCGCGACGCCGCTGACCGACATCCACGCCCTGAAGGCGATCCAGCTGATCTCCCGCAACCTGCGACAGGCAGTGGCCGACCGCCAGGACATGGAGGCCAACACCAACATGGCCATGGCGGCCCTCACCGCCGGGCTCGCCTTTTCCAACGCCATCCTCGGCGCCACCCACGCCATGACCCACCAGGTGGACGGCCTGATCGACCGCCACCACGGGGAGACCAATGCCTCGATCCTTCCCCACGTGATGGAGTTCAATCTCCCCTCCTGTCCCGGCCGCTTCCGCGACATCGCCGCTGCCATGGGGGAAGAGGTGGCCGGGTTCGACGAGACGCGGGGCGCCTCGCTGGCCATCGAGGCGGTCAAGCGGCTGATCGCCGACATCGGCCTGGCCAAGGGGCTGGCGGATATCGGCCTCAAGGAGGAGTTCATTCCGCTCCTCAGCCGCAATGCCATGAAGGATGCCTGTCTGGTGACCAATCCGCGCAATGCGACGGTTGAACAAATCGAGCAAATCTTTCGCAAGGCGATGTAAGGAAGGACCATGGAAAACAGAGAAAAGCTGCTGGAACAGTTGACCGGTGTCGACTCCTCCAAGCTCAACTACTATGTGGAGCTGAAGAAGCGGAACCAGGAGGTGCTGAAGCAGAACAGCCGCTTGGAGATCCTGCATCAGCTGGCCCGGGACATCAATATCGACATGTCGATCTCCGACATCATCGGGCGGGCCTTCACCAAGCTGCCGCAGACCCTTCCCTGCGATTTCCTCGGGCTGGTGACGGTCAAGAGCGGCGAACTGACCCTGACGGCGCTGATGCCGACCGATTTCTGCCGGATCGAGACCTTTCCCGCCCACTCTCCCTCCCTGAAGGTCATCCAGCAGAAGCGGGCGGGCATCTTCAACCTGTCACCGGTGGAATTCAGCCATATCCAGATCAACCCGGGCTACCCGGGGCCGATCCGGTCTCTGGCGGTCGCCCCGATGTTCAAGCGGGACGAGGTGATCGGTACCCTGCTGGTCGCCAGCATCTTCGAGAGGGTCTACCGCGAGGACGATCTCAGCTTTGTGCAGCACCTGGCCGATCAGTTGGCGATCAGTATCCAGAACGCGCGCCTCTACAAGCAGGTCTTCCGGGTCAAGAAGGAGTGGGAAGAGACCTTCAAGGCGGTGACCGACCCGATCTTCCTGGTGGATACCGACTACAACGTCCTCCTGCACAACGATCACCTCCCTCCCGAGATGAGCGGCTTCTGGCGCCAGACGCTCAGCAACAAGTGTTTCGCCAAACTCCACGGTCGCACCCATCCCTGCCCGAACTGCCCGATCCAGGAGGTGCAGCGCACCGGCAAGCCGGTGTTCCAGCGCTGGCAGACCGAGGTGGGGCTGGTCCTGGATCTCTCCTACTATCCGGTCCTGAACGAAGAGCGGCAGCTGGCGGCGGTGACCATCATCGTCAAGGACGTCACCCAGAAGATCAAGATGGAGGGGCAACTGGTACAGTCGGCCAAACTGGCCGCCCTGGGGGAGATGGCTGCCGGGGTGGCCCATGAGCTGAACAGTCCGATGACCGTCATCATTGGCACGGCCCAGATGCTCTCCCGTGATCTGCTGGAGGATGCCCAGTACGAGAAGGCGGAAGTGCTGGACGACATCATCAATTCCGGCATCCGCTGCAAACGGATCATCCAGAACCTGCTGACCTTTTCGCGGCAGAACCAGTCGCCCCAGACCGATATCGACCTGAACGCCGAGGCGGAACGGGTGCTGAGCATGATCCAGTACCAGATCAACCGGAATCAGATCAGGATCGTCGAACGGTTCGATCCCGCACTCCCCCGGCTGACCGCCAACGGCCCGCAGATCCAGCAAGTGCTGATCAATTTCCTGATCAACGCCCGGGACGCCCTGGGGGATGTGGAGCGAAAGGAGAAGGTCATCGAGGTGGGGACCGCCGTGCGGGCGGAGGGGGAAAAACAGTGGGCCCTGCTGAGCGTGACCGACAACGGTGTCGGCATCCCCCCGGAAAACCTGTCGAAGATCTTTACCCCGTTCTACACCAGCAAGGAGGCGACCAAGGGGACCGGCCTCGGCCTTTCGGTGAGCCTGGGGATCGCCGAATCCCACAACGGCACCATCGAGGTGCAGAGCACCCCCGGCGAGGGGAGCACCTTTTCCCTGGTGCTGCCGATCGAACTGTAGCAGAAGCTGATTCGTGCCGGCTGGCGCGCCACTGCGCTCCGCGTGCCGCTCGCCCCGCCGCTGTACGTCTCATTCCGCTACCGGCCTGAAACTCGCCCTGACGGGCTCAGACAATCAGGCCGCTGTACGC
>CAYSJJ010000067.1:0-21021 GCA_964431365.1 uncultured Geobacter sp. | reverse complement strand
GCGATATCCTCTACAACGGCGTCGTTGTCCAGCCCCTGCATGCCGACGGTCGCGACGGTGACGTGCCCGGCCTGCTCCAGGATCGGCATGGCGTCGTTGACCACCCGGGACGACTCCCTCCCCGCCCGCCAGGCGATCATCGCCCGCTCGCCACAAACCGGGAACGTCCCGGCATAGGGGACCACCAGGACCGGCCGGCCGGCGCCGAGCCCCAGCCGCTCCGGGATGTCCACGGACGCGCCGGAACCCTGCGAATAATCGGGCTGACTGACGATCACCAGGTCCGAATAATAGGCGTGGAGATCGAGGATCTCCGTGATGCTGACACCGACCACGGACCAGTTGACGTAGAGCCATTCGGCGGAGATGCCGGCCTCCCCGGTCCGGTCGCGAAACATCGCTTCGATCCTGGCAAGGGTCTCCGACGCCCCTGCACCGTGACGCGGGGCGTAATAGCTGTGCGTAACGACATAGAGCCCTTTCAGGTGGGCGCCATGGGCCCGTGCCAGGCCGATTGCCAGTTCCAGCCTGGCTGCACAGTTCGGCGAGTCGTCCAGATGGAGGAGGATATCCTTGATTGCCATAGCGTCTCCCTATGATTCCAGCTGGAACCGCTTGATCATCCGCTGGCGGTATTCGACGATTTCCTTGCGCAGCGAGGCCAGCTTCGCCATCTTCTCGTCCAGCTTGTCGATATGGTTGTCGAGCATCTCCACCAGCCGCGGGATGATCCGGTCGGTCTGCTTGGCCTCGGCATAGGCGGCGTCCAGCACCTGCATCTCCCGGATGGTCAGCCCCAGTTCCTTCAGTTTCAGGATGAACTTGAGCTTGCGAACATCGCTGGCGGTGTAGACCCGGATGGCGCCGTCGACCCTCTGGGGAGGGGTCATGATCCCCACCTCCTCGTAATAGCGGAGGGTTCTGGTCGTCACCCCGATGGTCTTGGCAAGGTTGCCGATGGAGATTTGCTCTTCGGTGTCGTCGGTATTCATGGTGTCCACACCCCCTGCATTTCAGGCCCGGATGACATCAGAGCCAGCGCTTCCTGCGGCGGTACTGCTTGAGATCCCGATAGCTCTTCTTCTCCGCCCCTTCCGCCATCCCCAGATAGAACTCCTTCACGTCCTCGTTGGCCTTCAACTGCTCGGTCGAGCCGCTCAGGACGACCCTTCCCCCCTCCATGATGTAGGCATGATCGCAGATGCTGAACGCCACGTTGGCATTCTGCTCCACCAGGAGAATGGTGGTCTTCTCCTCGCTGTTGATCTTCTTGATGAGCTGGAAGATCTCCTGCACCAGCAAAGGCGCGATCCCCAGCGACGGCTCGTCCAGGAGCATCAGCTTCGGCCTCGCCATGAGCGCCCGGCCGATGGCGAGCATCTGCTGCTCGCCGCCGCTCAGGTAGCCGGAAAGCTGGTTTCGCCGCTCGCGCAGCCGGGGGAAATAGTCGTACACCAGCTCCCGGTCGCGCTTGAAGCCGGCCTTGTCCTTGCGGGTGTGGCCGCCGACGACGATGTTCTCCTCGACGGTCATGTCCTCGAAGACCCGCCTCCCCTCCATGACCTGGAAGATCCCCTTCCGGACGATCTCCTCCGGGTGCAGGTTGTTGATCCCCTCACCCATGAATTCGATGGTCCCGTCGGAGACCTCCCCCTCCTCGGAGCGGAGCAGGCCGGAGATCGCCTTCAGCGTGGTGCTCTTGCCGGCGCCGTTGGCCCCGAGCAGGGCGACGATCCGCCCTTCGGGAACCTCCATGGTCAGCCCTTTCAGGACGAGGATGACGCGATTGTAGATCACTTCGGCATTGTTGATTCGCAGCATGTCGGTCCCCTCGCCCCGGAGAAGGGTGCTGCAGGGAGGCCTGCAGCACCCTGTTCGCTACAGCCCCAGCCACTCCTTCTTGCGGGGGGTCTCCTCGTCTGCCACCTTGGTCAGCTTCCCTCCTTTCACCATGTAGATCGTGGTCCTGGTTGTCGGCCGGTGGTCGGCGGCGGTATAGGTCACCGGCGGGGTCAGGCCGCCGGTGTCGAAGTTCTTCAGGGTTTCCAGCGCCTTCTTCACCCCTTCGCCGGTCAGCTGCTTGTTCTTGTCGGCGATCTTCAGCCCTTCGGCCCAGGTGAGGCCGTAGGCCCAGCCGCGGACATAGACCGTGTCGGCGCTGTTGGCCGGGTTTTTCTTGTTGAACTCCAGGATCTTCTTCATGCCGGGCACATTGGCGCCGTAAGGGACATGGGTCGCCATGCCGTACACGCCTTCGGCGGCATCTTTGGCCAGGGCGGGCAGCGCCTCGGTCATGCCGTAGTTGCCGAGGAAGAAGACGGTCTTGATCCCGAGCTTCTTGGCATCCTTGAGGAGCACCGCGCACCAGGAGACCGTGGTCTGCACGTAGGCATAGTCAGGGGCCTTTTTCTGCATGTTCAGCAGGTTGGAGGTGACGTCCTGGAAGCTGGCCGGGATGATCTCCTCATGCACCAGGTTGATCCCCAGCTCCTTGGCGTACTGCCTCCCCGCCTCGATGGGGGCCTTGCCGAAGCCGTGGTTCGGGTAGATGAAGGCGACCTTGGGCGGGCGGGACTTGTCCTTCCAGTTCTTTTTCACGTACTGCAGGAAGCCGCGGATCTGGTCCGAATAGCTGGCACCGACGAAGAAGTTGTACGGTGTCTTGGCCGGATTGGTCAGGTGGCCGGAGAACGAGGCGGAGAAGTACGGGATCTTGTCCTTGGAGATGGTGTCCTTGAGCGCTTCGGTGTCACCGGTTCCCCAGCCGTTGATCATGATCACCTTGTCCTGTTCCACGAATTTCTTGTAGGTGGCATTGGCCTGGGGGATCTTGTAGCCGTAATCCACGTTGATCAGCTCGATCTTCTTGCCGTTCACCCCCCCCTTGCTGTTCACATAGGCGATGGAGTCCTGCACCCCTTCGGCAAACGGCTTCCCCACATCGGCGGTCACACCGGTCAGGTCCCACAACCCGCCAACCTTGATCGACTCCGCTCCCCACGCCGGGAGAGCCAGCAGCAGTGCTGCCGCCATTGCCAACATGCCGGTCTGTTTTTTCATCCGCTCCTCCTTTTTCTGGTTGATACTGCCCATGCTGCATCGCCACTCACTGTTTCCGATTCGGAAAGGAGGGATTTTTCGTCCTGGCCAGGAAATCAAGGGATTGCGCGAAGGCGTAGCAGCGCAAACAATCCCGCAGGTTGACACCGCCAGGGCGGAAAAGAACCCTTTCCGGACGGAAACTAATACGAAAACGGGTACAACTTCCAATAGCTCTTGATGCTCTGCCACCGTGCCGCCATGCCGGACGGCTCGAAAATGAGAAAAACGATGACCAGGACCCCGAACACCAGCTCCTTCAGGGAGGAAAATACCGTGACCAGCTCCGGATAACTGGCCGACATGGAGGTCGTCACCAGCCGGAGGATCTCCGGCAGCAGGGTGATGAAGATGGCGCCGAAGATGGAGCCGAGGATGCTCCCCATGCCGCCGATGATGATCATCCCCAGCTGGTCGATGGCCACGGTGATCGGGAAGGTTTCCGGGGAGATGATCTTCGCCTGGTAGGCCATCAGGGCGCCTGCGGTGCCGACGAAATAGGAGCTGATGCCGAAGGACATCAGTTTGTACTTGAGGAGGTTGACCCCCATGACCTCGGCGGAGATCGCCTGGTCGCGGATGGCGATGAACGCCTTGCCCGGCTTGGTCCGGAACAGGTTGCGACCGAAAAAGACGGCGGCGACGACCACCGTGTAGATCAGGTAGAAGATCTTCCGGTCGCTGTCCAGGGGATAGCTTCCCAGCGCCGGGGTCGGGATGGTGAGGCCGGCGACCCCGCCGGTGACCGATTCCCATTTCACGATGAGGAACTCCACGATGAAGTGGGCGGCCAGGGTGGCCATGGCCAGATACAGCCCCTTGATCCTGAGGGACGGGATGCCGACGACCATCCCCAGGACGGCGGACATCAGGCCGGCCAGCGGGATGCAGAGATAGAACGGCAGCTCGAACCTGATCCCCAGATAGCCGGCGGTAAAGGCGCCGATGGCCATGAATGCCGCGTTGCCGAGGGAGATCAGCCCGGTGAAGCCGGTCAGGATATTGAGGCCGATGGCGCCGATGATGGCAATGCCGATCCGGTTGCTGACATCGAGGACGTAGCTCGACGAGTAGAACGGCACCGTAAAGACCAGGCAGACGAAGAGAAAGACCAGCATCCGGGTCGAGCGGGTATCGAAGATGGTCATGTCCGCCGCGTAGCTTGTGTTGAAATCACCGCATTGCATATCAGACCCTTTCTATTTTGCGTTTGCCGAACAGGCCGTACGGCTTGACCATCAGGATCAGGATCAGGGCGATGTACGGGGCGACCTCCTTAATGCCGCCACCGACCAGCGGATCGATATAGCCGCCGGAGAGGTTCTCCAGGACGCCGATGATGACCCCCCCGACGATGGCGCCGAGGATGCTGTCGAGGCCGCCGAGGATCACCACCGGCAGGACCTTGAGCCCCATGAACGCCAGGGACATGTCGACCCCGCCCCGGATCGTCCCCAGGAGGATGCCGCCGACCGCGGAGACCACTGCCGAGATGCTCCAGGCCAGGGCGAACATCTTCTTGACGCTGATCCCCATGGAGAGCGCCACCTGCTGGCTCGACGCGGTCGCCCGCATGGCCACGCCGGCCTTGGCGTACTTGAAGAACAGCGTCAGGAGCGCCACCAGGATCGAGACGCAGAGCAGTGCATAGAGATACCCCTGGGAGACCGGGATCGGACCGATCTGCACCGGCGTGGTGGGGAACACCTCGGGGAACGGGATGGTGCTCGTGCCGTAGGTCATCTGCAGGAGGGCCTTCAGTATGCTCCCGAGGCCGAGGGTGACCATGATCACCGAGATCAGGTGAGAGCCGATCAGCGGCCGGAGGATGGTCCGCTCGATCAGGAGCCCGAGCAGGGCGGAAAATGCCAGGGTGATCAGGAATGACTGGAAAAAGGGGACATTGTGTTTGGTCAGCATATCCAGGCAGATGTAGGCGCCGACCATCAGGAACTCTCCCTGGGCCAGGTTGAGCGCGCTGGTTGCCTTGTAGATGATGACGAAACCGGTTGCGACCAGGGAATAGATGCTGCCTACCACCAGGCCGTTGATCAGCAGCTGAAGAAGGAAGGTCATGTCCATCTTGTTATCCCCTTGGGGGGGTGCTGAAAAACAGCCATCTCGCCGCCGGCCTCGCACGCACCTGTGTGCGGCGTAGCTTGGCTCAAGCCTCCGCGGAACCTGCTGCGGGTGCGACGATCTGACTATTTTTGAGCAACCCAAGTTTCAACATACGGTTAGGCCAGATTCCTGAAATGGACCGTGGAGACGATCCGGGCGCTCTTGCCGTCCTGCAGGTCGATGGTGACGTCGACGGGGAGCTGCTCCACGTCCGTATGGAGCGCCTCGACGATCTCCCGGTAGCGCTCCGCCACCACGGCCCTGCGCACCTTGCCGGTACGGGTCAGCTCGTCCTCGTCGGCGTCGAGGTCCTTGTAGAGAAGGGCAAAGCGTTTGATGCGGGAGGCTTCCGGCAGTTCCCGGTTCGCCTTGGCCAGCTCGCCGGCGATGAAGTCCGCCACTTCCGGCTTGGCGGCGAGATCGCTGTAGGTGGTGAAGGCGATCTTGTTGTCGCCGGCCCATTTGCCGACAACCCGCCCCTCCATGCAGACCAGTGCCGTCAGGAACGGATTCCCCGAGCCGATGACCACGGCCTCCTTGATGTAGGGGGAGAACTTCAGCTTCCCTTCCACGCTCTGCGGCGCCAGCGACGATCCGTCGGCGAGGCGAAGCAGGTCCCGGAGCCGGTCGATGACGACCAGGTGGCCGTCCTGGTCCAGGAAGCCCGCATCCCCGGTGTGGAGCCAGCCCTCCTGCAGCGATGCCGAGGTCGCCTCGTCGTCGCCGTAGTAGCCGCTGCAGATGCCGCTCCCCTTCAGCAGGATCTCGCCGTCCGGGGCGATGGAGATCTCCGTGCCCGGCAGCGGCAGGCCAACGGTTGCCCCCCGGATGTCGCCGTCCCGGTGGATGCAGGCAATGCCGGCAGCCTCGGTCAGGCCATAGACCTGCTTGAGGTTGACGCCGATGGCATGGAAGAAGGCCAGGACATCCTCCCCCTGCGCCGAGCCGCCGGTCATGGCCGACCGGACGCGGGAGAGGCCGAGGCGGTCCCTGAGCGCCCGGAAGAGGCAGACGTGCGCCAGGCGGCGCAGGATGCCCGCCACCAGCGGGACCGGTTTGCCGGCGAGCCGCAGTTCGGCGACGCTCTCCCCCATGGGCATGAAGGTCCGGTACATGAACCGCTTGAAGGGGGTCGTCTCCATGATCCTGACCTGGACCGACGAGGCGATCTCGGCCCAGACGCGGGGAGGGAAAAGGATGATCTGCGGGCCGATCTCCCGCAGGTCGGCCAGGGCGGTTTCCGGCTTTTCGGGGAAGTTGACGGTGAAGCCGACAATCAGGGCGCTGGCGATGGAGGTCAACTGCTCGCCGAACCAGGCCAGCGGCAGAAAGGAGACGAATTCGTCGGTTGGCCGCTTGGGGTCCACCCGGTCCAGGCTTTGGGCCATGCCGAGCATGTTCCGAAAGGTGAGCATCGCTCCCCGGGGAGAGCCGGTGGTGCCGGAGGTGGTGCAGATCATGGCGAGATCGTCGCCCGATCCCGCGGCAATGCTCTGCTCGAAGGCCCCGGGATGCTCCTGGTCCGCGGCGCTGCCGAGCTTCATCACCTCGGTAAAGGGGTGCAGGATCTCCTCACGGTAGCGCCTCATCCCGCGCGGGTCGCAGTAGATGATCCCGGCCAGCGCCGGGAGCGCCCCCCCGATCTCCAGGAGCTTGTCCACCTGTTCCTGGTCTTCGGCGATGACGTACTTCACGCCGAAGCGCTCCAGGAGCACCGACAGTTCGGCGGCGGTGGCGTCCTGGTGCAGACAGAGGGCCGCACCGCCAGCAGCCTGGGTGCCGATGACCGCATACAGGGAGGTTGCCCGGTTGTTGCCGATGACGGCGGCGACATCACCCTGTTTGAGCCCGAGGGCGGCGATCCCCAGGGAGAAGTGCTTCACCTGCTCGTAGTACTGTCGCCAGGAGGTTGCCTGCCAGATCCCGTGACTCTTGGTCCGCACGGCCGCCTTCGTGTCGCCGAACCGGTCGGCGTTGGCCTTGAGCAGTTTGACGAATGTGGCCTCATCCAGATTGACGGTCAACGGCATGGCACTCACCCCTCATCACCCAGATAGGCCTTGATGACATCCGGGTCCTTCTGCACCTCTTCCGGTGTGCCGCCGGCGATCTTCCTGCCGAAGTCGAGCACGCAGACGGCATTGGAAATGTCCATGACGACCCCCATATCGTGCTCGATCATGATCACGGTAACGCCCCGCTCTTCGTTGGTGTCCAGGATGAAACGGGACATGTCCTCCTTCTCTCCCAGGTTCATGCCGGCCATCGGCTCGTCGAGGAGCAGGATCTTCGGCTCGAGGGCCAGCGCCCGGGCCAGCTCCACCCTCTTCTGGAAACCGTAGGGGAGCGTCCCCACCACCTTCTTGCGGATCCCCTGGATGGAGAGGAACTCGATGATCTCCTCGACGAATTCCCGGTTGACGATCTCCTCCTTCCGGGCCGGGCCGAAAAAGATCCCCCCCTGGACGAGGCCGGCATGCTGGTGCAGGTGCCGGCCGATCATCAGGTTGTCGATAACCGTCATCCCCTTGAAGAGGGCTATGTTCTGGAATGATCGGGCAATGCCCATTTTGGAACGCTGATAGGGCGGGAGCGGGGTGATGTCGGTCTCCTCGAAGACCACCCTCCCCTTCTGGGGACGGTAGACCCCGCTGATGCAGTTGAGCATGGAGGACTTGCCCGCACCGTTGGGACCGATGATGGCAAATATCTCCCCCTTTTTGACATCGAAGGAAACACCGGACAAGGCCCGTACGCCGCCAAAGTTCAGTTGGATATCGCTGCAGGAAAGCTGGACCATCGTGGCACTCTCCTCTGTCAGGAACGAAACCATTTAAAACGCTGTTAAATCATATTCCCGCATGCTACAACCCGGGAAGCAGACCAGCTTGCCACGGGCGATCTAACTAACGTAAACCGAACACAAGAGCCAAATCCAGATGCATCATCGGCACATAAACCGTTCACCAATCATCCCGGTGCGACGACTATATATCAGGGAAAACAGAAGTTACAAGGAAATTTCCATATAGATAAAAAAATGTTTTACAATTGCTTGACATAAACGTAAACTGTCGCTAGTCTGACGAAAAAGTGGGGCGGTAAAAAAGCATACAGCACGGCCACTCGCCCCATTCTCCGCGTTCGCAATAGCACATTAAAACATTCTACAAAACATGGGTTTATTTCTTAACATAACTGCAGACCAATTACAGGAGGGATCTTTATGCACATGACGAATCCTCAGCCCCACAAGACGACCCACAAAGTCCGCTTCGTCACGGCGACGAGCCTTTTCGACGGTCACGACGCTTCGACCAACATCATCCGCCGTATCCTCCAGGCCTCGGGGGCCGAAGTGATCCACCTGGGGCACAACCGCTCCGTGAACGAGATCGTGACCGCCGCCGTCCAGGAGGACGCCCAGGGGATCGCGGTGAGCTGCTATCAGGGGGGGCACCTGGAGTTCTTCAAGTACATCCACGACCAGCTCAAGGAGCAGGGGGCGGGACACATCAGGATATTCGGCGGCGGCGGCGGGGTCATCATCCCGGAGGAGATCCGGGAACTGGAGGAGTACGGCATCGCCAAGATCTTCTCACCCGAGGACGGCCGTCGCATGGGGCTCCAGGGGATGATCAACCACATGCTGGAGCAGTGTGACTTTGCCCCGAAGCGGGACATCCAGGCCGAGCTGCAGAAACTTCCGAGCGGCGACCTGCGGGCGGTGAACGCGCTGATCACCGCCTTCGAGGAGGCGGTCCACGAGGCCACTGCCGAGGTCAGGGAGCTCAGGCAGCAGATCAGGGGGATGGGGCGAGAGGTGCCGGTGGTAGGGGTCACCGGCACCGGCGGCGCCGGCAAGAGCTCGCTGAACGACGAACTGGTCCGCCGCTTCCTGCGGGACTTCCCGGAGAAGAAGGTGGCGATCCTGGCGGTGGACCCGTCCCGCCAGCGGACCGGCGGGGCGCTCCTGGGGGACCGGATCAGGATGAACGCCATCAACACCAACCGGGTCTACATGCGCTCACTGGCGACGCGGGACTCCCGTTCCGAGCTCTCCGCCGCCATTCTGGACGCCATCGACGTGGTCAGGGCCGCCGGCTTCGACCTGATCGTCGTCGAGACCTCGGGGATCGGCCAGGGGGATGCGGCCATCGTCGAGATCTGCGACCTCTCCCTCTACGTCATGACCTGCGAATTCGGCGCCCCGACCCAGCTGGAGAAGATCGACATGCTCGACTTCGCCGACCTGGTGGCCCTGAACAAGTTCGAGCGGAAGGGGTCCGAGGATGCCTTAAGGAACATCCGGAAACAGTACAAGCGGAACCGGCAGCTGTTCGACCTGCCGGACGAGCAGCTGCCGGTCTTCGGCACCATTGCCAGCCAGTTCAACGACCCCGGCACCAACATCCTCTACCGGCAAATGATCGAGACGCTGAACCGAAAGAAGGGGGTGGCATGGCAATCGTCGCTCCGGCTCAACGAGGCGGAGTGCCGCCAGAGCCACATCATCCCTCCGGACCGGATCCATTACCTGGGGGAGATCGTCCATGCGGTCAGGAACTACAAGCGCCACGCAGCAGAACAGGCGGTGACGGCCCGGACCCTGTTCCAACTGAAAGGTGCCAAGGAGATCGTCGAAGGTGCCGGTACGGTGGAGGAACTGGAGAGCCGGATCGTACAGTACGAGGCAAAACTTTCGGAAGAGACCCGCAAGCTGCTGAAGGAGTGGCCCTGCCTCAAGGAGAGCTACCGCCAGGACCAGCTGGTCACCAAGGTCCGCGACAAGGAGATCCGGACCGACCTGTACACCACCACCCTCTCCGGAACCCGCATCCCCCGGGTCTCCCTCCCCGACTTCGAGGATTTCGGCGAGATCGTCAAATGGTGCTCCCGGGAAAACGTACCGGGGCTCTTCCCCTACACCGCCGGGGTCTTCCCGTTCAAGCGGGTCGAAGAGGATCCGAAGCGGCAGTTCGCCGGCGAAGGGACCCCGGAGCGGACCAACCGGCGCTTCCACTACCTCTGTAAGGACGACGACGCCAAGCGCCTCTCCACCGCCTTCGACAGCGTCACCCTCTACGGCGAGGACCCGGACTACCCGCCCGACGTCTACGGCAAGGTGGGAGAGAGCGGGGTCTCCATCTGCACGGTGGAGGACATGAAGAAGCTCTATGCCGGCTTCGACCTCTGCGCCCCCAACACCAGCGTCTCCATCACCATCAACGGCCCTGCCCCGATGATCCTGGCCATGTTCTTCAACGCCGCCATCGACCAGCAGGTGGAGAAATTCCGCCAGGAGAAGGGGCGCGAGCCCTCCGCCGAGGAGTACGGCGAGATCCGTGAGTGCACCCTGCAGACCGTGCGCGGCACGGTGCAGGCCGACATCCTGAAGGAGGACCAGGGGCAGAACACCTGCATCTTCTCCACCGAGTTCGCCCTCCGGATGATGGGGGACATCCAGTCCTACTTCATCGACCACAAGGTGCGGAACTACTACTCGGTCTCCATCAGCGGCTACCACATCGCCGAGGCCGGCGCCAACCCCATCTCCCAGCTCGCCTTCACCCTGGCCAACGGCTTCACCTACGTGGAGTACTACCTCTCCCGGGGGATGCACATCGACGACTTCGCCCCCAACCTCTCCTTCTTCTTCTCGAACGGCCTCGACCCGGAATACACGGTCATCGGCCGGGTGGCGCGCCGCATCTGGGCCGTGACCATGCGGGAGAAGTACGGTGCCGGGGAACGGAGCCAGAAGCTTAAGTACCACATCCAGACCAGCGGCCGGTCACTCCACGCCCAGGAGATGGATTTCAACGACATCCGGACCACCCTGCAGGCCCTGATGGCCATCTACGACAACTGCAATTCGCTGCACACCAACGCCTTCGACGAAGCGGTCACCACCCCCACCGAAGGGTCGGTGCGGCGGGCCATGGCGATCCAGATGATCATCACCCGGGAGCTGGGGCTGGGCAAGAACGAGAACCCGTACCAGGGGTCGTTCATCATCGAGGAGCTCACCGACCTGGTGGAGGAGGCGGTGCTGGCGGAGTTCGAGAAGATCGACCAGCGGGGGGGGGTGCTGGGCGCCATGGAGACCCAGTACCAGCGCTCCAAGATCCAGGACGAGTCCATGCTCTACGAACACAAGAAGCACTCGGGCGAACTCCCGATCATCGGCGTCAACACCTTCCTCAACCCCCGGGCCGACGAGGAGGGGTATCAGGTGCCGGGGGAACTGGCCAGGGCCACCAAGGAGGAGAAGGAGCAGCAGATCAGGAACCTCCGGGCCTTCCAGGAGCTAAACAGGGAGCGGGCGCCGGAGGCCCTGGCAAAGCTCCAGCAGGCGGCCACCAGCGGCGGCAACATCTTCGCCGAGTTGATGGAGTCGGTGAAGTACGCCTCGCTGGGGCAGATCAGCAGGGCACTTTACGAGGTCGGCGGGCAGTACCGTCGCAATATGTAGATGGGCGCGATCTTGGCACTATGCCCTCATCTTCACGGTTTTTGTCCGTGACGGGGGTCGCACCGCCCGAGCGACTGTGCCAGAGCGCCAGCCGCTGTAGGCGAAATGGAGCGAGAGCGGCCTGTCTGTCTGAGCCCGCCAGGGCGAGTTACAGGCCGGTAGCGGAGTGAGCCGTACAGCGGCGGTGCGAGCGGCACGCGGAGCGAAGCGGTGCGGCAACCGTCACGCATCCTGCATATTTTGCTCACGTATCGCTGCACGCTTTACGAATGGTCACGGCGGGGTAAACTGGACAGGTCGAATCTCATTAACCACGAGGAGTACAGGCATGACCAGACCGCTGGAAACCTCGCAGTACCGCACCTTGCCGCTGGGGAGCGACCCGGCGCTTCGCCGTCGCTACATGGTCGTCGACGAGGATATCCCCGGGAATTTCCGCTTCGGCCTGCTGCTGGAGGAGCTGGACATCCTGGCCGAGCAGACCGCGATTGCCTATGTGCAGCGTTTCCACCCGGAAGGAAGGGTGGTGACCGCAGCCATCGACAACATCATGGTGCGCCACGTGGTCGACGTCACCAGGGACATCGTCTTTCACGCCCGGATCAACCACGTCGGGCGCTCCTCCCTGGAGATCGGCATCAGGGTGGAACACGCCGGCGATCCGGTCACCCATATCGCCTCCTGCTACTTCACCATGGTTGCCCGGGGTGGCCCGGCGGCCGGCGAGAGCCTCCCGCTCCCCCCGCTGGAGTACCTGGACGAGCTGGAGCAGCAGCGGGCCGACAAGGCTACTGCCGGACGGGAGGAGTATCGCCGGCATCAGGCGTCGCTCCTGGAGCCGCCCGGCCGCGAAGAGTACGAGATGCTGGACAGCCTGCACCGTGCCCAGGAAGAGCCCGGCTTCTCCGGTCTTGCAGCGGGGCGGTTGGTGGCCGATGCCTGGGAGCGGATGTACCCGGAGCAGGAGTATGTGCCGCAGAGGATCTTCGGCGGCTACCTGATCCGCCGGGCCTACGAACTGTCGGCCATCTGCTCGGAGCTGGTGGCGCCGGACCGCTCGATCATCGCGGCGGTGAACCGGATCAACTTCTTTCATCCGGTCAGGATCGGCGACAAGCTCCACTACACCACACGGGTCGTCTTCACCAGCGAAAGTTTCGTCTGTGTCGAGGCGAGCATCGAGCGGGTCAGCCGCGACCGGACCGCCCATGCGCTCTCCAACTCCTGTCTCTTCACCTTTGTCAACGTGGACCGGCAGCTGAACCACTGTTCGGTCCCCCCCATCTATCCGGCAACCTACCGGGAGGACGCCCGCTATCTGGAGGCGCTCCGGAGCTACCGCTCGCTGACCGGGCACTACCGGATGATATGAGTATGATTCGTTACGGACGCCACACCACTTCGATCCGCGTGCCGCTCGTACCGTCGCTGTAAGGCTTATTTCGCTACCGGCCTGAAAACTCGCCCTGCGGGCTCAGACAATCAGGCCGCTGTACGCTCCATTTCGCCTGCAGCGACTGGCACTCGGGCACAGTCGCTACGTGATGCGGCATCCGCAACGAATCAAAGAGAGGAGTCGAGCATGGACATTTTCCAGGTCATCAGGGACCGCCGCAGCATCAGAAAATACAAGGACCTCCCGGTGGAACAGGAGAAGCTGGAGCAGCTCCTGGATGCTGCCCGGCTGGCGCCGTCGTGGAAGAACATGCAGTGCTGGCGCTTCCTGGTACTGAAGGACCGGGAAAAGATCCTGACGCTGCTCGACGCCTTCCCCGACGACAACCCCGGGAAGAAGGCCCTGGCCATGGCGCCGGTGGTGGTCGTGGTCTGTGCCGACCCGATCGACTCGGGCATCGAGAACGGCATCGAATACTACATCGCCGACACGGCCATCGCCTTCCAGCAGTTCTGCCTGGCCGCCCATGCCCTGGGGCTCGGCACCTGCTGGATGGGGTGGTACGACGAGGATCTGATCAAAAAGGCATTCGCCATTCCGGAAATGATCCGGGTCGTCGGGGTGACCCCGCTGGGGTATCCGGACCAGGAGCCGAAGCCGAGGCCGCGCAAGGAACTGGCGGAGATCGCCTACTTCAACGAATGGGAGAACTGTGCATGCTGACCAAAATGGAATCGGAACAGCGGATCATCCGCCTGCAGAGCGAACTGCGCGCCAAGGGGATCGACGGCGCTCTCGTCATCTACCCCATCGACATCTACTACTTCACCGGCACCCGCCAGAACTCCACCCTCTGGATACCGGCCGACGGCAACCCGCTGCTCCTGGTGCGCAAGAGCTACAGCCGCGCCGTGAAGGAGAGCCTGATCGAGGATACCCGACAGTTCCCGTCCAGCAAGGAGTTCCCGGCCCTGTTCAGCGAAGGGGCGAAGAAGATCGGCATGACCTTCGACATCATCCCGGTGCAGCAGTACAACTACTACGCCAAGCTCCTCCCCGGGCGGGAGTTCGTCGATATCTCCGGGATCAACCGGGAGATCCGCTCGGTGAAGTCTCCCTGGGAGCTTGACCAACTCCGCCGCTGCGGGAGCCTGCTCGCCGGCGTCTTCAAGCAGGTCCCCGACTTCCTCCGTGCCGGCATGCGGGAGATCGACCTGGCCGCCGAATTCGAGAGCCGGCTCCGCAAGGCCGGCAGCGAGGGATACGTCAGGATGCGGGCCTTCAACCAGGAGCTCTTCCTGGGGCTGGCGGTCTCGTCAACCGCCAGCGAGCCTGGCTTCTTCGACGGCGCTGTCACCGGCCGGGGGCTCTCCAGCGCCTCCCCCCACGGCGCCTCCATCGACCTGATCCAGCCGAACACGCCGGTGCTCGTCGACTACACCGGCATCCACAACGGCTACATCACCGATATGACCCGGATGTTCGTGGTCGGCACCCTGGCCCCCGAACTGCAGCACGCCTTCGATACGGCCCTGGCCATCCAGCGGTACGTGGTGGAGAACCTGAAGCCGGGGGCGGTCTGCGAGGAGCTGTTCCTCAAGACCGTGGAGATGGCCGAACAGGCCGGACTCGGAAAGAACTACATGGGTGCGCCGGGCGAGAACGCCCGCTTCGTCGGCCACGGCGTCGGGCTGGAACTGGACGAGTTCCCGGTCCTGGCCCAGGGGTTCAAGGTGCCGCTGAAGGAAGGCCAGACCATCGCCGTGGAACCGAAGTTCGTCCTTCCCGGGCTGGGGGTCATCGGCATAGAGAACACCTTCGCCGTCACCACGGGTGGTGGCGAAAAGATCACCGACCTCCCGGACGACATCGTCCATATCGGCGCGTGATGCCCGTGGGCCTTCTTCCGCTCTGAGTGCCGCTCGTACCGCCACTGTACGGCTCATTTCGCGCCGGCCCATCAACTCGCCCTGCGGGCTCAGACACGATGGGCCGACTCTGCTCCATTTCGCCTACAGTGGCTGGCACTCGGGCACATTCGCTTCACAAGGCGCACGGGCATCACGTATCCAGACACATCCAATCTGCAAGGCTCCTCTGCCAGCCTGTGCAGTACGGGGCGGCCGACGGGCCGCCCCCCTTCCCTTTCCGAAAACCACCTGACCAGCACGATCAGCAGCCGACACCATCGCCAAACAGATTTATTCATTTAATTATTAACAGTTACAAACTCAAAACAACCACGTCCACACAACAAAATAATCATGTTTTAAAAATGCTTGACTTGCACGTAAACGTAGCCTATATTCGAATCAAAATCATGGCCGGAGGGATGGGATGAACGAACTCTTTGTTGTGGATGCTTTACGAACCCCGTTTGGCTCGTTCGGCGGCATGCTTGCCGATACCGACGCCCCGAAGCTGGGGAGTACCGTGATGCAGGGGCTCCTGCAGAAATGCGGCGTGAGCCCGGAGGCGGTTGACGAGGTAATCGTCGGCCAGGTCCTTTCCGGCGGCTGCGGCCAGGCACCTGCCCGCCAGGCCATGCGCGGGGCGGGCATCCCGGACTCGGCCGCAGCCATGACCATCAACAAGGTCTGCGGCAGCGGCCTCAAGGCGATCATGCTCGGCGCCGACAGCATCAGGCTCGGCAATTCGCGCATTGTCATCGCCGGCGGCATGGAGAACATGTCCCTCGCCCCCTACTTCCTGAAAAAGGCCCGGACCGGCTTCCGGATGGGGCATGGCGAGATATTCGACCTTTTGATCTACGACGGCCTTCAGGACCCGTACTCTGGCCGGCACATGGGAGAGATCGGCGAGGCGAGCGTGGACCGGAACGGTCTCACCCGCGAGGAACAGGACGCCTTTGCCATCCGCTCCTACGAACTGGCCCAGGCTGCGGTCAAGGGGGGGATCTTCAGTGACGAAATCGTCCCGGTGGTGAAGAGCGGCAAAAAAGGGGAGGAAATCCTGGCCCTGGACGAGGAGCCGTTCAAGGGGGACCCGAGCAAGCTGCCTTCCTTAAGGCCGGTCTTCAAGAAGGACGGGACCATAACCGCCGGCAACGCCTCCAGCATCAACGACGGCGCGGCAATGACACTTCTGACGGACGAAGCAGGGCTGAAGCAACACAACCTCACACCCCGGGCGCGAATCGTTGCCTACGCCACCGAGAGCCGTCACCCGGACCACTTCCCCGAAGCGCCCGTCGGGGCGATTCAAAAGGCCTGCAAAAAGGCCGGGCTCGCCATTGGTGACATCGACCTGTTCGAGATCAATGAGGCGTTCGCCTCCGTGGCACTGATTGCCGTCAAGGAACTGCGGCTCCCCCTGGAAAAGGTGAACGTGAACGGCGGCGCCTGTGCCATCGGCCATCCCATCGGCGCCAGCGGCGCACGCCTGGCCGCCACGGTGATCCGCGAACTCCATCGCCGCAAACAGCGCTACGGCCTCGCCACCCTCTGCATAGGCGGCGGCGAAGCGGTAGCTGTCATTTTCGAACGAGTGTGAAACGCCGCTTTTCCGCAATCTCTGCGTTGATCTTCGGGATTCCTTGTGCGGCGTAGCGCTGCTACGCCTCCGCGTCATCCCTCGATCTCCTTGACCTTGCGAAAAATCGACGTTTCACGGAGCCAAGACTCAATTTGAGGAGGAACAGCAATGATCAAGACAGTCGGAGTGCTCGGCGCGGGACAGATGGGGAACGGCATCGCCCACGTCTTCGCCCAGTACGGGTATCAGGTCTTTCTTTTCGACATAGCCGAGGCGCAGCTGGAAAAGGCGCTCACCACCATCCGCCAGAACCTGGAGCGCCAGGCAAAGAAGGGCGTCATTGCCGAGTCGCTGGTCGGCGAGACCGTCGGCCGGATCATGACCACGAAGAACCTGACAGACCTGAGTGACTGCGACTTCTGCGTGGAGGCGGTGACCGAGCACGAGCCGCTGAAACTCGACATCTTCCGCAAGCTGGACGACATCGTGCAGCCGAGCGCCATCCTCGCTTCCAACACCTCCTCCATCCCCATCACCAAGATCGCCTCCGTTACCAAGCGGCCGGACAAGGTGATCGGGATGCACTTCATGAACCCGGTACCGGTCATGAAGCTGGTGGAGGTCATCCGCGGCCACGCCACCAGCGACGCCACCTTCCGCACCACCGCCGAACTGGTGGCCAAGCTGGAGAAGGAGCTGGCGGTCTCCCAGGACTATCCCGGCTTCATCGTCAACCGCATACTCATGCCGATGATCAACGAGGCGGCCTTCGCCCTCTACGAGGGGATCGCCACGGCCGAGGACATCGACAAGGGGATGAAGCTCGGCACCAACCAGCCGATGGGCCCCCTGACGCTCGCCGACTTCATCGGCCTCGACACCTGCCTGGCGATCATGAATGTCCTGTACGACGGCTTCAAGGATCCGAAATACCGCCCCTGCCCACTCCTGGTGAAGATGGTCTACGCAGGATACCTGGGGAGGAAGTCGGGCCGCGGCTTCTATACGTATTAGGGGGGAGACCATGGAATTCAAGAACCTGCTCATCGAAACCGTCGACGGGGTGGCCACCCTGACCGTGAACCGGCCCCAGAGCCTGAACGCCCTGAACAGCGAAGTCCTCTCGGAACTGGCCTGCGCCCTCTACGAACTGGAGTACGACGCGAACGCAAGGGTGGTGGTGCTGACCGGCGCCGGCGAAAAGGCCTTCGTGGCCGGGGCCGACATCAAGGAGATGTCCGCCATGTCCTCCTTCGAGGGGCACCAGTTCGCCCTGAAGGGACAGCGGGTCATGCTGGCCATGGAGAAGATGAAGACGCCGGTCATCGCCGCGGTCAACGGCTTCGCCCTGGGGGGCGGCCTGGAACTTGCCCTGGGGGCCAACTTCATCTACGCCTCCACAAAGGCGAAGCTCGGCTTCCCCGAAGTGACGCTGGGGATCATGCCCGGCTTCGGCGGCACCCAGAACCTGGCGCGGCTGATCGGCCCCAACAAGGCCAACGAGATGATCTTCACCGGCCGGATGATCACGGCGGAGAAGGCCCTGGCCTGGGGGATCGTCAACGAGGTCTTCCCGCCGGAAGAGCTCCTGGCCAAGGCGCGGGAGACCGCCGCAGCAATCGCCCAGACCGGGCTGCTGGGGGTGGCCTACGCCAAAGACGCCATCGCCAACGGGCTGAACATGACCAAGGAGGACGGTTTCCGCTACGAGGCCTCCCTCTTCGGGGTGCTCTTCGCCACCGAGGACCAGAAGGAAGGGATGGGGGCCTTCGTGGAAAAGCGCAAGGCGGCATTCAAAGGTAAATAGGGACACCAACACATAGGGGGACGCCATGAATTTCGAGCTCAGCCAGGACCACAAGGTATTGCAGGACAGCGTACGGGATTTCGTGAACAAGGAGATCAAACCGATCGCCGCTAAGATCGACGAGGAGCACATGATCCCGGACAGCCTGGTCAAGCAGATGGGGGAGATGGGCTTTCTGGGGAGCTACTTCCCGGAGGAGTACGGCGGGGCAGGCCTGGACATGCTCTCCTACGCCATCGTCGTGGAAGAGGTCTCCAAGGCGTGCGGCTCCAGCGGCGTCCTGATCTCGGCCCACACCTCGCTCTGCAACGGCCCGATCTATACCTTCGGCACCGAAGAGCAGAAGAAGAAATGGTTGCCTGCGCTCAACACGGGGGAAAAGATCGGCTGCTTCCTGCTGACCGAGCCCAATGCCGGCAGCGATGCGGGCGGCACCGCCACCATGTACAAGCGGGAAGGTAACGAGTTCGTCATCAACGGCAGCAAGACCTTCATCACCAACGGCGGCTACCTGGGAACCGGCATACTGCTGGCATCCTTCGACCGCAGCCTGAAGCACAAAGGGATCAGCGCCTTTATCGTCGACCTCTCCTCCCCCGGCGTCACCATTCTGAAGAACGAAAACAAGATGGGGATCCGCGGCAGCTACACCACCGCCTTCGCCTTCGACAACCTGCGGGTTCCGGTGGAAAACCTGCTGGGCCAGGAAGGCAAGGGCTTCAACATCGCCATGGACACCCTGAACGGCGGCCGGATCGGTATCGCCTCCCAGGCGCTGGGCATCGCCGAGGGCGCCTTCGAGCGTGCTCTGGCCTACTCAAAGGAGCGGAAGCAGTTCGATCAGCCGATCTGTGACTTTCAAGCCATCCAGTTCAAGCTGGCCGACATGTGGGCGCGAATCGAAACCAGCAAGTTGATGACCTACAAGGCCGCCTGGCTGAAGGACAACAAGAAGAGCTACACCATGGAATCTGCCATGTGCAAGATGCTCGCCTCGGAGGCGGCCACCTTTGTCACCAAGGAGGCGATGCAGATCCACGGCGGCTACGGCTACATCTGCGATTACGAGGTGGAGCGGATGTACCGGGATGCGAAGATCACCGAGATTTATGAGGGGACCAACGAAGTTCAGAGAGTCGTCATCTCGAAATTATTGTTGTCCTGATCCCGTTGTTTCGGGGCTCCGCCCCGTGCCCCGGTTACTTTCCTGTGCGCCCAGGAAAGTAACCAAAGGAGGGCGCCCCCGAAACGCCTTGGCCGCCAAGGCGGCTTCCCTCGCTCCGTCGGCCGCGACGGCGGGGGCCGAAACTCGCTTCGCTCAGACAGTCGGCCCCCTCTATCCGTCGCGCCCTTACTCACTCGGCTGCGGCGAGGGGGAACCAGATACGGCCGGAAGGCCGTAAAAGAAAATCTACAGCTGCTGGAACGTTCAGATTTTCGTCAGACCGGTGGCTCCAAGGAAGAGCGCGGAGGCGTGGCTGAGCCACGTCGCACAAGCGATGACGCAGGTACCGCCGGTATGGCGGAAATATGGACGTTCCCCGGAGAGCATATGGAAGCAACCCGCGAAATCTACTGGAACATCGGCCACAGCGTGGTCCTCCCCATGTACCTCCTGAGCTTCGCCGCCGTGGCGGCACTTGTCTGGGGCTTCTGGAAACGTCTCCCGCTCTACCGTCAGGGAAAGCCGTTGAACCGCTTCGACCGTTACGACGAACGGGTGAAACGGCTCATCTCAGACGTCTTCAGCCAGGAACGGGTGATGCGGGTGAAGGACGGCGGCATGTTCCACGCCCTCTTCTTCCTCGGCTTCCTCACCCTCTTCGTCGGCACCCTGCTGGTAATGTTCCAGGCCGACTTCTTCACCCCGCTGATGAGCGTGAACCTCCTCTCCGGCGAGTTCTACAGGGCCTTCTCCCTGGTGCTGGACGTTGCCGGCCTGGTTGCCATTCTCATGCTGGCCGGCCTCTTCATCCGCCGCTTCATCGTCAAGCCGGCCGGTCTGGAGACTGCGGACCAGGACTACCTCATCCACCAGCTCCTCTTTGCGATCCTGATCACCGGTTTCCTGATCGAAGGGGCGCGCATGGCGGCAACGGAGCTGCAGCAGAACCCGGCCCTGGCCCGCTTCTCCCCCATCGGCTACCTGGCGGCGCAGCTCTTCACCAGTTTCGACCTCGACTCCATCAGGACCACCCACAAGGTCCTCTGGTGGGTCCACTTCGGCCTCGTGCTCGGCTTCATCGCTGCCATCCCGTACACCAAGCTCCGTCACATCGTCACCACCAGCCTGAACACCTTCTTCGCTCCGCTGGAGCCGAAAGGGGCGCTCGCCACCATCAACCTGGAGGACGAGAGCATCGAGCAGTTCGGCGCCACCAAGGTCACCGACCTTACCTGGAAGGATATCTTCGACGCCGATGCCTGTACGACCTGCAAGCGCTGCCAGGACCGCTGTCCGGCCCATGCCACCGACAAACCACTGTCGCCGATGAAACTGATCCAGCAGGTGGGTGAGGTGGCTGAGACCGCACCTGATGCGCCCCTTCCCGAAGCGATCGGCCACGACGCCATCTGGGCCTGCACCACCTGCCGGGCGTGCCAGGAGATCTGCCCGGCCAATATCGA
>CAYSJJ010000066.1:6549-21653 GCA_964431365.1 uncultured Geobacter sp. | reverse complement strand
CCTGGACCAGAACAGCCGCTATGCCGCTGCGGTTAATCGGGCCTTCATGAGCGTGCCCGAGACCGATTTCACCTTCCAGATTACCTTTCCCACCTCCGGTTTCGGCGGGATGGTGACCAAACCGTGGGACGAGCGGAAGCGGAACATCTTCCGGATCATGCCGGAGGTCCAGCAGAAACTGCAGAAGATTCCCGGCGTTCAGGTCTTCCCGGTCACGCCGCCTGCGCTCCCGGGGGGAGGGCAGTTCCCGGTGGAGTTCATCCTGGCCTCCACGGCCGAGGCCCCGCAGATACTGGATTTCGCCCGACAACTGCAGACGAAGGCGATGAAGAGCGGCATGTTCGCCTTTCCGCCGATCATCGACGTGAAGATCGATCAGCCCCAGTCGGAGTTCGTCATCGACCGGGACAAGGTCGCCTCCCTCGGGCTGAATCTGCAGCAGATCGGCGGCGACCTCGGCGGGATGGTGGGGGGGGACTATGTCAACCGTTTCGACATCTCCGGCCGGAGCTACAAGGTCATCCCCCAGATCCAGCGGGTCGGCCGTCTCAATCCCGAACAGCTCCAGGACGTCTACGTCACCGGCCCGAACGGCAAGCTGATCCCCTTGAGCACCATCGCCACCCTGCGCGATTCGGTCGTTCCCCGCTCACTCAACCGGTTCCAGCAGTTGAACGCGGTCAAGATCAGCGGCGTTGCGGTGCGGCCGCTGGACGAGGCGCTCCGCTTTCTGGAGGACGAGGCAGGCAAGATTCTTCCCAAGGGGTATGTTATCGACTACACCGGCGAGTCGCGCCAGCTCCGCACCGAGGGGAACAAATTCCTTCCCGCGTTCGCTCTGGCCATCATCCTGATCTTTCTGGTGCTGGCGGCCCAGTTCAACAGTTTCCGTGACCCGTTCGTCATCCTGGCCGGCTCGGTGCCGCTGGCCATGTTCGGCGCACTTCTCTTCACCTTTCTGAAGATGCCCGATCCGAACGTACCGTTCTGGACCCACGGGTGGACCACCACCCTGAACATCTATTCCCAGGTCGGCCTGGTGACCCTGGTCGGCCTGGTTTCCAAGAACGGCATCCTGATCGTCGAGTTCGCCAATCAGCTCCAGCTGCAGGGGCACGCCAAGCTCGATGCCGTGAAGCAGGCAGCCATGACGCGGCTCCGGCCGATCCTGATGACCAGCGCCGCCACCATTGCGGGGCACTTCCCGCTGACCCTGGTGACCGGCGCCGGCGCCACGGCCCGTAACTCCATCGGTCTGGTCCTGGTCGGCGGCATGTTCGTCGGCACGCTGTTCACCCTGTTCGTCGTGCCGTCCATCTACATGCTGGTCGCCCGCGACCACAGCCGGGACCGGGAACGGGAGGCGTGGGTGGCGACGGCCGATGTCTGAGGCCCGGTGACCGGCAGTAGTCAAAATCGGTGCACCGATGTTCAAATTCAGGCCAAGCCGGTCCTGTCTACCTATGTAACGTGTTGAAATCACGTTGTTGGCAGTTGGCACGCATCTCGCTAAGTAACAAGTACAAGGAAGATGAAACACTCTTCCCGACTAGCCCCGATGCTCACCCTCCTGCATCGGGGCATTTTTTGTCCCGCTCCCTGCCCGATCCCCCGTGTCACTTCAGAGTTGCTGCGACTCGTGGGCTTACCCTTTGTATCGCATTGACTCTCTTTCATCCGTGGTGATATGCTCCGCCGGCAAAACAGCATCACTATTTATCACAAAGAAGGAGTTCTTCATGCCTACCGCAACCGCCCGTCATATCCTCGTGGCCACCGAGGCCGAATGCCTGCAGCTCAAGACCGAGATCGAAGCTGGCGCCGATTTCGCCGAGGTCGCACAGAAGCATTCTTCCTGCCCCTCCCGTGCGCGGGGTGGCGATCTCGGGGCCTTCCGCCCGGGGCAGATGGTGAAGGAATTCGATGAGGTCGTCTTCTCCGGCGAGGTGAACAAGGTGCTCGGTCCGGTCAGGACCCAGTTCGGCTATCACCTGATCGAGATCACCCGTCGCTGGTAACGAAGTGGTAACCGGGCGCAGCTGCCTGCTCCAGGCAGTTGCCGCCAACGCCAACACCTACCACCAACCGGCCGAAAGGGGGCCTTTATGACCGAACTCGACACGGCGCTGGAGCAGTTGCGCCAGGATATGAACGATCCCAAGGGGCAGTCGAAGTATTACGATCTCTTTCTCAATACGACCTTTTTCGTCCCGACGCTGGATCAGCAGGCCCCCGAAAGGGGGGAGGAGGGAGCTGTGGAGGGCGAAGTGCTCCCCCTGGTCATCGAGTCGGAAGGGGATGACTACCTGATGCTCTTCGACACCCGGGAACGTCTGAACGACTGGGCACAGGCCGAGGTCGACTGTGTGGAGGTGCCGGGCCACGTTCTTGCCGCAACCACGATGCCGCCGTTGCATTGGGCGTTGAACGCCGGGACCACGTTTTCCAAGCGGTTCCTCCCGGACGAGATTGCCTGGCTTAAAGAAGTGGTCGAACGGTGTAACGCCTCGGCCGCCGAGCAGGGTGAATAGTCTCCGCTTGATGCGACGCTTCAGTATGCCGGTTTTTGATATCAATAAAATGTCGTTATGAACCAGTCTGTTTCGTCTTGACAGGCTGTCCGGGCCATTGCTATAGTTCGCATTCATTTGCTTTTCAGCCGTACTAAAAGTGTATTTTTTGCGATAACGGCTGTGTGGGGGGACGATGAAGCTGGAACAGGGGTGTGTCCAGGTCTATACCGGCAACGGCAAGGGGAAGACGACAGCGGCCCTCGGGCTGGCCCTCAGGGCCGTCGGCCGGGAGCTGATGGTCTGCATCGTCCAGTTCATGAAGGGGGGAGGGCCGTACGGCGAACATCTGGTCGCCGAGCGTCTGGCCCCTTATTTCACCATAATGACGACCGGCCGCAAGGGGTGGGTAAACCAGGACGACCCGGCAGGCGAGGACCGGCGGCTCGCCGAAGAGGGGCTGGTGTTGGCGCGTGAGGTACTGCCCAGCGGCAAGTACGATCTGGTCATCCTTGACGAGATCAACGGTGCGGTCGCCTATGGTCTGCTGGAGCTTGAGCCGGTCCTGGAACTGATCAGGATGAGGCCGCCCCGGGTGGAACTGGTCATGACCGGCAGGTGCGCGCACGAAAAGATCATCGAGGCGGCCGACCTGGTGACCGAGATGCGGGAGATCAAGCATTATTACAAGGCCGGGGTGCCGGCCAGGGTCGGGATCGAGAAGTAACGGCATTGGGACCTCTTGGGTGCATATATGGATATCAACGTAAAAAGGAGAACTGACTATGGCTGAACGGAAATTGCGCGTGCTGGTGGGGAAACCGGGCCTCGACGGCCACGACCGGGGGGCCAAGGTGGTTGCCCGCGCCTTCAGGGATGCAGGGTTCGAGGTAATCTACACCGGCCTGCACCAAACCCCTGAACAGATCGTTTCGGCGGCCATTCAGGAGGATGTGGACTGTGTCGGCCTGTCGATTCTCTCCGGTGCCCACAACACCCTCTTGCCGCGCGTCTGTCAGCTCTTCAAGGAAAAGAACGCCGAAGATATCGTGGTCTTCGGCGGCGGCGTCATCCCCCCGGATGATATACCCGGGCTCAAGGCGGCCGGCCTGAAAGAGGTATTCACCCCCGGCACCTCCACGGAAGATATCGTTGCCTGGGTACGGCAGAACGTCGCCACCCACTAGCCGATCACGAGCCGGCCGACCTGATCTGCCGGCAGCATCAACGGATTACGGGATTTGCAACCAATGGGACTGGCAGAACGGATACTTCAGGGCGACATCCGGGCGGCGTCGCGCCTGATGCGGGACATCGACGACGGCTTCAGCTCGGCGATACCGGAACTAAAGGCACTCTACCCCCATACGGGGAAGGCGTATCTCATAGGGATTACCGGCCCTCCCGGCGCGGGCAAGTCGACCCTGGTGGACCAGATAACCGCTGCCTACCGGCAGCGTGGCAAGCGGGTCGGGGTGGTGGCCATCGACCCGACCAGCCCGTTCACCGGCGGGGCGATCCTGGGGGACCGGATCAGGATGAACCGCCATGCGGACGACGAGGGGGTGTTCATCCGAAGTCTGGCAACGCGTGGCCACCTGGGGGGGCTCTCCCGCTCCACCGGCGACGTGGCCAACGTGATGGATGCCATGGGGATTGACGTTGTCATCATCGAAACCGTCGGCGTAGGGCAGGATGAGGTGGATATCGTCCAGATGGCGCACACAACGGTGGTGGTCATGGTCCCGGGGCTGGGTGACGACATCCAGGCCATCAAGGCGGGGATACTGGAGATCGGCGACCTGTTTGTCGTCAACAAGGCCGATCGGGCCGAGGCCGACCGGACGGTCCGTGAGCTTGCCGTCATGCTGGAGATGAATCGACTGGCCGAAGAGGATTGGCACCCGAAGGTGATGAAGACCGAGGCCAGCCGGGCCGTGGGGATCGAAGAGCTGGTGGACGAGGTCGAGGCCCACCGGCAGTTTCTCTTCAATTCGGGGAAGATCAGGCATTTCCTGGAGGACAAGCACGCGCGGGTCTTTATCGAACTCCTGCGTGAGCGGCTCTTCCAGGAGGTATTCCGACCGATCACCGTCAACGGCCGCTTCCGGCAGATTCTGGATGACCTGGTGGCGCGCTCAGTCGACCCGTACAGCGCTGTCGAGGAGTTGTTGGCGGAGCGCTTCGCAGGCGTCCGTTAACGGCGGCAGTAGACTTGGCTCCCTCGGGGTTGACTGGATTCTGAAAACATGATACGGGTAGGCAGATAAAGGGGGCTTTACGCCCCTTTCGCTGTTTGTCACGACTGCAAATGGAAAATTTGGCATGATACGCAGGATAAGTGCACTTTTTTTGGCGGCGATGGTCCTGTCGGCCATCGTGGTCTACGGCCCCCTGGCAACCTCCGAACCCGGGGCCAATCCCCTCGACCCGGCAAAGGAAGACCTGACCCGTGTCGAATTCCCCAGCCAGCGGAGCATCCCCTGGAAGCCTCTCTTCATCAAGCCCAACGACACCCTTGAGTCGCTCTTCGGCAAGGAGTGGCCACTGGTGGCCCGTTTCAACCGGGTTGACCGGCGACATGTCTATCCGGGCATGACCATCAAGGCGCCGACAGATCTCAGTCTCCTGAAGGAGTACTCGCCGCTCCCCCGCGAGTATGAGCCGGCCCGGCACAGCGAAAAGTACATTCTCGTCGATCTCACCGAGCAATGGCTCGGCGCTTACGAGTTCGGCCGGCTGAAGTTCTCCGTTCCCGCAGCCACCGGCAAGAAGGGGTTCGAGACGCCGGTGGGCACCTACCGCATCGACGCCCGGCATCAGACCCACACCTCCTCGCTCTACCGTACGGACGACGACCAGGAACAGTACCCGATGGATAACGCCATGCGTTTCTTTATCGCTCCCGACAACGTGGCCTACTGGCTGCACGCCCGTGACCTACCCGGCAAACCCGCCTCCCACGGCTGCATCGGCCTGTTCGACGAGGAGATGCAAAAACGGATGTACGGCATCCCGGAAAATCCGGTTCTCCTCGATTCAGAGAAGGTCTATGCCTGGGCGGTGGGGGAGGACGACTACGAGGACGACACCGGTGAACTGGAACTTCTTGAGGATGCGCCGGTGGTGGAGGTTCGTGGAGTGAACCCGGTGTATCGCAACTAACCAATGGGCAGGCTCGCGCTGTCCAGAAACGGAGTGACGACAATGAAGTGCATGGTTGCGACAACTCTTGCCGGTCTTTTATTGCTGGCTACCACTACGGCGTATTCCGCCTCGCTGGTGGTCAAACCCGAAGTTGCGATCAAGGAGGCCTTCCCCCAGGTGAAGGTCGACGCCATCCGTTCGACAGAAATAACAGGCCTCTATGAAGTGGTCTCCGGCCAGAATGTCTTTTATTTCTATCCCGAGAAGGATCTATTGGTGATCGGAGAGATATACACCAAGGCTCTGCGCAATCTGACCGCCGAAAGGAAAGGGGAACTGGCCGCCCAGAAGGTGAAGGACCTCCCGTTGGACAAGGCGGTCAAGATCGGTAACGGCAAGCATGTGGTGATCGAGTTCACCGATCCCGATTGCCCTTACTGCCGTCGGGCAGCCGAGTTCCTCAAGAAGCGGACCGACCTGACGCGGTATATCTTCTTCTCGCCGTTTGCCCATCCGGCCGCGGCCGCCAAGGTGCAGGCCATCCTGGCGTCCAAGGACAAGGCTTCTGCCTATGAGGATGCCATGGCCGGGAAGGAGCTGCCTGCGACCGAGGTCAGTGAAGGGGTGAAGACCCTTGCCCGGGAGCAGATGGAGTTGGCCAAACAGATCGGGGTTACGGGAACGCCGACGTTCTTCATCGACGGGAAGCAGGTGGTCGGTGCCGATCTGAAGAAGATTGAAGAGCTGCTCAAGTAGTTTTTCTTGGGGCTCGGAAAACGAAAGGCCATCGGGAACACCCGGTGGCCTTTCGTTTTGACGTATGCATGTTGCGTGCGCCTAGTCGATGAAGATGGCCATGGCAGCCTCTTCACCGTCCGACAAACAGATGGGGAAGAGAATGCCGGTCCGTCCTGAAGCAACGGCAAGGCCACTACTACCTTCCAGCAGTTCAGGTGGTTCTATCTCGAAGGAACTTCCCAATTGGGCCACCTTTGCCGCGATGTTGCCGCAGACAACGTTCACGAACTCCATGACCGTGTCGTCAAGGACCTCTTCCTCCTCCATGTCGACGTTCTCCTGGTTCAGGATGGCGCTGGCGATCCGTTTGCGGGCACCCTCCTGGACGGCAAAGAGGTAGGTGCCGTTTACGTCCCCCTTGAAGCCCATGGCGGCAACGGTTGAGAAGGGCGCCAGGGCAGTTCCGATCCGTGCCGGCTCGCTGTGAAAGGTGAGCCGGGCGACGCGGGTCAGCATCTTGTAGGTTAGATCGGCGAAAACCTCCCAGATCGGGGCGTTGGGCACCCCGTCGGGAATGACGACGCGGTCGGTGGCGTAGCGAGACTGGTTTTCCTTGAACTCCTCCAGATAATGGGGGAGGTTCTCGCTGGTCAGTCCGCCCACCTGGACCAGTGCTTCGCCTATGTAAAGATGATTGTTCTTCTGTTTGGTCAGCACCTGCTGGAATTGCTCCTGGTTGAGCAGCCCCAGCTTGGAGGCCATGTCTCCAAAACGGAGATCCTCGGTCCTTTGGGCCTGGTTGATCCGTTCCACGTCCGCCTCGGTTAGCAGCCCCATGGAGATCGCCACCGCTCCGACGCTTAAGTTAACCGATTCCTGCAGTTCGATGGCCTGCAGGAGGACTTCCCTGGAGACGACACCTTTTTCCACCAGGTACTGCCCGAAAAACATTACAGCCATATCTGCTCCTCCTTCATGGCGGCAACGGGCCGCTCGATGCGTATGTCGGTCAAGGTCGAGTCACAGGTCGCGGAGGACCTTGAGGACGGTTTCCTGCTCAAACGGTTTGGAGATCACGTTCCGAGCCCCCAGCTTGAGCGCCTCGGTGTATTTGTCCCCAACGCCTCCCAGGGAGGTAACCATCACGACCTTTACATTCTTGTCCAGTGCCGACAGTGTCCGAAGGGCGGTCAGGCCGTCCATCACCGGCATGTTCATATCCATGCAGATGATATCCGGATGCAGGCTCTGGTCCAGCTTGATTGCTTCCATGCCGTTCTTGCCGTGGCCGACCACTTCAAAATCACCACTCTCGGAGATGATCTTTTCCAACTGCCGTGCGACAGCGATGCTGTCATCAACTATCAAAACCTTCTTCATCAGCTCCTCCTTGCTCTGAGTCGGTAGTGTGATGTATCGGAAACTGTCGGTAATAATTTAGTTGAATTATACCCGGGGCGCGTCAACGGCGACCTCATGACATCAGAATCTTGCTGCGCAGAATGAGTATTTCGAAGGAAAGGGCCGTTTTCATTGCCAACCGCTGCAGCTCCACAAACCGGCGTGTGAGTACGTCGATTTCGTTTCCCAGGTAGAGGATGGCGACTACACGGCTCATCAGGACGATGGGGAGGATGAGGGCGGACGAACCACTGGTGACAAGGGTGGAGAGAAGCTTTTCATTCGCCGGCGTATCGGCGATCGGACCAAGGTAGGGGGCCTTTCCTTCCACTACCGGATTGAGAGCCGATGGTTCGGCAAGAGAAATGCTCAGATGCGGGAAATCGGCAACCGGGGAGCCCATTACCGATGCCTGCCAACCGACGGCATTTTTCCCCCTCACGAAGAAGAGCGCAACAACAGGCATCTCCTGGCGGAAATAGGTGATCAGAGCATCGGCAATGACCTCCCGATCCGTCGCGTCGGCGAGCGACCGGGAAAGTGCGTCGACCGTATAGCTTTCGATCGACGCGGGATAGGGGGGGGCTTCTCTTCCGTCACGTTCCCCTTCACGGTGAAATCCCAGGAATTCGTCAATGGGAGGGAATTCAACGACACCTTCTGCCGGGATGGGGGTGACACTGGCGGTTGCAGAGGCCATAAGGGGGGACGTTGTCTCGCCCCGTTCCCTTTTTGCCCTCTGTCTGAGTTCTGGCGCCACATGGATGCCCCTCTTTTCGTGCCTGATGCCGTAGCAGCTTTCCATGGCGCGGAAAATGCCCATTTCAGGCGATACGGCCGGGACAATGATGTGGCCGGTAATGAACGCCAGTTCGTCCATGGCCACCAGGTCGGTCGGATCGGCCATAACGATGGTGAGGCGCCTGTTGTCAAGGCGGTACGGGATGATCCGGTATTTCTGCACGATGTCGTGGGGCACGAGAGAGAGTACCGCCGGTGGGACGCTGAGGAGCTCTTCGGTCGATACTGCCGGCACCTGCAGCTGTTTGCTGAGGAAGCCGGCCAGCCCTTCCTCGGTCAGGTAGCCGAGCTCGATCAGGCTCGTGCCCAGCCGGTTGCCGAAAATCACCTGGTTCTTCAGCGCCTCGTCCAACTCTTCCGCCGAGATTACCCCCGACCTGACCAGCATCTGACCTAGCTTGATCTCCATGTCGCTCCTTGAAAGTACCGCGGTTGCGGCTTCCGACCAAATCCTTATACTGTAACTAAGGCGGACGTGCAACCCAGCAACAGCAAATTGGAGAGTCGATGGAGACCCTGCTGGACTTTCTGTATAGCTTTCCCGTCCGGGGGGGGGCTCCGGCACTGATCTTCAGGACCGGGGTCCGCCGTTTCGTCTACGGTTATGATGCCCTTTTCTCCCTGGCGCTTCGCGTGGCCGGCTATCTGGCAGCGTCAGGGGTGAAGCAGGGGGACCGGGTTCTTCTTTGGGGACCGAACGGGCCTGGCTGGGCTGTCGCATTCTGGGGGATCGTCGCCCGCGGGGCGGTTGTGGTGCCGGTCGATTTCATGTCCGGCAGGGAGCGGGCCGAGACAATCTCGCGTCTGGCTGGCATCGTATTTGTCTTCCAGAGCCGGCAGAAACTGGAGGCGCTTGGCGGAACCCCTTGCGCGTTTCTGGAGGAGTTGGAAGGGCTCCTGGCAGAAACCGCACCGTTGGATGAAGTTCCTGCCATCCAGCCGGATCAGATGGCCGAACTGGTCTACACCTCGGGCACCACCGGCAATCCCAAGGGGGTCATTCTCACCCACCGGAACCTCATGGCCAACCTGGAGCAGGTCAGCCGTCACGTTCCGGTGGTTACTCACCGGTTCCGATTTCTTTCCCTGCTTCCGCTGTCGCATATGTTCGAGCAGATGGGAGGTTTTCTCACCCCCCTTCGCCACGGCGCGTCCGTTGTCATGTTGCGGACCTTGAAACCGTCGGCCATCATGACTGCCCTGGCCGAGGAGGAGATCTACGCCATAGTGGCGGTCCCGCGCCTGCTTCAGCTCCTGAAGAACTCCATCGAAGGGGAACTGGCGGCCAAGGAGTTGTCCGGTCTGCTGGCCCGCCTTCTGGCAGTGGCTGGTCGGCTTCCGCCTCCGGCGAGGAAGCGTCTGTTCACACCGATTCACCGTCGCTTCGGCCGCATGTTCACCATGTTCGTCTCGGGCGGGGCACCATTGTCGCCCGAACTCTTCACGTTCTGGCAGGCGCTCGGTTTTGTCGTGGTGGAAGGGTACGGATTGACCGAATGCTCGCCTGTTCTGGCCGCCAATACGCTCGAACGCCAGGGGGCCGGTTCGGTGGGGTGGCCGTTGCCGGGCGTGCAGTTGCGGATCGATAACGGCGAGGTGGTGGCAAAGGGGGCGAATATCTTTCCCGGCTATTTCCGGGACGACGCAGCCACTCGGGATTGTTTTACTCCTGATGGCTGGTTTCGCACCGGCGACGTGGGGGAAATCCGGCCGGACGGCTCTCTCTGCCTGAAAGGGCGGCTCAAGGAGATGATCGTCACCGCTGCCGGCATCAACGTCTTCCCGGACGAACTGGAGGCGATACTCAACAGGGTTCCCGGGGTGCGCGAGTCGTGCGTGATCGGTCTTGAGCGTGGCGGCGGCGAGGAGGTGCATGCGGTCATCGTTCCCGACGGTAGTGGCCGCCCCGTCGAGGAGATCGTAGGGGAGGCCAATGCCCGGCTTGACGAACTGCATCGGGTTACCGGCTGGAGCATCTGGCCTGACGCCGATTTCCCCAAGACCACCACCCTGAAGGTCCGCAAGTTTCTGGTCAAGGAGAGGCTGCAGGCCGATCGGCAGGGTGGGGATACCGTGGCACCGGTCGACCGCCTGGCCGGCATCATTGCGGTCATCACCGACTCCTCGCCTGCAGTCGTGACGGATGAGGCGTACCTGGTGGCAGACCTGGGCCTCACTTCCATCGGCCGTCTGGAGCTGGTAAATGCCCTTGAGCTGGAATACCGCCTGGACCTGGACGATGCGCTGATCGGTCCGCAGACTAGGGTGGCCGACCTGCGGAGGATCATTGCGGAGCGGGCAAAGGTGGCACGCCCCCGTGGGCTCCGGTTCTGGACCAATTACGCCCCGGTCGTTTCACTCCGCCGCGGTGCCGACCTGCTGCTTCATCGCCTGCTGTTCCGCCTGTTCGTCGACCTTGAGGTGCGTGGCCTGGATCGGGTGACCGGTCGCGCCGGCCCGGTTCTCTACATAGCCAACCATACCAGCTACCTGGACCAGCCGGCGATCATGTTCTCCCTCCCAGCGGAGATGCGCTATCGCACCGCCACGGCAGCGTGGGCCGAATTCTTCTTCCTGAACTTCAAGAACTGGCCGCAAAAGGTCTGGAAACGCATGACCTACGAGTACGGCACCCTGTTCCTCAATCTCTTCCCGCTTCCCCAGTCCAGCGGTTTTCGGGCCGCCCTGCAGCACATGGGACGTCTTGCGGACCACGGCATCAGCATCCTGGTCTTTCCGGAAGGGGAACGGACTCAGGATGGTCGCATGCTCCCGTTCCGGCGCGGCCTTGGGGTCATGGTCCAGGAACTCGTCATCCCGGTGATCCCGGTCAGGATCGACGGGCTCGGTCTCGTCCTCCCGCGCGGTGCCAGGTGGCCGCGCCGCGGCCGGGTGGTGGTGACTTTCGGCGAGCCGCTGCGGTTTACCGGCCAGACCGTTGATGCCATTGTGGCTCGATCGTACGATGCGGTGGCTGCTTTGGGAGAGGAGCGGTAGTGACACCGCTATGGCACCAGACATCCCTGGATGACCTCCAGCGACTGCTCGGCAGCGGCCCACAAGGTCTTTCGGCAGGTGAAGCGGAGCGGCGCCTTATCGACCACGGTCCCAACGAACTGCCGCACAAGGAGGGGCGCGGTGCTCTGGCAATGGTCGCTGCCCAGTTCGCCGATTTCCTGATTCTCCTCCTTCTGGCAGCTGTCCTGGTCTCCTGGTTCATCGGCGATGTCGTCGACGCACTGGCCATTCTGGCCATCGTCATCCTTAACGCAATCATCGGTTTCCTGCAGGAGTTTCGCGCCCGGAAGGCCATGGCAGCCCTTCGGAAGATGGCCGGGCAGGTCGCCACGGTGATCCGGGACGGCAGCCCTGTCCAGCTTGCCGCCGTCGAACTGGTGCCGGGAGACCGCATTCTGCTGGAAACGGGGAATGTGGTGGCGGCTGACGTCAGGCTTGTGGAAGTCCATCGCCTGGCACTTGACGAGTCTGCCCTGACCGGGGAGTCGCTCTCGGTCGACAAGGAAACGGCTGCCATTCCCGATCCGGACCTCTTGCTCGCCGATCGTCGAAACATGGCGTGGAAGGGGACGATCGTCGCGTCCGGCCGTGGGATGGGGGTGGTGGTGGCCACCGGCGAGCAGACCGAGTTGGGTCGGATCGCGGCACTCCTCCAGGGGGCGGAAGAGGGGCCCACACCGCTGCAGCGGCGACTGGCAGCCTTTGGCAGAAAGCTGGGCGCGGCGATCCTGGTCATCTGCGCCGTACTATTCTTCCACGGTATCATTCGTGGGGAGCCGGCTCCCCAGATGCTCCTGGTTGCCATTGCCCTGGCAGTGGCCGCCATACCGGAGGCCCTGCCGGCGGTGGTCACGGTCTCCCTGGCCCTGGGGGCGGCCCGCATGGTCCGCCTGCAGGCTCTTATCCGTAGGCTGCCGGCGGTGGAAACGCTCGGATCGGTCACCTTCATCTGCACCGACAAGACCGGCACCCTCACCCAGAACCGGATGGAGGTGACAACAGCCTATTGGGATGGCCTTCTCCGGAGTGTGGCTGATCCGGAACCGTCCGTAGCGCCGGGCGAAAACGACAACACGAGCCCGGCTCCCCTGTTCCTGCGTGCCGCTGCCCTCTGTACCGATGCCCATACCGGGGGGGACGGCGCGGTGCTGGGGGATCCCACCGAAACCGCCTTGTACCGCCTGGCGGCCCGCTATTCATTTCTCAAGGAAGATCTGCTCCGCGACTCGCCACGGGTTGCCGAAATCGCCTTCGACCCGGTCCGCAAGGCCATGACCACGTTCCATGCCTGGCAGGACGGCTATGTCTCCTTTACCAAGGGTGCTCTGGACGGGCTCATAGGGGGGATAACCACGCAACTCACCACCAACGGCGTGACACCATTCACGCCAACGCCCGTACTGGCCGAAGCCGAGTCGATGGCCGGTCAGGGGTTGCGGGTGCTGGCACTGGCCATGCGTCGCTGGGACCGGTTGCCCGAATCGCTCTCCCCGGACGTTGCCGAGCGTGACCTGACTTTTCTCGGGCTGGCCGGCATGATGGACCCCCCACGGCAGGAAGCCCGTGAGGCCGTTCGCCTCTGCAAAACAGCCGGGATTACGCCGGTCATGATCACCGGCGACCATCCGACAACGGCCCGGACCATCGGTACCTTGCTCGGTATAGTGGATGACGGCGAGGGGGTATTGACCGGCAGGGAACTAGCGCAACTGGATGACGAGGGATTGAAGGCAAAGGTGGAAACGGTCCGTATTTACGCCCGGGTAGCACCGGAGGACAAGCTCAGGATCGTCAGGGCGCTGCAGGAGAAGGGGGAGCTGGTGGCCATGACCGGGGACGGCGTCAACGACGCGCCGGCCCTGAAACGGGCCGATATCGGCGTCGCCATGGGGATCACCGGCACCGACGTGGCCAAGGAGGCGTCGGCAATGATCCTTCTCGACGACAATTTTGCGACCATTGTCCATGCGGTCAGGGAGGGGCGGCGGATCTTTGCCAATATCGTCAGGTTCATCACCTATTCCATTACCTGCAACATCGGGGCGCTGGTGGCGATCACCGCTGCGCCCCTCATGGGACTGCCGCTGCCGCTGCAGCCGACCCAGATCCTCTGGCTCAACCTGCTCACCGACAGCCTGCCCGGGCTTGCCCTGGCAGTGGAGCCGGCAGAACCGGACGTAATGGCCCGGCCACCGATAGAGCCCGGAGAAGGGATTTTTGCCAGGGGGCGCGGCTGGGAGGTGGTCTGGCTGGGGTGTTTCATCGGAGCCGTGGCGCTGTTGCTGCAGGTTTACCTGCTGCGGGCAGGTACGCACTGGCAGACCATACTCTTCACGTTTTTCGTGGTAAGCAGGCTGGCGGTTGCCACGGCCCACCGTTCTTCGCGGGCAAGTATCCTGTCGCTCGGGCTGTTCAGCAACAGGCCGCTGGTCGGGGCGGTGGCGGTGGTGGTGTGTGCCCAACTGGCGGCGATCTATCTGCCGGGGTTACAGATGGTCTTCAAGACCGACCCCCTGAACTGGCAGGAACTCGCCCTGACCGGTGTCGCGGCATTCGGCATCTTCCTGGCCATTGAAACCAGGAAACTGTTCGGGAGGCTATGCTCTAAGGCGTAGTCTGCTGGCAAGGGCCGGTCGTGGCCTTGAAGGCGACCGACGTGGTGTCGATGGTGAGGGTGACGGTAACCGGAGTGTTGTCGGTGGTAATCTTCCCATTGGGGGGGCGTACCTTGACCGTCTGGCCGGTGCTGATGGTGCCGGCAGTCGACGTGTAGGTGCCGCTGTTGATGGAGTATTCGCCGCCGGATACGGAGATGGCGACGGGGGAGGCGATGCCGGATACCGTAATCGCGTTGGACTCGATAGTGTCGCTGGTGGTGAGCCCGCACTGTTCAGTGAAGGTTGTCGGGGTGAGGGTGAGAGAGAATGTGGCCGGATCCGGCAGCCATTGGAAGTCGCCGCAGGCGGTGAGCAGTACGGATAAGAAAAGAATCAGGCCTAATTTTTTCATGTTCGTTTCCTGCCAGGATTTATTGTGAAGGTTTATACCATGTTTGCCCAAGGTTGAGCACTAAATATTGTTTGGGAAGTGTTGATAAATGCTAATCTTTTCGCTGTCGAAAAATTTTACATATTCAAAAAATGGGTTGCGGGGCAGGGGTGCGTTTTAATGAATTCGGGTCGTTTTGGGATTGGCGCAATTGTTGCTTTGCTGGACAGAAGGGCTGTCCGTGAACAAACCCACTACGTAAAAGATAAATTGGAGGCGCGAAAATGAAAGCGAAAAGAGTTATCCTGGCACTGGCGGCAATGGTGGTCTTTGCCACCCTGAATGTGGCGCAAGCTGTGACCTTCACGGTGAGCGATGTGCAGTTTGCAATGACAGGCAGTAGTGAGGGGGCATTGCAGTGGATGGTGTCCCCTAATACCTCTTCGCTACAATCAGGTGATCTTTCAACAGTCGGGTCTTCTTGGACTTTTACCTATGGCG
>CAYSJJ010000066.1:0-6511 GCA_964431365.1 uncultured Geobacter sp. | reverse complement strand
TTCTCTTGCGACTGATATGGACGACATATTCGGTGTAAATTTTAAGATCATGCCGCCAACCCCTGCTTACAACGCCGATGGAACGCTGTCGAAATATCTTGCAGCTGCGAGGGTCAATAATAATAAGGCCAATGTTACCGTAGATTTCAATAACACGGTTTCAGAAGTCCTGTTTGGCAATGGTGGCAAGTATCAATTGATCTTCAATGATGCAAATGGGGAACTTAATAAACAAGCGAACACAAATGGTGACAATCATCTTAACCTTACAGCTACTATTACACTGACTAAACCAGAAGATGTCGTTATCATAGGTGGCGGCAATAATGGTGGTGCCGGGTCCACGGATACCACCCCGGTTCCCGAACCGGGCACAATTGCACTGATGGGGTTGGGAATGGCGGCACTGGGATTGTACGGTCGGTCGCGGCGCAGCTAGGGCGAGCATCATACGCACAAACAAAAGGGGCTGGCCATATGGTCAGCCCCTTTTGTTATTTGGCGGAGGTTTTTTAACGTTGCACGATGCTTGTTGCGGAGGAACTGTTGCCAGCAGTATCAAACGCCTTGATCATGATTGCGTGACTGCCGGTGGTGACGTTGCGGAGGTCCCAACTCCAGTAGAGCGCGCTTCCGGCGACTGTGCTCTTGAGAACGCCGTCGATGTAGAGTTCCAGTCTACTGACGGCCGTGTCGTCAGTTGCCGAGGCACTCACGGCAGTCTTGCGCAGGCGGGTAATCGAACTACCGTTGAGGGGGGAGAAAATGTAGATGGTGGGAGGAATTGTATCCAGAGCATTCTGGGTGGTCACGCCGACAACTGCCGATGAAGCCGAGTTGCCGGCCGCATCGTAAGCCCTGCTTTCAAGGGTGTGTTTGCCGTCGGCCAGCGTGGCGCTGTCCCAACTGAACGTATAGGGGGCGGATGTGTCGCTGGCCAACAGAGCCCCGTCGAGCAGCAGGTCCACCTTGGTCACGCCATAGTTGTCGGCAGCAGCTACGGTTACCGTTACGATCCCTTTGACGGTGGAGCCATTGCCTGGTGACGAGATGCTGACCGTTGGTGGCTGGGTGTCCGTGGTCGCAACGGTCGTCAGGGCTGACGCAACGGTTTTCGCGGCGTTCACCCGGCCATAGCCGAAGTACTGGTCGAACCCGGCAGTACCCAGGTCATCGGTGTTCTGCTTGAGGATATCGACCACCTGTTGGGCACTGAGGAGCGGATTGACCGACAGTATGAGAGCCGCAACACCGGCGGTGATTGGCGATGAGAACGAGGTGCCGCTGACCGAGGCATAGGCTCCTCCGTTGGCTGTGGTGTAGATGCCCGCCCCTGGTGCCGAGACGGTTATCCAACTGCCGTAGTTGGAGAAACTCGCCTTCCTGTCGGCGGAGTCCGTGGCGGCAACAGCAACCGCGTGGTTGCACGCTGCAGGGTAGGTCAGTGTGATGACATTGCTGTTGCCGGCCGAGGCAAAGACTATGGTTCCCTTGTTCCAGGCGTAGTCGATTGCGCTCTGCAGTGTCGATGAACTGCTGGTCCCGCCAAAACTCAGATTCACAATGCGGACCCCGTGGTCAGCGGCGTAGATAATTGCGTCGGCCATAGTGGAATAGTATGCGTACCCTGCAGTATCGCTAACCCTGAGCGGCATGATGGGATTGCTCCATGCGACGCCGGAAACGCCGATCCCGTTGTTTCCGATTGCTGCAGCCGCTCCGGCGACCTTCGTGCCATGACCAAAGACGTCACGTGTGTCGTTATTGTTGTCATAGAAGTTGTAGCCAGGGATCAGTTTTCCGGCCAAGTCCGGATGGGTCGGGTCGACGCCGGAATCGGCAATGGCAATGTCTACAGTGGAGGAGCCGGTCACGGCATCCCATGCCATAGGTGCGGAAATTTTGGGAAGGTGCCACTGTGAAGCGAATGAGGGATCGTCCGGGGTAGTGGTCGGATCGGCAATGTAATTTGGCTCGGCGAACTTGAAGTGAGGGTTTGCGGAAAAGTTTTTCCTGGCCCCCTCCCGCAGGTGCGAGGGTACCTTGATTCGTTTGATATTCAATTGCGGGATTTCCCCTGCAATAGAGACCCCTTCATCGGCAAACGCCTTCAGGACCTTCTCGTTGGGAGCTCCGGGTGTTATCTGTACGAGGAGTTCATCCTCGACAAATTTTGCCTCAGGAGCGGTTGCCTGGGAGTATTGGGAAGTGAAGATTGTGAGACCGGCGAGAAGAAGTGCTGACAAGATTTTGCTGGATGGTGCTTTCATGTCTACCCCCATTTGTTTTCCAGGTGCCTTAATAAAACAGGGCACCGGAGAAAGTCGGGAGGTAGACCCTGTTTCTTCGGCAACCCGGCTATCCTGCCTTCTGTGCAGGACCCGTGGCTTTGTGTCCCCCGGTTACCCGAGGTTTACCCGTTCGGAAACGACTTGTTCTGTTATTACATTTATAATCTTACGGAATGATGAGGAAATAACTTTGTGTCTATTCTCACAATTTTGCCAGGTGTCAAAAAAAATTCCGTAGAAGGACTTTCTTGCCTGGGAGCGTCTCAATCGCTCCGTTCTGCGTCAGTCGCGTCATCAGGCGGCTGACGGTTTCCCGGGAGAGGGAGACGAATTCGGCGATTTCCTGATGGGTCAGCCGCATGGTCAGGATGGTGCCCCGCTGGTCCCTGACACCGTGTCGCTCCGCCATATGCCGCAGCAAGGCAAGAATTCGCTCTTCGGCGCTACCGGCGCTCTGCACCTGGCGCATGAGCCAGGAATCACGCAGTCGGTTGCAGAGGAAGACGATGATCTGCCGGCTGATCGTCGGGTCTGCCAGGAAGAGGTCGTGAAAATCGTCCTTGCTGACCAGTGCCAGGACGGTTTCTTCAAGGGCAATGACGGTTGCCGGTGATGTCTGGCCGTCCAGGAGCCCCATCTCACCGAAAAAGTCCCCCCGCTTGTGGATAGCAAGGATCGATTCCTTCCCTTTGTCGCTGGACTGCACCACCTTAACCGTACCGGCGGTTATGATGTACATGTAGAGGTCAGTTTCCTCGGCATGGAGGATTACCTGGTTTCTTGCGTAGTGGCGGGTCCTGATGCAATTGCCGAGCTCGTTCAGCCGATCGTCGGGAAGATGCCGCAGGAAGGGGAGAAAGGAGAGAGGCTGTCTGCCGTGTCCTGAACCCGGTCTCATGGCCATGTGCTGAATTCCGCCACCCAGGAGTCGAAGATGGCTACCTTGTGGAGGCCGTGTCGACCGATCTCCTGACGGACCGTGTCGACCTGTTTTTCCAACCCCAGCTTTCCTGTTTTTTTGGAATAAAACAGGTCCGCAAGACAGATAATCCGTTCCTCGCCGGTAGTCGGCGTCATGTCTCTCTCCGGAAGGGGGAGCCCCTGGGCCGCAACGTCGGCAGCGGTCAGCCCGACGCCGATGTGGCGTTCGCAGACCAGGGCATGGTCGGGAAGACCTTCCGCTTCCAGGATCTCCCGGCCAAGGATGCCGTGAAGGATATAGGGGTGAGGGCCGTGACAGCCGATGCCCGCCGCGCTGGTGCGGCAGATGCCGATGTCGTGGAGAAGTGCCGCTTCTTCGATGAACGCGAGGTCGAGGGTGGCAGCGTCCGGATGGTTGCGGGCCAGCTGCAGGGCCTTGTCCGCCACCAGGCGGCTGTGTTCCAGGACGATCCTGAACGCCTCCCGGTCGGGGAAGTATTTCTGCAGCAGGGAAATAGGGTCCACTGTCGTCACTCCGTTGTACACTCTGCCGTGCTGTATAGTAGCCGTCCGGTGGAGAGCTGTCAACATCACTTCCGTGCGAGTTTCTTGACCGCTCAGGCCCGATGGGGTATGGTGAAAAACTATTTTTCAAGGAGCCTGCCATGTCCCGTCCCTCCTGGGATGAATATTTCATGGAGATAACCCATCTGGTGGCCCGGCGTTCGACCTGTCTGCGCCGGCAGGTTGGGGCCGTACTGGTCAAAGACAAGAATATCCTCTCCACCGGGTACAATGGCGCGCCGTCCGGGGTGGCCCACTGCCTGGATGTCGGGTGCCTGCGGGCACAGATGGGGATTCCCTCGGGTGAGCGTCATGAACTCTGCCGCGGCCTGCACGCCGAGCAGAACGCCATCATCCAGGCCGCCAAGCACGGGACCAACATCAACGGCGCAACCCTTTACTGCACCACCATGCCCTGCATCATCTGTTCGAAAATGCTCATCAATGCCGGCATACGCCGTATCGTCTACGAAACCGGCTATCCCGACCAGCTGGCCGCCAGCATGATCGCCGAATCCGGGGTGGTGGTCGAGCCGTTCACGCCACCCCCTGCCGAGGAGGGCACCCCATGAAGTGTCCCTTCTGTGCCCTGCCCGACAGCAAGGTGGTGGACTCCCGGCCGGAAAAGGACGGTTCGGCGATCCGCCGTCGCCGCGAATGCGAGTCGTGCGGCAAACGTTTCACCACCCACGAGCGGATCGAGGAGATCCTCCCCCAGGTCCAGAAGAAGGACGGCCGCCGCGAATCGTTCGACCGGTTGAAGGTGATCGCCGGCATCAAGAAGGCCTGCGAAAAACGGCCGGTGTCGGTGGAGGCCATCGAGAAGATGGTGGATCGTCTGGAGGGGCGTCTCCAGGAGAGCGGCGAGCGGGAGATTCCGAGCACCACCATCGGTACCTGGGTCATGAAGGAGCTTCACGATGTGGACGAGGTCGCCTATGTCAGATTCGCCTCGGTCTATCGTTCGTTCAAGGACATCAACGAATTCATGGTCGAACTCCAGGAGTTGCTGAAGAAGTGAGCAGCGCCGGCGCGCATGAGCGGCTTATGCGTCGGGCTTTGAGCCTGGCGCGGAAAGGGGTGGGGCGGACTTCGCCTAATCCCGCGGTCGGCTGCGTGATCGTCAGGGACGGATCAATCGTCGGTGAGGGGTGGCACCGCAAGGCCGGGACCCCCCATGCCGAGGTTCACGCCCTGAGGATGGCCGGCGATCTTGCCCGGGGAGCCGATGTCTACGTGACCCTCGAGCCGTGCGCCCATTTCGGCCGGACCCCTCCCTGTGCCGATGCGCTGGTGGCTGCCGGCGTTGGTAGGGTTTTCGTCGGCATGGTCGACCCGAATCCCAGGGTGGCCGGCAAGGGGATGGAGATCCTGCAAACGGCTGGTATTGCCGTGACGGTCGGCATCTGTGAGCAGGAGTGCCAACTCCTGAACGAGTCGTTCGTGAAACAGGTGACCACCGGCCTGCCGTTCGTCATTCTGAAGAGCGCACTGACCCTCGACGGCAAGACCGCTACCGCCAACGGCGACTCGCGGTGGATAACCGGCGAGCGTTCCCGCCGCCTGGTGCACCGTCTCAGGGACCAGGTCGATGCGATAATGGTGGGGGTTGGGACGGTAGTGGCCGACGATCCCCAGTTGACGGTGCGGCATCTGCGTGGCCGCGATCCGCTCAGGGTGATCGTCGATTCCGGCCTCCGGATGCCGGCAACCGCACGGGTCCTGAACCAGGAGTCCACTGCGGATACGTTGGTGGCCACGACCGTGAACGGCAGCGACCGGGGAGCGGCACTTCGTGCCAACGGTGCCGAACTGCTGGTCTGCAAAGAACGTAACGGCCGTGTGGACCTTGTCGACCTGCTTCGGCACCTGGGTGCCAGGGGGGTCCAGTCGATCCTTCTGGAGGGGGGGGCAACCCTGGCCGGTGAATTTGTCCGTCAGGGGTTGGTGGACAAGGTGATGTTCTTTTATGCACCAAAACTCGTTGCCGGCGAGGGGCGCGGGCTCTTCAGCGGCATGGGAGCGGAGATGATGGCGGAGAGTATAGCATTGAACGGGGTGCGCATTGCCCGGGTGGGCGACGACGTTCTCGTTACAGGGTATCCGGAGCGCCGATGTTTACCGGTCTGATCGAAGATGTGGGAAAGGTGGTGCGGCTCCAGCGTTCGGGGAGTGCTGCCCGGCTCACGGTCATCACTGCGCTGCCGTGCAACGAGATCGCCCTGGGGGATTCGGTGGCGGTGAACGGCGCCTGCCTGACGGTGGTTACCATCGGGAGCGGCGAGCTCACCTTCGACGTTTCGCCGGAGAGCCTGGAGCGGACGACACTGGGCGGACTCGCCGGCAGCGCACCGGTCAACCTGGAGCGGGCGCTCAGGGTCGGCGACCGTCTGGGGGGGCACCTGGTGAGCGGCCACATCGACACCGTCGCAACGGTTGCGGGGCTGCGCGAGCTCTCCGGCAACCTGGTGATCTCCTTCCAGATGCCGGCTCAGCACGCCCGGTACGTGGTGGAAAAGGGGTCGGTGGCCATCGACGGGATCAGCCTGACCGTGAACAGCGTCACGGGCGACGGTTTCAGCGTGAATATCATCCCGCATACGGCGGAGATGACGACGCTTCGGCTTGTCAGGCCCGGCTTTCGGGTCAACATCGAGACCGACATCATCGGCAAGTACGTGGAGCGGCTTCTGACCGGACATCTCCCTTCAAGCAGCGGGGGGCTGACCATGGAG
>CAYSJJ010000065.1:17570-22269 GCA_964431365.1 uncultured Geobacter sp. | reverse complement strand
GACGGTATCTCGACAAGCTTTCCCAGAACGTGCGCAATATGGGGGTTCTCATCGACGATCTTCTCTCCTTCGCCCGCATGAGCCGCCACATCATCGAAAAGCAGACAGTTTCCCCCGCTCTGCTGGTATACGAAGCCCTTGCGGTGCTGGAGCGCGAACGGAAGGATCGTCAGCTGGATATCCGCGTCGGCGAACTTCCGCAGTGTCATGCCGATCCGACCCTGCTGCGACAGGTCTTTGTCAACCTGCTCTCCAACGCCTTCAAGTTCTCCCGCGACCGTGTTCCTGCCCGGATTGAAATCGGCAGCGTGGTGAAGAACAATGAGCCTGCGTACTTTGTCAGGGACAACGGTGTCGGGTTTGATATGAGCTTTGCAGACAAGCTGTTCGGCGTCTTTCAACGCCTCCATGGCAGCAGCGACTTCGAAGGGACGGGCGTCGGGCTGGCTATCGTCCAGAAGATCGTTCAGCGCCATGGCGGCAGGGTCTGGGCGGAAGCGGCGATGGGGGACGGCGCCACATTCTACTTTACCCTGGCGTCCTAGCCGGGTCCCCGGTGGGAAAACGAAAAAGGCTGTACGGCAGATGACCGTACAGCCTTTTTCGTTTTGGGGGACGTCGTGTCTTACAGGTCGAGATCCCGGTGACCGTGGCAGAGTTCGTCCCTGATCCGGGCGATATCGGCACTTTCCAGGTACTCTTCAAAGGCCATCGAGCGATCGATGATGCCGCCCGGCGTGAACTCCACGATCCGGTTCGCCACGGTGGAGACGAATTCGTGGTCGTGGGAGGCGAACAGTACCACCTCGCTGAAGGCGATCAGCCCGTTGTTCAGGGCGGTGATGGATTCCAGGTCAAGGTGGTTGGTCGGTTCATCCAGGATGAGGGCGTTGGCGCCAGTGAGCATCATGCGGGACAGCATGCAGCGGACCCGCTCCCCGCCGGAGAGGACGCTGGTCTTCTTGGTTGCCTCGTCACCGGAAAAGAGCATGCGGCCGAGGAAGCCGCGGGCGAACGTCTCTCCCTCGGTGGGGGGCGAATACTGGCCGAGCCACTCGATCAGGTTCAGGTCGTTTTCGAAGTAGCTCCGGTTCTCCTTGGGGAAATAGGCCGACGTAATGGTCACCCCCCAGCGGAAGGAGCCGGCATCCGGCTCCAGTTCGCCGGCCAGGATCTGGAAGAGGGTGGTCTTGGCCAGGCTGTTCCCCCCGACAAAGGCGATCTTGTCCCCCTTGTTGACCGTGAGGGTAAGGTCGTTCAGCACCTGTTCGCCGTCGATGGCCTTGGACAGTCCCTGGATCTCCAGGATGATGTCGCCGCAGGCGCGCTCCGGCTTGAAGACCACGTAGGGATACTTCCGGGACGAGACCGGCATCTCCTCGATGGTCAGCTTTTCCAGGAGCCGCTTGCGGGAGGTGGCCTGCTTCGCCTTGGAGGCGTTGGAACTGAACCGCTGGATGAACTCCTTCAGTTCGTTGGCCTTGTCGGTTACCTTCCGGTTTTCGTCCTGCTTCTGTTTCAGGGTGAGCTGGCTCGCCTGGTACCAAAAATCGTAGTTCCCCACGTAGACCTTGATCATGCCGAAATCGATGTCGGCCACATGGGTGCAGACCTGGTTCAGGAAGTGGCGGTCGTGGGAGACGACGATCACGGTGTTGGGGAAGCGGTAGAGGAAATCCTCCAGCCAGGAGATGGACTTGAGATCCAGGTGGTTGGTCGGTTCGTCCAGGAGCAGGATGTCCGGGTTGCCGAACAGGGCCTGGGCCAGGAGCACCCGCACCTTGTCGCCACCTTCCAGTTCCTTCATCTTCAGGTTGCGCAGCTCTTCCGGTATGCCAAGTCCGTTCAAGAGCACCGCCGCCTCGGACTCGGCCTCGTAGCCGTTCATCTCTGCGAATTCGGCCTCCAGTTCGGCAGAACGGACGCCGTCCTCTTCGGAAAAGTCGCTTTTCGAGTAGATCGCCTCCCGCTCTGCCATCACCTCGTAGAGCCGGCTATGCCCCATGATTACCGTGTTGAAGACCGTCTGCTCGTCATAGGCGAACTGGTCCTGTTTGAGGACCGCGATTCGCTCCTTTGGTCCGACCGAGATGGTCCCCTTGTCCGCTTCCACTTCGCCGGCCAGGATCTTGAGGAAGGTGGACTTGCCGGCGCCGTTGGCACCGATCAGCCCGTAGCAGTTGCCCGGGGTGAACTTGATGTTGACGTCTTTGAAGAGGACCCTCTTCCCGTAGGAGAGGGTAATGTCGTTTGCACTGATCATCGGTGATTCTTTCCCTTTTTGGTTGAAAAATAAAAAACCACAGGGTAATCCCTGTGGTCCGGAGTGGACTACAACATATAGCACTATTGTTCCGATGACGGCAAACTGTTTTTGCCGCACTCTCCCGTATCAGCCCCTTGAAGTCTTGCCGATCCGGGGACGGGTGATCTGGCGGGACCCTGCTCACTCCGTCGATCTTTCCTGTCTGCCGGTTCGTACGGTCTGTTGCATGCTTTTTTATACACCCATTGACATGTAAAAACTTCGTTAATTCAGTGTGATAGCTTTGAGAAGTTTCCAGCGGGCCCTGTTCTGCCGCTAAAAACGTATAGTTTTTCCATACACCCGACCCTTGTTGTGGAACCACGGCGCCGAAACAGCGATGCGGGGCGTACAGCAAATCAGCATGAATCCGGCATGTTGTCTGTTTATAATAAATAAAAATTAATAATGGCACGACTACTGCTAGGAGTAAGATAACCGCATGAAATCCAGGAAAGAAAAAGGAGGATGCCATGAAACCGTTAACCGCACTCTTTGGAGCAATCGCAGGGATCGTACCGGCCGCCACCGCTTTCGCAGCAACAGGAGCACGTGAAGACAACAGTGGCATCTTTGTCTGGATCTTCCTCGGGTTCTGTGCGCTGATCGTGATCGGGCAGCTTCTGCCGGCAGTGATGATGGTCATGGGGTTTGCCAAGGGTTTAGGGAAGGAAGCAAAAGTCAAAGCATAGTTGGGGGGCGATAATGACGCAAGAACAGCATGCAGGATGCTGAAAGGGCCGCAAACGCGGCCCTTTCGTCGTTCATGCCCGGTTATCCCCTTACCTGCCGAGTTCCCGGATCGGTTATCCGCGTAGTGCCCCCTTTCGCCAGACTCTCCGCACCACCCCTGTTCATGGCAGCGCCTGGTCCGCCCGGTTTCCGTTCCGGCCGGCTTCGTGCTGTTCTGTACTTTTCGCGCGGCCTGTCTCGGGGTATACTCTCCCGACGATTCCCTATTTCGCTCCCATTGAAGGAGGCATCGCATGTTCACCCTGAAAGACCCGACGCTTTTCCGCTCGCAGTGCTACATCGACGGCCGGTGGCTCGACGCCGACAAGGGGGAGACCATTGCCGTCACCAACCCAGCCACCGGCGAGACGATCGGCACCATCCCGAAGATGGGCGTCGCCGAGACGCGCCGGGCCATCGAGGCGGCCAACGCGGCCTATCCCGCCTGGCGGGCCAGGACGGCGGCAGAACGTTCGGCGATCATCCGTCGGTGGTTCGAACTGCTGCTGGAGAACCAGGAGGACCTGGCCGTCCTGATGACGGCGGAGCAGGGAAAGCCGCTGGCCGAGGCCCGCGGTGAGATCGCCTATGCGGCCTCGTTCCTGGAGTGGTTCGCCGAGGAGGGGAAGCGGGTCTACGGTGACACCATCCCCCAGCACCAGCGGGACAAGCGGATCGTGGTCATCAAGGAGCCGATCGGGGTCTGCGCCGCCATTACCCCCTGGAACTTCCCGTCGGCGATGATCACCCGCAAGGCGGGGCCGGCCCTGGCGGTCGGCTGCACCATGGTGGTCAAGCCGGCCACCATGACCCCATACTCGGCCCTGGCCCTGGCCGAACTGGCCACCCGCGCCGGCATCCCCGCCGGGGTCTTCAATGTGGTCACCGGTTCCTCCGGCGCCATCGGCGGCGAGATGACCGGTAACCCCATCGTCCGGAAGCTCACCTTTACCGGCTCCACCGAGGTGGGCAAGCAGCTCATGGAGCAGTGCGCCGGCACAGTGAAGAAGCTCGCCCTGGAACTGGGGGGGAACGCCCCGTTCATCGTCTTTGACGACGCCGACCTGGATGCGGCCGTCGAGGGGGCGCTCGTCTCCAAGTACCGCAACACCGGCCAGACCTGCGTCTGCACCAACCGGTTCCTGGTGCAGGATGGGGTCTACGAGGCCTTTGCCACCAAACTGGCCGCCGCGGTATCGGCCATGAAGGTGGGGGACGGTCTGAAGGGGGAGGTGCAGCAGGGACCGCTCATCGACATGAACGCGGTGGCCAAGGTGGAAGAGCATGTCGCCGATGCCGTTGCCAAGGGGGCGCGGCTCCTCTGCGGCGGCAAGCGGCACGAGCTTGGCGGCTCGTTCTTCCAGCCGACCGTTCTGGCCGATGTCACCGACGAGATGGCGGTTGCCCGCGAAGAGACCTTCGGGCCGGTGGCGCCGCTCTTCAGGTTCAGCAGCGAGGAAGAGGCCATCCGGATGGCCAACGACACCGAGTTCGGTCTCGCCTCCTACTTTTACACCCGCGACATCGGCCGGGTCTGGCGCGTTGCCGAGGCGGTGGAGTACGGGATCGTCGGCATCAACACCGGCCTGATCTCCACCACCGTCGCCCCCTTCGGCGGGATGAAGGAGTCCGGTTTCGGCCGGGAAGGGTCCAAGTACGGTG
>CAYSJJ010000065.1:0-17560 GCA_964431365.1 uncultured Geobacter sp. | reverse complement strand
CCTGGAGATCAAGTACCTCTGCATGGGTGGGATCTAGCGCCAGCCCGCCCCTCTGGTATGCTTATGATAGGGGGGAAGGGGGTGCACCATGACTGAGATGGTCAGGAATTTCATCGCCGGAACGTGGTCCGATGCCGTGGATGGGGAGCGGTTTGCCAGTCTGAATCCTGCCGACACCCGCGAGGTGGTTGCAGAGGCGCCGCTGTCTGGCCGAGCTGACGTGGACCGGGCCGTTGCTGCGGCCCGGGCGGCCCTGCCGGGGTGGCGCCTCCTGCCCGCCCCGCGGCGGGGGGAGATCCTCTTCCGGGCCGGAGAAATGCTGGGCCGACAGAAGCCGCGGCTGGGCCAACTGGTCACCCGGGAGATGGGAAAGGTGCTCCCCGAGGGGCTCGGCGACGTGCAGGAGGCGATCGACATCGCCTTCTACATGGCAGGCGAAGGGCGCCGTCTCCAGGGGGAGACCGTTCCCTCGGAACTGGCCGACAAGGAGTGCAGGAGCGTGCGCGAGCCGCTCGGGGTGGTGGCCTTGGTCACCCCCTGGAATTTTCCCATCGCCATACCTGCCTGGAAGCTCTTTGCTGCCCTCATCTGCGGTAACACCGTCATCCTCAAGCCGTCGTCAGAGACCCCGGCCTGCGCTGCCGCGCTGGTGGAGATCCTGGCCGAAGCCGGCATCCCTCCCGGCGTGGTGAACCTGGTCTCGGGACCGGGCGAAGCGGTGGGGGAATACCTTCTTACCCACCCCGGCGTGGACGCGGCCTCCTTCACCGGTTCCTGCGCCGCCGGGGAGCGTCTGGAGCGGCTGCTGGCCCCCTTGCACCGTCCCCTGGCCCTGGAGATGGGGGGGAAGAACGCCATCGTCGTCATGGACGACGCCGACCTGGAACTGGCCCTGGAAGGGGCTCTCTGGGGCGGCTTCGGCACCAGCGGCCAGCGCTGCACGGCAGCCAGCCGGCTCATCGTCCACGAACGGCTCTACGACCGTTTCGTCACCCTCCTCGGCGAACGGGCAGGGCGGCTGCGGCTCGGCGACGGCCTGCTGGACGGGACCCACGTGGGGCCGCTGATCAATGCGACCCAGGGGGAGAAGGTCCTTGAGTACATCCGCATCGGCATGGAAGAGGGGGCGCGTCTGGTTACCGGCGGCCGCAGGGCCGACGCGGGGGTGCTGGCCAACGGCTTTTTCATCGAGCCGACGGTCTTCGCCAACGTTACGCCGACCATGCGGATCGCCCGGGAGGAAATCTTCGGGCCGGTGGTGAGCGTTCTCTCCTGTGGGTCCCTGGATGAGGGGATCGCCATCGCCAATGGTGTCCCCTTTGGCCTCTCCACGGCCATCTACAGCCGCGACGTGAACACGACCGCCCGGGCCGAACGGGAACTCGCCAGCGGGATCGTCTACGTCAACGCTTCCACCATCGGGGCAGAGGTCCAGCTCCCGTTCGGCGGCTGGCGGCACTCCGGTTCCGGCCACCCCGAGGCGGGCGGCAGGGGGGGCGCCGTCGACTTCTACAGCCGGGTGAAGGTGATCTACCGGGATTACAGCGGCAGGCTGCAGAAGGCGCAGATCGACAAGTGAGTTGTTGGTGCGTGAGTGGCGCGCGCCTCTCTCCGCTCCGCCTGCCGCTCGCACCGCCGCTGTACGGCTCATTGCGCGCCGGCCCATCAACTCGCCCTCCGGGCTCAAACATATGGGCCGGCTTGCTCCATTTCGCCTACAGCGGCTGGTGCTCGGGCAGAGTCGCTCCGTGAGGCGCGCGCCACTCACGGATGTGAAGAGGGTGTTAGATAGTGACGGTGGCTGGCGGGACGCACTCCCCTCACGAAACTGTAGATGGTGGCGACTAACTTTACCTCCGGAGGGACCGGCATGTTCAAGGGGATCGACTATTACGACATCGAATCGGAGCTGAGCCAGGAGGCGCGGCTGGTGCGGGACACGACCCGCGCCTTTGTGGAGCGGGAGTTCATGCCGCTGGTGCAGGAGCACTACCGGGCCGGCACCTTCCCCCGGGCGCTGGTAGGGCAGATGGGAGAACTGGGGATGTTCGGCGCCAATCTCTCCGGCTACGGCCTGCCGGGGATCGACAACATCTCCTACGGGCTCCTGATGCAGGAACTGGAGCGGGGCGACTCGGGGCTCCGGAGTTTCGCCTCGGTGCAGGGGGCGCTGGTCATGTACCCGATCCATACCTTCGGCAGCGAGGCCCAGAAGGAGCGCTGGCTGCCGCTCCTGGGGAGCGGGAAGGCCGTTGGCTGCTTCGGCCTCACAGAGCCGGACTACGGCTCCGACCCGGGGGGGATGATTACCCGGGCGGTTCGTGACGGAAACGGGTATCGCCTCTCCGGGGTCAAGATGTGGATCACCAACGGCGCCATCGCCGATGTGGCCCTGGTATGGGCCAAGCTGGACGGGGAGATCCGCGGTTTCCTGGTGGAGCGGGGGACACCGGGTTTCAGCGCCAACGAGATCGGCGGCAAGCTGTCGCTCCGCGCCTCGATCACCGCCGAGCTGGTGCTGGACGAGGCCTTTGTCCCCGAGGAGAACCTCCTCCCCGGCGCCGTCGGGCTGAAGTCGCCGCTCAAGTGCCTGACCCAGGCCCGCTACGGCATCGCCTGGGGGGTGCTCGGCGCGGCCATGGCCTGTTTCGACGAGGTGCTCGCCTACACCGGGGAGCGGAAGATCTTCGGCCGGCCACTGGCCTCATTTCAGTTGTCCCAGGCCAAGCTAGCCGACATGCTGACCGGCATCACCACGGGACAGCTGCTGGCACTGCAGTTGGGGAAGCTCAAGGAGGCCGGCCGGTTGCGTGCCGAACAGGTGAGCCTGGCCAAGCGGCACAACGTCCGGATGGCGCTGGAGACGGCCAGGACCTGCCGCGGCATGCTGGGGGCCAACGGCATCACCGACGAGTACCAGGCCATGCGCCACATGTGCAACCTGGAGTCGGTCGATACCTACGAGGGGACCTACGAAATCCACACCCTGGCCATCGGCAGGGACCTGACCGGCCTGGCCGCCTTCTCTTGACAGGGGGGCCAGCTGGTGTAAAGTTCCTGCGTTATGCGAAGATTGACTGATTGACGCAAGAGGCTGCCGCATCCGGTGCGCAGCCTCTTTTTTGCGGGAAATCACCGGCATTGCTGGGAGCCGCTTTAGGTCGAAATTTTTGTCCTAAATCCCCACCAAATTATGCCGAAATTAGATTAATAACTTTTTACGCAATATGGGGGATTCAATGGCAAATCGTCTCAGCATCGGCTCCAAAGTTCTCGGTACGGTAGGTTTAGTTCTTACCCTGCTGGTTCTGATCGGGATCGTGTCTCTGGCAAAACTCTCCACGGTGGCATCGGTTGCCGACGAAATGGGGCAGAACCACATGCCGAGCGTAACGCTCCTGGCCAAGATCCGGAACAACGTCGATACCTACCGGCGCTCCGAACTTCAGTTCTACCTGAAGAACTCTGCGGAAGATTTCAAGCGTTATTTCGACCGGATGGGGAAGATGCAGGAAGAGATGAATGCATCCCGCGAGGCATTCAAGAAGCTCAAACTCTCCGAAGAGGAAAAGAAGCAGCTGGCAGCGTTCGACACGGTCTGGAACTCCTATGTCACCTTCACTAATGGGGTCATTGAACTGATCAAGGCCGGGAAGCTCGAAGAGGCCCAGACTCAGACCCGCGGCGAAGGTAAGAAGCTCTATGACGCGTCCAACAAGATCCTCGGCGAGTTGCAGGCATTCAACCAGCAGGAGGCGGACAAAGGGGTGAAAGATGTTCATGGGGTGACGTCGACGGCCCAGATCTGGATCGTCGTCATCATCCTCGTCGGTCTGCTGCTCGGTCTGCTGCTCGGGTTCATGACGGTCCGCTCCATTCGCGCCCCGATGCGTCGCCTGGCCGCCGATGCGGAGCAGATTGCCACCGGCGATCTCGGTGTGGACGTGGGGGTGGATTCCCATGACGAAGTGGGACAACTGGCCCGCTCGTTCGAAAAGATGGTCAACAGCCTGCGGGAACTCATCGGCAGGTTGGCGGATTCCTCGGCCGAGGTGCAGAAGTCGTCGGTGGCCATGCAGTCAAATTCGGAGCAGATGGCCACCGGCGCCGAGGAGGTGGCTGCCCAGGCCGTAACCGTGGCAACCGCCAGCGAAGAGATGTCCGCCACATCCGGGGATATTGCGCAGAATTGCATGCTGGCCGCGGAAAGCGCCAGGCGGGCCAATGACGCAGCCGATCATGGGGCAACGGTCGTGGAAAACTCCATTGCCGTGATGAAGCGGATTGCCGACAGCGTCAAGTCATCGTCGGCCACCGTCATGGAGCTGGGGCAGAAGAGCGACCAGATCGGCGCCATCGTCGATACGATCCAGGATATCGCCGACCAGACCAATCTCCTCGCCCTGAACGCGGCAATCGAGGCGGCCCGCGCCGGCGAGCAGGGACGCGGATTTGCAGTGGTCGCCGATGAGGTGCGGGCGCTGGCGGAGCGGACGACAAAGGCCACCAAAGAGATCAGCGAGATGATCAAGGTCATCCAGCACAATACCCAGACCGCGGTGGCCGCCATGGAGGAAGGGGTTGCCGAGGTGCATAACGGCACGGACGAGGCTGCCAGGTCCGGCGAGGCGCTCAGAAAGATCCAGGACGAGATCAATGCCGTGAACCTGCAGGTCCAGCAGATCGCAACCGCTGCCGAGGAGCAGACGGCGACCACCAGCGAGATAACCGGCAACATGCACCAGATTACCGAAGTGGTCGGCGCGGCCGTCGAGCGGGCTCATGATACCTACAACTCGGCGCAGCATCTCTCCCGACTCTCGGAGGAACTGCAGCGGGTTGTGGGGCAGTTCAAACTCTCGGAATCGGGCAAGCTCATAACCTGGAGCAGCAGTTACAGCGTGCAGGTGGGGAAGATGGACCAGGAGCATCAGCGGCTCATCGACATCATCAACAAACTGTACGGTGCGATGCGGGAAGGGCGCGGCAAGGAGTCGGTCGGTTTGATCCTGGGGGAGCTGATCGACTACACGAAAACCCATTTCACCCACGAAGAGCAGTTAATGCGGGAGTCCGGCTATGCCGGCTACGACGAGCAGAAACGGGCCCATGAAAACCTGATCAGCCAGGTATCGGAGATTCAGCGGAAGTTCAAGAGCGGCGAGGCACTGAGCCAGGAAATCATGAGCTTCCTCAAGAACTGGCTGGTCAACCATATCCAGGGGCTCGACAAACAGTATGGGCCGCATCTGAACAAGAAGGGGGTCAGGTAGCGGCAGTTCTTTTGGAGCTTGTGGAGCGAAAGAGGCCGCATCCGGAAACGGGTGCGGCCTCTTATTTCGTGAAGGGGAGGGGGGTGTCAGCCCGATACGACCCGGTTGCGGCCGCTCCGCTTCGCTTCGTAGAGCGCGTTGTCCGCCCGTTTGACGAGCTCTTCCGCCGACTCCTTGAGCCTGGCGAATTCCGCTACCCCGAAGCTTACCGAAATGCCGGCCCCGGCCGGGTCACCCTGCGGGGAGAGCTGTCGGGCGTGTATTTGGGACCGAATCCTCTCGGCCAGCTCCGTGGCGGCCTGCAGGTCGGTCTCGGGGAGCAGCAGGGCAAACTCGTCCCCTCCGTACCGTGCTACGATGTCCGTATCGCGCACGTTTTCCCTGATGGTGTCGGCGAACGTTTTCAGGAGGCTGTCCCCGCCGGTGTGCCCATGCAAGTCGTTGAAGGATTTGAAGTTGTCGATATCGGCCAGGATCAGGGTGACCGGGTGTTGGTAACGGTTTGACCGGTGAATTTCCTCGGCGATCTTGCTGTAAAAGTGCCGATGGTTGTACAGGCCGGTCAGGCCGTCGGTTATGGCCAGTGTCTCCAGCTTCCGGTTCAGCGATTCAAGTTGGCTGGAGCGTGTTTCCGCACCGGAACAGAGGGTGTCCAGCTGTGATGCCATGTCGTTTATCGACTCGGCAAGCAGGCCGAATTCATCCTGGGACTGATGCGTAATGCGGTGGCTCTTCAGGTCGCCATTGGCAAAAATCTTCGTGGCGTAGGCCAGCCTCTGCAGCGGCCGTACGATCCAGCGATCCGAGATGAGGCTGATGGCGACGAAGATCAGCAGGGAAATCAGCGACAGGATGGTCAGGAAATATATCTTCTGTTCCGAGAGAATATGCGCCTGTTTTGAGGTGTTCATCAGGGTGACGATGACGCCGATGTGCTTCTTCTGGATATCGTAGAGGGGAAATCCGCCACAAACCACTTCAGCGTTGCTGCTTCTGAATTCAGGCGTAATGGCAGGGCCATACTCGAAGTGCTTGATGTTCGACTCGGCCGCACAACCGCTCCGAATGAATTTGTCGTCCTGCCGGCTGATCCATACATGTCGAGCCATCAAGTCCCAGTTATTGTCAATCCCCCTGTTCTTGTTGGATAAGAGCCATTCATCCTTGCTGAGCATATCCTTCTCGGCGATGAGCGCGTAGTCGTCGTTGGTGGTCCTTTTCAGGAAATCGACGAAATGGTCGATCTCCTCGCCGAACTCGACATAGCCGATCAGCTTATTCTGGTAGTAGTAGGGGGTTACCACACGAAGGGCAAAGGATGTCTTGCCAAGCTCTATGCCACTGGCCATCTTGCCGGTTATAGCCGCGGTCTTGAACGTCTCCCTGGTGATGTTGTCACCATGGAGGTCCTTACTGTGTACCCGTAGAAAATTGGTGCCGTCAGGGAGGTGAAAGTAGAAATGGGTTACGTTGTACGATTGGTTGAGCATTTGATACAGAGGCAGACATTTCTTGTAGAGACCGTCGCGATCTCTCTTGATCAATAGCGGTTTGAACTCCTCCTCTGCTACGAACATGTTGGTAATTGCCGACAGTTTCTCCGTGTCGAAGCTGATGTGTTCGTTTATGAGGCGTTCGGATTCGTGGATGTTCGTTATGGTCGTGGCTTCAAGGTTCTTGTAGTAGTAATTGCCGATCATCGCATAGATGACCAGAATGATGATCAACAGACCTGTTCCGATAGTCAATAAAAGCTTCGGTCGTATGCCAAGCTGCATCGGGGCGTATCCTTAAAGTCGGTAAGCTGTGTTTAATTAATGTAATTACTGAATTGATTGCCACTATTACCGCATTTGGGTGGAAAGTTAAAGAAGTTTGTCACCTCTGGAGGGATGCGGGGCTATCCGAATTCTGCCGCCGACGCAGCAGTTCGAGGCGCTCGCTCGGCGTCAATACCGGCGAGCCCCACGCTGGCGGGAAGAGGGAAAGGATCTCGTCCGGTTCGGTCCGGGGGAATGGGCCCTCTGCCAGGAAATGGAAGAACTTCATGGTCCTGAAGGCGTCGAACCAGTCGTGTGCGGCCTTTCCGAGCCGCTCCGGCGTCCGGTGCTGGCTGATGAGCCGCTCCCACGCCGGCGCAAATCCCTGCCCGTCGAGAAACGCCGCCAGATGGGATGAGAGCGCTGCCGCCCGCTCCGGCAGTCCAGGGTCCCGCTGCCGGCACCCCTCCTCCAGCAGTCGCAGCCACTCCCTGAGCAGTTCGTAACACTCTGGCCGATAAAACAGGACCGCCTTCGCCTCCCGATCGAGGAGCGCGTTCATGGCCCGGCCGGTCCCGAAGGGGACCCGCTCCGAGCGGCGTGGCGACGGATGGACCGTGGTTCCGTCCACCCGGGCCATGCCGGCGGTCTTGGCAAGGGACTGGAGAAAATAGAAGTCCTCCCCGGCCCGCCGCCGGTTCATGCCGCCGCAGCGAAGGTAGGCCGAGGCGCGGCACGCCATGGCGCTCCCCACGGTGTGAAAGGCGTAGGGGGAGCCGGCATGGGCAAGCCCGGCAACATAGCAGCGGAGGAAGAGTTCGTATCGCTCGATGGCCCGCTCCTGCTCCGCTTCCCCAGCGGGGCGATGGGCAAAGGGGATCACCGCGCCGCCGGCGCTGGCGCCCTCGAAGTGCCGGCGGATCGCCCCGGCGTACCCCGGTTCCACCAGGGTATCGGCGTCGAGGGAGACCAGCAGGGGATCGTTGCCAGCATACTCCAGCAGGGGGAGCAGGAGGTCATGCCCGATCTTCCGGGCCAGCCCCACGCCACCATCCTTTCGTGGCAGCTCCAGGCCAGGCGAGGTGGCATCGACGATGCCGAGTGGGAAGGGGAGGCGTGGCACCGCTTCGGCCAGCATGGCCAGCGTGCGTCTGTTGTCCTCCTTTTCGGCGGGAGCGGCGTCCTCGCGGTTGTTCACCACTATGATCACTGCCAGGCCCGAGGGGGGGAGGGTATGGTCTGCCGCGAGCGCCGCCAGAAATTCGGGGAGCGATGCGGACTCGGCCAGGGCCGGGACGACGATGGCGCCCGGGAGCGGCCTGTCGCAGTTGAGCGCCAGCCGCCAGGGGCCGCCGGCGGCCCGGCTCGCCAGGTAGTCGGCGAGGCGGTCACCCTTCACGGCGCCCCCACTCAGCCATGAGCTCTGCAAAGGGATCGCCGTGGCCGTCGAGCCAGACGATCTCCACACCGTCCCGCTCCATGCGGCGAAACCAGTTTTCCTGTTTCTTGGCGAACGCGTGGATCGCCGAGTTCAGTTTCTGGAACAGGTCGTTCCGGTTCAGCTCCCCCCGGAGGTAGCGGGAGATGAACCGGTATTCCAGCCCGTACCAGTCGAGTCGTTCCGGCGTGACCCCGCCCGCCAGCAGCCGTTCCACCTCCTCGATCATTCCTCCGCCCAGCCGCGCTTTCAGGCGCTCGGTAATCCGCTGTCGCACCTCCTCCCGTTCGAACCTGATGCCGAAAACCAGGGGGCGGAGCTCCGGCAGGGGGACCGTTTCGTCCTTGCCGGCCGACCGCTCGTGCTCGGCGATCTCGATGGCGCGCACCAGCCGGTCGCGCTCCTTGAGGTCGGTGGAGTTGTGGAGCCGGGGGGCGAGGAGGAGCAGCCGCTCGCGGAGCGCCTCCAGTGGCAGTCGTGCCAGTTCATCGCGCAGGGCCGGGTTCTCCGGCACCTCGACCAGCCGGTATCCCCGCAGTACCGCGTCCAGGTAGAGCCCGGTCCCCCCCACCAGGACCGGGAGCCGTCCCCGGCCGACGATGTCGTTAAAGGCGGCGCTGAAGAGCCGCTGGAAGGCGAAGACGCTGAACTCCTCCCCGGGGTCGAGGATGTCGATCAGGTGGTACGGGATGCCGCCGTACTCGTCCAGGTCCTTGCCGGTACCGACGTCCATCCCCCGGAACACCTGCCGGGAGTCTGCCGAGATGATCTCCCCGCCGAGCCGCTCCGCTGCGGCAACGGCGAGCCGGGTCTTTCCGGTCGCCGTGGGGCCGAGGATGACGAGGAGGTTGTGGTCGGTCGTGACGGGCCGGGTGGTGGGATGGGGCATGGCGTGTTCTCCCTGGTTCTGTGCGACGACGATGATAGCGCAGCAGTTGGCAGGGCTCAAACGAAAAGAAAGTGCACTCGGATCTGCGGTGACCGGTCCATGTAACATAATGTTACTGTAATAAAATGTTACACCTGTCTGAATAATACTTCAAAAACGGTGTGTTACGTGACGTGCTGTAGCATTTTGTTACACCCGTCGAAACTGTCGAGGTCTTCTTTGTGTTGTAACTGTATGTAATTATAGTAATATTTTGTGGGCGTGGTTTTTGTTGATAGAAGGGTCTTACTAATCGTGTTCCGAGTGGGCGGGCCTGCCGAGCCGTTACTGCTCGTACCTCCACGGGAGGGAGCGGCTACCGGTGGGGGTAATGGTGCAAACGGAGGCGTAAATTCGGTCGGGTTGCTCAAAAGGGGGAGAACATCATGAAGCGCATCGTAATCTGTTGCGACGGGACGTGGAACACACCGGATGAGGAGGAGCATGGCCAGTCATGCGCGACGAACGTGGCCAAGATGGCCGAGCTGACCGCCCCGCAGGATGCGAACGGCGTACCTCAGATCACCTACTATCACGACGGGGTCGGCTCGGGGAACCTGGGGGACAAGATTGTCGGCGGCGCGTTCGGGGTGGGGCTTTCCAGGAACATTGAAGATTGCTACCGTTTTCTCGTTGCCAACTACGTCGATGGGGACGAGATTTGGCTCTTCGGTTTCAGTCGGGGTGCCTACACCGCCCGGAGCATCGTCGGCCTGATCAGGAACAGCGGACTTCTCAGAAAGCAGCATCTGGAGAAGTTTCCCCTGGCTTACCAGCTCTACCGCGACCGGTCGAAGGAGACCCATCCGGACGAGCAGGTGGCTACCCAGTTCAAGACCCAGTTCAGCCATGCCCCTGATATCCGGTTCCTCGGACTCTGGGACACGGTGGGGAGCCTCGGTGTCCCGGACCATGTCCTGTCGAAGTTTCTCGGCAACATGTGGAACTTTCACGACGTCACCTTGAGTTCGATCGTAAAAAGCGCCTACCACGCCCTTGCCATCGACGAGCGTCGGAGCGACTTCAAGCCGTGCGTCTGGGACGGGACAAACACCGACGAGCGGCAACAGGTCTGGTTCGCGGGTGTCCACTCGGACGTGGGAGGGGGCTATCCGGAGGCCGGGCTTTCGGACTGCGCGCTCTCCTGGATGATGTGTAAGGCGGAGGTGTGCGGACTGACGCTGGACCGGGTGAACGTGGATGTCAGGCCCGACCCGTCGGCGGAGATACACGATTCAAAGTCCGGTTTTTTCAATCTGAAGCCGGACTACGTTCGGCCGGTTAACCCGAATGTGCTGTCCGAGGCGGCGTTGCGCAAGCACGCCACTGGGTATGCGCCGAAAAACTGGCCCGCGGATGCGGTCCAGCTCACCTGCGTGCAAAACTGCACAAAGCCGGCGACTGAGCGCTGCTGGAGGTAAGAGGGGGAGGCGGTGGCAGCCGGGCCGGCGTGAAGTAGGGTCGTCTAAGGTCGGGCCGACACTCTTTTGCGTTGGAATCTGCAGCACGACCCCCTGTTCTCCGGAAAGGTCAGCAATGGAGTACCTTAAAATTGCACACGGCACCTTTAATTTCCTCGTCATGCTTCTCTTCATCCGTCAGGGATGGCTCGGGTTGAAGATCCGGCGGAGTCGAATCGCCGGAACACCACTCATCCCCGCAATCAAGCAGCATCGCAGGAGCGGCCCGATCGCTGCGGCCCTTGCAGTATGCGGCTTTCTCGCCGGGATGACTGTGGCGTTCATCGACCATGGGCACATTTTTAATTATCCCTATCACTTCCTGACCGGGGCCGCGCTGGTGCTTTGCATCGGTCTCGCGTTCCTTGTCTCGCGCAGACTCAAGGGGCCTGCGCCGCCTTGGCGGACGGTCCACGCCGTTCTCGGCATAGTCATCCTCGTGCTCTATCCGCTGCAGGTCCTTCTCGGCCTGGGAGTTTTTCTGTGAACGGCACCTTCCCCATTCTCATCGCTCTTCTGCTCACACTCGCCGTTGTCAGGCCGCTGGCCGTCCGGGCCGATTACTATACCTATACGGCCGCCAACGGCACTCCCTGCTCGGGGCGTGCGGACACAGGTTGCGTTTGTCCGTTTCCCGCTTACACTGAGCATATAGAGGAGCCAACAATGGAAAAAACTCTTACCCTAAAGCAATATGAAGCTCTGCTCGAACAGGCGCCCATTTTGAGTTGGAAGGCCAATACCGAAGCGCTCTGTGACTATTTCAACGAACGCTGGCTGGCATTCAGGGGACGTTCCCTGGAGGAAGAGTATGGCAATGGCTGGGCGGAAGGTGTTCATCCCGATGATTTCGATCGCTGTCTCAAGACATACGTGGAGGCATTCGCGAAACGTGAAGTGTTTGAAATGGAGTATCGCCTGAAACGATATGATGGGGTGTATAAATGGATCTTTGATCTGGGAGTGCCATTATATAATGAGGGCGGAGAGTTTGCCGGATACATAGGCAGTTGTATCGTCGTTGCCGACAAGGCCGATGTGCAAGAGGAATTTCATAATAAGATGGATGAAAACGCAAAGATGCTGAAGGGGATCATCCCTTGTCAAAAGATGGTCTGTAACGACAAATAAGTTTGCTGCCCATATTGTGCTGTCTACGCCCTGTTCGGTTTCTCGAACAGGGCGTTTCGGTTCAATCCTCCGCAGATAGCGGGTATTCCGGTCCGTACCACTTCGCCGTCCCGTCGTCACCCTGCCAGACGCAGCCCCCCAGTTCCGAACATTCACCATTTCCGCCATGCAGGCGCTCCCAGTCGTTCATCTTTAAGTGTAACAAAATGTTACTGTAACAAAATGTTACACCTGTAAAAATAAGCCTGCAAAGACAACATGTTGTGATGCGTGGTGTAACATTTTGTTACACCTGGTCTCGATGATGTTCAATTCTCTGCTTTAGCTAATTCGCTGTAATTGTTTATGTTTATCGTTGGCATGTTTTTTGTTAATAGAACAAAACTAATATATCTGTTGGTGACGATGGATAATCCTTAAAGAAGTCGTACAATTGCCAAATATTATTTTGATGGGATGGGTTGAAAATATGGGGGAAAAAATCGTTAAGTCGGCCTGGATCGGTTGTTTGCCACAGTAATCTGGTGCTGTGAGTCGGGAAGGATTTTGTCGGCATCCAGGCCGGTACGCAACAGGGGCACGATCGGCCGCCGGTCCCCGCAGGAGAGCCAGTTATGCCCGCAGCAGCACGATGGAGCGCTGCTGGCGGGCGGATGGTACGAGAGGAGGAGTAGATGGCTGACCTGACCGCTGAACAACTCAAGCAGATGATGCCTGGTTGCGCCGATCCAACGGGGTGGGCGCCGGCGCTGAACGAGGCGATGGCCCGGTTCGACATTGGCACTGCCGAACGGATGGCGGCGTTCCTCGCTCAGATTGCCCATGAATCCGGGCAGTTGACCAGGCTTTCCGAGAACCTCAATTATTCGGCAAAGCGGCTGATGCAGGTCTGGCCCGTTCGGTTCCCGACCATGGAAAAGGCGCTGCAGTACGAGCGAAACCCGGAAAGGCTGGCCAACAACGTGTATGCCAAGCGGCTCGGTAACGGCGACGAGGCGAGCGGCGACGGCTGGCGCTTTCGGGGGCGCGGTTTGATCCAACTCACCGGCCGTGGCAACTACCGCGCAGCAAGCCAGGGGATTGGATTGCCGCTGGAGGAACAGCCCGACCTGCTTGTCCAACCGGGACCGGCGGCCCTTTCCGCTGCCTGGTTCTGGAAGTCCCACGGGCTGAACGAGCTTGCTGACAACCGGAACGACGACAACGACATGGAGGATTTTCGTACCATCACCAAGCGGATCAATGGCGGCACTGTCGGCCTCAAGGAGCGGCTGGCTTTCTGGGAAAGGGCGAAAGGGGTGTTGGTGGGGTAATCATGCTGACGCTCTGCTGTGATGATTGATTTTGGCTACGGTGCCTGTCGGATTAGCCATTGGATAATCGGAGGATGATATGAACTTGATCAATTCTTGTGTCGAGATAGGAACCTTGATCCGGGAGCGACGTTGGCAGCTCGGTAAAACGCAAATTGAACTGGCTTTCCGCCTCAATATCACCTCTCAGCAGATACAGCGCTATGAATACGGCATAAACCAACTCAACGTGGAGACGCTGCAACATTTTTCCAAGGCATTGGATGTTCCGCTCTCCTATTTTTTTCATACCCCTGTCAGGCCGTTGGATGAAATACCGATGGTCCGGCTGAGCAGGTCGGAGAGGATCATGCTGGAACAATTCCGTCTGGTCAGAAGCGGAGTCATGAGGGACGTAATCACTAAGATGATCGAAATTGCAGCGGAAAATTCGTGCAGGCCGACTGGCTGCAAACCATAGGAATATGAAGGTACCCTCCTGCAGGACATAGTGTATACGCAACATTTTGCGTGAATCTAAATATCAAAATCAATCCACGTGTTGTAGATTTGGTTAATTGAGAAGCTATAATGTGCTGCACCATTATCATGGGGGTAGTAATGAAAGAACACGCCATTCTAACTGACGTCCAGATCGGTGAAGCTATCCGCAAGCGCCGGCATGAACTCGGGATGACGCAGGAGGAACTTGCCGAACGGATTGAGGTTACCAGCCAGCAGGTCCAGCGTTATGAGTATGGCAAGACAAGGCTCAAGATCGAAAATCTGCAGGTCATTGCCCAGGTATTGTCCGTTCCGGTGACCTATTTCTTTGGTGAGCAGGGAGGTGAGGGCGATCTGGTGTCGGTGCCGCATCTCAATCCCACGGAACTGAAGATGTTGGAGCAGTTCCGTATGATAAAGAACGAAGAAGTCAGAGAGCTGGTCATTAATGTGCTCAGGCAGGCCGCTATCGCATCTCTGTAAACATACGTTCCGTGCAGTCCGGGCCGAAGAGCCTGGGACTGACTTGTCCATCGGCAAGGTGCGCCATTCTCTTACAAAGGAGGTTGGAAACAGAAACGAGTGGTTTCTGGAACGAGAAGTGTCCGGTAGTTCACGTAGCGAGTGGGTTGTAATTACATCATGCAAGAAAGGAAAAGGAGGAAAGTATGCTGAAAAGTCTTAAAACAAAGCTTGTACTTGCCCTGGGTCTGTTGACCATGGCCCTTTCGGGCTGTGGCGACACCAACAACAACACGACCAATCCCAACCCCAACGCCTTTACCCCGAAGGGGACCGTAACCGGTGTGCTGGTTGACTCGGTAACCCGCGCTCCCATTGCCGGCGCCGACGTCTATGTCATGGACAGGCATGCCGTAACCGGTGAGCAGGGACAGTTCACGATCTTCGACGTACCCGCCAATACGGCAGTAGGTACTGAAACAGGGACTGCACAAAACGACTCGTACGAGCTCGTTATCGACATGAAAAATGTCAACGCAGCCATCACGGCATTCAATAACAATGCTGCCAACACTACCAAGAAGGCATTCTACCCGAACATCGCCTATCAGTCCGTCAAGGTTTCGTACACCTCTCTTGGTGAGACGAGCCAGCAGACGGGCAACACCAATGCGACCAACCACGACACCCCGGTCAACGGCTTCGTGGCAACCGTCGAGCCGCAAATCGGCAAACTGGATACCTTCCTGAAGATTCAGGTCGTCAAGGCATCCGACCTGTCGGTCGTTTCCGGTGCTACCGTGGAACTGTTCGGCAATAACGCCGGCGCGCTCAACAACAACCCGACCGGCAACGGCCACCTGGTGGCAACCGCCACCACCGACGCCACCGGTATTGCCAGCTTTGGACCGATCGAAGCCCAGACGAACTTTTCTGCACGCGCAACCTCTTCCGATGCCAAGCTGCAAGGCTTCAAAAACGTTGCAACCGAAGTCGACGGTATCACCACTTCCTACCTGGTACAGGGCGTAAACAATGCTCTGACGATCGCCACCGTGGACGGCGTACAGCCGTTCCTTGTTTCCTCTTCCCCGGCTAACCTGGCCGACCTTGCCATTCCGGCAACCGGCACCCTGGACATCGCCTTCACCTTCAGCGAGGCGATCAAATCCAGCAACTACGCCAATGCGGTTTCCGCTGACCTGGCGGCAAACGGCGGCCTCTACAATGACGTCACCGTTAACTACAATGGTCCGAAGATCGGCAACATCGCGCACTCCATGGCATGGAGCACCGACCGCACGAAGTTGACGGTCAGCATCCCTGTCGCATCCCTGACCGCTGCCTCCAAGTACACGGTCAGCATCAATGCCGCCCTTGCTGCCGGCAAGCTTCAGGATGCCAACAACAATAACTTCACCGGCGTTGTCGGTACCACCGGCGTTGTCAACTTCACCACTGCCGGCAGCCTCAACGTTGCAGCTCCGGTCATCACCCAGAGCGCGACCAGCGCCACGGTTGTCGACTGGCCGCACGTGGCCAATGCCGTAGACTACAGCGTCACCGTGGAAAAACTTATCAATGGCGCAGTTGATACTACCGCAACCTACGCCACCGGTGGCGCAAATACCTTCAATCTCGCAGCCGCTGGAATTTATGCTGGGTTTGACTCCGGCGCCATCACCTACACCGTCAAGGTCAAGGCCGTAAATACCGCTGGCTCGTTGAGCGCGGCCAGCAACGTCGTAACCATGTCCGACACCCTGCTTGCAGCCCCGACCGTTGCACTGCCCGACCTCACCAAGGGTGCACCGTTCAACTTCACCTGGCTGCCGGTCACCAACGCAACCGACTACGAGTACGCAGTTGAGCCTGTCATCGCCGGTATTGGCCAGGGCTACGGTGCCCCAGTATCTGCGGGTGGTGTTTCGCAAGCCACTGTTGCCGTCGGCGCCTTCGTCACCGGCGAGCAGAAGATCACCTACAACGTCAAGTTCCGCAGCGTCAACAACAACAACACCAAAGGCCCGTGGGGCGCACCGCTGACCATCGAAGACAAGGTTGGGCCTTCGATAGCTGCCTTTGCCAACGGGACCTCGTTCCTCCCGATTGTTGGCACAAACACTCTTGCTGCACTCGATGCCGCCAACCTGAATGGTGCCAGCAAGACCTTCGACTACACCTTCACCGTAACCTTCAACGACCAGATGGTTAAGTCCGCTGTCCAGACTGCCGCCAACTGGGCCGTATCGAAGGGTACAGCCACCAACGGTGGTCTCTTCGTGGCCGGTGCAGCCGATGTGCTGCCGACCGTCAAGTCCGTAGCCTACAACCCGGCTACCCTGACTGCAACGGTGACCATCACCTACACCAATGATGCCACCAACACCGCAACCACCGATCCTGGCCACACCGTCTTCACCTTCACCGGTACGGATCTGAACGGAAATGCCATCAAGGCTACTGCTGATGCCGTAGACTTCGCAGTTGGCATTTTCTAACAGTGCTGCAACGGTAAGGTGAAATGCACCAGTCGCCCCGGGGAGCAATCCCCGGGGCTTTTTCTTAAAACCCGGCCTCGCGACCGGGCGTAGTAACTGGCAGCACATAGGATTCCCATGCGTTTCATGCGTCTGCTATTTATTGCACATGCTGCACTGCTGCTCCTTCTCCTTGTCTCCTGCGGCGGCGGAGGTGCACCGCCGGTAACCGGCAACAAGTGGACCGTGATGGTCTATATGGCGGCCGACAACGACCTTGATAACGCTGCCCCGTATGATCTTGAGGAGATGCAGCGGATCGGATCTACGGCGAACGTCACCCTGCTGGTGCAGTACGATACCCGTTCGGCGCCGACCAGGCGTTATCTGGTGGAGCGCGACAAGCTCACCCTGCTGGAGGAACCGGGCGAGTTGAACATGTCCGACCCGGCGACGCTACGGGATTTCATCGTCGCCGGCGTGCAGGGCCACCCGGCCGACCATTATGCCCTCATCGTCTGGGACCATGGCGACGGCTGGCAGACAAAGGTTGACAAGCGGGTCAACTCGCTGATCGAAGACTGGGGCAATGGAGGGACAAAGACCCTGCCCATGTCCAACCGTCAGGTTGCCGACGGCATCCGGGCCGCTGAGGCGGTTACCGGGAAGCAGCTCGACCTGATGGGGGTAGATGCCTGTATCATGGCCACCCTCGAAGCCGCCTACGAGTTCCGCAGCGCGGCGGGGATCCTTGTCGCATCGCAGGATATCGTTCAGGGCTTCGGCTGGGACTACAAAGACCTCCTCGCCAGGCTGACCTCGAACCCGGTGA
>CAYSJJ010000064.1:15027-22644 GCA_964431365.1 uncultured Geobacter sp. | reverse complement strand
GCCCTGTTCCGGTCATCCTCTTCGGCCCAGTGCATGGCGTCCAGGAGCGCCTTATGAGGATATCCCAGCGACCTGATCATCGTCACGAATGGGGCCGGAAGCCTCGGCGGCAGATCCACGCCGTTCATCACCCCCCAGGCGATGGTCCAGGCCCGGGCCACGTTCATCAAGTCGTACCCCCCCCCTCCCATGGCCACCCACGGAATGCGGAGCGCCTTGAGCTTCCTGAGGATATAGCCATAGCTGTGGGTGGTGATCTCCAACCGCGTCAAGGGGTCGGTACGAAAGGTATCCGCCCCCAACTGGGTCACCAGCACGTCAGGGTTGAAGGCGGCGGTCAGGGGATAGGCAACCTCGTCAAAGGCTTTCATGAAAAGCGCATCGTCGACGTGGGACAACAGGGGCACGTTCACGGAGTAACCAGCGCCGCGACCGGTTCCGGTCTCGTCCTCGAAGCCGGTTCCGGGGAAGAAGTAGATGCCGCTTTCATGGATCGAGATGGTCAGAACCCGATCGTTGTCGTAGAACGCCTCCTGCACGCCATCCCCGTGGTGGGCATCCAGATCCAGGTAGGCAACGCGCAGCCCCCTCTCCAGGAGGGTGTTGATGGCGATTACCGCATCGTTCAGATAGGAAAAGCCGGATGCCCGGGCCCGGTGCGCGTGATGCCAGCCGCCTGCCAGGTTGAAGGCGATGTCGTACCCCTCCTCGGCAACCAGCCTGGCCGCTTCCACCGTGGCGGCCGTACTCCGGAGGGCCCAGTCGTAGACCCCCGGGAACACGGGATTCTCACCATCCCCGAGACCGTACAGGAAGTCGGCCCGTGGCTCAACGGAGGCGTTGAACTCTCGCAGACGGGCCAGGTATGCCGGAGAATGGAACGACAGGAGCAACCCCTCGTCGATTTCACCACCAGGGGATAGCGTGCTGTTCGGGAGGCGGTCCAGGCCGTAGGCCGCCATCAGGTCAAAGGCCAGGCGGAACCGCTGCAGCTGAAAGGGATGGTGGTCGCCGTAGGAGATGGTGCTGAATTCGGGCGAATAGATGAGGGCAGTCCTGACCGGCACTAGTACCTCATACCGGGTCGCGACCGAAATGGAGAGCGGTCGGCGAGAAGAGGAACCGCGCAGGCGTGCCGGTGGGGCGGCGTTCCCCTTGAAGCCAACAACCCGAGCGTATGGACGAGACGTGGCATCATCAGTGGGATGGAAGCATCATGCTGTACTTCTTCAGCAGGTCGTACAGGGTCGGACGGCTCACCCCCAACTCTTCGGCGGCCTTCAGGACATTTCCGTCGTTTCTTTCCAGTGCCGCCGAGATCATCGCTTTCTCCAGGCGCTCCCGGGCATCCCGCAGCGTCATGGCCTCCGGCACGGGGAGGTCAGGAGCACTCTCGGCGCCTGCGGCAAACCCCAGATCCTCCGGCTCGATGGCTCCCCCTTCGCTCATGATGACGGCGCGCTGTACACGGTTCCGCATCTCCCGCACGTTGCCGGGCCAGTCATACGCCTCGATCTGCGCAATGGCGGCTGCATTGAAACGGCGAACCCGCTTCTTGTATTCGTCACTGAAGAGGTTGAGAAAGTAGTTGGCCAGGAGGAGGCGGTCCCCCTTCCGTTCACGCAACGGCAGCAGTGCAACGGTGACGACCCCGACGCGATAGTAGAGATCCTCCCGGAGCTTCCCCTCCCGGATCGCCCGATCGATCTCCACATTCGTTGCGCAGACGATCCGGACGTCCACCGCGATATTCTCGCGGCCGCCGACGCGCTGGATTATGCCGTCCTGAAGGAACCGGAGCAGCTTTACCTGCAGATTGACCGGCAACTCCCCCAGTTCGTCAAGAAACAGCGTCCCCTTGTGGGCGTACTGGATCTTCCCCATGACGGTCGAGTGGGCGCCGGTAAAGGCCCCTTTCTCATGGCCGAACAGTTCCGATTCCAGGAGGTTCTCCGGAATGGCGCCACAGTTGATCGGCACGAACGGCCCGGACTTGCGCAGGCTCACCTCGTGAATCGCCCTGGCAACCAGCTCCTTGCCGGTACCGCTCTCGCCGGTAATGAGGACCGGCACGTCGGTAGTGGCGACCTTGCGGATCGAGGTGAAGACGGCCTGCATCTCCTGGCATTGGCCGACCATCCCCCCCATCCCCATCGCCTTGGACTCGAACGATTGGCGAAGGAGGCGGTTTTGCTCCTCGATATTGGCGAGGTGAAAGGCGCGGGCGACAATCACCTTCAACTCTTCCAGGACCGGCGGCTTGGGATAGAAGTCATACGCCCCGGTCTGGATGGCCCTCAGGGCATTGTCCCGCTCGCTGTTACCGGTCATGACGATGATCTTGGCGTCAGGACTCTCCTTCAGCATCTCGCCAAGACAGCGAAAACCCTCCTCAGAGGAATCCTCATGGGGGGGGAGTCCAAGGTCGAGAATAACCACCTTGGGCTGCTGCTTGTGGAACTGTGCCATGCCATCGCGGCCATCCACGGCCAGCAGCAGGGTATAATCCCGGCCAAGGCCCCACTTGAGTTGCTGGCGAATCTCTTCGTTGTCATCGACAATCAGCAGTTTTTCCATATGAGTCCGTCACCCTATTTCAGATTCACCGGTTCCGACTCTCCGGCCCCATGTTTCAGCACGATGGTAAAGAGAGTCCCCTTCCCCACCTCGCTCTGCACTTCCAATCTCCCACCGTGTGCCTCAACGATCTGGCGTGACTGATAGAGGCCGATGCCGAGCCCCTTCTTCTTGGTGGTGGCGAAGGGTTTGAAGAGCTCCCGGCGGATATACTCGGCGGACATGCCGATCCCCTGGTCGATCACCCTGACGAAGGGGGTTCCGGCAAGCCCTACCTCGACCGAGACCGGGGCGTCGGCAGGTGATGCCTCCACGGCGTTGAGCAGAAGGTTCAGGATGACCTTCTGCATCTCTTCGGCATCCACTGGAACTACCAGTCGCTCGCCGTTAACGGTCACCCGGCCGGCGGGCAGAAATGACACCGCCCGATTGACCACGGCCAGCAGATCGATCGGCTGCAGGTTGAGCAGTTCCTTCTCTCCCAGATTCTTCAGCCGGGCAATCAACCCCTGCATCTTCTTCACGGTGTTGTCGAGAGAACCGAGCATATCCTGCTGGAATTCAGGATTATCGATGTAATGGCGGGCATTGTCAACCATCAGCGACAAGCCGGCCACGTAGTTTTTCACGTCGTGTATGACGAAGGTGGCGATATTGCCGATCGCCTCCATCTCCCGTACGCGGGTAAGCTGGTCGGACAGTCTCTGGTTCCTCAGTGCAAAGGAGGCCTGCCGGGCAATGGTCTTCATCAGATCGAAATCTTCATAAATAATGGTTTCGTGCGGATTGACCTGCCTACCCAGCACAATGAACCCCTCCAACTGCTCGCCTGACAGCAGCGGCACTACGAATGAAACGTGGCATTTCTCCATAAAGGCCCTGGTCTCCGTCGAAAGCTCCAGGAAGCTGTCGGTGTGGCGGAATACCCAGCCGCGACCGTCGATATAGCGAACAAGCGCGTCATCCGGGCCGAACGTCTCCGTCAGCGCGCCCATCTCGTATACGGCGGTATTGACAAAAAGCCGCCTCTCCGCGTCGAGCAGGTAGAGTGCGGCGGATTGAATCCCGAAGGTGTCGCAGTAGGCGGAAAGGATTACCTGCTGGAGGTCCGCTTCGCTCTGACGGTTTGCCAGACGTTCGGTGAACTGAAGCCATTGGACGCGATAGTCGTACTTGCTCTGGTAGAAGTTCTTGTGGAGGAAGACCTTGATCTCACGCCTCACCCGGCCTGAGAGGAAGAGCAACAGCAGCGCAATACCGGAGAGGACGATGAATCCGATGACCACGGAGCGCTGGAACTCGGCTCCGAAGTAACGCATCCCCTCTCCGAGCAGGCCGATCAGAACCAGGTATCCGCCGACCGCAATCAGCACCACCGACTTGAACGCCACCTGGCGGGAGACGCGGATCTTAACCCCGTCCCCCTTCCGCAGCCGGCCGTAGGTCAGCATACCCACGCCCAGGATCAGAAAAAAGGAGCGGACTGGCAGAAAATGCAGGTTGATGGTGCGGAACAGAAGGGCCTGACTGTAGTAGAGGGCATATGAAGCCAGAATGGTGCCGATGCCGAGTGTGGCGAACTTCAACTTCCAGAGTTCGCCCGGCGTGGCGTTGGCCAGCGTGGTCTCCAGATTGACCAGGGCGGCCACGAGAAAAATCATGACAGAGATATAGAACGGGAAACCGACCGGTCCGAGAAAGAGCACCTGTTCGACGGGAAAGTCAGGGGAGTAGTAGAATCCGGCGACCGGCGACCTGAGGACCGGCACGAGAAACAACAGGGAGAGGAAAAGCAATACCTTCTGGGACAACCTCAGATCAACAAGCCGTGCCTCCCTGGCGTGGGTGATACTGGCCAGCAGCCAGACGCCGGGCATGAGCCCTTCTGCGAAAAGCGACCAGCGCTCCCAGTAACCGAAAAGGTCCGGACGGCTTAAGGAAAAGAGGGTGGAGGCCTCTAACAGGGCCGTCACCAGGAGCGCAGCGCTCAAGGTAAAGGCGGCCAGAGAGCGTTCGCGCCTGAGCATTGCCCAGACAGAAAAAGTCGTCGCAACGATGATGACGGTTATAGAGAGTATTGCTTGGACCATGCCTTATCCGTTCCACGACCCCTTTTTTAAGCCGGCAAAAAGGCGCGGATGACCGGGTGGAAATCGCGGATGAACTGTTCGCCGACGGCCCGGGCCTTCGCTTCATCCGTCTCGAACGGCACAGAGATCCGGACAAATGTTGAATCGCGGCGACGGTACAGGAAAGAATTCGCGATCTCAGCAGCCTTGAGGGAGTACTCGTCAGAGAGAGAATGGTCTCTCACCTGAAACCAGTAGAGAAACATCTCCTTGCTCTCCCCCTTCTGATAGATGGCGCGCACCAGGTTAATCCGTTCCGTGCCTACATCCAGGGTATCCCTACGGGTAGAGACCTCGTACCAGCCGCTCCCGGGGAGGCAGTGCTTCGGTGAATGGATCCCGCCGCTCTCCTTGCCGCCGCCGTGGTAGCCGATATAGAGCCCCACCCTGGAGCCACCCCCTTCGTACTGGCGGGCGATGTAGTCGGTGGGCTTCAGCACGTTGAGCACATCCGCGCTGAACTCGGACTGGCCGGTCATCCGCCACGAACCGGCCTGCACCGGGAACTCGCTGAACGGCTTGTTGGTCGGCACCGTTACGTCGGCATGGAGGTTGATGTAGAGTCCGACCAATGCCAGGAGAATGTATACTATAATAAACCGCCACTTGCCGATCATCTCCCCACCCTCCTGAGCAGCGCCCCTTCGGCCACGAGGAGCACCATGGCCAAGCCGAACACCGCCAAGCCGGCAAATTCGTGAAAGAACCCCTCTGCAGCCTTTGCCCCCCACCACTGGGCTAGGATACCGGTGATAATCACCCGCATGGCATTGGTGATAATGGCAATCGGCACGGCCGAGACGATCAGCACCCAGCGCTTGACGGTCGAGGTCTCGCTAAAGAAGGCGTAGGCCACAGCTAGGGCCAGGAGCGACATGAGCGAGCGGGTACCGCTGCAGGCGTCGGCCACCTCAAGGATGGTGGTCGGGAGCATGATGATGTTCCCCTCCCGCAAAACCGCCACGCCGATCATTTTCAGGAAACCAACGGATACCTTTGTGATGAAGAGCTTTAGGGGAAAGGCAACCGTATCGTAGATGATGTAGGGTATAGGTACCATGAAGAAGAGGTAACCGAGCGGTAGGGCCATACCCTTCAGCACATCCCTGCCGAACCAGAAGAGGACCATGCCAATAAGCAGGACGATCAGGGAGGAACGCATGGAGAAGTATTCGGTACCGACCCAGGCAACGGCCAACTGGAGTTGGCTGAGGATGATGATCGCCAATCCCAGTCCCTCGGGCTTCACCAGCCGCTCCCTGAGATCCGGCCAGCGCTGCCAGAGGAAATAGCCGGCGATGAACGGGACCAGAAATCCGTGGGAGTAGTTGTCGTCCTTGTACCACCAACGGACCATTTCCTGTACGATTTGAAAATAGACTCCTGCTATCAGTAAACCCGCGAAGACAATAAATGCACGATTCGTTCTTAACACATTCGCTAACGTCATAATGACCAACACCTTTCCATATGCCCCCCTACATTATTCTCACGGTGAAAAGGTAAAAAGCGTAACTTCAGGTCGACAGAACAAGCGGACCGGCAGAGTCTTCGTGCCGACCCCACGGTTGACATACATTTTGGTTGCACCTTCTTCAAATAATCCACTTAAATAGGTTGTCCGATTGGCATAATTGGACAACCTTACTAGAAATGGAATCCCTACCTGACCACCGTGAGTATGCCCGACAAGTACTAAGTTTATCTTTTCCTTGACCGCTTTGGATATGATATTAGGACCATGGGCAAGTAACAGCACCGGTTCCCCAGTAGGGATTCCAGCCAATGCCTTTTTCAAATTGTCTCGCTTCGTTACCGGATCATCAACACCAGCAAGCCATAGCACTTTGCCATTCCCTAATTCAATACGCCGGTGTTCATTTCTAAGCATTATCAAACCGGTCGGCGCCAACTGTTTCACCAATTCATCAACGTTAAATCGATGGTAGTCAGTATTTCCCGTCACTCCATATACACCGTAACGTGCCGTAACTCTGTTCAACAATTCTTCCAGGGCACGCAGTTCGTCAATATTTTGCAGGAAATCACCTGTGATAAACAACAGGTCAGGCTGCAGGTCGTTAATTACTTCTATAAGTTGCTGTTCCCTGAAACGGAGTTCGTTTCTTATGTGGATGTCAGATATCTGTACGATCTTCAATCCGGCCAGGGAGTTCGCCAGCGCCTGGTCATGGATTGCAACTCGCTCGACGGTAATCCAGTTCGGCTCAATAGCTATCACATATAAAAAAGCAGCCAGGCATAGAGCAGCAGCGTACATCACTGCCTTAACCCTTGGCGTTAACCGCCCCTTGACGGCCGATGTCCAACACCCCAGAATCACTGCCAGTACGACAAATGAAAAAATAGCATATTTGACCATACTGAATTTTGACATAGTCATGGTCACGATTCTTGAGGGCATAGGACACTCGAAACCAAACCGATTCTAATCATTCAACAGCATTAAAGATATCCAAAACTCTACCCCACCTATCGCATCGAGATGCCGACACAACCTGTATCGATTTCAGTGATCTTGAACCGTCTCAATATAGACTCACAAATATTTCCTTAACAACCTGACAGAGGGACACATAGTTTTATCGCATCGAGATATATGGTCAGAGGATTATCGGCATTCCATCGATACAGAGTGAGCGAGCGAATATTCCGAATGTCGACATGCCCAGCAATTGTCGATATAGGGATAACGCAGGTTGTCAAAAAACGAGAAGGAAGGTAGATATCCTGCTTAAAACGCTCTCCATTTTTGTCCTTGATTTGGAGTATTAGACGCTCTTTTCCCTCAGAAGAACTGTACAAAGTAAACTGTAAAACACTAAATTGATCCCATACAGAGGCCTTATCTATTTCATAAAAAGGGGCATCAATCAATACAGAAGAAAGA
>CAYSJJ010000064.1:0-15017 GCA_964431365.1 uncultured Geobacter sp. | reverse complement strand
ATGTGATGCTTCGACACTGGCACTATTTGTCTTTATTAACAGCAAATCCTGGCTAGACTCAAAATCAGCAACAGATAACGTATGGGTTGATTTTTTTTTGGAGACAGTAGACGAATAAAATTTCAATGTGACGATAACCAACAAAACTACACACAACAATATTATACAATTGGGTTGAGACAACCTAAATCTATAATTGATCATCTGCTCTTTCGAATTATTTCGACAATTCTTTTCAACTCTTGTTCTGGGGTAAATCTCGTCTCTTGTACGGTCTGCCTTCCGCATGTGCCCATTTGCTGTCGCAGTGTTCCGTCAGCAAGCAACTGAATCCTACGGTCTGCAAGCAGCTCAGGTGATTCCTGAGGGATAATAAACCCATTGCGGCCATCAACCACCAGTTCGCTGATCCCTGGGAGGTCTGCCACGATAACCGGCAGACTGGACGCCATGTATTCGTGAACGCAGTTTGGCATCCCACCCTCCTTGCGTGAAGTAAGGATCCCGATGGCGCATGTTCGCAGTATTTCTGGGACGTCTTCTGAAAAGCCGACAAAAGCGACCTGCTGGTCAACCCCCAGCTCTCGCGCCAAATTTCGTAACTTGACTTCATAATCCCCCTCACCCACCAGCACAAGCCGCGCATCAGGTCGTACCTTCGTCACCAGGGCCAAAGCCTTGAGACAAACATCCTGCCCCTTAAGATAAAAAAGCGAGCCGACCACCACCGCCACGGATGAAGATGCGGAGGGAACAACGGGGGAATGTTCGGTGAAACGTGAGAGGTCAATACTATCGTAGACGACCTCGATTCTTTCTTCCGGAATGCCCTGCAAAGCATAATGAATTTTTGCTGAATGACAAAGCACCACGAATCTCGCAACATTGCCGAGGAGCAGCTTCTCCAGACGAGTAATCCTGTTCATACTACGCATATGACAGATCACCGTCCTATGCAAGACCGAGGCTGCAATAATCAGCGGCAGGTGGGCATAGGGGGTATTATTGATATACACAATGGCATCGGGATTATTCAGCAGCGTTGTGAACGAGCGGACAAAGTATGTAAGGAAATGAAGGGTCGGCAGGAGTATGCCCGCACGTTTTCTGAACAGTTCAGGCTGGGTGTCTCCCTGAAATGCATATGTTCTGCTCCAAACAGGACCGTCCAGGGAGAGAAGTTGCCCCGCCTTCTTCTTGTTGAAGAATGTGACCACTGCACAGGGGATACTATTATGGTCCCAACGTTGCAGCAAGCCAAGGAGTCGGTTGACCGAACCACCGGCAATCCCTGCCTCAAAGAAGATCACTTGTACAGGCATCGTCATGCAGTCTCACATCAAATCATATTTCTGCAACAAGTTGATTGCATAGGGCATATTCCACAGCAAAGGGGCACCATTATAGCCTGTCAAGGGCTGGCTTCTCTTGACGACATCCTTTTCATATAAGGTCCGCGCGATATCCCGCCACTTTTCTTGTAGCGTTTTCCATGTCGGCCGCCAACGCTCAGAAACCTCATTATCGCTAAAACCGCTGGCGTACAACAGAACGAAAGGCATCTGAACTCCACCGTCAGATACCTTGGGGCTTCGTTCAGGGCAGGCAGAATATACAAAATGATCGTAGCCTAGTTGTGACAGCCAGGGAAACCTCGAGGGGTATTTGTTGCTTGCATAATTATGATCGACTATGACATTCAATGTTTGGATGATCATTTCCCTGATAGTAGAGGCGTCGATTGAAAAATGCGTTGGTCTGCCTCTATAACTGATCGTAGCGGAATAGGTTCCCCCCATCAGTTTAAGTTGTTCATAATATCTGATTATTGCCGTTTCCAGAAAGGCAGCCATCCAGGCAATCGGTGCATGATTTTGATAGTCATACATATGCAATGGTAAGTTTGTCTGAGCGCAGTTGGCAGTACGAAGGGTCGAAACCCAGTAGCCGTTCCCTTTGCTCCAGTCGGTCATTTCGTAGTACATTGCCTGCTCTTTTGCAGGCACCTTGGGGTCGAGTTTTTTCCCCTGTTGAAACAGTACGATCGGCTGGGGCAGCCTCCACCAGTCAATGGCATTTTGAACCATTACGGTTGCCGCATTCCAGTATGCAATATCACCAGTTGCTTCAAATGCCTTGAGTACCGTATATAGCGGCCAAGCGTGCGGTCGTTCATACTCCTCCAACCCGACTTTGTCTCCTGGAAGTTCGGGGGCAATACGAAACCCTCCGCTGATCGCCTTATGAGCAATCCAGTCACCTTGCTCCTTGATCACTTCCAGCGCCCGCGGATCGCCTGTCAGAAGGTAATATTCGGCAATACCGCCGGGCACAATATGCCCTCCTTCTATCTTTTCATTACCGCCGTGCCAGTGGATCATTCCAGCGGGAGCACCAGGATAATAAAAGGGGTTTTCCACATGCATGACACCTGTATCGTAATGATACAGGGCAAAAGGGGCCGCGTAGTCAAAGAAATCCTTTTTACCCTGACGGAGAAACTCGAGAATCCACCCATGGGCATCCTCATAATGGTTCAGGCCCTTATTTACCCACCATTCACCGTTCTTGCCGGTATTATACCCCAACTGGTAATCTCCAAAATCTTCCTTGCCGTACAGTATTGAATACTTGCTGCAACCTTTGGCGAATGCAGAGCAGTCGTACTGTTTGGCAACCTTTTTGTCCCACGCTCCGGTCTTGCCGGAGACTGTTCCTATGGGGCCGAAAACACCGGTTTGCGCATACCACTCGGCCGAGGATATCAGTACAGGATTTGAAAGGAAAAGCTCCGCATTCTTCCGTACAGTAGAACTGTCGGTGCGGCCATGAAAATTGAGATAGATATCGTGTGTCTTGGCGCGGCCAGGAAAATTTGCAGTATAGGTATTGGAAGAATCGGCTGGCTGAAGACAAATACTCAATAAACCAGCCTCATTGACTGACAATTTTGAGGGATAATTCTGCCAAAAATACCGGAGTGCGGTGGTGACTCCGCCACTGTTCCATGATACATCCATCCATCCCGGCGCACGTTCACCATTACCCACCCCGCTGTAAAGGAATGCATAGGTATATCCCTTGAATTTCTGATCTTTCTGTCTGATGGCATCCTGCAGAATAAATTTATCTCCGCTCACAGTTCCGTCATAGATCGCCCCGGACTCGCCACCAACCGCATACGTCAGCTCCTTCGCAGCGAGAGGAAGAACAAATCGATTGTCACGCATTGAAAAAACAGGTTGAGAAAAGCCGCTTGCATTGCCTGGCCGTACCTTTGTATCGATAATAGTAGATTTCAGTTGTACCACTCCTGAATTTGCGTAAAAGGTCAGCCAAACACGAAAGGTGGCCAGATCCCTATCGCCATCGACAGTTACGATGCCATGTTCTCCTCGCAGTTTTCCTTCAACCCTAACAACGGTTCGCAGTGGCCCTTTTTCAACAAGTTCGACACGGTAGCCGTCTGACTTTTCAAACAGCGACGACCTGAACAGCCCGCCGGTTTTGTTGTCTATTGCTGTCAAGTCGCCCGGCGCACGTAAGATACGTTCCCGATTTGGCCCACTATAAACTTGTTCAAACAGGGTGAACCTGTTCTTGTTGATCTGAAAAAGTGTCGTGCCAGTATCTATCTTCATGCCATCGACGTCTTCTATAACCGTAATGGAGTTCGACACCTCTACGCCTGTTGATTTTACATTATCGCCGAATAACAATTTGTAATCGCGGTAAAATGCACCATTTATTACGGGGAAGAATGTCAACAAAACCGATTTAATGGAACCATCGGGCCATTTGGCAAGAGGTGTGAATTGGGCTGAAACTGCAGAGCCATTGCCGGACAGAAGACGAAGGTTTGCAACATCCTTTACGGTCCCTGCAGGGAAAGGCACGGCAAAGGAGACAGGATACCCGGACACCGGCGCACTTGACCCTGTGTCGACAATCAATGGAATCTCGCCAGGGACAAGAGGTGAAAACTTGTGCCCGACATCGACCGGAATCGCAGATGCAACAGGAGGGCTGTCTGCAACTGGAGCATGACCAAAGGTACTCGTGCCCATTTTGTTTGCAGATGAATTATTTGCACACCCAAACATTGCCCAGCCGTAAACGACCAATGACAATATATATCTAGCCCTAAAAATTTTAATAAATGAGTTCATCTTCAAACCTTCCGTATTCAGCATATTATCAGCCTATTTGAGGACTTAACTCTTCTTACAATTCTGCCACAATGATTAGCCAATACACACAAAATAGCCAAAGGATGTTCAAGTACAAACTCAACCCTTCTGTACTTTGACAAGAAAATGTATTTAACAATCCGGGCTGCAGCTCTAAATAACAATACAATAATCTTCTTAGTCAATTCACAAAAATCCTCAAGAAAACATTTATACATTGCTTTGTACTTATAATACAGGATAACTTTACCTTGTCCATAAAGGTATCTTTGACGGAGAAGTTTTTTAAGGGTAGTACGAGGGCGATAATGCACAATAGCGTCAGCAATATATATCATTTTCTTGTCAGCAAGGTTCAAACGGTATGTCAAACAGTTATCCTCGGCTCCATAAGGTAGAGCTTCATCGAATCCCCCTAATTCTTCGAAAACGTGCTTTCTTATCATGGCACTGCAGATCATAAACTCCTTGATGCGACTTCTATCGGCAAAATCTTCATCAAAAGAGCTATTCAGAGACACAATGGATTGAATCAAAGAATCTGAATAGCACAGACTCGTGGTTCTCCCGGCGCAGACATCAATATCATCGGAAGAAAATCCGGACATCAAATTCTCGAGCCATTCGGTATCGGCGATATCATCGTCATCCAAGAAAGCGACATACTCACCTCTGGCCAACTTAACACCCTTATTTCTTGCAGCACTGACACCCTTGTTAGGCTGATGGAAATATCGCATCTGGGCAGGATGTGCCTTTTGGTATCTCTCGCATATCGCACTTGTTTCGTCTAACGAACCATCGTTAATTACAATCAGTTCAAAATCCTGCAACGTCTGGGACAATATACTCTCTATCGCTTGAGCCAAGTATTCTGCACCATTATATGTAGGAATAACAACGCTTACCATTTTCCCTCCTTCCAACAATCTCGATCACACTTTATTAAATGACTCTAACTTCCTATAAATATATCCACCTATTCCGCCAATGCCGCTTCTGACTTCAGTAAATAGCAGGTAACTTGCCGCGATCCAGACAAATATTCCGACTGCAGTCTTAAGAACAATACTTAGCAACAGTCCAGGTACTGAAATCCAGTTCAACACACATAACAATATAATAGCTGGAAAAAGCCGTAACAGAGCCATGAATATCTCAGAAAACTTATCACGGTAGGCAAGCCACATGCCAGCGATCCCCAAAAAGAGAAAAGAGATGAGGGTCGCATATGCTGCACCAATGATACCTAGACGGGGGACGAGTCCCCAGTTGGCAAGAAGATTAATTACTGTCGCAGACGTACAGAGAGTAAGAATAACCTTCGTCTTATTGCGGAAGAAGAGTGTACTTGACGCCAGACCATATAATCCATAAAGAAAAACACCAAGCAGAACCGGCAACATGACAGGACCGGCGGCACGGTACTTCGATGACGCTAGAAGCACAAGTAGGTCAGGGCCGATAGATACAACAAGGGCGATAATGCCTGATCCAAAAAGGCAGTACCATCTGATACAAAGGCGCAGCAAGCGCTTCATTTCATCAAAACCATGCATATTAAAACAACTCAACAAGAGAGGTGCAGTCGTCATATTCATGGAGGTAATAAGCACAACTTCAACATTATTCGAAAGATTGTAGGCTGCAGAATACATACCTACAGCCGCCGAATCTAAAAAATACGCAATGAATAGACGATCACAGTAATTCAACACATAATTGACCAGCTCATTCAACATCAACGGCAAACTAAATAAAAGTAGGGTTAAAGTAAATGTGTTATTATAAGTAAACCTAATTCTATATTCATGCTTATTGATTACTACCAGCATTGTTACCAGGCTTGACAGCATAAATCCAACAGCAATGCCCAACAACCTATTTTTGAAAAATAAAATACCTAGGAGTGGCAATATAATTCTTAAATACTTATGAGCAACGTTAAGACCAGAATAAAGTATAGCTTTTTTGTTTATAATTGCTATATTGTTACCAACTGATCTAACTATCTCAAATAATACCGTAAGATAGCATACACATACCACAGAGAATGAAAACTTATCATATTCCCGTCCATACCAACCGAGGTAGAAACCAGGCAGCGTCAATAACAAGACAACAGTAAAACAGATAACAACACCTGTATATGAACTTGCAATGAGATCATCGTTGTTTTCATCAGATTTCCAGAAACGATTAATCGAATTTTGGATTCCTCCTTTTGATAGGCAAACAAGAAGCATCAACGCGGTGTTAAGAAGACTCAAAAGACCATATTCCGACACAGTCATTACCCTTGTAAACAAAGGAAATGACACCAAACCTGCAGCAAGAGTTAAAACATTGCCAAAAGCGTACGAAGAGAAATTAAGAACTATCTTTTTCTTATCCAAAAGAAGAATCAACCTTTGAAACAATATTATTTACTATTTCTTGACTAATATCTTTGCGGGTACACCGACAGCACTGCAATTTTCAGGCACATCGCACAACACAACAGCGTTAGCACCAACTTTTGCATTATTCCCCAAGCGTACCGGCCCTAAAACAGCGGCACCGCAACCTATAAAACAATTATCTCCCAAAATTGGCCAAGAGAAGGCTTCATCGATTGAACTACCTATCCGGTTTCCCAAGGTAACACCATGTTCCAGAGTCAAGTTCTTCCCTGCTTTTATTCCGGAACCTACCACCAACCCAGACCCATGATAAACTACGAGACCTTCGCCAATGCTTGCCTGAACGTTTAATTCAATATCTTTGCGGTGAGGGACGACAATACTTAGAACCAGACGTAAGAAACGAAATCTGAACTTGTGTCTCAATGAACATGACAAAAAGCGGTAGATGAATACCGACCCAAACGTACTGCTTCTAAGAGTATGGAGATACATCTTTAACAGGCTTGCTGCTTTAGTTGATCCTGTAAGACGCGCAAAATCCTTTTGTAGTAACTCGACAGCACCAAAGCATCTCATGTTTGTCTCCATGCTCACCCCGGTTCGACACTGCATTATTACTTAATCACCTCATTGTACTTATTAATGCACAAGGTCATGATTCTGTCCACGTCGTGATTGGCACAGACGAATTGTCGTGCTTTCCGTGACATTCCCCGTCTCATCTCTGAACTCCGCAAGAGCAGGTTAACTTTTTCGACAAAATCGACGAGTCCCGTGAACAAAAAACCGTTTTCACCATCAGAAATAAGTTCACGGTTTGCAGGAATATCACGACAGACAACAGCGTTATTGTGAACCATATATTCTAGAATAGCATTGGACATCCCTTCAGAATAGGAAGGATGAACCGAAAAAAGAGCATTCTTTACAATGGCAGCAATCTCTGGAGGATCTCTATGTCCAATAAAGAAGATCTTATCTTGTTGACCAATTGCTGCAGCAAGATCTCTCATCCTTTCGAGATCTTTCCCTGCATTCCGGTGTTCACCGGTGCCGATAACAACAACACGCCCCTCAATGCCCTGTAGAGCCTCCATCAGGAAGTCATATGCTTTGACCGGCTTAATATTACCAACGGTCACGATATAGTTATCAACAGAGAGTTTTGCCTCTACTGACTGAGCAAATGCGTCTGCCTGTTTTACATCTATGGCATTTGGGATCACTGAGGTCTTGCCGGAAAGAGAAGGTTCGCGAGCCAGAAGAATCTCTTTTACCTCATGGGATACACAGACGATCGATTGTGCCAGATGAAAAGCTACTTTTTCTTCGAGGTATTGCCAAAGCCTACTGTGATAGATACCAATATCGCGTCGAGATACAATTACCGGTATACTACTCAGCTTGCCAAGGAAGGCGCCAAAAATGTTCGCGCTTGGCAAAAAAGAGTGAATAACGTCACAGTGCCATTCCTTCAAATCTTTACGTAAGTCAAGCATTCGGCTCAAGGCCGTTGCCCCGTATATTCGTGTTAGTCCGAGATTTACCAGCTGAATATCCTGTGAGAGTTCTGACGCCAGCGGACCCTCCCTCTGTAGACAGACCATCATAACTCTACCGATATTCAGCGCGGCAAGTCTATTGGCCAAAAGAATTAGCTGACGCTGTGTTCCCCCGACATCGAATTTATCAATGATAAAGGCTACATTCATGTTAGCTTCTCGACCTCATCCGATCTCCGCCTCTTCATCGCCGTAACACATAGAACTCAACTACTCCGGAAGAGTGCTTCGTATGCCCCTACCATTTGCGTAGTATCACAGGCGGCCATCCCTCGCTGATGGAAATTGGCGGCCAGTCTTTCGATCTCATTTGGCGAAATAAGCAGGCGCTCCAATGAAGCAATCATTTGTTCGGTATTGCCGGCTTGTACCTTGATCCCATCTTCACTATCTCTGACAAATTCAGCAGTGCCTCCCACATCGTAAAAAACCGGCGGCGTTCCCGCACACATGGTCTCCAGAATGACTAGCGGCAGCCCTTCCCATCGCGACGTTAATACAAACAGATCGCAACTTTTCAGAATAAGCGGCACGTCATCCCTGCTACCGGTTAACCATATACGATCCTGCATGCCAGCTGCCACTACCTCACGTTCAAGCTCGCCACGAAGAGGGCCATCGCCGACTATTAACGTGTAGATATTGTGGCCACGACCAACTAGGACACGTGTAATATGAATCAGTTCGAACTGATTTTTTGCTTCTACCAGCCTGCCGACATTTACCAGAAGCCTTGCATCCGTACGTGCAGAAAAATGAGCAAGTATTTCAGTTCTAATGTTCTCGTCACCACGAAATGGAGCCAGATCTATGCCATTATAAATCACACGATGAGAACGCAATGCTCTTGGAACATGCTCTTTATAGAAATCGCGAACGGCCTGCGATACAAAGATGTAGCCGTCAGCCTTAGATGCAAGCAACGAATCAATTACGAAATGATACCACCGTTTCCACAAATCAACGTTATGCTCTACAACAATCACGGGTACTGCTAGATGGAACTTCAGCAACCGCGCGTAGAGATTGGCTGACCAGAGGTGTGAATTAATAATATCAACCTTTTCATCCCTGACAATTGTGCTGATTTTCTTCAATACCGAGAGATCAAGTCCACGCCTCTTATTAAGTGCAACGACTCTAATTCCATGATCTTTTAGTTTGCGCGCAAGAGGCCCTTCACCATCAAGACAGCAGACTAACGGTTCAACATCCGGCCCATGATTCATGGCAAGAGAACAGACCATTTTTTCCGCTCCGCCATAGCCAAGTGACCAGATCAGATACATCACTTTCATTCAACTGGCTCCTTATGCCGGCTCAGAAAACTTACGATTGCTGATAGTGTCATGAAATAACAGAGCATTTCTGCATTTTCCATCCGCGAACCGAACATGCAGGAAACAAGCAAGGATATACACATACCGATTGCTCCCAACCCGACACTTCGCCGAAGGGGGTCTTCGGCGGTTCGCAACATGGAATAACTGTTAACGCATGTCCTCCAGATGAAATAGAGGTAGGCCAAAAGTGCCGGGATCCCCATGTAAACCATGATTTTCAAAAACATGTTGTGGGTATCTCGTTCAGGCACCGAGACATTGTCAAAATAATGAGTGACTATATAGGGGAAAGATAGAAGTCCTTTGCCAAACAGGGGTGACTCCTTGATCATTTGGCCTGCTGCATTCCACAAGATGAGGCGGTTCTGGGCTGAGGCATCAATACCTTCTGAATCAGATAACTGCACCGCCCCCCCTCTGAAGGTATGCCCAATCAAGCGAGTTTTGACCGAATCAGGCATAAGGTCAGGAAAGAAAAACAATGCCATCCCGCCAGCAATGATTGCTGCGACAAAAAATATTTTCCCTTTAAAAAAGAGCTGTGTCAACGTTGCCAAACCAAACGATAAATAAGCTCCGCGAGAGAATGTGCCGAGCATGACCTTTACCGCAACCAGCATTACAAACATCAAGATTATGCGCAGACTGCCTCTGGATAAGAGCATGAATGCGAACATGACAGGAAGGATATAGGCGATAAATGCCCCGAACATATTAGGCTGCTGAAGCGGACCAAGAACCCTGCTTTTTTCAATTGAGGAAGCACCTCGCTTATCGAGATATTCGTTAAAACCGTTCAGTACAGAAAGCGTACTGCCACAGAAAGAAAAGAACAGGGCATGCCTGACATCGGTAAGTGATGACAAACAACCTGTGAGCCCTAGAAAGAGAAGCCAGGGGATGGTCAATTGAAATGAATAGGTTAGCAGTTCGCTTTCAGACGGAGAATACGAGCGAAGGAGTCCCTGGATAAGACTGATAACAATGAATACGAGAAGGAGATAAACGACATTACGCATACGCGGGTCACCTTTCATGCGACCGGCACGGTTAAACAGAAAGTAACGGATGAAAAGAGAAAGTACCAGGATGTTAGTAAGATTAATCCCTTTTGCCAGATCAAAGGGAGCAATCTTTGCCATGGGAAGATATAACAGAGTAATGGCGAGAATATAAAACTTATTATCAGTAGCAAGACACCGTAGATAAAAAATAGCGCCCCCTATCCCGATTAGTTTGATAAAGATAGAGGGAAGCTTTACGTTAAAGACAAAAATTAAAAGTATCAGAACTACAGCTGAAATAAGAAATATGAATCGCCCCATGGTTATCTCTATGAGAGACTGTCTTTTACGGTGGCAAAGCTATCCAGCAAGCCAATAAAAGAATTTACGTTTTCAGAGACATCAAAATATTGTTCAACGAATCGCCTCCCGTTGTCGGCAAGTTGAGCTGCAAAATCCTGATTCTGAACAAGACGAGCAATAGCATCAGCCAGTACTTCATAGTCTCCCGGTGGGACTAGGCAGCCTGTATTGCCATCTATTACCACTTCAGGAATGCCGGACACGGCACTTGCCACAACAGGAACTGAACATGCCATCGCCTCCAAAATCACATTCGGGATACCATCCCTGTCTCCATCACCAGCTATAACACTAGGTGCAGCAAAAAGATGACTGGCCATCACTCGGGCTATTGTTTCTTCATGTGACATTCGTCCAGTAAATTCGATCAATCCTGCAACAGGAACCCGCTTCGCCTCTTCCTGCAACATATGGAGAAGAGGACCTTCTCCAACTATTGTTAGATGAATCGATATTCCTTTCTCGGCAAGTAATGAGACGGCGCGTATGAGATGAAGAAAACCCTTCTGTTCAACCAATCTCCCCACTGCAATTATCTTGAAGGTGGATCTGTCATCAAACCGATTTTCTGGCAGGGAAAACTTGCCAAAATCAAGTCCGTGGTAGTTTAAATGTATTTTGTCTATGTCTTCTTCACGACACAGCCCTTTAAGATATTTCACATTGTACCCGGTACACGTAACAACACCGCAGGCCCGGGCAATTTTTTCCCGCAGTAGAGACTGTGGTGAAAGGAAAATGTCCCATGCATGTGCAGTTATACTGAATCTTATTCCTGTAAGGATATTAACGACAACGGACATTGACGCAGGTATTGTTGCCCAGTGCGCATGGAGATGATCGCAGGTCCCACGCATTTTATGCGCATAGAGTACTGTTTTGGGAAAAACAGCAATTGCCTTCATCATTTCCAGGAAACTATGTCTATGTGCAGCAATAATCCAGGCAAATGCCTTCAAATAGCGCATAGGATAACGAAAGGCTTCCGCAATATTCGCGAAAATCAGGGGGATACTTGCCAGAAAGGAAGAATAGACAGTAAATGAAGCATGATCGGGATATAGATTCAACTCTTCATCTCTTGGATTTTTGAGTGAATATATCGTAAGGGAAACGCCTTTGAGGCGCAAAGCTTCAACCTCGCGAGCCACAAAGGTTTCATGAAATTCAGGGTATTGAGAAATTATATAAGCAACACGAAGGGTCATCAGTTGCCATCACCTAAAATCATATTTCTAAATCGCACATACCATCTGTTGCCAATCGTTTTTTTCATAATATTGAGCACCTTTGTGCGAAACACCATACGCCTGAGAAACGAACAATCACCAGAGACAAGAGAGGCAAACTCCTGCAGTGAATACGAATTCCTTATTGCAAGGCGAGGAATGACTGAGTCCATAGTCGTTGAATCAAGAAACCCAGGATTTGAGCCACAGAGTATGGTGTAGCCGAAGCGTCTCGCCACTTGTTCCATCTTGGAATCGATCCGTCCACCTGGAGCAGAAAAAGAGATAATTGGTTTGTCGATTAATGAGGAAAGAATTAGCTGAGGTTCTCTCAACTCAACGTCCAGACCTGCGTCATCCAGATCGCAAATAAATGCATGGGAAGCCCCATGTGCACCGATTGCCATACCTTCGGAGCTGATCATGCGTATTTGATCAGGTTTGAGGTAATTAGGAGTACCGACCCATTGTGAGGTAACAAAAAACTCGGCTCTGAATCCGAACTCTTTCAACTGAGGAATGGCAATCGAATAGTTGGATTCGTGCCCATCGTCAAATGTTATCACCACGGCTTTCCCCGGCCGGTCGGGCATCACAGCCAACTCTTCAAGCAGATAGGTACTAAACCCTTCCCGATGCAGATACTCCATCTGTTCGCGGAACTGTCCTGCCTGAAGTACGTAAAGCTGTTCACCCGGCCCTTTTGCCCCGGCCGGATGATGCAAATTCTCCAAGGCATGGTACATGAGTACCGGGATACCGGTCATCACCTGGCCACCTCAGTATATGCCGGCTTCCAGGACGTTGCACACTGGCCGGTAGCCCATCTCCAGAAACCGGCCATGGCAGCGGCATTCATTGTCATAAAGACATAACAGAGATTAAACATACGAACTGATCGGACGGATGGAACGAGCCAGGAAAGTATGGCAGTCGCATAGAAAAAAACCTGTGCAATAACTGCAAACTTATAAAACATCCCATCAAGTATCAGCGATGAACCAAAAACACTGAACATGAAAAATGGCACCAGCAGCCTGAATATCTTGTGGCTCAGGAAACGCCACCATAGAGGATTGCGCCTGGGAAGCAAAAGGGATGGTTCCAGACTCAGCATTTGCCAGTTGCCCGCAAGAGTGCGAACCTTCCTAGTCCACTCCTGGGAGACATCCTTGGAAACAATGTCGAATGCGTGGGCCTGTTCTTCAAAGAGTACCCGATATCCCTGTCGTGCAATGGCGAGCGGAGTCAGCACATCATCCAGAATGGCACCTGACGGTAGCGGTTTAAAGAGAGAACGGCGGATGGCATAGATCGATCCGGTGGCCCCGACAACTGATCCGGTTCTGCTTTCAGCCTTACGGATCAATTTTTCATATTTCCAGTAGGCCCCCATTTCAGTAGCGACCGTGCTTTCTGCATCCTCCAGAAAAAAAAGCTCACCACTCACGCAGCCGACAGAGGCATCTGCAAAATCAGCCACTAGTTGCCTGACAGCATCAGGCGCGAATATCTGCCGTGCATCGGTAAAAACTATGAGTTCGCCACATGCGGCCCCAACACCGACATTTATCGCAGCCGCCTTTCCCTGGTTAGTGGGAAGCTCGACAAGAGTGACTCGAGAGGTCTGCAGCTCTTCAATTACGCTCTTTGTGTCATCGGTTGAGCCGTCCGATACGACGACAATATCGAGCAGTGCTTTCGGGTAGGCCTGATCAAACAGATTGCTTATTCGTTGACGTATCCGCCGAGCTTCGTTGCGGGCGGCGATGACAACTGTCACCGGCAACTCATGTCCACCTCTGTGAACCGGCTTCGACCTCAAGGTGCGAGCACTGACAATTAGGAGCGGATACCCGAAATAGGTGTAGATGATGAATATCAGGCTGCCCCAAAAGAGCACTTGCATAATCAAAAGATCTTTCTGATTTCCAGTATCGCCCTGTTCACCCTCTTATTGTCATCGGCAATCGTAGGAGAGCTATAATCAATGAATTTGTATGAAAGCCCTAGCGACACCCCCTTGCCAATATCGTAATTCAGGGAACTGTCCACAAAATACCTGTTCGTGTGACCGTTCAGGAGGAGATCGTTGTAATGTTCGTAGGTGAGACCGAGTAAACCGCGTAGGTCCTGTACGAGTTCATAGTTGATTGACCCCCCTGCTGAAAAACGCTTGGTCCGCAACACGTCAGTCGTCGTGTCGACGAATTCCGAATACGACGAGGTCAACGTCACGGCCCCACGCGGCAGCGCCTTCTGCAGGGACGCTGAATAGAAGGTCTCCTGGCTCGAACTGCCGAGAGGGTTATCGGTATACGTGACCCCGGTGGAGACCGTAGCAGTCATGGTGCCGAAAGAGTGGGTGATGCCCGCATTCCAGGTTGGATTGGTCATTGTCGGTCCGTCATCATACTCGGTAAGTGTGGCCCCGCCCTTGGCAAAAACGAACGATTTCTCTGCATATTCATAGCGCGGCCCAGCGTACGTTGAGTGCCGAATGAAGCCATACCTAGCCGAATCCTCACGGGTAAAGGTGTAGCCGAGCGTCGCATGTAGCTTAGGAGTTATTTCGTATGAGGTGTCGAGAAAGACGCTATGATCACGCTTATCCGTAGCACTCGGCTCACGGTACCAGGTGTTCGTATAACGGTAGCCGGTCCGCACGGTCAGGGCCGAATTGGGGTGGAGCACCAGATAGGGGGAAATGGTCCCCACGTTCTGGTCCGTTTGGTTAGACGAGAGACTCTCGTTTGTGGTGTCGCGGGTTACGTCCAATGACACGCGTCTGTAGGTGTCGCTCAATTCAAGGAACAGCAGTTCGTCGATGAGTTTCACCACCCCTTTGGTATTCAGGATGTGGGTGGTATCGTCACTCCGGCTCTGACGTGCGTAGTAGCGATAATCAAGATTATAGGCAA
>CAYSJJ010000063.1:0-23168 GCA_964431365.1 uncultured Geobacter sp. | reverse complement strand
TATACGCGGTTCGAGAACCGGAGCCACCGGGACGAGTAACGGAACGCGACTTTTCCGCAATCGCGGCGTTGCCCTTCGGCATGACTTGTGCGGCGTAGCGCTGCTACGCCTCCACGCCATCCCTCGGGCGCCTTGCGCTTATCGAAAAATCCGCGTTCCCACGCAGTTACCTAACAGAAAAGAAAGGCTATCCGTATGACCACATACAATCCGATGACTGCGCTGCCGGCGACTGCCGGCTATGCAAAGGGCGACGTGCTGGTGCTGGTGGGGGAGCTGTTCGGCCGGGGGTATGCCAACGGCATCATCGACGAGGCGAAGGCTGCCGGACTGACCGTCATCGGCACGACCGTCGGCCGCAGGGAGAGCGACGGGACCCTGCGGGGGCTTTTGCCCGAGGAACTGGCTGCTGCGGAAGAGAACCTGGGGGGAAAGATCATCAATGTTCCCCTGGAGGCGGGATTCGATATGGAACCGGCCGCCGACGGCCAGTCGTTCGTCGACCTCCTGAAGAGCCTGAAGCCTGACGACTGGGCCTCCTTCAACTGGGAGGAGGGGCGTCTGGCCGAGGCCCGGGCCAAGGGGAAGGCCCGCTTTACGGCCAATCTGGCAGCGGTGGTGACTGAGCTGCAGTCGCAGATCCCGGCCGGCGCCAGGGTGCTCTTCGTACACTCCATGGCCGGCGGCATCCCGCGCGCCCGGGTCTTCATGCCGCTCCTCAACCGTGTCTTCAAGGGGCAGGGGGAGAAATACCTGGCCTCCGGCGACTTCTGGGGATCGGCCTTGGGCAAGCTCTGCCAGGCCAGCTTCGACGAGGTGACCGCCGACACGTTCAACTACCTGGTCGAGGCGACCGCCGTCATCCGTGACGGTCACGACACCCGCTACGCAGCCTACGGCTACCACGGCTGTGCGGTACTTGTCGACGGCGCCTACACCTGGCAGTCGTACACCCCTTACCTGCAGGGGTGGGCCAAGATCCGCCTGGAGCAGCATGCCCGGGCCGCCTGGGAGCAGGGGATCAGGGCGACGGTCTACAACTGTCCCGAGATACAGACCAACTCCAGCGCTCTCTTTCTCGGTGTGGAGATCTCCCTCTATCCGCTCCTCTCCGCCCTGGTCAGGGAAGGGGACGGTCCGGCGGCAGAGGCGATCCGGGCCGAATGCCGTGCCCTGCTCAAGGACGATGCCACTCTTGACCAGCTTCTGGAGCGGGCCAACGAGTACCTGGCCGCCCCCTTCCAGGCCGGGCTCCGCGACATTGCCGACTGGCCCCACCACAACAGCAGGGAGCAGGCCGAGGCGATGCTCACCCGCTCGGCCGAACTGATGGGGATGAACGTCAACCCGAAGGAGATCGTCTGCGCGCCGCTCTCCCGGGCTGTCTTCAGTGCTGTCGGCCGGCTGATGTTCGCTGATTCGTGGCAACCGGCAAGCCCGGTCGTCTGGCTCAATCACGATATCATCGCCCGGCAGTTGCTGGCCTGATCGGGAATTCCCGCCATCCGTAGGGTAGGGGCGACGCATGCGTCGCCCTTTTTTTTGCGCTACGTTCCCTTGAGGGTGACGCCTTTTTGCAGGAGGAGGGTGAAATTTTCGGCGGAAAGGGGGCGGCTCACGAGGTATCCCTGCATCTCGTCGCACTTGCGCTGGGAGAGAAAGTGGAGCTGTTCCGGCTGCTCCACCCCTTCGGCGGTGACCTTCAGCTTGAGGCTGTGGGCCATGGAGATGATCGCCTCGGCGATGGCGGCATCGTCCGGGTCGGTGGTTATGTCCAGGACAAAGGAGCGGTCGATCTTCAGGCGGTCGATGGGGAAATGCTTCAGATAACTGAGGGACGAGTAGCCGGTGCCGAAGTCGTCGATGGCCAGGCTGATCCCCATCTCTTTCAGCCGGCGCAGCGTTACGATCGTCTCCTCCGCGTTGCGCATGATGGTGCTCTCGGTGATCTCCAGTTCCAGGAGGGAGGGGGGGAGCCCGGTTTCGTCGAGAATGGCCGCGACCGACTCCGCCAGCCCCCCCTGCTTGAACTGCCGCCCTGACAGGTTTACCGCCATCCGCAGCGGGCCGAACCCCATGTCGCTCCAGACCTTGTTTTGCTGGCAGGCGGTCTTCAAGACCCACTCCCCGATGGGGATGATCAGCCCCGAATCCTCGGCCAGGGGGATGAACTTGTCCGGCGTCACCAGCCCCATCTCCGGGTGCTGCCAGCGGACCAGGGCCTCCATGCCGATAAGCCTGCCGGTCAGCAGGTCCATCTGCGGTTGATAATGCACGAAAAATTCCCGCCGTTCCAAGGCCCTGCGGAGGCTGTTGTCCAGCATCAGCCGTTCCTCCGCCTTGAAGTTCATCTCCCGGGAGAAGAACTGAAAGGCGTTTCGCCCTTGCTCCTTGGCCTGGTACATGGCGATGTCGGCATTCTTCAGGAGAAGGTTGGGCACATCTCCGTCCACCGGGTAGATGGCGATACCTATGCTGGCGGTGGTGTAAATCTCGTGTCCGTCCAGCTGCACCGGCTCGGAGAGCACATCCAGTATCTTGCGGGCAACCTGGCTTATATGCTCGCACTGACGCACGCCGGTGAGGATGATGATGAAGTCGTCTCCACCCAGCCGGGCCACCGTATCGCTTTTCCTGATGCAGCTCTCCAGGCGCCTGCTGACCGCCTTGAGGAGGTTGTCGCCGTAGGCGTGCCCCAGCGTATCGTTGATTTGCTTGAACTGGTCCAGGTCGAGAAACATGACGCCGAGGCAGTGCTCTTCCCGTCGGGCCTGGGCAATCGCCCGGTCCAGACGGTCTTCGAGCAGGGACCGGTTCGGCAGGCCGGTCAGGAAGTCGTAGTTGGAGAGCCGCTGTATGTCGATTTCCGCCTGACGGAGCCGCTGCTGGGTTTCGAGTTCCTCCATGACCCGATCGATGATGGAGGGGAAACGGTCGAAGAACATGGAGTCCTTGACCAGGTAGTCCCGGGCGCCACGCTTCATCATTTCAACCGCCAGGGAGGCGTCGTCCCGGCCGGAGATGACGATGAACGGGATGTTCCTGTCCCTGGCGGCGAGCGCGTCGACGAATTCGGAGCCGGTCATGTCGGGGAGCGTATAGTCGATGATGATGAGTTGTGGCGGGGTAGTGCAGACGGCTTCCACGGCATCCTTCCCGGCTGCGAAGGTAAGGTACGACAATCCTTTGCGGCGCAGGGCGGTGCAGATGAGGCGGGTCAGTCCCGCGTCGTCCCCGATGACGACTATCGTATGTTCCATCTCGCTCACGGTGGTCATCAGATCAGCCGGCGTGTCGGCGCCCCTTGGGTCCCTTGTCCCGGTACATCTTTGCATCCGCTTTCTTGAGGGCGGTGAGCAGGTCGTCTCCCTTTTGGGCCGTGGACCAGCCCAGGGAAAGGGAGAATGGCGTTTCCGCCTCGATGGAGGCCAGGCAGCTCTTGGCCCGTTCGACGGCGCTCTTGGCGGCGGCTTCGTCGGTGCTGGGGAGGAGCACGGCAAATTCGTCGCCGCCAATGCGCGCCAGGACGTCCTCCGAGCGGAAGGCGACCGTCATGGCGTCGGCGGCGGCCTTCAGCAGGCGGTCGCCGGCAGCGTGCCCCTCGGTGTCGTTCACCCTTTTCAGTCCATCCACATCGGCCAGGACTATGGTCACCGGGAAGCTGCGGCTCTTGATCAGTCGCTCCAGCTCAGTGTCGAAATAGGTGCGGTTGAAGAGGCCGGTCAGCGGGTCGTGGGTACTCATGTAGAGCAGCTTTTCCTCGAACAGCTTCCGTTCGGTGATGTTCCTGCTGACAACGGTGATGCCGTCAAAGGAGCCGCTGCCGTCGCGCCGCATGGAGACCTTGGCGCTGAACCACTCGCTGCCGTCCGGGTAGGTGACGGAGTAGTCGAATGCCTGGACTGCGCCGGTCGCCTTTACGTCGGCAATCGCCTTTGCCAGCTGCTTGACCGGCTCGACAGGAAGGCCGATTTCCCAGTATGCCTTGCCGAGTAACTGCTCCCGGGGGGTGAAGGGGTGCGCCTGGCTTTCCGGCTGGTAGGAGTCGATGAAAATGCCGTTTCTGTCCAGGACAAAGATCAGATCGTCCAGAGAGGAGAGGGTTGACCGGAGCCGCTCTTCGCTCTCCCGCAGGGCGGCTTCCGCCTTTCTCAGGCGTTCCTCTGTCTCCAGTTCGTTCATCACCCGGCTGACGACCGGGACGAGTTCCTCCAGAAAGTTGCGGTCTTTGACCAGGTAGTCTTTCGCACCCATCTTCATCATGCTCACTGCCAGGGAGGTGTCTTCGCTGCCGGTGATAATGACGAACGGGGGGAGGAGTTTCAGCGCTTTGAGTTCGGCGATCAGCTTGGCGCCGGTCCAGTCCGGTAATGTATAATCCAGGAGGAGGAGGGCGGGGCGGTGATCTGCCAGCTGATTCATGGCTTCGTTACCGTTGGCGGCCTGGATGCAGGAGAATCCCTGCTTTTTCAGGCAGGAAGCCGCCAGACGGGCGACCCCGGGATCGTCTTCCACGATAAGGATGAGCGGCGCAGCTTGCTTAGGCATCGCCGTGCTCCGGCAGGGACGTTTGACGGGTAATGGTGAAGCTGAGGGAAAGGAAATGCATACGTACAGGTATCGGTTGGCTAGAGGATGCTCTTGACATATTTCTGAACCTGTTTTGCCTTTCTCGAAGGCGCTGTTGTTGAGTCCGCGGGTCGCGGAAGCCCGTTTCCCTTCACCGTCCCCCATGCCATGTGCATAGAGTTTAATTTCAAAACTATAGCATGTCTTAATTGTTCCGCAGTATTTTTTTCCCGAGCCGTCATCCCAGGCGAATAAGCGCCGCACCGACCAGGATCAGAGAGGCGGCGAAGAGGCGGAAACGGCCGCATGGCTCGCCGAGAAAAACGATCCCGATCAGGACGCCGATCAGAATGCTCACCTGGCGCACCGGCACGGCATAACTCATGGGTGCCATTTTCAGGCCATAGCGGAAGCTTAGGAATGAGCAGAGCATCACCGGTCCGCTGAGGAGGATCAGACGGCGGTTTTCACGCCACTCGGCGACAATCAGCGGACGGTAGCGGCTTCGGAGGAGATTTGCCGACATGAGGCAGAACATGAAGAGGACGAGGAGGTAGGTGAAGTAGAGCGGCGAGTAATGCTGTACCCCCATTTTGTCGACAATCGCCCCGAGGGAGTAGATGAAGCCGGCCGTGAGGGCGGCCCTGACCCACGGGGTGCCCAGGCTCCGGAACGGACGGAGGAGTTCGGCTGCCGAGGCGTTCCGAAGCTGAACGGTGTAGGCACCGGCAATGATCAGGGCAATGCCGGTGCTTCCCCCCAGGCTCAGTTGTTCGCCAAGCATGAAGACGCCCCAGAAGGGGACATAGACCATGGCTGTCTGGGAGAGAGGGTAGGAGACGGAGAGGTCGCCCCCCTGGTAGGCGCGGCCGTTGAACAGGTGATAGAGAACGAAGCAGACCGAGCCGACGCCGGAGAGGAGCAGCACCCGGCCGTCCGGCAGCGGGAACCGGCCGGGCAGGAACGGCAGGAGCAGGGAGAACAGGGTGCCTGATGTGACGAACATCCACCAGATAAAGACGGTCTTGTGCCTGCTCCTCTTGACCAGCAGGTTCCAGAGGGCATGCATGAGGGCGGAAAGGATGATCAGGGTAAAGGCAAGCGTGCTCATGGGGGAGACTATAGCCCAATTCCTGTCGATTGCCGATGACAAACAGTTATAACCCGGTTACCGAAACAGGGTTCGTCGCATCGAGGCAGCAGGTTAACCCAAATGGATTAATGATGTTGACAGGGGGTGGTGTCATACGTATATTGACGCTGGTTTATTAATATATTTTCGTGCGAATGCCTTTGCCACCCCCCACTCATCCCGCTTCGCCGAACTGATAAACACGTTTTACACAGGTCCCCGTGAAGCCAGTCAAGACCCTCAAACAGGCGCTGGTCATCAACTCCCTCCTCGTGGCACTCCTCCCCATTCTGGTGGTCGGCCTCGTCTCCTACAAGTTTTTCGAGCACGATGTCCTCGAAGAGGTCAGCACGGACAACATGACCCTGGCGACGATCGTTGCCCGTGAAGTCTCCGACTATCTGACCCTTTTCCGGGAACAGATCACCACTATTTCCCGGATGAACAGATGCACGGACGCGGCAGCCGGCCAGGATCTGAAGGCGTTTCTGGACCAGGACGGCAGCGGGCCTTCCGCTCCGGATCTGCTCTGCCTCGCTCGTCGCAACGGCAGGATCTATCCGCTTGCTCCGGTCGGGGACCGGTTCGGGCTGGCCCATTTCTCCGACGGTCAGTGGGCGCTCGGCAAAGGGGGCCCGGGCAGCCACAGCTGGTCAGAGGTCTTTGTCGCAGCGCCAACCGGCTTGCCGTCGGTCAGCCTGGCGGTTCCCCTCGGGAGTGATCAGTGCCTGGTCGCGAGCCTCAATCTGCGGCGCCTTAACAGCATGATCGGCCGGATCACCAAAGATCAGAAGTACGCCTACATCGTCGACCGCCAGGGAAGGGTGGTAAGCCACCCCGACATCACCCTGGCAAAGGAACGTCGTGACGTCTCCGACCTGTCGGCGATCAAGGCCGGGATGCTGGGAAAGTACGGCTCCTACCGGTATACGTTTCAGGGCACAGACCGCATCGCCAGCGTCGCGGTGATCCCGGAGACCGGCTGGCTGCTCGCCGTCGCGCAGCCGGTGGATCAGGCCTTTGCCCCCTTGCGGAGGGTAAAGCTGATCTTCGCCATCGGACTGGCAGTGACGGCATGCCTGGCCCTGGTCAGCGCCCTGGCAAGCATCAGGCGACTCCTTCGCCCTCTTGACGCCCTGGGCCGCAACGCCCAGTCGATAACGGCCGGTGACTACGCCCTCAAGGCTCAACCGCCCGGATTCGGGGAACTGGACCTCCTGGCGGAGCGTTTTGTCATGATGGCCGAGGCGGTTGACCAGCGGGAAGAGGAGTTGATGCAGCGAAACGAAGAGTTGACCATGACCGAAGAAGAGCTTCGGCAGCAGATGGATGAGGCCACGCATAGCCACGACGAGCTCTGCAAGGCGCACATCCTGTTGCAGACGGTCGTGGACGCCTCCCCGATAGCCATCTCCTGCCTGGATCTGGACGGGAGGGTGATCCTCTGGAACCCGGCGGCGGAAACGATCTTTGGCTGGCAAACCGACGAGGTCGTCGGTCTCGTTTCGCCGCTGATCTCTCCCGAAACGTACGAGGAGTCGCGGCAATTCCTGCAGGACGTCGTGCGCGGAGGGGTGGTCCTGGACCGGGAAATCCGGAGAAGGAGAAGGAGTGGCGAGGCGATCGATCTCAGTCTGTCGGGCACCGTGCTCCGGGGAGGGGATCACGTGCCGTACGGAATCCTTGCCCTCTATGACGATATAACCGAGCGCAAGAAGTCCGAGAAGGAAATACAGACCATGAATGCCGAACTGGAACAGCGGGTAAAGGCCCGAACAGTCCAGTTGGAAGCGGCAAACCGCGAACTGGAGTCCTTCTGCTACGCCGTCTCCCATGATCTGCGGGCGCCGCTACGCCATATCGACGGCTTCAGCCATGCCCTGCTCGAGGATTGCGGGGCGCTGCTGCCGGAAAGCGGGGTGGAGCATCTCGGCCGGGTTCGCAGGGCGACCGCCAGGATGGCCCAATTGATCGACGACCTGCTGGAGCTTTCCCGGATGTCACGGGGCCAGATGCACCTGGAGAGGGTCGACCTGAGTGGCATGGTGCGGGAGATCGTCGCGGAGCTGGCTAAAGATGCGCCAACACGGGCGGTCGAACTGGTCGTTGCCGACGGTGTGTGGGTCAGCGCCGATCCCCGATTGATCCGGGTGGTGATGGACAACCTGCTCGGCAATGCATGGAAATACACCGGCCGGAACCGCTCTGCGCGTATCGAGTTCGGAGCTGAGGTGCGAAAGGGAGAGCAGACCTGCTTTGTTCGGGATGATGGGGCAGGTTTCGATATGACCTATGCGGACAAGCTGTTCGGCCCCTTTCAGCGTCTGCACAGTGTCGAAGAATTTGAAGGAACAGGTGTCGGGCTGGCGACGGTGCAGCGGATCATCAACCGCCATGGCGGCTCGGTCTGGGGGGAGGGGGAGCCGGGAGTGGGCGCGACCTTCTATTTCACCCTTCCCAGTGTCCCGTGCGGTTAGTTCACCGCAAGAGCTCGGGACACTAGATGCAATGTGGCATGACTGCTTGCACGCGTGGACGCTGGACGAAAAAAGCCGTCCGGTTTATTCCGAACGGCTAGGGGGGATCTGCAACCGGGACGACACGGTTCCGTTACGCTGCTTTGTCGCTCTCTCCCATGGCTTTTTCTGGATCGATCTCTTCAAAGTATTCCTGATAGTTGTTCAGGCAGCGGGGACACTCCAGCGCCCCGAAATCTGCACTGACCGTGATGGGAGTAAAATCGCGGACGCCTCCAAGGTAGAAGCAGATACTGCATTCGATAAGCTTATCCTTTTCCATGGCTACCTCCTTTTGCTGTCGGTGGTCAACACACTCCCCTGGAACCATCCATCGCCCGTGGTCATAACATGGCGCTGAAGCTCACCCGCCGAGTCGTAATCGACAGTATTGATCGAACGTTTGTTAGATTATAATGTACCAACAATCGGCGGGAATGCAATATCTTTTGTTCGGCAGCAACGGAAACGCAAGAGGCCGGCGGTTTCCCGCCGGCCTCTTGTCCGGTCTATTCGTCATCCAGCCTATTCGTTCTTTTCGAAGTTCCCCTTCTCCTGGCACTGGGGGCACTTCTGGGGCTTGCAGCGCCCCTCCTTTGTGTAGCCGCAGCTTTTGCACTTCCACTCTGCCATGGGTATCACCTCCCGGTTATTTGGTTGCGTCCAGCTTGATCTCGGTCACCGGTCCGAAGGTGGCGAGAGGCTGGTCGAATCTACGGTCGTCACCCACCACCATCAACACCATGGAGTCGGGGCCGAGATACTTTCTGGCCACCCGCAGCACGTCCTCCTTGGTGACCTTGGCGATATTGTCGCGATAGTTCTCCAGGTAGCCGGCCGGGTAACCGAAGAACTCCAGCCGCGCGTGCTGGTTGACGATCATGTCGGTCTTGGTGAAGCCGAACATGAAGGAGTTGATGAGGGAGTCCTTGGCCTGGCCGATCTCCTGGTCGGTGACCGGCTCTGCGGTCATACCGGTCATGATGCTCCGTATGAGAGAGATCGCCTTGCCGGTCGACTCGGATTTCGTCTCGGTTCCGGCCATCAGGGTGCCGGGAAAGAGTCGCCCCACATCCAGGTGGCTGGAGGCGTTGTAGGCGAGCCCCTGGTTGGAGCGGATCTCGTTGGTGAGCCGGGAGGTGAAGCCTCCACCAAGGATATAGTCCATGACCCGGAGTGCATAGAGGTCGGGGCTGTTCTTGTCGATGGCGACCCGACCCATGCGGATGACCGACTGGTTCACCTCCTTGCGGGCGAAGACGACCCCCGGTTTGTTCCCGACCGGTTGGGCGATGGCGGGAACCGGCTCCTTGGGTCCCTCCCAGCCGGCCAGCAGTTTGTTCAGGGCGGCCAGCATTTCATCCTTCCGGAAATCGCCGGCAACTGCCAGCATGATGTTCGAAGGGCCGTAAAAGCGGCGGTGAAAGGCAACCAGGTCGTCGCGGCTGATGTTCTTGACGGTCTCGATGGTCGGGAACCGGCCGAGCTGGTGCCCGGCATAGACGGCCCTGGTGAACTCCCGGCCGGCCACCCCTTTGGGGTCATCGTTCTGGCGGCGGAGGTATTCGATGGTCTGGTTCTTGGCAAGGGTGATACGGTCTTCCCTGAACGCGGGGTGCCGCAGCACGTCGACGAACAGCTCCAGGGTCCGGTCCAGGTTCCGGGTGAGGGTGGTCAGTGAGACATTCCCCATTTCACTGCCGATGCCGGATTCCACGCCTGAGGCCATGAATTCGAGCTCTGCATCGAGTTTCTCAGGTGCCAGCGACTCGGTGCCGCCGCTCCTCATGACGCTGCCGGTGAGGCCGGCCAACCCCAGTTTGTCGGCCGGCTCAAAGATGCTGCCGGTCCTGACGTAGGCGGTTACGTTGACCAGGGGAAGCTCGTGGTCTTCCATCATATAGACCACGACGCCGTTGGCCAGGACGGCCCGTTCGGCCTTGGGAATGGTGAACTGGAGCGGAGCAAAGGTGAGTGTTCGCGGATCAACGGCCTTGGCTGGCAGCGAGCAGCCGGCAGCAACGAGCAGGGTCAGGCCGCAGACGAGGGAGCGGATGACGGTTTTCATTTGGATACTTCCCCCTTCTTGGTGATGAAGCCGACAATCCGGTTCTGTTCGGTAAGATAGCTCTTGGCCACCCGCTGGATATCGGCCGGCGTGACCTTGGCCACCTTCTGCCGGTGCTCGATGAGATAGCGCCAGCTCCCCGCGATCGCCTCATATTCCGTCAGGTTCCTGGCCAGGCCGCCGTTGGAGCCCATCTGGCGGGCCTCTTCGTACTCCAGGCGGTTGAGGATCTGCTGGAGCTCACGCTCGGAAACAGGCTCGTTCTTCAGCCGCTCCAGTTCGGCGTAGATCTCGGTTTCCACTTCGCGTACGGTGTGGGGGGCGCGGGTCGTGGCGCTGATGATGAAGAGGTTGGGGTAGCGGTGGCCCGGTGCGACAAAGGAGCCGACCTCCGTAACCAGCTGCTTCTCGACCACCAGCTTCTTGTAAAACCGAGAGGTCCTCCCCTGGGAGAGGATCATGTCGATGACGTCGAAGACCAGGTCATCCCGGTCGGGGAGGGTCGGTTTATGGAAGCCGATCATCAGTTCCGGCTCGGCGTCGCCGACGATCTCGACCCGCTTCTCACCCTGCTGCCGGGGTTCGTCCACCGTCACCGGTGCCACCGGCGTGCCGGGGGGGACGTCGCCGAAATAGCGCTCCACCAGGGCGATCACCGCATCGCTGTTCACGTCACCCACGACGGCGACGATGGCGTTGTTGGGGGCGTAGTAGCGGTGGAGAAACCCTTCGGCCTTGGTCCGGGTCAGGTTGGCGATGTCCGAGGCCCAGCCGATGACCGGCTGGCCGTTGGGGTGGGCCACGAAGGAGGTCGCCAGAAACATTTCCCAGAGCTTTCCGCCCGGCTCGGCATCGTAGGAGCGGCGCCGTTCTTCCATGACTACATCCCGCTCGGTGTAAAACTCCCTCAGCACCGGGTTCTTCATCCGGTCCGACTCGATGGCGGCCCATAGTTCCAGCTTGTTGGCCGGGACGTTGATCAGGTAGGTCGTGCCGTCCTTACTGGTGAAGGCGTTGTAGCCGACCCCGCCGTTTTTCGCGTAGATCTGGGAAAACTCCTCCTTGACCACATATTTGCCGGCCTTGGCTTCGAGTTCCTTCAACTCCTTCTCCAGTCCGGCGAAGAGGGTCGCGTCCCCTTTCTCCCGTTTGGCCTTTTCCTGGAGGATGCGCTGGGCAGTCGCCTCGATCTGGTCCAGGAGCGGCTTTTCCGCCTCAAAGTCGGTGGTGCCGAGGGTCTTGGTCCCTTTGAAGAGCATGTGTTCCAGGAGGTGGGCGATCCCCCGCTCGTCGCTCCGCTCGTCTACGCTCCCTACCCTGAAGCGTATCCAGGCAGCTATGGTGGGAGAGGTGTGGCGCTCGACAATCAGGAGTTTCATCCCGTTCTTCATGGTGTGTTCCCGGACCCTGTCGGCCAGCCCTTCGCCAAAAGCCGGCAGGGCCGAGGCAAAGAGGGCGAGGAGGGTCACAAGGGTGCTGATGCGACGTTTCATGCAGTATCACCTCATAGGAGAATGGAACAGATGTGCAGCGGATATTTATACCAGTGTGCAAGGGGAGTGTAAAGCATGGCAAGAGGAGTTCATGCCCGGACACCGGCTGGAAGCCGGTGTCCGGAGGGGATACGGGCTATTTCCTGTCCAGGGTCTTTTGCCCAGGCTTCCAGCCCAGCGGGCAGAGCGAGCCGGTCTGGAGCGCCTCCAGGACCCGGATGGTCTCGTCGACGCTTCTGCCGACGTCCAGATTGTGCACCACCTGGTACTGGAGAAGACCGGCAGGGTCGATGATGAACAGTCCGCGCAGGGCCACGCCTGCATCATCATTCAGGATGCCGTATTTGCGCGCTGTCGTCTTGTTGAAGTCGGCCAGCAGCGGGAATTTGAGGTCTCCCAGGTCGCCCCGCTTGATCCAGGCCAGGTGTGAGTACTTGCTGTCCGTGGAAGCGCCGACCACCTCGGCTCCCATCTCCCTGAATTTTCCCAGGGCGGCATTGAATCCCTTGATCTCCGTCGGACAGACAAAGGTGAAATCGGCCGGGTAGAAGAAGAGCACCAGCCACTTGCCGCGGAAGTCGGCCAGGTTGACGGTTTTGAACTCCTTCCCCGGTTCGGTGCCGACGACGGCCTCCAGGGAGAAGTCAGGTGCGGGCATGCCGACCTTGGCCACGGCCGGCGTGTCAGGGAGACTCTTCGGTTCGGCAGCCTCCGCCCGCTGGAAAAGGCTGAGCGACGAGGCAAACAGCAGTGCCAGGGCCAGCAAGGCGGTGCGAAGAGCGTGTCTGCGGAGAGTAAGCATGATGGGGACCTCCTGTTCATCATCGGGAATCATTTCATGAACAGCATAGCGCAGCCGCTCTCCTATGCAACGGCGAGAGAGGGAAAAAGCGGTTCATTCCGGGGACGAATTGTGATAAAAGAGCCGGGTGTCGAGAGAATCAACTACAAGGAGAAACCAATGAGCGTCGAGCAGAATCCACGGGTATTGCTGGAGACCTCCCACGGGAATATCACCGTCGAACTTTTCAAGGAGAAGGCCCCCATCACGGTTCGCAATTTTCTCACCTACGTGAATGAAGGGTACTATGACGGCCTCGTTTTTCACCGGGTCATCAAAGGGTTCATGATCCAGGGGGGGGGGATGGATGCCGACCTGCAGCCGAAAAAGACCCGCTTTGCCATCAAGAACGAGGCCACCAACGGGCTCAAGAACCTCCGGGGGACGCTGGCAATGGCCCGGACCGCGGTAGTCGACAGCGCCACGTCGCAGTTTTTCATCAACGTGGTGGACAACCCGTTCCTTGACCATAAGGGGAAGCGGCCGGAAGATTTCGGCTATGCCGTCTTCGCCCAGGTCGTGGACGGGATGGAGGTGGTCGATGCCATCAGGGAGGTGAAGACCGGCAACAAGGGTGGGCATGGTGATGTGCCGCTGGAGCCGGTGACCATCACCAAGGCGAGCGTGGTAGAGTAAGCCGCTGATAGGTCGCTGAAAAACAGCCATCTCGCCGCCGTCCTCGCTCGCTTCCTTGTGCGGCGTAGCGCGGCTACGCCTCCGCGGAGCTCTCTGCGGGTGCGACGATCTGACTATTTTTGAGCAACCTGAGAGACTCTTATTTGTTCGGAGAGCAGAAAAGGCCGTCGGGGTGACCCGGCGGCCCTTGTGTTTGGTGGCGTTGATGTCTAGGTCTCGGGGAGCGGTTCCGGTTCCAGGTCGGCCAGGCCCGGTGCAAGCTCCAGGGCTTCCGCGTCAATTTCCCGGTTCAGTACCATCTGCATCCGCTCGCCGTCCAGTTCCTTCTCCCACTTGGAGATGACCACCGTGGCCACCCCGTTGCCGACCAGGTTGGTCAGGGCGCGGGCCTCGGACATGAAGCGGTCGATCCCCAGGATCAGGGCCAGGCCAGCCACCGGGATGGTGGGAATGGCGGCAAAGGTGGCTGCCAGGGTCACGAAACCGCTGCCGGTAACCCCTGCGGCACCCTTTGAGGTGAGGAGCAGGACCGCGAGGATGGTCAGGGTCTGGGTGAGGGTGAGGGGGGTGTTGGTGGCCTGGGCCACGAAGACCGCCGCCATGGTCAGGTAGATGGAGGTGCCGTCCAGGTTGAAGGAGTAGCCGGTGGGGATGACCAGGCCGACCACCGATTTGGTGCAGCCGAGTTTTTCCATCTTGGCCATCATCCGGGGGAGCACTGATTCGGAGGAAGAGGTACCGAGAACGATGAGGAGCTCCTCCCTGATGTAGCGGATGAACTTGAAGATGCTGAAGCCGCAGAGTTTGCTGATGCTGCCGAGGACCACGAAGATGAAGATGAGGCAGGTGAGGTAGAAGCTCCCCATCAGCATCCCCAGTTTGGAGAGGGAGCCGATGCCGAACTTGCCGATGGTGAAGGCCATGGCCCCGAAGGCGCCGATGGGGGCGAACTTCATGACGATCCCCACGATGCCGAAGAAGGTGTGGGATACCTGGTCGATGAGCTTGTAGACCGCTTTCCCCCTCTGGCCGAGGGCGGAAAGGGCGAAGCCGAAGAGGATGGCGAAGAGGAGGACCTGGAGGATGTCACCCTTGGCAAAGGCGTCCACGACGCTGTTCGGGATGATGTTCAGCAGGAAATCGACGGTGCTGTGTCCCTTGGCTGCCTGGGTGGTGTAGGCGGCCAGGGCCTTGGTGTCCAGTTTGGTGACGTCCGCGTTGAAACCGGCGCCGGGCTGGATCACACTCACGATGGCCAGGCCGATGACCAGTGCCAGGGTCGTGACGATCTCGAAGTAGAGGAGGGCCTTGGCGCCGACCCGGCCGACCTTCTTCATGTCCTCCATGCCGGCGATGCCGGTTACCACGGTGCAGAAGATTACCGGGGTGATGATCATCTTGATCAGCTTGATGAAACCGTCGCCAAGGGGCTTCATGGCCGTCCCGACCTCGGGGTAGAATGCACCGAGCAGTACACCGAGCGAGATGGCGAACAACACCTGGACGTACAGAATCTGGTAGAACTTCTTTCCTTTCATTTTCCGCTCCCCTCAAAATGAATTTTGTTCCAAATCCGATTCGTTCCGGAAAGGCCCTCTGATCAGCTTTGAGAAGGTATTAGCAATAGGGGTGCCATGGTGTATACATAGCCTAATGTGCTGTTTTTAGAAGAGTGTTTTGGGGCGGGAGGGTGGTGCTGAGAGCGGTGGGTGGCCAAAAACGGCCTGGAATGGTGGCTGAAATTAGCCACCTTGATGGCAGGGGGGGGACGGAGCGATTCAGCGCATGAGCCGCTTCAGCGCCTGCTTGAGGATTGCCTCCATCGGCATGTCGTCGGGCGGAGCGAGTTCGGCCAGGACTTTGGTCACCAAGGCCTCCTTGTACCCGAGATTGACCAGGGCGGAGGTTATGTCGTCGATCATGCCGTTCTCTGCGGTCTGGCCGGGTCTGACGGTCTGGGGCGTCAACTCCAGGCCGAGTTTCTTCACCTTTTCCCTCAGCTCCAGAACGAGGCGTTCGGCGGTCTTCTTGCCGATGCCGGGGATGGCCGAGAGGCGGACGAGGTCACCGCGGGAGAGGGCTCCGGCCAACTCCTCGGCCTGGACGTTGGAGAGTATGTCGCGCCCCAGTTTCGGTCCGATGCCGGAGACCGTCAGCAGGAGCTGGAAGAACTGTTTTTCCAGAGGGGTGCGAAAACCGAAGAGGTGGATGGCATCCTCTTTCACGTGGGTGTGGATGTGCAGCGTTACCTGCGCCCCCTCCGCCGGCAGGTCGAAATAGGTGGAAAAGGGGACCTGGACCCGGTAGCCGACCCCGTTAACGTCGAGAACGATGGCATCCGGCGATTTGCAGGCAATGCGTCCCGTTAAGAGAGCGATCATGGGGTCTCCTTGAGAGGTGAGGGATGAGGCGGAAGAGGTGATTGGATCACTGTTTCGCCTTCAACTGCACGAGCCGTTTGAGTTCAGAGGAGTTTGCGTGGCAGATGGCGACGGCCAGGGCGTCGGAGGCATCGGCCTGGGCAATTTCCGGGAGGTTCAGGAGTGCCTTGACCATCTGCTGGACCTGCTCTTTGCTGGCATGCCCGTGACCGACCACCGCCTGTTTGACCTGCATGGCGGTATATTCGAAGACCGGCAGCCCGGCGTTGACGCCGGCCACAATGGCGGCGCCCCTGGCCTGGCCGAGCTTGAGGGCACTCTGGGCATTGTTGGCGAGAAAGACCTGCTCGATGGCGACGGCGTCGGGAGAGTAGGCGGCGATGACCCTGCAGAGCCCTTCATAGATGCACTTCAACCGCTGGGGAAAGTCACCGGCCTTGTCGGTGAAGATGGCCCCGTTGTCGATGTGGATGAGCCGGTTCCCGATCTTTTCGGTAATGCCGTAGCCGGTGATACGGGAGCCGGGATCGATGCCGAGTACTTTCATAGGGGGCCTGAAATGATTCGGGGCGAGGCCCAGGCCCCGCCCCGCAGGGTTACATCATTTTTTCCATCTCTTCTTCGGAGATGTCGAAGTTGGCGTAGACGTTCTGGACGTCGTCGTTGTCTTCCAGACGCTCCATCATCTTCAGCATGCTCTCCGCCTGCTTCCCTTCCAGCGCGATCTGGGTCTGGGGGATCATGGTCACCTCGGCCGACTCGGGTTTGAATCCGGCCTTTTCCAGCGCCTCGCGTACTTCGATGAAATTGGCCGGGTCGGTGGTCACTTCGAACTGTTCGCCTTCGTCGGTCACATCGTCGGCGCCCGCCTCAATGGCAGCCTCGAACAGCTTGTCGAAGTCGCTCGACTTGGAGAAGACGAGGAGCCCCTTCTTGTCGAACATCCAGGCGACACAGCCGGCCTCCCCCATGTTGCCGTTACATTTGGTAAAGATGCTCCGGACCTCGGAAACGGTCCGGTTCCGGTTGTCGGTCATGACCTCGACCAGTACGGCAACGCCGTTCGGACCGTACCCTTCATAGACGATTTCCTCGTAAACCACCCCGTCCATCCCGCCGGTACCTTTCTTGATGGCCCGGTCGATGTTGTCCTTGGGCATGTTCTCGGCTTTGGCCTTGTCAACGGCAGTCCGGAGGCGAGGGTTCCCCCCCGGATCTCCCCCCCCGAGCTTGGCGGCAACGGTGATCTCCTTGATCAGCTTGGTGAATATCTTCCCGCGCTTGGCGTCGGCGGCCCCTTTTTTGTGCTTGATCGTGCTCCATTTATTATGACCTGACATCCCTTTGTCTCCTCCTGGATGGTTTTGGGCGAAAAACGCAAAATACTAGCATGGTAAAATCTGCCTTGTAAAGGATGAAAAATGCCGCTAAACTGCCCAACATTCACTCGGTTGTCTTCCGCTTGCCGGCGTTTTGCGCTTGCAGGTGGTCAGGGAGGTTGTCATGGCCATGGTTGATCGTTCTCTCCGGCGGCAACGCCGGGCGCAGGCCCTTGTCCCGTGCCTGTTGCTGGCCCTGCTCCTTGCCGGTTGTGCCGGGCCTACCCGTTACGGCCGTGAGCTCCCCCCGATATTCACCCAGGAGCAGCTTTCCCGGCCGTATGTGAAAATTGGTCAGGTTACGGTAAGCCGCGAACGTTACGGTGCTCCCGACGATCTCGGCCCCGCCGACTACGAATGGGCCAATCGGGCTCTTCGGGCGGAAGCTGCCAAGATCGATGCCGATGGTATCATCTTCCCCGAGGTCAAGGTGCAGAACAGCACCTATATCTTTTTCCCCTCCTCCGAGATCACTGGCCAGGCAACAGCTATCCGCTTCCGCTGATCAGGGCGCCGCCGGACAGGCGCGCTCGATCAAATCCCCCCTTCCTTTGCTCCCTTCTGCTTTTGTTCGCACCGACCTGCACTCTCTCTGAAGCGTTCCCTCCCTGTCCGACGGAAAGCCGTCGTTTGATTTGCCCCTGTTTCTAACCCCGCATTACCTTTGATCTATTCTTCTTTTAATGTGTGTTGATCGCTTTTTCAAACCCATGTTTGGGTGTTCCATTTCCGTATAACTTGATTTTATTGAATTTGGCTTCACATTAGAATGGCGCCGAAATTAAAGAGGAAAGTCGTTATGTATACAAAAAACTAAAAACAATATTGACACATATAAAACGACGTGTTAAAAAAATACAAAACGCAGGATGCATTTTCGTAAAACAGACGTTCTTTTGTGTCGATGGCGGGAGTAATCAATGTTCAGAGACAAACGCGAATATGCGGTGCAAAGTGTTGAGAATGCTCTGGATATTCTGGAGGTTCTGGCGGAGGGGTCGCTTGACGCGACGCTCCCCAGGCTCTCTGAACAGTTGGGTGTAAGCCGTAATAAGGTTTTCCGGCTCCTGGCCACGCTCGAAGGGCGCGAGCTGGTGACGCGGGAAGAGCAGAGCGGCGTCTATCGTCTCGGGCTGGGGATGTTGGGGCTTGCGCAGCGGGTCGTCAGCAGCGCCAGTCTTATACGTCATGCCCATCCGGTTATGGAGTCGCTGGCCCGCAAGCATGACGAGGCGGTCTATCTGACCGTGCTGCAGGGGGAAGAGGTGCTCTTCCTTGATATGGTCGACTGTGATCAGGCGGTCAAGGCTGCGCCGCTGGTCGGCAAACGGTATCCGTTCTTCACCAATGCCGCCGGCAAGGTGATCAAGGCACTCGAACCTGGTGACCTGCTGGACAAGTTCTTCAAGAAGGTGCGTCGGCGCATGGACGCCGGCGAGGTTGCCAGGCTGGAGTCGGAGCTGTCAGAGATCCGGCGCAAAGGTGTGGCGATCGACAGTGGTGGTCTTGGGGACGGGATTATCGGCGTAGCCGTGGCGGTGCGTGATTACGCCGGCAAAGTGGTGGGAGCCATCACCTTGCTGGGACCGTCGTTTCGGCTTCTGACCGAGCGGATTGACAGCGAGATCATCCCGTCCATGATAGAGGGAGCGGAGACGCTCTCCATGAAATTCGGTTATGCTCGGCTATAGATTCAAGTCAAGTTCGGGAACCACTTTTCAGAAAGGAGGCTTACACGCAGAACCCACTTAGCGGGGGCGGGACGCCGTCTCTTCGGTTGCAGAGTCCAACAGAAAGGAGTAACGACCATGGCAGAGAAGCAGTATGATTGGGCAGCAATTGCCAAGAATCCGAAGTTTATCGAACTTCACCGCAAGAAGACCGTTTTTCTATTTGGCTGGTGGATCTTTTCCACTGTCTACTATTTCCTCCTCCCGATCGGGGCGGCCTACACACCGGGCCTCTTCAAGATTAAGGTCATCGGCGTCCTGAACTTCGGGTACGTCTTCGCCCTTTCCCAGTTCTTCGTTTCCTGGGGACTGGCCCATTACTACGCCCACGTGGCCAACAAAGACTTCGACCGGCTGACCCGCGAGCTGGTTGACGAGCTCAAGTAAAGGAGGACTACATGATGAAGAAAATGTTCGTAGGTTGTGCATTAGCCCTCGCACTGGGCTCCGTCGCCATCGCCGCCGAGCCGGCCAAGGCCCCCGCCGCCGGCGCCCCGGCTGCCACCGCACCGGCCGCACCCGGCGCCCCTGCCGCGGTCATGGCTCCTGCTGCACAGCCTGCCGCTCCTGCTGCTGCCGCTCCCGCAGCACCGGCCAAGAAAAAAGAGCTCAAGGCCAACAAGGCCATTACCCTTTCCATGTTCGCCGTCATCATCAGCATCACCCTGGGCGTCGTCGTCTGGGCAGCCAAGAGGACCAAGACGGCTGCCGACTTCTACGCCGCCGGCGGCGGTATCACCGGTACCCAGAACGGCTGGGCCATCGCCGGCGACTACATGTCGGCCGCCTCGTTCCTCGGGATTTCCGGGATGATCTCCCTCTACGGCTATGACGGGTTCATGTACTCGGTCGGCTGGCTGGTGGCCTACATCACCGTCCTCCTGATCGTGGCCGAGCCGTGCCGGAACGCCGGCAAGTACACCCTGGGCGACATCCTCTCCTTCCGCACCGATCCCAAGCCGGTCCGCGCCGTGGCCGCCATCGCAACGGTCGCCGTTACCACCTTCTACCTGACCGCCCAGATGGTCGGTGCCGGCAAACTGATGGCCCTCCTGGTCGGCGTCCCCTACAAGACCGCCATCATCGGCGTCGGTATCCTGATGGTCGGCTACGTCGTCTTCGGCGGCATGACCGCCACCACCTGGGTCCAGATCATCAAGGCCGGCCTCCTCATGTCCGGTGCCTTCCTCCTCTCGTTCCTGGTCCTGATGAAGGCAAACTTCAACCCGATCGGCTTCTTCAGCACCATCGTCAACAGCCCCGACATCCAGGACCATGTCTCCAAGCTGCTGCTGAAAGATGGCATCACCATCAGCGGCACGGACGCCGGTCAGCGCTTCCTGGAGCCGGCCCTCTTCATGAAGGCGCCGCTTGACCAGATCTCCCTCGGTATGGCCCTGGTGCTCGGCACCGCCGGCATGCCCCACATCCTGATGCGCTTCTTCACCGTACCGACTGCCCAGGCTGCCCGCAAGTCGGTCATCATCGCCATGTGGATCATCGGCGGCTTCTACGTCCTCACCACCCTGCTCGGCTTCGGCGCCGCCATCAACGTCACCCCGCAGGGGATCACCGCCGTTGACGCGGGGGGCAACATGGCCACCCTGCTCCTCGCCCAGCAGATGGGTGCAGACATCGCCCCCGTCGTCGGCGATCTCTTCCTGGCCTTCCTCTGCTCGGTCGCCTTCGCCACCATCCTGGCCGTTGTTTCCGGTCTGGTTCTGGCAGCCTCCGCCGCCATTGCCCACGACATCTACGTCAACGTGATCAAGGACGGCCACGCCGACCAGCACGAGCAGGTCATGGCCGCCCGGATCACCTCAATGGTGGTCGGTATTGTCGGTATCGTCATCGGTATCGCCGCCGAGAAGCAGAACGTTGCCCACCTGGTGGCCCTGGCCTTCGCCGTTGCCTCCTCGGGCAACCTGCCGGTCGTCGTGCTCTCCCTCTTCTGGAAGAAGTTCAACACCGCCGGCGTCATCGCCGGTCTCGTGGTCGGCACCATCGCCTCCATCGGCTTGGTCATGGTCTCCCCGAACATGACCTACCCGAAACTGGTCGCCAAGGGCGCCGAGAAGACCATTGCCGCCCTGGAGAAGAAGCAGGCCGCACTGCCGCCGGGTGCTACGCTTGATGCCAAGGACGTGAAGGCCCTTGAGAAGGCCAAGAAGGACGTACTGAACAAGGACGGCAAGTCCATCATGGGTCTCAGCGAGCCGATCCTCAAGCTGAAGAACCCGGGCATCATCTCCATCCCGCTCGGCTTCCTGGCTGCGATCATCGCCGCACTTGCCTTCCCGAGCCGCAAGGCCGAGGAGATGTGGGACGAGATCTACGTCCGCCAGAACACCGGCATCGGCATGGCCAAGGCCATCGACCACTAACATTAGCGCACCTCGTTGACCTGTGATACAGTTGGGGAGGGCTACGGCCTTCCCCATTTTTTTCGAGTAACCAGCCACCATGACCACAAATAATGACCAAGAGTTTATCGACGACGTAATGGGCCGGGTCCGTTTCTTCCTGTCGCAGCTTGAGCGCGACGAGATGGAGCCCGTCCTGCAGGCCTTGAAGGAGACGATTGATCTGGAGATATCGTGGGCCGCGCACGAAGCCTCCAGCAGGACTGCCCTGCTGGAGGAGATTGCCGTTTGCGGCGACTATCCGCGCCTGGGAGCGATTCACAGCGAACTCAACACCCTTGAAATGGATGCCTTCCTCAAGGTGCAGTCGGTAGCCACCCTTCATCGCCATTGCACGGATTACCGTGATCTGCTGGCTGACCGGGCCGTCGAGCTGGTGGTGCAGGAGATGTCCGCGGGCGGTGAGGGGCTTCCGCCGGTTCCGTTTGCCCTGATAAGTATGGGGAGTGATGGCCGCGAGGAACAGACGCTCATTACCGATCAGGATTACCTGATCGTGTACGGAGATGAGGGGGGCGCTGCTGCTGACGACTATTTCACCGCCCTCAGCCTTCTTCTGGTAGAGCGGTTGGCGGAAATAGGCTTCAAGAAGTGCACGGGCGACATCATGCCGTCCAATCCAACCTGGCGCGGTTCCTTCGTGCAATGGCGAAAAAAGCTGCTCTCCATCGTCCGATACGAATATGAAGATTACGCCAAGAACCTGATGGACCTGATCGTGCTCTCCGATGCCCGCTACGTGGCCGGAGACCGTGAGTTGGCTGAGCGTCTCATCGAGTTGATCCGCGGGTTGGAGCAGGATTATTTCCAGGTACTCTGGGGCATGGCCAAGGCCGCAACGGAGATGAAACTGGCCCTGGGGTTTTTGAAGCGCATCTGGACCGAAGGAGCGGGCGATCACAAGGGTGAATTCAATCTGAAACTGCTGGCATGGGCGCCGCTGGTCATGAACGTACGGATCCTTGCCATCAATCAGGGGATTCCCGCATCCGGCACCCTGCGCCGGATCGAACTGCTCCGTCAGGAGGGCAGCTTCTCCGCGACCATGGCCAAGGAGTTAACCGACGCCTATCTGATTCTCACCAGATATCGCATTCTGCTGCAGATCAAGGTTATCAAGGGGATACAGAAGGATTCCTACTACATCAACCCCTATGAACTCCCTGTTGACGATCGGGAGCAGGTCCGTCAGGCACTGCTCAGGATTGAGGAACTGCAGAAGGTGATCCATACAAACTTTTCCATCATGTAGCGTTGATCCCACCAGTTACTGCCAATGACACCAACCCGCTGACGTTGACACGTAGAGAGTTTTGGGGTCTCTTGCCTATGAATGGTTGAGATAGGGCTGGTTTCTCATCAGTAGTGCCTTTAATTGGCTGATCGAATCGTAATCCAGGGATTTGAATTGGACCGCCAGCCCCTTATAACCGTGTCTGACCACAACGCAGCTCACGCTGACGGGGGAGGTGTTGCCCGGTTTCAAGGATATTCCCCCTCTCTTTCCAATGGGAATCCTATGGTCAGTCTTGATGAACATGCCCGTGGGGCTTAGGTTGTCTGTCTTGGCATCAAAGCAGTGACCACTGATCGCAACGTCAACCTGGCACACGAAATGAACCCTCTTGCAATTTCTCTTGTCCATAGAAAGTCCTCAATTTACTTGAATGGCAGTTTATGGATATTAAGAATACCTTAACAATTTATCGCCCGATGGCAAGATGCAAGCTGAAAATTAGATAGTAAATAGGGGTTCGTAAAGGCGACCGCGCCTGCCATTACCTTCAACTGCTTCCGTACCCCACCTGGTTGCGCCCTTCTTCCGTGATATACTCCCCATATCAATTCCATCGTAGTTGGAGGGAGTTATGAGTTTTGCACAGTTTTGCAATACGTTCGCCGCATCTCTCGCTGCTGCCGCTACCCCTCGTGAACGGTATGAGCTGATAGCCATCTGCTTGGGCGAGTATTTCGGGGTAACTGTCGATGAGGTTTCTCTT
>CAYSJJ010000062.1:6951-24298 GCA_964431365.1 uncultured Geobacter sp. | reverse complement strand
CAACGGGTACATCAGCTTATACAGCGAACCCGGACAGGGAACCACCTTCAGGATACTGCTGCCGCTCATTGCCGGTGATGTAGTATTGCGCGATTCAGAGGGTAGCAAGCAGTCGTTGCGAGGGGGGCGTGAAACCATTCTGGTTGTTGACGACGACGGAGCCATCAGGCAGTACCTGGAACTGTTTCTGACAAGCCTCGGCTACACGGTGCTGCTGGCGCAGAACGGACAGGAGGCGGTGGATCTGTACCGTGCGAAATGGCAGGAGATTGACCTGGTGGTGATGGATACCATTCTGCCGAAAAAAAATGGCAAAGAGGCGGCCCAGGAAATCAGGGGAATCCGCAAAAGCACCAAAATCGTCTTTACCAGCGGCTATCCGTACGACCTCGTGCATGAGCGAAAACTGGTGGATGATGGGGATCTCCTGCTCGTGAAGCCGCTGGCCCCAACGAATCTTGCAGGGATGTTGCGCACTCTTCTCGACAACGGGGTGGGGACGTGACTCGGTGCGGTCCGCCTGCTTGAGGGGTCCCAATCCGCTCCTGCAGCTGCCGAATCTGCTACCACTCGTCTTAGTCAGGCCCTCAACGACAAAAGCCCCCTGCTTCCATCGAGGCAGGGGGCTTTTCACGTTAGTCAGTAAACTCCCGCCGACTACTCCAGACTCTTTACCGCCTTTGCAATACCGTCGGCCGTGATCTCGTTCCCGCCGACAAGGGTCTTGCTCTTGTTGCTCTTTGAGTTGTAGATGACCACGGTCGGGGTGGCCGTTACCTTGAACTGGTCGGCCAGTGCCTGGAACCGCCCCATCTGCTGGGTCACCTCCATGAAGCTCAGCTGCTTGTAGGTCACCTTCAGAGGGGCGATGGCGGCCGTAATGTCGGCCACGGAGGGGTTCCTGGTCTTTCTGGCGACGCTAAAGAGCACCCTGCGCAGCTGCAGGTATTTCTCCTTCTCGTGGATGGCAAAGGAGAGGTGATAGGGGACGAAGTTCATGGCTTCGGGATGGATTGCCTTGTCGACGAAGGTTACCCGCGCTTTTTTCATCAGGGTGGGGACGGACGCTTCGATGGCCGGCTCCACCTTCATGCAGACCGGGCAGAGCCAGTCGGAAAAGATATAGACCTCCAGGCTGCTCTTCTGTTTGCCCATGGAGATATCCTGCTGCTGGGCGGCGGCATCCGGTTTCATGATGCCGGTGAAGGAGATAAAAAAGCCGGCAAGGGCGACAAGGGTAATCAGCAGAGAGTTCGCGAACAGTCTTTTCTTCATGGTGAAGCTCCTCCCGTGTTCTCGGAAATAGCTGGATATGCCCAGGATGCAGAGGAGATAGACAATCCCGGCAATCCCGAGGCAGAGCGGGCACCAGGCCTTGATGACGTCCTTCTGCAGGTGGATCATGGTCAGTTCCGCCCCGGCCCCGCCTGCCAGGAGCATGGTCACTGCCGGGACAAAGAGCTCCCAGCGGCTGGAGAGCAACTGCGCGCAGGCGAGAAGACCGAAATAGACCATCCCGGTGATCGGCAGAGGGATGCCGTGGAAACGGTACTGGTGAGCTTCGGTGCAGCCGCCGAAATTGCACAGGTCGGTGGCCGACAGGATGGAGAGGACCAGTCCCACACCGGTCAGGAGAAGGGGGACGATCGGTAGCCGCCTGTTCATGCGGCCTGTTCCCGGCAGTTGGGCCCTTCCGGATCGACATGCTGCCGGAGAAGGGGCGAATCCCCTTGGTCCGCAGCCAGCCTGCATCCCTGCCAGCTGCCGCGTCTTTCCAGCTCATGCACGATAGAATACCACATCTGGTTATTCTTGAGGTTCCAGGTGGGGGCGACCCGTATGGAAAGCGGTGCCGACCCGTAGAGCCGCTGTACGCTGATGCCGGTGGGGAGCCGCTCCAGGAAGTCGCAGACCGTTGCCACATATTCGGCAAGGGAAACGGGTGTGAATTCTCTTCGTTCGTATTGCTCGGCCAGGCGCGTCCCCTTTACGGCATGGAGCTGGTGGAGCTTGACCGAGTTAATCGGCAGTCCGGACAGGAGTGTGGCCGTCCGGAGGAAACCCTCGCGGCTCTCGCCGGGAAAGCCATAGATCAGGTGGGTGCAGATGTCCATTCCCCGTCCTGCACTCCTGGATACGGCCTGCAGGTAGTCGTCCAGGGTATGCCCCCGGTTGATCCGGTCGAGAATCCCGTCGTCCATCGACTGGAGCCCCAGTTCCAGGCAGACGTAATGACGCCTGGCAAGGTCGGTCAGGAGGTCGAGGGCCTCGTCCGAAAGCGCGTCCGGCCGGGTGCCGACCGAGATGCCGACGACGTCGGGATGGCCAAGCACCCTGGTATAGAACTCCTTCAGCTGTTCGACCGGGCCGTAGGTGTTGGTGAACTTCTGGAAATAGACGATGAACTTTTCGCTGGCGAGGCGCTTCCGGTGGTAGGCCATGCCGGCGGCCATCTGTTCCTCGATGGGGACCGACGGTTGGGTTGCGCCCGGCGAGAAGGAGCTGTTATCGCAGTAAATACAGCCGCCGACCCCTTTGCTCCCGTCCCGGTTGGGGCAGGTGAAGCCGGCGTCCACGTTGACCTTGCTGATGCGGCAGCCGAACCGCCGACGCAGATACTGGCCGTAGGAGTTGAAGCGAAGGGCCGGATGGAGTTCGGCAGGGAGGGTGGTCATGGCGTCACTGCCCTGGCCGGCAGGAGCGACAGCAGGTTCTGCGCTGCCAGGCGTGGTTCCTGGGCAGCCACAATGGCCGAGATTAGGGCTATTCCGGCGACACCGGCGGCCAGCACCTCACGCGTGGTGGCCGCAGTGATCCCGCCGATGGCAAAAACCGGGATGTTCAGCAGGTGGGTCACGCTCTCCAGTTTGTCGATACCGACCGGCTTGCCGAACCTGGCCTTGGAGGGGGTATAGTAGACCGGGCCGAAGGTGATGAAGTCGGCCCCCTTTTCCTGGGCGGTAATGGCGTTCACCTGATTGTGGCAGGAGACGCCGATGAGGCGCTGCGGGCCAAGGAGTTTCCTCGCCCGGTAGATGGGGATGCTGTCACCACCCAGGTGGACGCCGTCGGCATCGACGGCAAGGGCGATGTCGAGTCGGTCGTTGATCAGGAGACGTGCCCCGTACCGGCTGGTCAGTTTTCTCATGTCATAGGCGAGTTCGTACAGTTCGCGGCTGGAAAGGTCCTTTTCCCGCAGCTGTACGGCCTTCACCCCACCGTCCAGGGCCTCTTCGACCACATCGCGGAGATTCCGCGTGCCGGTCTGGAGGCGGTCGGTGATCAGGTAGAGCGTGAAATCAACGGGGATGGCAGTGTTCATGGGTCAGCTGATCATTCCTTCGACAGGGCTGGAGGCGCTGGCATAGAGCTTCTTCGGAATCCTGCCGGCCAGATAGGCCAGGCGACCGGCCCGGACGGCCAGGTTCATCGCCTCGGCCATGGAGATGGGGTCCCGTGCGCCGGCAATGCCGGTGTTCATCAAGACCCCGTGGCAGCCGAGTTCCATGGCGATGGCCGCGTCCGAGGCGGTGCCGACCCCTGCGTCGACGATGACCGGAACCTTGACCGTGTCGAGGATGATCCGGATGTTGTAGGGGTTGCGGATGCCGAGACCGCTGCCGATGGGGGCGCCCAGGGGCATGACCGCCGCGCAGCCGATATCCTCCAGCTTGCGGCACATGATGACGTCGTCGCTGGTGTAGGGGAGCACGGTGAACCCTTCGGCGACCAGGATCTTGGCCGCCTTGAGGAGTTCCTCGTTGTCCGGGAAGAGCGTTTTTTCGTCCCCGAGAACCTCCAGCTTGACGAAGTCGGACATCCCCGCTTCCCGCGCCAGACGGCAGGTGCGGACCGCGTCGTCGGCCGTGTAGCAGCCGGCGGTGTTGGGGAGCAGGGTGTATTTCCTGGTGTCGATGTGGTCGAGGAGCGACTCCTTGCTCCGGTCGGAGATGTTCACCCGACGGACCGCGACAGTGATGATCTCGGCGCCGGAGGCCTCGATCGCCTGCACCATCTGCTCCATGCTGGCGTATTTGCCGGTTCCCACCATGAGGCGGGAGTTGAACTCCCGGCCGGCTATAACAAGCTTGTCGTTCTGAATGGACATGTAAGCTCCTCTTTGGGCAGAAGGCAGAGGGCGCAAGGCACAAGACGGACTATCTTGCGCCCTGCGCCTCGTACCCTGCGCCTGCTTTATTCATCCCCCGCCGACGAAGTGGACGATCTCGATCCGGTCGCCGTCGTTCAGGGTGCTCTGTTCATAGTCGCTCTTCGGCAGGATGGCGCTGTTCAGCTCCACGGCCACCCGGCGCGGGTCGATGTCGAGGGCTTCCAGAAGCTGTCGGACCGACATCGCCGCCATGCTGCGGGGTTCCCCGTTAATGATGATCTCCATGGTCGTCTCCAACAAAAAAGGCCGCGAAGCGGCCGGTAATCAACTGTTGCCGCTTCCCTCCACCGGCATTATCCGGATCAGGTTCAAAGGGTTTGAGGCCGGCCAGCCTCTTCTCAGTTCGTGCGAACTCCCCTAGCGTCTCTATGTACGGCAGGCGCAACAAGGCCCTGCCGAGCGTGTACGGTAACAGCAATACCTGCGCCCTGTCAATGTCTTTTTCGCAAGAGATTGTCCATGTTTTTCAGTGGTTATGAGTGAAGCGGTCGAGGCGGTCCAGGTTGTCCAGGTCCGCCAGGAGTGCCCGTTCCTTCTGGATCTCTTCTCGGCAGTACTGCCAGAGGTGATAGCTCTCCAGGCTGAGGATCGTGATCCCGGCGGCAAAGACGGCCCAGAAGTGTACCTCCATGTCGCCGCTGAAGTGATAGAAAAAATAGAAGGCCGCCAGGTATCCCAGGTGGGCAATGCCGCCGTTCTTGCCCGTTCCTTCCATCATGCGCGCCAGGGTGAGGATGATGGCGGAGAAGAGGTAGAGGAGCAGTGCCGCGCTGATCATCTGCGACGAAGGGGGCTTCCCCAGGGCCTTGAGGATTGCGGGGGGGAACGAGGGGAATAGAGAAAAATTCTGCACGGCCCCGATGCTGAGGAGAATGAAGAGGGCGAGGATGTAGAGGCCGTGGTTCCCCCTCCGCTCCAGTCGCCTAATGTTCTTCATAATTGCCGCCCGCCGGTCCGGAGCGGACTGCTCTTCGGTCTGGCGAGACGGCTCGTTGGTGATGGCGGTGTTTGGCTGTTCCATGCGGCTGACCGGCCTCTTCGGTGAGAGAGTTCCTGGTTGTGCGGGTGGGAGAGCCACCCGCAGTGCTCAGCGCCCGGTGTCGGGATTCTTGGGCGTTTCCTCTTTCCGGCCTTGCTCCTGACGCTTCATGTATTCGGCCAGGATATCCAGCTCGCTGTTGAACCGGGGGATTTCCCCTCCCTCTTCTCCGCGCACCCGCCGTGCGGCATATTCGGCGAGCATCTGGATCGGGATGAATATGGAACGGCGCAGCAGGGCGGCAACCCCGCCGATGGTCAGGCAGAGGACCATGAGGCTGAACACCACCATCCGGGAGCGCATGGTGGCCAGCGTCTCTTTCAGGGGGGCCGCGGAAAGCCCGATGTCCAGGGTCCCCAGCACTTTCTGGCTGGGGGGGTGAACATGGCACGGCGCCGATGAACAGGCCGTCTCGTTGTAGATCGGGGCGGTAATGGCTATGACCGGCACGTTCCGTCCGTTGACGAACTGGCGGGCCTGCTCCATCCTCCCCAGGGCGGTGGCCGGCACCGGACCGGTATGGCAGACGATGCAGCCCGCTTCCCGCTTGTCCACGGCCCGACCGATCTCGGCCCGGTCCCGGGAGAACATGATCAGCCCCTTTTTGTTGAAGATCCGCACATGTTCGATCCCCTGCTGGGAACCGATGTTGTCGATCAGGGTGTGCATGGTTTCCCGGTCATCCCGGAGCATGCTGTAGCGGGCCGACTTGATCACCGTGTCGGCGAGGCTGGTCTCGTAGTGGACCGCATCCTGGGTGGCATCTTCCTTCATCAGCCCGTACAGAAGGAAGAAGCAGACCACCACGAATCCGGTAACGGTCACCGTGACCGGAATGATGGCCCTGGTGGTCAGGCTTCTGAACATGGCCCACCTCCTGTGGGTTACGAACCTGATTTACGATACCTTGTGGCAGCGGGCGCAGTTTTCCTTGACCGTGAAGGCTGCCTTGCCGTCATGGCAAGCGCCGCAGGACTTGCCCTTTTCCATATCCGTCATCGTCGCCTGCTTGGTGTTTCCCGGGGCGTAGATGCGCGGGTGGCACTTGTTGCAGGTCTTGTATTTGCCCAGGTGGACGTTGTGGCTGAAGGTGACATTGCCCGCACCCTTGATCCGGTATTCCAGGTCCTTCACCGGATGACACTTGCCGCAATCGCTGATGCTGAAGGCCTCCTTGCCGTTATGGCAGGCGCCGCACGATTTTCCCTTTCCCATTTCCGCCATGCTGACCGGCTTGTTCTTGCCAATGGCGTAGATCTTGGTGTGGCAGGCGTCGCATTTGCGAAGTTCCGTGTGCTTCTTGTGGCTGAACGGCGTGGCTCCGGCGGCTTTCGACTTGAAGGTGATCTCTCTGGTCGGATGGCATTTGCCGCAGTCCGCCAGGTCAAAGGCCTTCTTGCCGTCATGGCAGGCCCCGCAAGACTTCCCTTTTTTCATGTCGGCCATGGTGGCCCGTTTGTTGGGACCGGCGGCAAAGAGGGCAGGGTGGCAGCCGTTGCAGTTGGGAGAGATGAGGAGGTGCGCCTGATGGCTGAAACGGGTTGCCCCCGTTGCCTTGACCTGGTAGGTGATCTCCTTGACCAGATGGCATCTGGCGCAATCCTTCAGGCTGAAAGCGTCCTTGCCGTTGTGGCAGGCTCCGCACGATTTCCCCTTCTCCATATCCGCCATGGTGTGGCGGACCTTTTTCTTCATGTCGAAAATGGCGTTATGGCATGCCTTGCAGTTGTTGCTCATCCCCTTCTGGCCGATGTGCAGGTTGTGGCTGAATACCACCTTGCCGGCATCCTTGGTCTTGAAGGTTACATCCTTGATGTTCAGGGCAAGAGCGGCTGTGCCGGCAAGAATCGCCAGCAGCAGAAGGGGAAGGGTGACGCGAAGTTTCATGGTTGCCTCCTGACAGCACCAAAAGAAATAGAGAAATCGATTATAGGTAATTGCTGTTAATTGGTCAAAGTTAATTTGCTTGGCGTTTACAAAAACGGCGCTCCGTCTGTTTCCCTGGAGCGCCGTCTCGCGGACTGACTGTCCTGTTCAGTGGTGGTGTTGTTCCTCCAGTTCCTCCCAGCCGTCCCACATCGGTTTGAAGTGGGCGAACGGGGTGTGCCCGAGGGTCGCCAGATAGATATGGACGAAGAGGAACGCATTGAAGCAGCAGGCAATGAGGAAGTGGGAGCTGACCAGTGTCTTTATGCCGCCGAAGAGGAGGATCAGTTCACGCAGCGGGGCGACATACATCAGGAGAAAACCGGATACCATCACCAGCGGCAGCAGGACCAGCATGATCATGAGATAGGCGGTCTTCTGCAGCGGGTTGAATTTGTTCTCCGGCGTGCTGTGGTGCGGATTCGGCCGCCCCAGGAAGTAGGAGAAGAAGTAGAAGAACGCCTGGCGGAAAAGACCGCTCTTTATATCCTCGATGGTCGGGATATAGAGCTTGGCCAGAGACCCGGCGACGAAGATGTAATAGAAGAGCCAGAGGGCGTAGGAGACGGAAACCGTAACGCCTGCCGTGTTGTGGAGCCTGATTGCCGACTTGTAGGTGCCGAAGATGTTCACGTATTCGGGGAACCGGATCTGCAGACCGGTCATACAGAGCGTGACGATCCCGAGGGCATTCAGCCAGTGCCAGATCCTTACCGGCATGGGGGTGAGGTATATGTACTCTTTGCGTTCCATGGTCAGTGCTCCTTTCTGTTATTCCTCGTAAGGAACCGGAAGGTACCGTGGCCGACCGGCATCATCAGGCCGCCGACAAGGATCAGGGCCCCGATGATGTTCAGCGGCGTGCTCCGGGTGGAGCCGAGCATGTAGAAATCCGGCGTCCCGTAGAGGATGTCCAGAATGGCCCCTTTTTCCACGGCTACCCTGGTGTAGGAGCCGTCTTTTTCGGGGAAGGAGACGTAACTGGTCTGCATCGCCTGGGGGCCGGAGGCATGACAGAAGGTGCAGTCCCAGCGGTTTTCCAGGATCTGATAGCTGTGTGTCACCACCTCGGGGGTCATCATCCCCCAGAGCCGCATCTCTTTCGTGCGGGCTTCCCCGTTGAAATTCCTCAGTTCCTTGAGCGATATGAAGCCGTCACCGTTTCGGTCGATCAGGCTCTTCAAGTCGCGGTCGCCGGGCAACAGGCGGGAAAGTTCCTCGTAGGTCGCCATCTTGAAGCCGCTGTGTTTGTCGCCGGGCTTGCGGTTCTCGATGAACATGGTGATGACATAGTTTTTGGAGCCGGTGTGGCAGGTGATGCACGGCATCGCCTCGATATGGAGGTCGGCCTGGGGGAGCCACCTGGTATGGGTGTCGATGGTCTTCTTGGTGTCGTGGCACCTGGCACAGTGGGCGTTTATCTCGTCGCCCGAAACCGATCCCGGGGCCTTGACCTCGTGGGGATTGTGGCAGTCGGCACAGTTGGCCTTGGTGCCATGGAAGCTGCGGGAATATTCGGCCTGGACCGGCGCATGGCACTCCTTGCAGGTGGCCTTCGAGATCTTCGCGCCGTCGCGGGGATGGTTGGCCGTCACCGTGTCGTGGCAGGCCGGGCAGCCGATGGCGGAGTGGGTAGTGGCGGCGAATTTTGCCGGGTTGACGTAGAGTCGCTCACCCTTTTCCATGATCGTTTTCTGACCGTGGCACCCCAGACATTTTTCATTCTCAGCCGTGGCGGCGACTGCCAACCCGGTGAGGAGCGGCAGTGCCGTCAGGCTGATCAGTATGGTGCGGAATAATCTGTTCACGTTCTCCCTCCTTCTCAATGCAGCATGGTCGGACCGGATGTTACGTGGCATCTGCCTTCAGGGGATCGGCCGCTTTTCCCGCCTTCTTCCCCTCTGAGGAGAGGAGGTACCGGAAGGCCCTGAGCACCTGGGGAATGACGACGATGGAGCAGTAACCGATGAAGACCCAGAACCCTATTCCCAGCACACCTTCAACTGGTCCGGCAGCGGCGTGGGCCGTTCCGCTGCCGAGCACACCGAGCAGTACTATGGGGATACTCTGCCTGTTCATGATATCCTCCCTGGTATCTTTCTACTTATGCGCGGTCTGGGGAGTTTCTTCCTTCTCCTTGCCGAACGCCTTGGCAAATCCCAGCAGTACCATGACTGCCGGGACGAGCTGGGCGATGACGATCAGTGCGCAGAAGCCGAGGAAGATCCAGACGAACAGTCCGCTGCTGTCTTCCCGTGTGCCGGTCGCCGCAAACGCCGTAGAAGCTGTTCCGACGAGCATTGCCAGGGTGTTTCTCAGGGTCGTTGCTTTCATGGCATCCTCCGTGTTCTTCCTTGGTTAGTTGCCGCCCCTATCGATGGGCTGCGTTGTCATGGCTCATATTCTGGAAAGCGCACTGCACCGCCTGCCGGATCTCATCAGTGTCCTGCTTCAGGGCATGGTAGAAAATCCCTTCCTTCCTCACCTTTCGGATGGCCGGCAGCGGGATGTCGTCCGAAACCAGGATGATGGTCAGGTCCCGGTTGCACTTTCTCAGGAGGGGAATCAAGTCGCCGGCGGCCAGTTCGTCGAATTCTTCGCCGAGGATGACGATCTGTGCGGTCTTTTTCAGAATCCCGTGCAGGGCGTTGGCCGCCGAGTTCGTCACGGTAACGGTGTAACCCGCTTCGATCAGCAGATCGGCAATCTGTTTGCGTGCATCCACGTCCTGTTCGGCTATCATAAGTCCTTCCATGGTATCAGCCCCCTTCGTGTACGGAGTCCCCGACAGTTGGAGCCGTCGCTATTGTTTCTTTTCCGTTTTTTCTGACGACGCCAGGGCCGCCTTTTTGGCCGTTGCCGTAAACAGTCCCTTGAGCATGGAGCCGAACAACACGGTGGCCGGGACCAGCTGGAAGACGATGATCAGGGCGCCGAAACCGATGAAAAGTGTCCAGAGCCATCCTCCCTGGTCGCTGGTGCCTGTGTCGGCAAAGGCGTTTGCCGCAAGTATCATGAGAATCGCCGCTCCGTTCATTATTGACCGTTTCATGGCATCCTCCTTGTTCTCTCCTTGCTTCTCGTTGTCCTGGCTTTGTTAAAGCAGTGATCGTACCAAATTAAGTTTTTATTTATTAAAAAACGTAAACTATTGAAAGGCTAGGCGATATGAGGAGAGGGCACCCCTCTGGGTAACGTTGGCTGAACGGCAGATGTATGGTGAATCTATACGTCCGAGGGAGGGGACGGCGGGGTAGTATTCGTGCAACTGGTTGAAATGGCGGCTGTTCGTCCCCTCTGTAGGTGTATGAAAAAATATGCACCCGTGCTGGAACGGCTTGGAAGCCTGTGTGGCGGGCGGTGACGGGGATTTCGGTGTGAGAGTGTGTGAAAAAAATTATTAAATATTGCTTATATGTGTGATAGACTTATGCACTATTGAGGGGTGACTTCATGGCCGCTCAAGCCGGGGGCTGGCAATGGAAAACGTGCGGGTGATGGTGGTTGACGACGAGGCGGTGATCCGGGAGGGGCTCCGCAGGACGCTCGAAGGTGAAGGCTTTGCGGTTGAGACCAGTGCCAGCGGGCAGCTGGCAATGGAGCGGCTGCTCGAAGAAGATTTCGATCTGGTGATCACCGACCTCAAGATGCCGGGGATGAGCGGCATGGAAGTTCTCAGTACCCTCCGGTCGCTCCGGCCCGACATCCCGGTCATCATGATCACCGGCTACGCCATGGTGGAGACCGCTGTGGAGGCGATGAAGCACGGGGCTGCGGACTATATATCCAAGCCGTTCAAGCCGCAGGAGATCATCGCCAAGGTGAACAGCGCCTTGGAGACGAGTAAGGCCAGCCTGGACGAATCCTACCTCACCAAAGAGCTCAAGGATTTGCACGGGTTCGGCCTTTTTGTCGGCGAGAGCAAGGAGATGCAGAAGATTTACCGGCGGATCATGCAGGTCGCCCCCACGGACAGCACGGTGCTGGTGACCGGCGAGAGCGGGACCGGCAAGGAGCTGGTGGCCAAGGCCATTCACGCCAACAGCCCCCGGCGGAGCAATCCATTCGTGGCCGTCGACTGTACGTCGCTGGTGGAAAACCTGCTGGAGAGCGAGCTGTTCGGGCATGTGAAAGGTTCATTCACCGGCGCGATCCAGACCAAGACCGGACTCTTCAAGGTGGCTGACAGTGGCACCCTGTTTCTGGACGAAGTTGCCAATATCAGCCTGACCACCCAGGCCAAGCTGCTCAGGGTACTGCAGCAGCGGGAGGTGACGCCGATCGGGGGAACCAGTCCTGTCCCTGTCGATATCCGGCTGGTGGCGGCGACGAACCGGAATCTCCGCACGCTGGTGCAGGAGGGGTGCTTCCGGGAGGATCTCTTCTTCCGGCTCAACATCATTCCCATCGAAATGCCGCTCCTGAGGAACCGTAAAGGGGACCTGCCGCTCCTGGTACGCTATTTCCTGACCAAGTATGCCGATGAAATGGGGAAGGAGGTGCGGGGGCTCGCCCCCGATGCCATGTCCGCCCTTGACCAGTATGAGTTCCCCGGCAATGTGCGGGAGCTGGAGAATGTGATTCAACGGGCAGTGGTGCTGGCCGAAGGGGACGTGATCCGGCGTGCCGATCTGGAACTCCAGGATCAGGGAAATCCCCTCGCGCTGTCGTGCGAGTATGTTCCGCACACGGCGGACGAACTGAAGGAGAGCAAACGGCTCCTCAAGGAACGGGCCATCGAGCCGCTGGAGAAGGCGTTTGCGTTGCAGGCCCTGGAGCGCAACGACTGGAACATCACCCGGGCAGCCGAGGAAACCGGCATGCTCCGTCCCAACTTCCAGGCACTGATGAAAAAGCTCGGCATCTCCTCGCGGGGCTGTTCAAACGCCTGATCAGGGGGCGCCACAGGCAGGACACCCCGGAAGCGTTGCGGTGAAGGCGTCAGTTCACAGTTACCCGCACTCTTTCCCTCCCGCAATCAGGCACCGTCGGCCGTCGGTATCTCCCCGGGCATCTTCTCGGGCTGAGGCCCGCTCACTTCCTCCTCAGGCATGATCGGCAGTTCGATGGTAAAGACCGTCCCTTCGCCGAGCGTGCTGGTCACCTCGATATTCCCACCATGATTCTTGACGATCCCGTACGAGACGGAAAGCCCAAGCCCTGTCCCCCGGTTCTCCTTGGTGGTGAAGAACGGGTCAAAGATCTTGACCAGGCTCTCTTCGGTAATGCCGCAGCCGGTGTCGGCGATCCTGACGAAGACATAGTTGCCGTCCGGGGTGATGCCGGTCGTGACGGTCAGGGAGCCGATGCCGTCCATCGCCTGGCCGGCATTGAGCACCATGTTGATGAAGACCTGCTCGATCTGGCCGGGGTCGAGATAGATCAGTGGCACGACCTCCTGGTAGTTGCGGATAATGGTGATATTCTGGAAGAGCGTTTGGTGCTCCACGAGGGACAGGGCCGCGTCCATGACGTGGTGGAGCGAGGCCCAGGTCTTGTGGGGGGTCGATTCGCGGGAGAACTTCAGGAGCCCACGGACGATGTTGGCACACCGTTCCGTCTCCCGGACGATCACTGCCATGTCATCCTGCAGTGACGGATCGAGCTTGGCATCCTCCATCACCAGGTTGGAATAGACCAGGATGCCGGTCAGGGGGTTGTTGATCTCATGGGCGATACCGGCCACCAGTTCGCCCACGGAGGCCAGCTTTTCCGAGCGGATGAGCTGGGCCTGCATCGATTGGATTTCGCTGGTCCGCTCCTCCACCTTCCGCTCCAGGGTCCTGTTCCACTCCTGCAGTTCCTGGCGGGCATTCTTGAGCGAGGTGGTCATGGTGTTGAACGAATCGGCCAACTCCCCCAGTTCATCATCTGAGGTGAAGGGGATGGTCTGGGTCAGGTCCCCCTCGGCAAGGAGTTTGGAGTGGTCCAGTAGCTGCTTGACCGGCTTGTTGACCAGTTGCTGGGTAAAGAGGGCCAGGAAGAGGGAGATGAGGAGCAGGAGGACCATGGTCAGGCCGATAACCCAGGAGCGGGAGGAACTGAGCTGGCTCTGCATATCCTCCAGTGTGACGATCACATCCAGGACCCCCAGCACCTTGGCGCTTTCCGGGTGGTAATGACAGTCGGCAACGGAACAGTTCGTCTCGTTGTAGATGGCCTTGGCCAGACCGAGGACCTGTTTCCCGTTGGCAAGGGTGAAGATGCGGCTCCTGTTCATGGAGGAGGCGTGGGTCAACGGCTCTTCCCCGGCGTGGCACATCGTACATGCCGCGGCCATTTTGTCCAGGACTGTCCCGGCCTCCTTGGGGTTCGTCGAGAAGATGATATGGCCTTCCTTGTTGATGAGCCGGATGCACTCGATCCCCTTTTGCCTCCCCGCATCCTGCATGATCCGGTCGACCTGCCTGCGGTCGTTGACCAGCATCTGGTAGTGGGTAACATTGATCAGGGTTTCGCTGAGGAGCTCGGCATTGTTCACTGCGCCGTCCAGGAGGAGTCTCCGCACCCCATGGATGTTCAGGTAAGCGAAGAGGGTCATGGTGATGAGAAGGACCACGCTGGTAACGATCGTCAGTTTTGTGGTGAGGCTTTTTCGCATTATGATTGCCAATAATTAATTAAAGTTTATTCGTATTATAACTTTCTGTTGCATTTCGTCAATGCTATCCCCATCATCACGGCCACTCCCGTTTGCAGGGAACGGCCCGACGTGCCGCGCGCACGGCGATTACCCACACGGAAGGATACGAAATGAAGCGTAAAACAGTCGCCGCAGGATATTTCCCGTTTGCCATCCAGATCCGGCGGTGCATCTGGGACAACCTTTCCCTCGGAGAGCCGGCAACCGCTATCCGCGAAGCAGCGGCACCACAGGTGATGTTCTATCGCGAACTGGCGTCGCGCCTCAGCCGTCAACCCGACCGCACCGGACCACCGGTCCAGGCAGGGATGCTCGGCCTCTATGCCCTGCAACTGCGGATATTCCGGCTGGTGATCGATCGCTATTTCAAGCAGCAACACCCGGGCGTCCTGGAGCGGTCGCTCGCCTCGGCTGGCTTCGCCTGCGACTCGCCGGACCTCTTCAGCGTGGCGGAACGGTTCGGTACTCTTTTCCCGGGAGCCGATCTCCTGTGGGGAGTATCTGCTGATGCCGCTGCCTGGCTTGCCGACGACAGCGCCGATCATGCCCGGAAGAAAGGGGTCGTTGCCGAACTGCTGCTACTGAGTCTGGCAACGGAGAACCGGGCACTCGACCCGTTCCGCGATCTGCTCGACGACGGTGAACTGGCAGCCACCAGCCGGTATCCGCAGGCAGTGGCCGGCGTGGAGCGTGAACTGGCCAAGGCGCCTCCGGTGGCTCCCTTTGATCGGTCGCTGCCGGAACTGCTCCGTCTCCCCCTGAAGGCGGCTCCTACCTCGCTCTACGACCAACTGGAGTACATTCGGGAGCACTGGCGGGCAATCCTCCCCGATGAGCTGTTGACCGAGATCCTCTCCGCCTTCGTGGTGGTCCAGGAGGAGAGCAGGATCTTCGCCCCGCGGGGAGAGCCGGGAGGCGCGCCGGTCCTCGAGTTCGGCCGCGGCGGGGTGGCCGGGACCAACGACTACTATCCCGAGCCCGAGCGATTCTCACCCGACACGGACTGGATGCCCAACGTGGTCCTCCTGGCCAAGATGGTCTACGTCTGGCTGGGGCAGCTGTCGAAGCAGTACGGCCGGGAGATCAGCCGGCTCGACCAGATTCCGGACGAGGAGCTGGACCGGCTGGCCCGCTGGGGCTTCACCGGGCTCTGGCTGATCGGCCTCTGGGAGCGTTCGCCCGCCTCGCAGACGATCAAGCAGATGTGCGGCAACCCCGAGGCGATCTCGTCCGCCTACTCCCTCTTCGACTACGCCATCGCGGCCGACCTGGGGGGGGAGCCAGCCCTCTGGAACCTGCGGGAGCGGGCGCTGAAAAGGGGGATCCGGCTGGCCAGCGACATGGTCCCCAACCATACCGGCATCTACTCCAAGTGGACCGTGGAGCACCCGGACTGGTTCGTCCAGTTGGAGTACCCCCCGTACCCTGCCTACAGCTTCAACGGCGCCGACCTTTCCTCCTCCCCGGAGGTCAGCCTGCATATCGAGGACGGCTACTGGGAGCGGCGGGACGCGGCGGTGGTCTTCAAGCACTATGACCATCGGGACGGCCGGACCCGCTACATCTACCACGGCAACGACGGCACCAGCACGCCGTGGAACGATACGGCCCAGCTCAACTACCTGAACCCTGAGGTGCGGGAGGCGGTGATCCGCACCATCCTCCACGTTGCCCGCATGTTCCCCATCATCCGTTTCGATGCGGCCATGACCCTGGCGAAAAAACACTACCAGCGCCTCTGGTTCCCCCAGCCGGGACACGGCGGGGTGCCATCCCGTGGAGAGCACGGCATGACCAGGGAGGCGTTCGACGCCGCCATGCCCGAAGAGTTCTGGCGCCAGGTAGTGGACCGGGTGGCAAGCGAGGCGTCTGATACGCTGCTCCTGGCCGAGGCGTTCTGGCTGATGGAGGGGTACTTCGTCCGGACCCTGGGCATGCACCGGGTCTACAACAGCGCCTTCATGAACATGCTGAAGATGGAGGAGAATGCCAAGTATCGCCAGACCGTGAAGAACGTCCTGGAGTTCAACCCCCAGGTCTTGCAGCGTTTCGTCAACTTCATGAACAATCCGGATGAAAAGACTGCCGTGGAGCAGTTCGGCAAGGAGAACAAGTATTTCGGCGCCTGCGTCCTGCTGGTGACCATGCCGGGGCTCCCCATGTTCGGTCACGGCCAGGTGGAGGGCTTCCACGAGAAGTACGGGATGGAGTACAAGAAGGCCTACTGGGAGGAGCCGGTCGACGAGCATCTGGTGCGGGAGCACGAACGGCGGATCTTTCCGCTGGTGCGGCGGCGCTGGCTCTTTTCCGGCGCCCGGGACTTCATGTTCTACGACTTCTGGATCGGCGCCCACGTCAACGAAGATGTCTTCGCCTACTCGAACCGTGCCGGCGAACACCGGGCCGTCATCGTCTACCACAACAAGTTTGCCACCACCTCGGGATGGATCAGGAGCTCCACCGCCTTTGCGGTCAAGAACGGGGCAGAGGAGATGGAGCTGCGCCAGACCACCCTGGGGGAGGCGCTTTCCTTCAAGGGGGATGGCCGTCACTACTACATTTTCAGAGACTACGCCTGCGGTCTGGAGTACATCCGCAACGGCCGCGAACTGTGCGAGCAGGGGCTGTTCGTGGAGATGGAGGCGTACGAGTACCACGCCTTCCTCGATTTCCGGGAGATCTGGGACGACGAGTTCGGTACCTGGGGGAAGCTCTGCCACCACCTCCAGGGCGGGGGCGTGGCCAGCATGGACGAGGAGGTGAAGCAGGTCCGCTATGCCGTTCTCATCGACCGCCTGCGGGGCCTGCTCGACCGGCACAGCGGACTCCTCACCGGTGCGTTCGAGGCGCTGGGCGACCAGGCGCTGGAGGCGGCCAGGCTGGCCTTTGCCGACGACCTGGCCGTTTTCCTGGACCTCCTTGCCAAGCAGGCAGATCTGCCGGTTGGCGCGGCAAAGATCGTCAACCGGGTAGCGAAGGAACTGGCGTTTCTGGAGGCCCTGACAACCGGGGACGAAGACGGCCTGCCGGCAGGGCTGACCAGTCGTCTCCTCTCCTTTGCCTGGCTTGCTCTTCACCGGGTCGGCGAGCTGGCGACGAAAGACGATTACGCCGCACTAACGGCTGAACTGATCGGCCGTTACGGTCTTGTCCGCCCGTTGGAGGAGGAGTTGAGCGCCGAAGGGGGGGATGCGTCCGATCCCCTGGCGGCCATGGACGTGCCGAGCGTCATGGCGCTCTTTGGCGCCATGCTCCGCTGGCAGCGGTTTATGGCGCTGACGGCCAAGGAACAGGACGCAGGGGTGGCTGGACTCATGGCCGACCTCGACGTTGCCGCCTTTATCGGCCGCCATGGGAGCGGAGGCTTCGAGTGGTTCGTGAAGGAGCGCTGGGAACTGCTCGTCGCCTGGCTGTCGCTGGCTGCCCTGACCGGGGAAGCGGGAGCCGCCAAGGGTGGCGCGGTCTCCGCCAGCCGCACGAAATCGGTGCGGAAATCGGCCGCCACCCTCGTGGAACGGGCGGTTAAGGCGGGCTACCGGCTGGACCGGTTCCTGGTGCTGTAATCCTG
>CAYSJJ010000062.1:0-6851 GCA_964431365.1 uncultured Geobacter sp. | reverse complement strand
CATTTCGCCTAGAGCCACAACGCCTCGGGGAACGTCGCTCTTTCCTGACCCCGTACAACTGCCGGATATCGGGTAATTACACTGGCCAACCGCGCACCCTTCTGCTATAAGGGCACACGACGATCTGGCTCGAACCGTGACCTAAAGAGCTTGTTCCCAACGACGCTGGTTGTTCAGGGACAAGCTCCAATCTGCAAAGGAGATTCTACGTGCGACGTGCAGTAAACATGGTGGTGATCGGTCTCGTAATGCTGACGGGCTTCGGCTGTGCCCAGAACTACTACAACGTTCCCCGGGAGACCTACGAGAAGAAGGTTCGGGTCCTGGGGGTGGCACCGCTCCTGGTGGATGGCGAGTCGGACATCCGCCATCCGGAAAAAGCGGCCGTGGTCACCCTGCTCAAGGAGGCGAACCGGAAGAACGAGAAGGAGTTGGTGGCGCTCCTGAAGGACACCGGTTCCTACTTTTCCGTCCGGCTTCTGGAGGAGGACGCCGACCTGCTCGCCAGCAGCCTGGGATCGCGGCGCGAGCGGCGCGACGACGGCGGTGTGACCTACAACAAATACTTCTTCCGGCCTGAAGCCGTGCAGGGGCTTATCGACCGCCACAAGGTGGACGCGGTCATGGTGGTGACCCTGAGCGGTCTGACCCGTCAGGACAAGTTCTACTCCAGCAACCTCCTTTCCTACGTCTCCGGCGATTACAACTTCCTGACCGCCTCTGCCCAGGTCGTGGACCGGGACGGGACCATCCTCTGGGAATACCCCAACTTCCGCCAGCGGATCCTTAGCTACCCGCCGTTCATGGCCCTTCAGTATCCCGATTTTGACGAGGCCAAGGCCAACGTTGCCGACGACGTGCAAGTGAAGTTCAAGACCGTGGCCGGCATCGGCCGTGCCCTGGCCAAGAGCGAGGAATCGCGCCTGCAGCCGAAGGCGTCGGTGTCGACCCTCTACCGCGATCTCTTCGACTCCATGGTGGCGCTCATGGGGGCCGGCCGGTCGTCGGAGTCGGCCAAGGAGAAGGCCGCTCTGCCTGCCCCGCCGGTGGCGCCCGCCGGAGCACCGGCCGCGTCTGCACCCACTGCTCCGGCTCCGGCGCAGGCCCAGGCAGCCGCACCGGTGCCGGTTGAGACGCCTGCGCCGGCCGCCGTCGTGACGGAGCAACCGGTGGTGGTCGCTCCGCCGGGAGCAATCAGGGAGCTGCCGGTCAAGTAGTACTGTTGGGGACAAGAAGTGAAAAGGCCCGGTCGACATAAGTCGGCCGGGCCTTTTCATGTGCGTGTGGTGTGCTCCGCTCAGTCGTGCCGGTACTGGTCCGCATGGTAGGAGCTCCGGACGTACGGGCCGCTCTCCACGTGGGCGAAGCCGAGCTCCAGGGCCTCCTCCTTCAGCCGCTCGAACCGCTCGGGCGGGACGAATTCCTTAACCGGCTCATGGCTGCGGCTCGGGGCGAGGTACTGGCCCAGGCTCACGTAGGCGCAACCAGCGGCACGCAGGTCCCGCAGCACTGCGAGCAACTCCTCCTCCGTCTCCCCCAGCCCCAGCATCACCCCTGACTTGGTCGGCACCTCGGGCGCCATCTCCCGGGCCGCACGGAGCAGTTCCAGGGAGCGGCCGTAGTCGGCGCCTGCCCGGATATGGTAGAGGCGGGGGACCGTCTCCAGGTTGTGGCCGAGGATGTCGGGCCCGGCCAGAAGGACCGTCCGCAGCGCCTCCGGGCTCCCCTGAAAGTCGGGGATCAGAAGTTCGATGGCGGTCTTCGGCATGGCGTCGCGGATCGCGGCCACCGTGGCGGCATAATGGGAGGCACCTCCGTCGGAGAGGTCGTCCCTTGTGGGACTGGTGACCACCACGTGGGCAAGGGCCAGACGCTCCACCGCTTTGGCGACCCGCCCCGGCTCCTGCGGATCGACCGGCTGCGGGCTTTCCTTGCCGACGTTGCAGAAGGTGCAGCGCCGGGTGCAGACCGTGCCGAGGATCAGGAAGGTGGCCTGCCGCTGCCGGAAACATTCGGTGATGTTCGGACAGGATGCCTCCTGACAGACCGTATGCAGCGAGAGGCCGGACAAGAGTCGCTCCATATCGGCGTTGGCCGCCGGCGAAACCTTTTTCCGGAGCCATTCCGGCTTTCTGCGGATTTCCATGGACGTTCCTTTCCCCTCATTTCTACCCCGATCCGGCCGGCCGACGCAACCTATTTGACTCGACAGGTGGCGGGGTTATAGTTTCTTCAGCAATCGAGGCAGCGGCAACGACCCTTTTCACGATGAAGGAGAACTCGAATGGAGCGCCGGCGCAAGTGGCTGATCGGGGTGGTGGTGGGAGTGCTGCTCCTCCTCGGGTTCATCGCCTTCGTCCTCCCCATGATCCTGCGGGGAGAGATCGAGACGCGGGTTAGTCGGGAGACCGGCCGCACCCTCACCATTGCCCGGCTCTCCATCAACCCCCTCACCTGGACCGCCGCTATGGAAGGGGTCAGGCTGGGGGAAAAGGGGGGGCAGCTACCGTTTGTCAGCTTCAGCAGCGCCCGGGTCCGGGTCAGCCCCACCTCGGTCTGGCGACTTGCACCGGTCCTCACTGATATCACCCTTACTGCGCCCCATCTGCGGATCGTCAGAACCGGCCCGAACCGCTTCAACTTCAGCGATCTGCTGGAGCCGAAGCCTGGCGGCAAGAAAAAGGAGCCGGGAGAACCGGCACGTTTTTCCCTCAACAACATCGTGGTGAGCGGCGGCTCCATCGACTTCCGGGACGAGGCCCTTCCCGTGCCGAAGGAGCACGCCGTCCGTCAGCTTCTGGTCCAGGTCCCGTTCATCAGCAACATCCCGTATCTGGCCGACCGGTACGTGGCGCCGAAGCTCAGCGCCGTGGTAAACGGCGCCCCCCTGAACTTCGAGGGGAAGATGAAGCCGTTTGCCAAGGGGATGGAGGCGTCCGTCGCCATCAGGCTGCAGGAGCTGGATATCCCCTTCTACGCCACCTATTTCCCTGCGGAGCTGCCGCTCCGGTTGGCAGCCGGCAGACTCAGCACAGACCTTACCGTTACCCACCGGCTGGCGAAAGGGGAGAAGCCCGATATAGCAGCGGCCGGCACGGTCAATCTGACCGGTATCGATCTGCGGGAACGCGGCGGCGAGCCGCTCCTTACCCTGGCCAGGGGTGACCTGGCCTTCGCCAAACTGGGGCTCCTCAGCAACGAATGCCGGTTTGCGCGCATCGCTCTGGAGAGTCCCGTGGCCACGCTCTCCCGTGACCGCGGGGGCGTCTGGAATTTCCAGCGTCTGCAGAAGAAGGGAGCTGATGCCGACGCAGCAAAAGCAGATACGGCGAAAACGACGGAGAAGCAAGCGGGTCAAGAGACCAAGCCCCTTGTTGCCGTAGGCGAGATGCGGCTGACCGACGGCACGGTCCGTTTCAGCGACGCCGTGCCGTCCGGCGGCTTCACCACCGAGGCCCGGCAGTTGGGGATCAGGGTGGCCGGCTTCTCCACCGAACAGGGGAAGAGCGCCACCCTGGGCCTTGATTTTACCACCCTTCGCAGCGAGCGGTTTGCCGCCGAAGGGACCCTCTCCGTGACGCCGCTGGCCTTCACCATACGACCGAAACTGACCGGCTGGGTAGTGGAGGCCGTCTACCCCTATCTTGCCGATACTCTCACCGCCGCGATCTCCGGCCGTCTGAACGCCGGTGCCGAGATCAGCTACTCGCAGGAGCAGGGGCTCACGGTCGGCAACGGGGCACTGGAACTGCGGCAGCTGGCAATCCCGTTCGCTCCGAAAGAAGGGGTGAGGATCCCGCTTCTGACGGTGAAAGGTGCGGCTTACAGCCTGAAAGAGCAGTCACTCACCGTGGAGCAGGTGGCGCAGCAGGGGGGGGAGGTCGTCCTCTCCCGCGACAGCGGCGGACTCTTCTCGCCGACGCGGCTCATCAGAAAGGGGGAGAGTGGGGCACGCCCGTTGCCGGCAAAACCGAAACCGTCTGCGGCGGGTGGTTCACGGTTCCGGTATCAGGTGAAACAGGTGGCGGTGAACGGCCTGAGTGCCGCGTTCACCGACCATACCCGTGAGAACGAGCCGACCTTTACCCTGAAGAGGGCGACCCTCTCCCTCGCCGACCTGCGCGGCCCCCGGATGACCTCCATGCCGTTTCGATTTAGCGCCGTCTATGGCCAGAAAGGAACCGTCAAGGCCGACGGCCGCATCTGCCCGGAGCCGTTCCTCTTCAAGGGGAACGTGGCGCTGACGCGGATTCCGGTGCTGGATGCGGAGCCGTATCTGCCGGAAGGGGTGAACGTGGTGCTTGCCGACGGCACGCTGGACGCTACCCTGGGTCTTGACCTGGCCGCCCGGCCGTCGGGTATGGGGGGGAGCTTCCGGGGGAGCGTCGGGGTACGCAACTTCTACAGCCTCGACGGCGACGAGAACGAAGAGCTGCTCAAGTGGGAGAGTCTGCAACTGGACGGCATGAGCGGCACCCTCGCCCCGTTCTCGCTGCGGCTGACCGGCGTCTCGCTCAACAACTACTATGCCCGGGTCATTATCAACCGTCAGGGTGTTATCAACCTGCAGGAGCTTTACCAGCCGGAGCCTGCCACGACCGGGGATGCCAGGTCCGCTCCCTCGCCGGCCGTGGTCAGCGCGCCGGCAGCCGCGCCACCGGCCTCTCCTGCCGCACCGAAGAGCATCCGGATCGACAGCGTGACCCTGCAGGACGGTGTGCTCAATTTCACCGACCGTCACCTGAACCGGGAGTTCTCCACCACCATGGTCAACCTGGGGGGGCGGATCAGCGGGCTTACCGCCGAGGAGGGGAAGGCCGCCGATGTGGACCTGAGGGGGAACCTGGAAAACCAGTCGCCGCTTCGGATCACCGGCCGGATCAATCCGCTGCGCGGCGATCTGTTCCTCGATCTCCTGATCCGCTTCAGCGATATCGAGCTCTCTCCCATGACCCCCTATTCGGGGACCTATCTCGGCTATACCGTGGACAAGGGGAAGCTCTCCCTCGACCTCAAGTACCTGATCGAACAGAAGCGTCTCAAGGCCGAAAACAAGGTGTTCATGGACCAGCTGACCTTCGGCTCGGCCGTGGAGAGCGACAAGGCGACCCGGCTGCCGGTCCGTCTGGCCGTGGCCCTGCTCAAGGACCGGAAGGGCGAGATCCGCCTCGACCTGCCGGTGGCGGGACGTACCGACGATCCGGAGTTCAGCGTCTGGGGTGTGGTCTGGCAGATGCTGAAGAACCTGCTGGTCAAGGCGGCAACGTCACCGCTTTCCCTGCTTCAGTCAATGTTCGCCGGCGGAGACGATTTCAGCGGCATCGCCTTTGCCCCGGGAACGAGTAGCCTCAGCACCGCCGAAGAGGCGAAGCTGCGTAACCTGGCCAAGGCCCTCCTGGATAGGCCGGCCATAAAGCTGGAGGTGACCGGATTCGTCGACCAGGAGCGGGATGCGGAAGGGTATCGCAGCGAACTGCTCCTGAAGAAGATGAAGACCGAGAAGTTTCTGGCTCTGGTGAAGGAGAAGCGGGAGGTGGCGGGCCAGACGGCGGATAGTCTGGAGCTCCTTCCGGCCGAATACTCGCCCCTGTTGAAGAGCGTCTATGAAAAGGAAAAGTTCCCGAAGCCGCGCACCTTCATCGGCACCCTGAAAAGCCTCCCCGATCCGGAGATGAAGAAGCTGATCCTGGCCAATACGGTGGTGGGAGAGCCGCAGCTCAGGGGGCTGGCGAGGGAGAGGGCGATGGCGGTGCGGAATTTCCTGGTGGCAGAGGGTAAGCTGCCGCAGGAGCGGATCTTCGAAAAGGGGGGCGATATCTTCGCCCCTCCGAAGCAGACGGGGATGACCGGCAGCAGGGTGGAGTTCGGCGTGGCCGTGCAGTAACCGCGAGGGTAGTCAGCCTATGACTTCTTCGTCGGTTCCTCCGACGTTCCATGCATCCCGCCGGTACTTGTCCAGGAGCCGGGTTGCCAGGGCCCTCTCCTCTGCGGTCATCGTGCCGGTCTCAAGCGTCGTCCCCAGGCTCTCCTCGAAGGCGCTCTTCAGCGCCTCCTTGAGCCGATCCTCCCCAAGCAGGACCCCTTCCTCCCCAATGCTTGTGGTGCTTTCACGTATACCCGCAGGGATCTCCCGCAGAAAACGGGCCCCTGTGTCGCTCATGTTCACGAGCGGAATGGAGCCATGCTGGAAGATGGTGTTTTTCAGCCGCCTTTGGGCGTTGCCGCCGATCTTTCTGCCGTTGATCAGGATGTCGTAGCTCTCTTTGCCGGCGAAACAGAACGGGGTCCGCTCGCCGAGCACCGCGCCGCGGGGGAGCCGGTCGACGGCGTAGAAGGCGTCGAGGCCGAGGCTTCGGTACATGGCCAGGAGAAACGAGGTGAGGATCCGGAACGACTCTTTGATCGAGTCGGCCGGCGGGAGATGGCGGGGGGCGCAGACCAGGCTGTAGGTCAGTTCCGCGGCATGATAGATGATCCCCCCGCCGGTGATGCGGCGAACCAGCGGAACGCCGGCAGATCGGCAGAGATCGAGGTCGAGTGACTCCTCGGCTTTTTGGTAGCGCCCCAGGGATAACGCCTCCGGGGACCAGCCGTAGAGACGGAGCACTGGTGACGATTCTGCCGGATCGAAGCAGCTGAGGAGCGCTTCATCGATGGCCATGTTGGTCGGGCCGTCACAGGGGCCGGTGTCGATGAAGCGCCAATGGAATTCGCCGTGTTGCGGTGTGCGGGGGATGCCGGTCATCTGCAGCCATCCTTAGGAGATGGATCCAATTCCATAACAAGGCGCTCTCTTCGCGACTCGTCTTCGGCTCCTCAACGTACTGCCTGTACGCCGGCGTCGCCCAAAA
>CAYSJJ010000061.1:2996-24919 GCA_964431365.1 uncultured Geobacter sp. | reverse complement strand
TGGGCTGGTGAAATGAACACCGTTTTCAGTAGTTGGTTTGTGCTTGTTTTGCACATCCACCATCCGTCACGTCCAGAAAGCCGTTAACCTATCGTCACGTTTAAAGATTTGGATGTGCTGCGCTTTGACCAATATTTGATCATGCTCTGATTGGGTCTAAGTAAGGCGCCGCGTCGAGTAAAATTGAAAATCTAATGTTTGTTTATTAAAAAACATGGTTGTACTGGCCTTGGCTTTGCATTAGAAAATACCCATCATGTCGTGGTCTCGGAGGGTCCCCCTGATGGTGCGAATGATAGTGGTCTGTTTTCAAATGATTGCGATTTTGTTCAGTCCCGACTCGTTGCAGGCCCGGACAGACTCCTGCATTTCGCTTGGCTGTCATAGGCCATTTGGCGTACTGAAGAACCTTCACTACCCCCTCAATAACGGAAAGAAATGTTTCGAGTGCCACGTGAGGGTCGCGCAATATCATCCCGTCAAAGGGGTCAAGGCCCACGAACTGATCGCTCAGAATGAGAAGCTCTGCTACGGTTGTCACGAATCGTTCGGGAAAAGGAAGGTGGTTCATGAACCCGTTAGGAAAGGAGAGTGCACCTCGTGTCACAACCCCCATGGTTCCAATGGCCGCTCGTTGTTGGACATAACCGACAGCGATACTCCCCTCTGCGTGAAATGTCACGACGCAGCAACCTTTGAGCAGGCATATCAGCATGGTCCGGTGGCCGTGGGGGCATGCGGCAAGTGTCACGACCCCCATGAGTCTGCGAACGTGGCGCTTCTCAGAGAGCCTCCCCGTGACAACTGCCTGAAGTGTCATGCGGATTTTGCCAATGGCTTGAAGGAGTCGGCGATTGTCCATGCGCCGGTACGCGATGACCCTTGTACCGCGTGCCACACCCCCCATGGTTCCCGATTTTCCCACATGCTCAAGAAAGAGACCAAGGAGCTCTGTCTGGGGTGTCATGAGGCGTTCGGCAAAAAGCTTTCGTCGATGAAGGTCATCCACAAACCGATCTCCCAGGAAGACGCCTGCATAAGCTGTCACGCACCCCACTATTCAAAGGCAAAGGGGCTGCTCCCTGGTGATGAAAAAGGGGTCTGTCTCGGGTGTCACGGCACGGACCGGCTCGGCATCCCACCGCTCAGAAATATCAAGAAGGAGATCGAGGGGAAGAAGGTCCTTCACGGCCCTCTGCAGCATGGCGAGTGCAAGGCGTGTCACGACCCGCATGGGTCCAAGTATTTCAGGATGCTCAGGGGCGAGTACCCTTCGGCTCTGTACGCCCCTTATAGGGAGGGGATCTACGACGCCTGCCTGAACTGCCACGAAAAGAATCTGCTCCGTTATCCCGACACCACGGTCTTCACCCAGTTCCGTAACGGCAAGAACAATCTGCACTACGTCCATGTTGCCAATAAGCGCAAAGGGCGTACCTGCCGGGTCTGCCATGAGCCTCATGCCAGCACCGGCGACAAATTGATCAACAAGGAGAGCATGCAATTCGGCGAGTGGAAGATTCCGGTCAATCTGACCATGACCCCTACGGGTGGCAAGTGCGCCCCAGGGTGCCACAAGGCGTTCAAGTATGATCGTGAAGTCCCTGAAACCTACAAAAGATAGGCGAAATCAGTCATGGAGGCGACATCATGAATTTTGGGTCAGTCGTGGGAATGGAAAAGGCCGTCGGTCGATTCATCTGTGCCGTGCTCGTTCTGTATCTTCTCTCTGGGTGCGCCGGGACGGCAAAAGACAGGAGCCCCATATTCTTCCCGCCGTTACCCGACAAACCACGGGTCCAGTTCCTAAAGGGGATCAGGCAGTCGAGTGACGTTGAGGATAACAAGAGTCTCTTCTCACTTTTCATGACCGGCCGTGAGGAGCTTGAAAACGACAAATACATTTCCAAACCGTACGGCGTTCAGGTTCATGATGGGAAGATATACATTTGCGACATAGGTCCGGGCAACCTGGTGATCGTCGATCCGAAACAGAAGACCTTCGGCTATCTGAAAGGGAATGCCAGCATCGGCAAACTGAAGAAGCCTGCCAACTCTGCCACGGATAGCGACGGCAATCTGTATGTCGCCGACGCAGGACGGGGGGAAGTACTGATCTATGGAAAGTCAGGCGAGTTCCTCAAGGCCTTTGGCAAGGAGGTCGGCATGAAGCCGGCGGACGTAATGGTGGACAAGGAGTATGTCTATGTGCTTGATCTGAAAAGCGATGAAATCAAGCTCTTCAAGAAGAAGGACACCAAGTTCGCTTACAGTATCGGCAAGGCAACCGAGGAACAGAAGGGGCTTAGTCTCCCGACGAATATGGCCATGGACAAAAAGGGGCTGATCTATGTCACCAATACCCGGGCCGCCAAGGTCATGAAGCTAGACCGGGATGGGCATCTTCTTCAGTCCATTGGCCAACATGGCGACCTGCTGGGAGAGTTCGCCCGGCCCAAGGGGATCGCCGTGGATGATGCGGGGAGGATCTTCGTGGTGGATGGCGGCCACCAGAACGTGCAGATATTTAACGAACAGGGCCAGCTCCTTATGCTCTTCGGAGAGCCGGGAAGCGGCGAGGCCGCCATGGATCTCCCCACTGGTATTGCCGTGTCTAGGGACAACCTCGACTACTATCAGTCCCTCGCGGCTCCCGGCTTCATACTGGAATCGGTTCTCTTTGTCGCGAATCAATACGGACCGAACAAACTGGCAATCTATGGACTTGGGCAAATGACGGGAAGCGAGGGCCAGGACCCCGCCGCGGCCCAGGGAGCCGGTGTCCTCAAAGATGCCGATCCCTCTCAGAAGCAGGGGAAGTGAGGCACTTCCTGATCGTTATCGAGAGGGGCACTGAGTCATGACGCGAATCTTTTTCCGGCGGCTTCTCATCACGGGAATAATGGCCGCGCTCGGATCAGGCTTGTCCGGGTGCGAGCCGATCACCCGCCACAAGGTTATCTCCACCATCTTCGACGGGGTTCCCACCCTTCCTCCGCCCGAGCAGATCTGCACCGATTATTCCGAAAAGATGGTGGCGGCCTTCCGGGAAGAACTCTACCAGAAGAGCGAGCCGGCGTCCGTCAAAGGCTCCCAGCATCCTCCCTACGTAGAAAAGAAATGCGACGATTGTCATGACAAGACCAAGGAAAACGGTCTGGTTGGTCCCAAGAACGAATTCTGCTTCATCTGTCATAAAGATTTCGTCAAGGGGACCTATGTGCACGGACCCGTGGCAGTAGGCGACTGCCTGACCTGCCACGAGCCGCATAACTCCAACTTCCCTTCGCTGCTGAAGAGCGGCAGAGCAACCATCTGCGATGTGTGTCATAAAGAAAAACGGCTCGCCAATGGTATGCATGGCAAGGTACGTGACAAGGGGATGGGATGTCTGGACTGCCACGACCCCCATGCCACCAATGCCCCATTTTTTCTCAAATAATCGAGCAAACTGATGGCCTTGAGATATTTCGCCCTTCTGTTGTTCTGTGTTGTTGCTGCGACCATGCCCCGGAACGCGGGAGCCGCGCAGAAGGCGTTATTCCTTCTCGATAATTTCAGTCATTGGATCGATTACACGTATCAGTACGAGGGGATGCAGCTGAACGACGGAGGGAGGAAATCGTCATCCACTTCCCAGAACATGAATGAAGGGTATGGCCTTACCCTTGATTATGCAATTTACAACCAGCACATTCTGAAGGGGAATCTGGGCGGACGGGTCAATTTTGAACAGAGAGAATCCACAACCACTACCACCAGCAGATCAAACCAGATAGATCTGCAGTATAACGTCAACGGTACCATCCTCGACAGATCCTTTTTCCCGGCCACGTTCTATTCTTCCATGGAAACTAACTACATCCAGGAGCCTTTCTTGCCCTCGTATAATCTGACTACCGATAACAGAGGGATTTCATTGTCAATTAACAATGCCTTCATCCCTGTGATGGTGACATACAGCGACAGCACCTCCGAAACGTCAGGGCTGGCGCTGAACAGAAAGCAGGAAACCGATTCAATCTCTCTGTCCGTGCAAAACAACTTGTTCAGTGTCTCCCAAACATCGCTGAGCCTGACCGGAACCCACGGTAGGAACAGCGACGGAGGGGTGGAGTCGGCAGCAAACAGCACCACAAGTTTCAAGGTCACGAACAGCCTTTCTTTTCCGAGCCCGGAGCGTTACCGGAATCTCTATTCCCTGCTGCAGCTCGACAAGACCAAATACCTCAACGAACGAAGCACGTTGTTGTGGAACGAGACCCTGACCTGGGACCTGGGGAGGGCACTGCGGTCGCAGGTCAACTACCAGATGATCGTAAGGGACACGAACCGGATACGGGAAGAATCCAACCGCCTCGGCGGCAGCGTGAGCCACAGGCTGTTCGAGAGTCTCTTCACGGAAGTGAGCGGTCAGGTTCAGAAGATATCTCAGACGGGTGGCTCGGAACGGGGATGGTCCGCGGCCCTCAACCTGACCTATCAGAAGAAGCTACCACGGGAGAGCCTGCTTCGGTTAACCTACCAGCACCAGTACGATCTGGTCGACCGTGATCAGACCAACCAGACCACCTCCGTGGTGGACGAGCCGCAGACCTTCTCCTCCGGCGTGCCGATGTTCCTGAAGCACCCCGACGTTGTTCCGGAATCGGTTGTGGTCAGAAATGCCAATCAGGCGACGCGTCCTACGCCGTATCTGCCAGCTATCGACTATGCCGTCCGCTCGGTCGGCCAACTGGCCGAGATCGTCATTCTCCCCGGGTCCGCGATAAGGGCTGGTGACAATCTGCTGGTCAGCTATGACTACCATGTCAACCCCCGGATAAAGTTCGACACCACCCTGCAGAGCGTCGGTGCCGACCTGTGGCTTTTCGACAATCGGTACCGCGTGTACGGGAAAATGGACTTCTATCGGCAGGACCTCCTGTCGGGGAAGGATGACCAGGTACGCCTCAACAATGGCGCTGTATTCCACGCAGGGTTCGAGGGATACACCCTGCCGATGACGTTTCAGATCAAATATGACCGGTACGACCTCGACTTTGACAAGCACGACTCCGTAGAGGCGCGAGCTCAGTACACGCGCAATTTCCACCGCAGTTCGTTTTCGGCCAACATTAACGACAGTTACACGGTCACGCGGCCCAATTCCTATACCGGCAGCGCCAATAGCGGCAACATTTCGGTCAACACTATCGGAGGCGGGGGCACCTACACCCGGGATCTTTTCAGTACGGCCTTCATGAGTCTGTCGGCCAATTACTTCAATACCCAGGGGAAAGACATCAGCAGGGATCAGGTTTCATGCCGGTTCGATTTCCGCTGGAATTACGGGAAGCTCCAATTCTCACTTTTTGGCCAGAGCAACTGGCGTTTCGAGGCCCAAAGCAGCGGCAGCGACGCGAGCGTGCAACTACAACTGAGGAGATACTTTTAGCATGGACCGTCCTTCGCCAGTCGATACTGCTCCTGTCAGGATGCTTCTCACCCCGGCTCTCCGACTGGCCGGGCTCTGTCTGTCAGGCCTCCTTCTCTGGGGGTGTACCTCGACCGCGCCGGTGAAGACCGGAGACGGAGCGTCCATTCAGTGGCCACCCTGGCCGCAGGCGGCCCGCATAGCATGGGTGAAGGATATCCGAGGGTTCGAGGACGTCGGCATCACCAAGGGATTCTGGCAGAAATTCTCGGATTTCATATTCGGTGCCTCGCCCCAGTATATCGGGAAGCCCTATGGGGTGTTCTCGGATGCGGCGCACCGGCTCTTCATCGTCGATACCGGCCGCGCTATGGTCCATGTCATGGACCCGGAGAAGGGAAGCTATTGGGCCATCGGCGACAGGAAGAACGGCGAGAGCGCGTTTGTGACACCGATCGCCGTGACTGCCGATGACGTAGGGAATCTGTACATCACCGACTCCGGCAAGGGGGTGGTTTTCCGGTACCGTTTCTCGGAGCGGCAGTTGGAGCCATTCATATCAGGCCTTCGGAGACCGACCGGCATCGCCTTCGACCGGGAGAAAGGCCTTGTGTACGTCTCCGATACCCTTTCCCATCAAGTGCTCGCCTATACCCTGGAAGGTACTCTCCGCCAGAGTATCGGAGAGCGCGGTGACGGGCCGGGCAGTTTCAATTTCCCCACCGATCTCTTTGTGGCCAACGGCGGGAAGCTGTTCGTCACCGATGCCCTGAACAGCCGGGTCCAGATGTTCCGGGAGAACGGGACCTTTCTCGGCACCTTCGGCAGCGCGGGCGACAGCAGCGGCTACCTCGCCAAGCCCAAGGGGGTGGCCGTCGACAGCGACGGCAACATATACGTGGTTGACGCGCTTCTCGATGCCGTCCAGATATTCAACCCCAAAGGGGAACTGCTGCTCGACTTCGGGGACCACGGCACCGGCCCGGGCCAGTTCTGGCTCCCTTCCGGGATCTACCTCGACAAGGATGACACCATCTTTGTCGCGGATTCCTATAACCACCGGATTCAGGTGTTTCGCTATCTGAGACCGCAGGCCAGCGGACCGGCGCTGCCGGGCGGAACCGGAGACGGAACGCATCCTCGTTAACCACTCAAATGCAAGGTGGTGGAACATGGTCGATGTGAGAGCTTGCCTCGTAATTTGCCTGACGTCCCTGATGCTGCATCTGCCCAGCGCGGCGGCCGAAAGGCGCCCCCCGAGCCGCGACATCACCAAGACCCCGCACAATCTTTCGGTCTCCGGAGGGGGGGGGGCGCACGACGTCAAGTCGTCGCAGGAGACCCGCATCTGCATCTTCTGCCACACCCCTCACCACGCCACGTCGTCGCAGCCGCTCTGGAGCCGCGAGGTCTCCGCACTGACCATCTATATCCCTTATGCGTCGGCTACGCTCCGGTCGAAACCCCAGCAGCCCCGGGGGCCGTCCCGGCTCTGTCTCAGCTGCCACGACGGCACCATTGCCATGGGACTCCTTGCCGGGGGGGCAAATCTGGACCAGTCGATGCCGGTCATGCCCGCCGATGTCGATCCCGCCAAAAACCCGAACCTCGGCACCGATCTATCCAACGATCACCCCATCTCCATGAGCTATCTTGCCGAAACCAGCTCCGAATTCAACAGCCCAGCATTGCTCCAGCAGCAGGGGGTCAAGCTCAGCGAAGGCACCTACGTCGAATGCACCTCCTGCCATGATCCACACAATAACGAGAATGGTAATTTCCTGGTGCGCAACGTGAGCGTTCAGCGCGATGCCCTCTGCACGACCTGTCACGCCAAAAGCGGCTGGTCCGACCCGGACAGCGTCCACCGTTCCGGCGGGGGGAGATACCCGACCGTTCAGCCGACCGTGGCAGCCAGCGGCTGCGTGAGCTGTCATCGGCCCCACACCGCTGAGCAGGCCGAGCATCTGCTGAAGCGGTCGCCGGGAGAAGGGGAAGAGTCGACCTGCCTCGCCTCGTGCCACCGGAGTTCTCCCTACAACGATATCTGGAGCGAATTCAATGCGAGGACCTACACCCATCCGGTAAAGCTTTCCGGCTCAGCCCACAAGGCGAACGAACCGCTGCCGCTCCGGACTGAGAGAAAACACGTCGAATGCGTCGACTGTCACAATCCCCACCAAGCCGGGTGGAGGAGCGCCCCACTTGGCGCTTCTTCCCCTCAGCTCCCCCCGGCCTCAAAGGCTCCGGAGATCGATGGGCCGTTGCGGGGAGTCCGCGGCGTGGACCAGTATGGTGCGGCTGAGGTGCCGGCTGCCCGCAACGAGTACGAGATATGTTTCCGTTGCCATGCCGGAAGTGCCGCGTCCGATTTCATCGGCATTTCCTATCTTCCTCCCTTAAGGGTGTTCCGCCAGTACGACGAGAGCCAGCGCTTTTCTCAGTCCAACCCATCCTACCATCCGATTACGGCCGATCGACAGGGGACGGGGCAGAGCCTGCTGGTGGAATACCAGACCACCATGTACCGCATCTACTGCTCCGATTGTCATCACCCCCACGGGTCCAACGAGCCGCATCTCCTTAGGGCTCAGAATTGGGACGTCGTTCCGTCGCCCGTCGTCGATTACCCGCTCTGCTTCCGTTGTCACGATCCAAACTTCCTCATGAATCCAATGGCCTCTCCCCGTTCGGCAACGGTCGCACTCCACCGCAACCATGTCATCGGTCCCCATGATAACGGAGCGACCGGTCGGGCAACGTGCTCTGCCTGTCACGATCCCCACGGGGTGCCGTTGTCGACCGGCGCCAACCCGGTCAATGCCGCACATTTGATCAATTTTGACAAGCGCTTTGCGGGCCCAACGCCGCTTTTTAGCGCAATCGACCGCAGCTGCTCCGTCGCCTGCCATTCGACGAATCCGCGCACGTACTGACTGCGGCCGTTTCTGATATCCTGCCTTCGCTTTGTCTCGTTCTGCGGCTTGACGGTGAACTCCAGGCCTGTTGAGCTTGTGCCGTAGAGCCTTGTACCTCCTCTTGAGACCCCTCATCCGACCCCTCGAGCGCACTTCTTCTCCGTTATCTAATCCCCTTGCCCAGGTTGCGGAAATCATGCTTTTCCGCCAAATAACATTATTGTGTTAAATGACGTAGCTATACTCTGTTATTTGGCGTAGTGGTCGGTGTGGTGACCGGTTTATTAAAAAATTGTCCTTATTTTACGGCCGGATACGTGCGCGTCTGCGATATTGGGAAGTGTTTAACTGTCTGACAATATTTAGAAACAGCTAATTATTTTAAACTTAGAAAATGTTTTTTGAGGTTAAACATTTCGTGGCACTTGGCTTGCTCTATTGATAGTAATTGTTAATTAACAAATTATTAATGTAATGGGTACTTGATTCTTTTTGTGACAAAAATTGTCCAAAAATTAATGTGTTGAATGGCGAAGTCATTGAGATGTGACTAGTAATATTGGGTGCAATTAATTTTTATTGTGAGTTTGATGGCGGTTTGCTTGGTTTCAAATGTTTCATCTGGATAAACATCCGGTAATTGTGCGTTGGTCGCCACTTCCCCGTAGCCGTGATGTCAGTGGTAGGGAGAAAGGAGGGTTGTCAGGCTTTCAGTTGTCGTAATCGGCAGAAGAAACATGGCATGGAAAGCAGGCAAAATAATGAAAGGAAGGAGAAAGGAAATGAACAACAAGGTAATCGTGGCAAGCATGCTGGCAGTGGGCATTTTCGCAGGTGCGGCAATCGCGGCCGGTCCCTATACGGACCCCGGGAAAGGTGTTCTTGGTTCCTATCACGACATGAACAAGATCGATGCCGGCAACAAGGATCCCGAAGGCAGGGTCTGCGCCTTCTGCCATACCCCGCACCACGCCGTCGCCGATCCGACCGGCGCCCCACAGCCCCTCTGGTCACACGACTATACGGCAGCCGATCCTAGCAAGAACAATATGGTCTCCTATCAATCTCCCTATTATCAACTCGATATTCCCGACCCGCTGGCAGGTCCCAGCCGTCTCTGCATGAGTTGCCACGACGGCGTCATCGCTGCTGACCAGCATTACAATATGCCGGGCAAAAATACCATCACGGACGACAACTTCGGCGGCCGGGCCATCGGCAAGCAGAATAGCGGAGGCCTCTATGATTTCTCCAACGATCACCCCGTCGGGATGAACTACGCCGATGCGGCAACGGCCGCCGGAAACATCCAGAGCGGTGCTCCCAACATCTTCCCTTCCTCGGAAAAATATCTTGATGTCAGTTTGGCCAGGACCGGCAAGACCATTGACAGTACGCTGTTCAACGGGATCATGACCTGCGCCACCTGCCACGACGTGCACAACAAGGAGAACGTGGCAAACCCGACCGGTGGGCGAAACTATTTCGTCTATGCACCGCAGGACAACTCGGCCCTCTGCATCTCCTGCCACAACAAGGCAAACGGCCAGTAAGAGGGCGTAACGCGCAGGTCTGAAAACGAGGGTAACGACATGCCGGGGATGGGCCGCCAAGCGGCGGCATCATCCCTGGGTGGTCTCGTACGTCCAAAAATCCAAGAAAGGGAAAGAAAGGAGCAGGCAATATGTATAAAAGATTGCTCATGAGCCTTGTCTTGACTGTCACCGTCCCGGTAGCTGCACATGCCTGGTACGTGACAGGCAAGATGTCTCCCGCCGGCACCGGTTCCATTACCCCGAGCGGCATGAAATCCATCTCGGGGACGACTGGCACCTCTCTAGTCGCCACGGCCAAGCCCAACGGCGGCTTCAAGATCAGCCAGGTCCTCATCGATAACGCGAAGCAGAACCTTCCCGCTCCCGACGCCAGCGGAAACTACAACTTCCCCATAACGTATAATGGTGTCTTCTACCGTAACATTACCGTTACCTACGCCCCGGTTACCTACGATCTCTCGGCAACTGTCGGCACAACCGGCGGGTCCATCGTTACCACGCCTACAAGGATCACCGGACTGGCAAGTGGGACTTCGGTTTCTGCCGTTGTGACTGCCGACGCAGGTTCTAAAATTGATACTGTCACTATTGATGGTGTCGTTCAGGTCGCTCCTGCCAATCCGACTCAGCCTACAACGTATACCATGGTAGCCGGTACCAACACTGCACTGGTCGCGAACTTCAAGAAGCTTGCTAATCCGACAGCCTACCTGCAGTGTTCATCCTGCCACAATAATCAGGACAATACGGCTGCCCCCCCAAACAAGTTCTATGGCACCAAACACTGGCAGAACAACAAAGAGTTCGGCCCTGAGTTTACCAGCCAGATGGACTCGGTTGTCAATGCCGACGGCACCGTGACCTATCCCGGCACCAAGACGGATGGCGTGTTGAACGCCAACGACAGCTACACCACCACGGAAAACGGCTCCGTCGTGACCTGCTCGATCCGTTGCCACTTCCGTCCGGGCCTGGGTCCGAATCCGGACGCAGTCACCACAACCGCACCCTACGTTGACACACTCAACAGCGTTACCTACAAGCTGAACGGCGGGAACGGCTGTCTTGCTTGCCATGACAGTCTCATGACACAGCCCGTTTACCAGAATACCTGCCTGGTCTGCCACAGCGGCAGCAAGCACGGCAAGGTCCCCAACGAGTTCTGGGCGAGCAAGCACTGGCAGAGCAACCTCGAAAACGGTCCGGAATTTGCCGGTCAACTCGACACCACCGTTGCCGGTGGGAACGTCAAGACGAACGGAACGGTTGACGGCGTTCTCAACGCCAACGACAGCTACAAGACCACTGAAAACGGTAGTGTCGTCACCTGCGCCTACCGCTGCCACTTCCGCCCCGGCATGTATCCTGCCGACGTGACTCCTCCGGCAGCTTATGTGGATGCGAAGGGGAAGGCCAAAACCTATGTGACCTACACTGACACCGCCGGCAAGTACGGCGACGCCGGCACGGTCTACTCGCGTCCCGGCGGCAACGCCTGCATGGCCTGCCACGATTCGCACGGCCTGGCCGCAACCGCACAATCCACCTGCTACACCTGCCATGCCGGCGGGAACCATGGCTGGTCGGTGACAGCTTTCGAGAAGTCGAGCCACTTCACCGGTACCTATGCAAAACTCGAAGGCGTTGCCAACGAGGCCTGCATCGCCTGCCACAATGCACACTCCACCGAGGCAACTTTTGCCGACATGTCGACCGCAACCATTCTGCACACCGCCGGTCTCGCCACTGGCTGCCAGAAGTGCCACACTCCCGGCTCGCCATACAGCATCTACAGCTCCAACGGCGTGGGCAAAGCCGGTCACTTCCAGACCGCCGCACCTGACGCCAACGGCTTCTACGCAACCGCCTCCTACATCCAGCCGACCGCGTCCGTCTCCGCTACCTGCGGTGACTGCCACTACCACAACAACACCATCAACGCCGGTTGGGCCGAAGGTGGCCACGCCAGCACGACCGCAGTCCCCTGGAAGAGCGACTCTTCCCACGTCTGGCTCGATCAGGGCCCGGCTACAAGCGGGATCAACTTCCAGGCCTCTCCGCAGCAGTCCAACTGCATCCGCTGCCACAGCACCCAGGGCTTCATCCAGTTCGTGGACAGTAACTTCACCAAGATCGACAGGATCAAGGACGCCAGCGGCAACAGCATCAAGGACAGCTCTCCGCTGACATGCAACGCCTGCCACGTGGCCAAGACCGCCGGAACGGCCAAGTACGACGGCAGCCTGCGCAAGGCCAACTTTGGGACCACGGGCTACAAGGCCTTCTGGGGCTACAGCAACGCTACCTACTCACCTAAGAAGACCGTCACCAGCATCCAGTTGGGTGACAACCGCAACTCCAACCTCTGCATGCCGTGCCACAGCCAGCGCGCCAGCGGCCAGGAGCTCAAGGACATCTTCGCCGCCGGCGGTTCGAACGTGCAGAACATCGGTTCCGCCGTCTACCCGCATGCCGCCCAGCCCGCCGCCATCTTCTACGGTAAAGGCGGCTACGAGTTCACCGTCCAGAACGGGAGCAGCACCAACGGCTTCGGCTACCAGGACCGCGCCCGCCATCAGCGGATCGGTAACTACGGCACCACCGGTACCGGCTACAACAACACCGGCATCACCCAGGGCTCCTGCGTCGGCTGCCACATGACCACGACCGACAAGACCCACAACCTGGAAATCGGCGCCAAGGATGCTAACGGCAACCTCACCAGCATCACCAGCACCGAGTGCTCCAAGTGCCATCCGACCGACTTCACCTATCAGAACCTCAACGCTAAGAGTGCAGAACTTCAAGCTCTTGTCGGCGCCCTCGGCAACCTCCTCGTCAAGAAAGGAATCACCCAGGATGCCACTACGCCTCTCGCCGAAAGGAAGTCTCCGTTCGACATGAGCCTTGGTACCGGCGACCTCGCCAAGGCCGAGAAGAATGCTGGCGCTTGGTTCAACTGGTACCTCTTCAAGACCTCCGACCAGGGTGCATATGCTCACAACCCGTCCTACGCCCGTCGCCTCCTCACCGACTCCATCGACTGGCTTGACGACGGCATCCTGAACGGCACTGCCGCAGCCACCATCCAGAAGATGGGTGTCAGCGGCGACCCGCTGTACAGCGCGAACGTCGACGTCGCCAAGGCTCTCTCCTACAGCCAGGATCCGGGCTGTCTCGGCTGCCACTACGGAACCAACACCGGCTCGACCAATCCTCCTGGCGTGCAGCAGGCGCCGCACTACAACACCACCGGCGCTCTGGTTCCGGGACAGACCTTTACCCAGGCTCAGTTCGTGGTGCCTGGCTCACAGTGCAACGAGTGCCACGGTTACGGCCACGGCACCGACAGCCCGAACTACAGCTACGACGGTACCGGTTACGGCGTGGCCGTGAAGGGCAAGGCGTCCTTCCCGCTGGTCTCTTCTGCTCAGGGCAAGGGGCTCAACAAGAACTACGCCGAGTCCGCACACGGTGAAATCAATGGTCTTGCCTGGACCGACTACAACTTCCTCAACCTCTCCAGCCGGGCAACCTGTGCCCCGTGCCACACGACCCAGGGCTTCGTGGCCGCCGTCGCCAACGCCAACGCCAACGGCGGCAGGATATCCGCCACTCCGTTCCTCGGGAACGCCAGCGAAACCAGCAAGCAGGTTCTCGGCTGCAACGCCTGCCACAGCAGCACTGCATGGAAAACCAGCGTCCGCACCATCTCCGGCGGCTATGTGGCCGGCATGGGCGGCTACCCCGGGGTGGCTTCCATCACCTATCCTGATGCCGGCGAGTCCAACGTATGCATCCCCTGCCACGCTTCCCGCGAGAACGGGGCATCCATCAACGCTTCAACCGCAGACTTCAGCAACACGAGCTTCAAGAACCCGCACTACCTTGCCGCCTCCGCAGTATTCTACGGCAAGGGCGGCTTCCAGTTCTACACCTCCGGCGTCCGCTACAACACCTACGGCGCAGCCGGCAAGGTCGGCCGCAACGCCAACTGGAGCCACGGCAAACTCGGTATGGACAACTACACCGCAGCGAAGCTGAACGCCAACAATGCCGGCACGGTACGCGGGACCGGCAACAAAGGTCAGTGCGTGGCTTGCCACCTCGGACCCACGAACGCCCACTCCTACAGCGCCTTTGAAGTTGCCAAGGCAACCTGGGGCACCACCAGCGCAACACAAAAAGGCTGCTTCGGCTGCCACGGCACCGAGGACATGGAAGAAGTGGCCGTCGGCGAGAAGGCGAACGTCGACCGTGCCCTCGACTTCCTGGCTTACGAGCTGGAGGCTTACGGGCTCTACTTCAACAACGACAAGAACCCGTACTTCTTCACCAGCAGCGCCTTTGCCACCAGCGCCACCAACTGGACGGCAAACCCTTACAGTGTCACCGTCACCGGCAAGCAGACCATGGGCGCAGCCCAGAACCTGAAACTGCTCAAGGCGGAGAAGGGTTCACACGTCCACAACCGTTCCTTCATGCGGGCACTCATCACCGACTCGCTCGTCTACCTGCAGAAGGGCCAGGCGGGGATCGATGCAGACCGGAACATCAGGGATGCAAACATCAACAACATTATCAACTTTACAAACTACTCCACCGCGATATCCGCTCCCAATTCCGATCGCCTTGCGGGTAAATCCGGCAACGCCGTTGGAATCACTGGTCTGAAGAGCTACCTGACCAGGAGTTCCGGCGGCCTGTACTACAGAAGGTAATCTGATCATGTTTCACGTGTAGTGCTTGAAGGGAGCCCCGCCTCGAAAGAGGCGGGGCCTCCACAAGGGGACGCAAGATGCCTGCTGGCCGAAAGGAGCAGTCATGAAAAGTGGAATTCTTGCTCTTGTCTTGCTGGTCTGCTTCTGCCAACCCCTTAATGCAGGACAGTTGATAATCCGGGAGACTGAAACGGCGATAATCATAGAATATACCGGAGATGCGGTCGAAACAGGGAAAACGGGCAGCCTGGAAGATCAGCCCGCCTTCAGGAAATTGGTGCAACTGTCCGCGAAGACGCCAGCCGCAGTGACTGCGACAGAGATGAACGACAACGCCAAACAGGATGAAAAGTTGAAGGTCTTTGACGTTGCAAGGAAGAAGGCAGAGGTATCAAGGTCACAAAGATGGTCGGGAAAGAGCGCGCAGGAGAAGTACGATTAAGCGGAAATGATACGCAGTTTGCAGCAGTATTCAAATTTGACAATTATCCAGAAACTATGGTGAGTATAGTCTCATATTAATATTCGAGGTCTTTCTCCTTAAAACTCAATGCGTGAACAAAACTGTTTTCCTAGATGCCTGGAAGGGGGGTGCCATGAAACCGGATGCAATAGTTCACACTGACAAGATTGAAGTTGACGGAGAAAGTTATTCGGTTGAGGTCTATTGCAGAAGAGATGGCAGGCACTACTCGAAAACCTTCCTCAACGAGACTGACATCATCATCAACGACGGGCAGTCGCTCCACGATGTCATGAAAGTGTCCAGCGAGCTTCTTCCCCTGGCTATTAAAGCGCACAAGTCCAGGGATGCCATGCGAAGGGCGATGGCTCTCCCGCGGGAGGAGGCGTGAACGGCCGGTCTGCGGGAGGTGCCCGCAATTGGTAGTGCGTCATCATTGAGCCCGCAACCGGGAGAAGATTTACGGTTGAATCTGGAGGATTAGATGGTAAATTAGCGTGTGTTAATTTAACTTCTATAGAGGAGGTAACCATGCTCACACGTCACGCACTTTTGGTCCTCGCAGCCGGCCTGATACCTGCGGTGGCGAATGCCTGGACCATCACCGCATCCTCCAACAGCGGCGGCACGATCAGTCCCAAGGGAAGCATATCCGTGTCCGGTACGACCGGAACCTCCAAGAGCTTCGAAGTGAAACCCTCAACAGGATACCGGGTCTCGCAGGTCACCATTGACAATGTTTCCCAGCCTCTGCCGGCCCCGGACGGAAACGGCGTCTATCCCTACTCCGTCAGCTACAACGGGGTCTTCAATCGGAACATCTTCGCCGCGTTTGTCGTCCAGACCTACAAACTGACGTCGACTGCCGAATACGCCCAGGGCGCCAACGGCTGGGTCGTTTGCACCACGACCCCCGCCGGTCTTCCCTTGGCCAAATTACCGCCAAACACCCCGGTGCAATGCACCGCCACATCTGCCGAAAGTTCCGTGATCGACTACGTCAGGCTCAATGGCGTTCCCCAGACCGTGACGAACCCTGGCCAGCTCGCGATGAACCTAGTCATCAACCAGGATACGTCCGTGGCGGCCAGGTTCAAGGTGATGCCGCGAGTAACGGTAAGTGCCGGCCCCAACCTGATCGCCGACGGCAACGGTCAAGCCTGGCCGGTTACCCTGAACGGCAGTGCCAGCACCAACACCAACACGCCCCTTACCTACGGCTGGTCGGCGACAAACGGCCCGGCCGGCGGGGTTGGTGTGTTCGGCAGCCCGAATGCGGCGGTCTCCTCCTTCTACGCGATTTCCCCGGGGAGTTATACCGTGAAGCTGACCGCGACCGACGGGGTCGGCACGACCAATAGCGCCACGGCGGTCGTTACCATTCCCTGGCGTTCAGCCACCCTGGCCGACTACTGCATCTCGTGTCACGTCAGCCGGGACCCGGTCATCGTCGGCCAGTATACCGGCTCGAAACACCGGAGTACTGGTCCGGACAACACGGCCAGCTGCCAGGCGTGCCACAACAACCCCGGCGAGGAGTATAAACACTACGCCTTCAGCCGTCCGACCGGCTCCTGCCAGCCGTGCCACTCCAGCGCCACTCCCCAGGTAGTGACCGACTACCTCGCCTCGGCCCATCCTGCCCAGGGGGTAGGCTGCACCTCGTGCCATTACGACCACTCCCTCCCCAAGAGCTACTCGGTCTGCCTCGGCTGCCACAAAACCGGCGGCGTGGCGCCCCAGCCGCCCGTTGCCTATCATCCGGCGTCCATCATCAGCGACCTCGCCAGTTGCAACGGCTGCCACAACCCGCATCTGGGGGCCGGCGCGCCGGCGAACCACTTCAACAACATCACCACCGGCTCCTATCCGGCCCAGTACGTTACCAGGAATGTCGGCTGCAGCAATTGCCACACGGTCTTCACCACCGACATGACTGTGCCGAACAAGGTGGCGCGGAACCAGTGGGCGAAGACCGGCAAAGGCGACGTCAATTCTCCGGCGTGGACGCAGGACGACTTCAAGACCATGGGGACTGCCGGCGCATCCCCCGCTACCTCCTTTGCCGCCCAGGACTGCGTCCGCTGCCATACCACCACCGGCTATATCAATTACGTGACCGATGCCGTTGGCGATGGTTTCAGCGCCTTCCGGGACATTGCCGCCTGGGGAGTTTCCTCTGACAAGACCAAGGAGGTACTGGCCTGCAACACCTGTCACGTCAGCACCGCCGATCCGGCCCAGACCTTCGACGGCACCAACAGCAGGCGCGTGGTGGGGAACTATCTTGTCGGCGTCAATGCCCAGGCCTGGTACAGCTACTCCTCGGCCGGCGGCAAGAACAGGATCGCGAAGACATTCAACGACGAAGGGGAATCGAACCTCTGCATCCCGTGCCACTCGGGCCGGACGGCGGGCAACAACATCAGGAAGCTCCCGGCCGGCTTCAACTGGAGCAACGTCGACTTCATCAATCCCCATAACATGGCCGCGGCGGGGGTGATGTTCCCCGGGTTCGGCACCCTCCCGGCAGAACGGCAGATGACCATCGGCTATGAATTCACCGGCCGGAGCTACGGCAACTCCGGCACCCACGCCGGTCTGGACCAGTCGGACGGTCCCTGCATCCAGTGCCACATGACCTATTCGCCCGACAAGCACCGCTTCGGCGCGGTATCAACCGCCTCCAACGGGGTCATCCGGGGCATCACCTCCTCCCGTTGCGCCGACTGTCACAATACTGGTGCCACTATAGTCCTCGACAGCGGGGCCAAGCTGGAGGCCAAGAGACAGCGCTACCTGGCGGCGCTAGCGGTCGTGGAGGCGTTGTTCACGCCAAAAGGGATCCATTTCAAGGGGGACAAGTCCCCGTATTTCTTCACCGATGCCACCTATGCCACCAATGTCACGAATTGGGTGAACGCGGACACCATGGGCGCAGCCTTCAACCTGAAGCTCCTCCAGAGCGAGAAGGGGGCCTATGTGCATAACGCGTTGCATGTCCAGCAGCTGTTCTACGACACCGTCGACTTCCTCGACGACGGCACCCTGAACAGCAGCGTTGCCACCACCATCCAGAACCTGGCCCTGGACCCGGCCGTCAAGGGTCCTGCCCAGGAGTATCTGGGAACACGCTGGTTGGCAGTCCCTTCTTCGCCGTAATCGGCAGGGCGTGCCATTCGACCCCGCCTCGTACGAGGCGGGGTTTCGCATAACCTGAGTTCTGGCAAATGGAGCTTTGCATTGCGCAGGGGAACGGGTATGTTATGGCCACAAGAATTTTTCATCAGGGAAGGTTCATAACATGCGGCTCCATCACGTTCTCCTGCTGGCAATCATCATCTCAGCGCTGAGCTGTTGCCAATCGTTCGCCGACGATGCGTGGCAGCTCACCCCAACGGCCCGGTTCCACTGGTTCGACAGCGCCTTAAAGCTGGATTCGGCACCCCAAGCCGGCATTAGTGCCGCCTATTCGTTCATCGGCAACGATGTGGGGGACAGTCTTGAGCTGGAGGGGGAGTTCGCCTATGTCTCCACCCGCAGCAAGGAGGGTGCGAAGGAGAGGGCCGATGTCTATCTGGCACGGGTCAGCGCCCTCTATCCCTTTTTCCCCCGGAAACGAATCGTTCCCTACGTGGCGGTCGGCGGCGGCGGGATGTTCGTTTCCGAGCCGGGGGGCAATGAGGCCCATCCGCTCGTCTCCTACGGCATAACGTTACGATACTATCTGGCCGAATGGCTGGCCCTGGGTACCGATCTTCGCCAGACACTGGTCTACCGGGATGGGTTCAAGTCCGATTTCGAGGCAGGGGTCGGAGTGACGTTCGTCCTCGGAGGGGAGCAGAAGTTCAAGCGGATACCGGTGCCCAAGGCGAAGGTGCCGCCCCGACCCGGCCAGGGTATCAAGCGCCTCGACGAGCTGAAGGGTGACGACACCAGGAAGCCCGAAGGGCCGGAGAACAGATAGACACGCCCATGGTTCGGAGCGTCAGACTACACTAAATCGCTTCTGTTTGAGGGGATTATGGCGAAGGCACTTCAGACGATCCGTTCCGTGGCGGCCGCGCTGGTTATCCTGGTTCTCTCCTGCGCAAGCGCGGCGGCCGGAATCGGCTGCAATGGATGTCACGGTACGAGCAACCCGGTCGATTACCGCCCGCTTGACGATGCCTCCCGTAACCCGGTGACCGGCGGTTTCCGGGGCAACCACCGGCCCCACGTCGGTTCGCCGCTGGCCATCCAGGCGTGCGCCAAATGCCACCCGGACAGCAGCGCCTATACCTCCCACCACCGTGACGGCCTGATCAAGCTGACGTCCAATATCAACCGGTCGAATCTTCCGGCCCTGTACCGCAATTCCACCTCGGCCTTCCCCCAGACCGCGACGCCACAGCTCGGCACTTGCACCAATGTGAACTGCCATTTCGAGAGGGACACGCCGACCTGGGGAGATCCCGTCCCCGCCTATCCGGCCGGTTGCGGCATCTGTCACGGCGCTCCCCCAACGGGAGGGGAGGGGGGCGCGGCAGGGAGCCATGCGAGGCACGAGCTATTTTTTCCCGGGGTTGGGAACTGTCAGGCCTGCCACAAGGACCACACCAGCTTCGGCCACGCCACCAGCGCCGGCAGGCCCCTGGTCGTGAGGCCGCGCTATCCCGCCGCCACTCCTGCGGGAACGTACGACGGCCCGGTGACCGACTATTTCCCCAAGAGTCAGACTAACCTGTTCGGAACGTGCTCTACCTTCTATTGCCATTCGGATGGTACCTCAGTTGCCAGCGGCGTCGTCACCCCGTTCACCACGCCGGCCTGGGGAGGGGCGGCTCTCTCCTGCACCGCCTGCCACAGTTATCCCCCGTCGTATGCGAACGGTACACCGAAGAAAAACTCCCACCAGGCCCACGGTGCCTTCGGTTGCCCGCAATGCCATTCATTGACCACCCTGAACGGCGCGACCATTATCTCTCCGGGTAAACACATCAACGGCGCATTTGACGTTGCTCCCGGGATAGGGGGGATGTTGAACTACGCCTTTGCACCTTCGGGCGGCACCTGCAGCAACATCAGCTGTCATTTCGACGGTTCAGCCACCTGGGGAGGGACGCTTGCCTGCCTCGACTGCCATGGCTCCGTCCGGCAGCCTCCCCATTTCAACGACATCACAACGGCGACCTATCCGGCTGCGTATGTCACTACAAACATCTCCTGCCCTGCCTGTCATACTAGACATGGGGACACCATTAACCGTAACGTCCGTCTACAGTGGGGAGATACGGGCAAGGGCTCGGTCAGCTCTCCAGCGTGGACGGCGCAGAACTTCAAGGCCATGGGGACGCCGGTTCCCGCCTCCCCGGCGACCTCTTTTGCCGCCCGGGACTGTGTCCGCTGCCACACCACCACCGGCTACGTGAATTATGTGACCGACGCCGTGGGGGATGGCCTGAGTGCCTTCCGGAACATTGCCGCTTGGGGAGGTCCCTCTGATAAGACCAAGGAGGTTCTGGCCTGCAACGCCTGTCACGTCAGTGCCATCGATCCCTCCCAGACCTTCGACGACGCCTCTAGCAGGCGCGTGGTGGGGAATTATCTGACTGGCGTCAATGCCCAGGCCTGGTACAGCTACTCCTCGGCCGGCGGGAAGAGCAGAATCCAAAAGACTTTCAACGATGAGGGGGATTCCAACCTATGCCTTCCGTGCCACTCGGGCACTACTGCGGGGAACAACCTCAAGAAGCTCCCGGCGGGCTTCAACTGGAGCAGCGTCGACTTCATCGACCCACATGGCACGGCCGCTGCCGGTATCTTGTTTCCCGGCTTCGGCACCACCGCGGCAGAGCGGGTGATGACCATCGGCTATGAATTCTCCGGTCGGTCCTATGGCAATGCGGCCAGTCATACCGGCCTGGACGCCTCGGACGGTCCCTGCGTCCAGTGCCACATGACGTACTCACCCGATAAGCACCGTTTCAGTCCGGTGTCGACCGCTTCGAACGGCGTCATCCAGCGCATTACCTCTGCCCGCTGTGCCGATTGCCATGGGCTCGGGGCCTCTATAGCCCTCGATACCGGCGGTAAGCTGGAGGCCAAGAGGCAACGCTTCCTGGCGGCATTGGCGGTCATTGAGGAGCTGTTCAGAACCAAGCGAGGGATCTACTTCCGGGGGGACAAATTTCCCTACTTCTTCACGGACGGTACCTACACTGCCAAGGTCACTAACTGGGGGAACGCTAATGTGATGGGGGCTGCCTTCAACCTGAAGCTCTTCCGGAGCGAGAAGGGAGCGTACGTGCATAACGCCCTGCACGTGCAGCAACTACTCTACGATACGGCTGACTTCCTCGACGATGGCGTCCAGAACAATTCGGTGGCAAGCATCATCCAGAATCTGAGCATCGATCCGTCCACCCGGAGCATCGCCCTCGGGTATCTGGGGACCCGGTGGCTGGCCGTACCCCCTTCGCCCTGAAGGGCGAGGACGTCAGCCCGACCAACCGCGCAGGAGCTTCGTATCCGCTAGTCCCTGACGTGACACTTGTTGCAGAGGCTGCGCTGATACCCGGCAAATCTGGAGGCGGGGCGGTCACAGAACGTCTTTCGTATCTCCTGGGCCGTTCTTCCCTGTGCAAACGGCGCGGAAGCGAAATCGTCATCGCCGGGGAACTTGCCGTTGGCAACGATGAACTCCGACGTCATGTTCCAGCGCGTCATACCGTCCCAGCCCGATGCGTGGGCGCGATGACAGGAGAGGCACATGACTTGGGCATCGCCGTTGGGTCCCCGCGTATCTGCGCCGTTGCTGTTGGCGGTCTCCTTCAACTGAGAGTAATCGTCTGTGCCCATTTCAAACGG
>CAYSJJ010000061.1:0-2986 GCA_964431365.1 uncultured Geobacter sp. | reverse complement strand
GGTTGCCGCAGATCCGTTCTGGTTTCCGGAAGCGACATACGCACTGTAATTCATTGCCACGTCCAGCGAAAAGCGGGCACCTTCGCCGGAGGGGTGTTGAAGCACACTGACGTCGCCGCTGCCGTGAATCCTGGGATGACAATTCCTGCACCATTCCGACATACCTCGTCCATACGCCACCCGGGTATCGGTGAAGCTTTCCCTTCGGTTGTAGGTCGGCGGAGCAACGGCGGCGGGTGGATCGTTTTTGAAGTCGGTGCTCGTACCTTTCGGTGCATATCCTTTTCCGGCCAGAAGCCGATATGTTCCCACCGGATTGTCGTCCGTCGGGACGGGACTGTTGGTGTAGGAGCCAGAGCCGATGGCCTTGGTGTTCGGGGCAAGGACTACCCCCTGGGGGAATCGTTTGTAATTACCGTGCGGATCGTGACAGCTCGTGCAGGAAAGCTCCTGCGACCTGAATGTGCCGCCGGGGGCCACCACGTTCCGACTGTCGGCGACGTAGCCGAAATCCTTGGCAATGATATTGTGGCCGTGCCGCTCTCCGGGGCTTTCCACTTCCACGTGTCCGCCCGTTTTATCCGCAGCAGACCAGCGGTAATTCTTTTTCAGCCAACCGAAGTCCCCTCCCGGGGATAACTGAATTGGCGGTATTCCCGGGGCGAGTTGAGAACCATTTGTCGCCACGTAGTTATCCTGCGGCTGCCTCACCCCAATCGGCGCTTCATGACACAGGAGGCAGGTGGAACTCGCGTCGGACCCTTTCAGCATGAAGCCGGAGGAACCGGGCGGGGGGAAGGTTGTGCTGCTATCCCCCTCCATCCCGACACGCTTAACGTGGCATCCGTCGCAGTGCCCGGTCGATCCGTCGTGAAACGGCGCCGCGGCAGCTGTCGCAAGTGTTGTGGTGATGGCCAGTTTTAGAGCAACTGCCAGGAGCATCTGAAATCGGATCTGCGATCGTGTTGGACGCATTACACTCCCTCCATCAGGATTCTCGCTTGAAGCCTAGCAAAATGGAGTCCAGTGCTAACATGTTGAAATGTGGTAGCAATATTGGCGCGGAGCTGGCCGGGCTGATAAGATGTTGAACATATGCTTATGTTGATACCATCCAACAACCCGATATTATTCAAATTCGCTCAGAAATGATGTTGTTCAACAGTGGAACAATGCGATAACAGTCGCGGAAGCCTGCTGCGCCGGTATAGCGGTCATGCCCCGCCAATCTGGCCTCTCCCCTGAAGTACTCCCTCAGATCGAATCCATCAGTGCCATACGGGCTAATCGACTTGCGCCAAGCTCTGCGGGTGCTATAACCATTATGAATGCATCACTGTACCATCCGTGACGGCGACCCGAAAGACCGTCACCTGGATCGTTACCGGAGTTATGCGCACCATGAAGAAACGGATACTGTTCACCGTCGTCGGTTTGCTTGTCCTTGTGGGGATCCTGAGCGGCGTCAAGGTCTTGCAGATAGGGGCAATGATCGCTCAGGGGAAGAAGTTCGTGCCGCCAGCGGAGACCGTGACCACGGCAGCGGTCAAATCTGAAACGTGGGACACCGCCTTGACCGCGGTCGGTACGCTGAACGCCGTGCAAGGGGTTACCATTGCCGCAGAACTGCCGGGCAAGGTGGTCAGGATCGCCTTCGAGCCGGGGAGTACCGTGAACAGGGGGGACCTGCTGCTCCGTCAGGATACCACCTCCGAAGAGGCGCAACTCCCCGGCGCCGTGGCCCAGGTGAACCTCTCCCGCGCCAATCTGAAGCGGGCCGACCAGCTGTTCAGGGACGGAATCATCTCCCAGTCAGACCACGACACCGTAGTGGCTAGCGCTGAGCAGGCGCAGGCCCTGGCTGACAGCATCCGGGCCACAATAGCCAAGAAGACGATCCGCGCCCCCTTCGGCGGCCGGCTCGGTATCCGCCTGGTAAATCTCGGCCAGATACTCCGCGAGGGGGATCCCATTGTCTCGCTCCAATCCCTGGACCCGATTTTTGTCGACTTCACCCTGCCGCAGCAGCAGTTCAGCCTGGTCCGCCCGGGCCTGCCGGCCCGGTTGACGAGCGATGCCCTGCCCGGGGAGACGCTTGAGGGGCGTATCACCGCCATAAGCCCCCTGGTCGACGCAGATACCCGCAGCATCAAGGTGGAGGCAACGGTCTCCAATCGCGCCGAAAAGCTGCGCCCCGGCATGTTCGTCAACGTGACGGTCGGGCTCCCTGTCCGTCAGCGGCTGCTCGTTATTCCCGCCACCTCCGTACTATACGCGCCTTACAGCGATTCGGTCTTCGTTGTGGAGGAGCGGAAGGCAGCCAAGGGTGGCAAGGGGGGCTTGTCCCTTCGCCAGCAGTTCGTCCGCCTCGGCTCCAAGCGCGGCGATTTCGTCGCCGTGGCCAGCGGCCTCAAGGAGGGAGAGACCATCGTCAGTACCGGCGTCTTCAAGTTGCGTAACGGACAGGCCGTGGTGGTGGACAACAAGCTGGCGCCCCCCTTTCAACAGGCGCCCAAGCCCGAGAACAACTGACGGCCGCGATCCGGCAGTCGGAGATTTACGGGAGAATCAGGATGGCATCAGCTAGCGAATAGGCCCTTAGATTATGAACATCACCGATCTCTTCATCCGTCGCCCCGTTTTGGCCGTGGTGGTCAACCTGATTATCGTCATTGCCGGTCTGCAGGCGATCCGCACCCTCAATGTACGCCAGTACCCGCGCAGCGAGAACGCGGCCGTGACCGTCACCACCGTCTATACCGGCGCCAGCGCGGACCTGGTGCGCGGCTTCGTCACCACGCCGCTGGAGCGGGCCATTGCAGCGGCCGACGGCATCGAGTACATGGAGTCGCAGAGCACGCTCGGGCTCTCCACCATCAAGGTGCGCCTGAAGCTCAACTACGACTCCACCAAGGCGCTGGCCGAGATCAGCTCCAAGGTCGATCAGGTCCGCCGTGACCTGCCGCCGGAGGCCGAGGTGCCGATC
>CAYSJJ010000060.1:0-25211 GCA_964431365.1 uncultured Geobacter sp. | reverse complement strand
CGATGGTGTCGGCGTCAGTGACCGGGAGTGAGGAGTCACTGTACGAGAGCAGTGATCCGTTTGATCTCTCACCGGTAGGGGGCGTTGTCCTTGGACGGGACGGGGTTGTTCGTATCGTCAATCAAGCCTGCTCCGAAATCATGGGGATGCAACGATCCGAACTTCTTGGCGTGAGGTTGGAGCAGTTCCTACCCGATGCTGCGCGTACTGTTTTTACGGAATTCTGGGGAAACGTGCGAGGGAAAGGGCAGAAAGCCGGCTGCAATATTGAACTTACGATAGGGGGTAAGCAGTCCGTTATTCGTTTCGAGGGAGTCACCAGCAGATCGGGTGACGAATGCCATATCGCAATGATCGATATTACCGACTGGAACGGGTCGGGGAAACAGACTCAAGCACCAATGGGCGATTCGAAACAGCTCGTGCAGGAGTTGTCCGGAGAGTTGGCCCGTTCAAACCGGGAGCGGGCGCAGGAAAACTTCCGGCATAATCAGCAACGGAAACTCTCGGCGCATCTCATGGCCGCCCGGGAGGAAGAGCGGACAGTCATCGCCCGGGAAATCCACGAAGACCTGGGCCAGATGCTGGCGTCCCTCCAGCTGAACGTGTCTCTCTTGACGCTGGAATATCGCGACCACCAGCAGCTTGTTGCGCGGGCAGAGGCAATGGAACGGATGATATCCTCTTCGATCTCGACCGTACAACGGATTTCGTCGGAACTTCGGCCGGTAATGCTTGATCAGTTGGGGTTAGCCGATGCCGTACAGTGGCATGTCCAGGAATTCCAGCGGAGGTCGGGAATATCCTGTAAGGTCATAATCCTCCTGGCAAAGAAGAAGGTGGATCACGATATATCAACGGCGATGTATCGGATTCTTCAGGACGCGCTGAACAACGTCCTTCACCACTCCGATGCCACTCGTGTCCAGGTGGACCTTGTGGAAAGAAAAGGATGGCTGATCCTGTCGGTGAGTGACAATGGGCGTGGGATTACCGAACGAGAGAAGAGAGACCATCATTCCCTGGGTATCGCAGGGATGAGGGAGCGGGCCGCGGCATGCGGTGGCAAACTGAGAATCTGCGGTTCACCGCAGCATGGAACCGCACTGTTTGCACGATTACCAGTAACAAGGGAAGGAGGATCGGTATGCCCACAAGGATACTAGTAGCCGATGATCACGCCATTTTCCGGGAAGGGCTCAAGCAGGTTATCGGGATGACCGTCGACATGGACGTTGTCGATGAAGCGGTTAACAGCCAGGAGTTGTTGAGCAAGATCCAGAGCAGTGACTATGACATGGTTATCCTCGATATTTCCATGCCCGGCAGGAATGGTCTGGATGTTCTCGTGGAGATAAAAAATCTCAAGCCCAAACTGCCCGTTCTCGTCTTGAGTACTCACCCCGAGGAACAGTATGCCCTTCGCGCCTACAAATCCGGAGCATCCGGCTATCTGACCAAAGGGAGCCCATCCAAGGAGTTGCTCGACGCATTGCAGAAAATATCGCTGGGGAAAAAATATGTCAGTTCCGCCTTGGCGGAATCGCTCGTCAGCGGCCTCACCGATCCCGACCAGAAGGACCTGCTCCAGAGTCTCTCCAACCGTGAATACCAGGTGTTGAGCCTGATAGCCTCTGGAAAGACGGTGGGGAAGATTGCCGCCGAGCTTGCGCTGAGCGTCAAGACCATAAGTACCTACCGCGCCCACATTCTTCGAAAGATGAATATGAAGAACAACGCGGAGCTGACTAGGTTTGTCATTGAGAACAATCTGTTGTAAGGAGGTGATGTTATAACCGACCTCGAATTTCGACCCGATGGCCCGAATGTGTGGGTGTTCTGTCAGGATGGTGTAATGCCCTGGGGGCTAAGTTCAGATCTCAGTATCCCCATGTAAGGACTGAGAACTTCGTGTTCCTTCTCCTGTTCAGGAGAAATGCAGCTGAAACCGTAAGCCAATGAAAAATTAGGGAACAGGGAGGTGTCATTATGGAGAGTTTCGGGAAATGGGGTGCCGGTGCATTGCTGATGGCGGCGCTGGCAGTGCAGGGTTGCAGCAATGACAAGACAACGACGATCGTCCAGCAGCCGGCGGCAAGCCAACGGGCGCCGCTGACCCCGTTCAGGCTGCAGCAGTTCGGCAGTGCCTTCGTGGAAATCCCCATCGCGCCAAAGGATGCCACCACGCCGAGCACGTATAACGTCACCGTCCGGCAAGGGACATGGGACTTCGGTCTGCGGAACGTCGACGGCAGCCAGATTATCGACTCCGTCACCGGTAAGCCGATTGTTACCAAGACTTGGGGCTTCGATATCAACGGCGCTTTCCTCGGCGTCTACGGCGCCACAGTCGAAGCGACCAAGGGGACGCCGCTTACGTTCAACTACTTTAACGAACTGCGGGACGAGGTGAACGGTGCAAAGGGGACAGGGCCGTACCTGACCAAACACCTGTTGCAGATCGATCCGACCATCGACGGCACCATGATGGGCGAGCCGGAATGCCGCTTTGTCTCTCATCTGCATGGAGGAGAAGTAGGCCCGGAATCCGACGGTCATCCCGAGGCGTGGGTTGCCAACGACCCAGCAGTGCAGGCAAAGTGGGCCGCGCCGGTTGACCCGATCCGCGGGTTTTCGGGCCGGCCGGCCACCAATCGTCTCGACCCGTACCTCTACCCCAACACCCAGGAGGCCTGTACACTCTGGTATCACGACCATTCCATGGGGGTAACCCGGCTGAACGCCTACGCCGGTGTCGCCGCCTTCTACCTGATCAAGGATCCGGTGGTGGAAGGGGCTGGTGCCCTGGCCAATCTCCCCAAGGGGCGTTATGCCAACCCTGTCGTCCCGACTCTCCAGTCGGATGAATTCGACTTGCCAATGGTAATCCAGGACAAGGACTTTACCGAGGATGGCGCCCTGGTCTTCCCGAATTTCACCAATTTGGGCGCTTACACCTTCAACGTGCTGCACGACAGCAGCGGCAACGCCGAAGCTTCCCTCCGTCCGGAGATGTTCGGCAATGTCATCACCGTGAACGGCAAGGCGTGGCCGTTCAAGAGCGTCAAGACCCAGGCCTACCGCTTCCGCATCCTCAACGGCTCGGATTCCCGCGTCTACAACCTCTGGCTCCAGGATTACGACACCGGCCAGGTCATAACCCCGGCGGTCGCTACCGCAGCTGCACCAGGCCTGACCTGGCCGGTTGTGCAGATCGCCGCCGAGCAGGGATATGCGGACCATGCCGTGGACGTTGCCACCGGCCCGGCACAAGGTGGGCTCCTCATCCCGCCCGGAGCAAGAGCCGACATCGTCATCGACTTCGGCCACCCGGTCTTCAAAGGTCGCAACATCGTCGTCCGCAACGACTGTCCGGCTCCCTTTGGTGGCGCCTTTGGCCCGGCCAATGAAGATCCCACCACCCTCGACCCCAAGACCACCGGCAAGATCATGCTGTTCAAGGTGGCCAGCTCCGCCGGGACACCGTCGCCGCTTCTGGCCGCCGCTGGCCCCGCCACTTCGCTACGGACCGTCATGGTTCCCTACGGTGACTATCCGGCGCTGACCCCCACTCGGTCCGCCGGTCCCCGTTACCTTGACTTCCAGGAACGGAAAGACCCGGTGTTTTCCTTCCTCGACCCGACAACCGGCGTGGTCGCTTTTCGCACGCAGCTCCTGTTGAACAATAGGCTCTTCAGCGATCCGATCTCCGAAAAGCCGCAGGTGAACGACGTGGAGGAGTGGGTGATGATCAACACAACCCCTGACGTCCACCCGATGCACCTCCATCTGGTGAAATTCGAGGTGGTGGAGAAGGGGTACATAGATAACTCAGCCGCCGGGAGTTATACCCGCGCCGACGGGGTATCGATGCCCCTCGTAAGCAGCGCCGCCGTCTTTGTGCCCAACGCGACCCCTGGTAATGCCGCCGGTTCCGCGCCGGACAACTCGGTCTACCGTGTCGCGAACAATGAGCAAAAGGTCTGGAAGGACATGGTGATGGTGCCGCCGGCCGGCACTCCGTTCGGGCCGTTTACCGACGTGGTGAATCCGGGCTACGTGAAGATCCGGGCCAGGTTCACCAAGATCGGCACCTACATGTGGCACTGCCATATCCTCTCCCACGAGGAGAACGACATGATGCGTCCCTTTATGGTCATGCCGGCCGGCCAGGGGAACTGATCCGGCAAGGGCCGACATGTTGGTTTGTGAGAGGACCGGGACAACCCGGTCCTCTTTGTGCTGCTGCGAGACGGAAGCAGCAGTGCGACGATCCGAGTCATTCAATGAAGACAGGAGGGACCATGCGGTACTGCTTCAACATGCTGTTGATTATCGTTGCAGGATGTCTGTTGGTAGGGGGGTGTACGAAGAAAGATGACATTTCCGGTACCTGGAAAGGAACGATCACGCTCCCCGCGACCGGCAAATCCCTTTCGGATCTGGAGGTTTCCCTGACACAGAAGGGGACGGAGGTCACCGGCACCATGTTCTTCACCAAACCGGGAGCGAAGCTGCCGCTGACCGGATCGATGCTGGACGGGAAGGTATCGTTGTCATCGCCGCTCAAGAACGGTCTTGCAGTTTCCATCACCGGCATACTGGAGAGCCGGGGAATAATTAGAGGCGAGGCTTTGCTGGACTATGACACTCCGCAGTTGGGAAAGCGGCAGGACAAGGCGGTACTGGAACTGACCCGCTGAAAGGGTGACCCATAACGGGCGCTCACTGACGGGCGGCATCCCGGTCCACCAGCCACAGCAATCTGCCGTCTACCGGCTTGATCGACCGGGCAGGAATGCTGCGCGGGTCCTGAGCTTCTTTCCATACGTTCCGCAAGATTAGCGCTTTGCCGGAACCCGAGACCAGGAAAACAACCAGTGCTGCTTGATTGATGGCTGCTGCAGTCAGGGTAAGCCGGTGCAGCCGTTCATCGGCGACAAAAACTTCGCCAACCCAGCGTTGCTGCTCTTCCAGAACGGAAGTGCCGGGAAAAAGTGATGCCGTGTGGCCGTTCTCCCCAAGCCCCAGCAAAACCAGATCGAATCGGAGGGAACCTGCGGTAAAAACAGTCCGCAGAAGCGTTTCATACGCCGCTGCAGCTTCCAAGGGTGAGCTGTTGCAGGCCATGGGATGGATCTGTTCCGGAGGTACAGGAACATGGTCAAGCAGCGTCTGGCGAGCCATGAGGGCATTGTTCCGTGGATCGTCTGCAGGAACACAACGTTCGTCTCCCCAAAAAATATGCGTATTTTGCCATGGAATCTTTTTACGGAAGGGTTCGCGGGCCAGAAGTTCATAGGCACGCCGCGGTGTGCTCCCCCCGGAGAGAGCGACGGTGAATCTGCCTTGGGTCTGGACTGCCCGACATGCCTCAGTAGCAAACAGTTCGGCCGCCGCGAGGCTCAAAGCCTCCAGATCGTGGCAAATCCTGATCATGGCACTTCCACCACCAATTCTTCTCTTTTGATAGTAGGTTGCAGCCAGCTATGACCATCCCGTGCTATCAGCACGTCGGCAGCTTCCGGTCCCCAGCTTCCAGGCTGGTAATTGGGGAAGTCAGCTGTTGGCACAGAATCCCAGGCTTCAATGATTGGCGTAACGATGGACCAGGCGCTTTCAACCTGGTCGGCACGCATGAACAACGTGGCATCGCCGCGCATTATATCGAGGAGAAGCGTCTCGTAAGCTTCAGGGGGCGAGGCTTTGAACGCATCACGGTAGAGGAACTGCATATCCACCGGCCCCAATAACATCTGCGTCCCCGGTTGCTTTGCCTGTATCCGGGATACGATTCCCTCTTCCGGCTGGATGCGAATCACGAGACGATTGGGCTGCCAGCTTTCCACTGCGGAGGAGGGAAATGGATGATGGGGGGCTGGACGGAAAAGGATCGCGACCTCTGAGACTTTGTCGTGCAGGCACTTTCCCGTGCGCAGGTAAAATGGCACTCCCTCCCAGCGCCAGTTGTCGATGACGAGCTTGAGTGCGGCAAAAGTTTCGATGGGGGAATCAACAGCGACATCCGGCTCGTCGCGGTAGGCGGAAACCGGCTTGCCGTCGATCGAACCCATGCCGTATTGGCCGCGTACCGCTACGTGGTGCACGTTCTCCGGGAGAATAGGGCGGATAGCCCGCAGCACGTCCACCTTCTTGTTGCGGACCTCGTTGGCGTCAAAAGAGACCGGCGGTTCCATGGCGATCAGGCAGAGGATCTGAAGGAGGTGGTTCTGGACCATGTCGCGCAGAGCACCGGCATGGTCATAATAACCACCACGATGCCCAACCCCCACCGTTTCTGCTACGGTAATCTGGACGTAATCTATATAGCGGCGGTTCCAGAGCGGCTCAAAGAGGGCGTTGGCAAAGCGGAAGGCGAGGATGTTCTGAACCGTTTCCTTGCCAAGGTAGTGGTCGATACGGTAGATCTGGGATTCGGCGAACATGCCGGTGAGGTGCTGGTTCAGATCACGGGCCGTCTGCAGGTCACGGCCAAATGGCTTTTCCACAACAATTCGATCCCGCTGGCACTCCTTGCAGAGCTCAAGCTGTTCCAGTTGACGAGCCACGGCACCTACCAGGGTTGGCGGAATGGCGAAATAAAAGATATGATCTGAGGCCGCCTGCCACGTAAGGTCCAGCTCAGCCAATCGCCTCTTGAGCTCAACCCCGGTTTCCTGTCCGACGAGGTCCCCGCAAATGAGGGAAATGTTGTCTGCAAATTCATGCCAGGCATGATCTTCAGACTTACCTCGCCGGGAAAACTCATCGACTCCATCTCGCAACCGCAAACGGAACTCCTCTTCAGAACTCTCCTTTTGGTCTATGCCGATGACGGCAAATTGCCGAGGCAGATGATGGTCGAGAAAGAGATTGAAGAGTGCGGGAATCAGTTTGCGCCAGGTCAGGTCCCCCCCTGCACCGAAGATTATCATCACAACAGGTTCAGATTGTTGATTGTTCATGGCATTACGCCTCATTTGGAAGTAGATTTACGACTTCATCATCATTTCCCTTTTTCATCAGCGGTTTTCTCTCTATGGCCGCCAAACCCGTAACGCATTGCCGACAGGACCCGGTCGGCAAAATCCGCCTCGCCACGGGAACTGAACCGTTCGTACAGTGCCGCACTGAGCACATGGGCAGGAACACCCTCATCAATGGCTGCGATGGCCGTCCAGCGCCCTTCGCCCGAATCGGATACCCGTCCTTTGAAGTTTTCTAAACCGGGATTTGCCAGCAGTTCATTTGCAGCAAGGTCGAGCAGCCATGAAGCGATGACGCTTCCCCGCCGCCAGACCTCCGTAATGTCAGGCAGGTTGAAGTCATACTGATAGTGCTCCGGATAACGCAACGGTGTCGTCTCGGCGTCCACTTCCCGCTTATGTTTTCCGACATTGGCATGGTGGAGAATGTTGAGCCCCTCGGCATAGGCAGCCATCAGCCCGTATTCGATGCCGTTGTGCACCATTTTGACGAAATGGCCGGCGCCGCTGGGCCCGCAATGGAGATAACCCTGTTCGGCCGAGCCACTCTCCTTTTCCCTGCCAGCTGTGCGTGGGGCAGCAGCGATGCCGGGGGCCAGTGCGGCGAAAATCGGATCGAGCCGCTTAACGGCAGTTACTTCCCCGCCGATCATGAGACAGTAGCCCCGTTCTGCACCCCAGACCCCGCCGCTGGTCCCGACATCGAGGTAGCGGATGCCGCGAGCCTGCAACTCTACAGATCGGCGTATGTCATCCAGGTAATAGGAGTTGCCGCCGTCAATAACAATGTCGTCCGGCTCCAGCAGCGGCGTGAGCGTGGCAATCATCGTATCCGTGACAGCGGCCGGCACCATCATCCAGACCACCCGCGGCTTTACCAGTTTGGCGACAAAATCCTCAGTCGACTGTGATCCCAGGGCACCCTCGTGTTCAAGCGTATCCACGGCTTCGGTTTTCATGTCAAACACGACGCATTCATGGCCTTTTTGCAGCAGACGGCGCACCATATCAGCACCCATGCGCCCCAATCCGATCATGCCGATTTGCATTACTGTACCTCCCTTTCCAGGGCTGATATCTTGCCCAGACGGCGACGATGACGTTCAGCACCGCTGAAACGGGCGGCGAGAAAAGTCTGGATCAGTTCCCAAGCCAAGGCCTTGCCAACCACAAGGTTGCCCAGGCAGATTTACGTATAATGTTGGGTGAGAACCGAAACTCACCCCGTCTGATCGTTTTCCTGATTAATTTTTCACCAGCAAGATTGAACAGGGCATCTTGCGGATTATGGCATCGTTCTCTCCCCCAAAGAGTGCATGCTCAATGCGTCCCTCCTCATGGGCGCTTACGACGATAAGATCTATCTTCTCTTCTTTGACCACTTTCACGATCTCCTTCAACGGATCACGATCGCTGGTCAGCTCCTTTATAGGAAAACCGTCACGGGTTTCCTGCTTGACTACCTTATCCAACTGCTCTTTAGCTTCCTGCAGACTGTTATTGTATTTCTTGTACTCCTCATCGGGAAACAGGCCCGGTGCGTTGACGGCCATCAGATCGACCGGATTGGAGACAAGATGCAGGACTATGAGTTTTGCATCATACTTGCGGGCAAGGGAGATTCCGAAATTAATGGTTTCCCGGCTGTGCGGGATCATCCTGCTGATGACGAGAATGTGTCTGAAGTTTCCCATGGATTCACCCCCTCTGTTTTTCATGCCTTTTAGTAAGTATACCCCCGGATACTATTCGTCATGCATGAAAAGATGGCCGTTAATACCATAGGTGTTTCTTACGAGGGTACCTCGGTGGAAAACGGTAGCGAATAAGACAAACAGACACTGCCAACGACCTAACTGTCCTAGTGCAAATTCGGACATATCCTCATATCCCTTCGTAATTAGCGGGCTATCCTTTAACCGTGCATCATACTACGAACCGTCAACGGTCATTTATCGGCAACAATCAAGTGGTGCATGTGAAAGACGGCACCCAAAACCAAAAGGAGACGACCGTGTCAGAACAAAACACAGTAGTAGGAATTTGTTCGACGGCAGTGCATCTCCCCAGTTCTATGAAGTAATTATCGGGTAAGGTCAGTTGTATTGATAATTACGTAGCAGATGGTACAAGTAATAGAGGTGTCTCAACTCCAAAAAGTAAATGATTTTCAGATATTAAGTGGTACGAGAGGGCTGAATGAGCGAGAAGATACTGCCAAATGAAACGCTCTCTTCGTGGTGGAGAAACAGCCTTCTTATAGTCATGATCATGGGCTTCACGATTCTGATCTGGCTTGCGGTCAGAAGTTATCAGGACGCCCCGCCAATCCCGGGCAAAGTTATTGGGCCCGCCGGTGAGACGGTCTTCAGCCGAGATGACATACTTGCCGGCCAACAGGTGTTTCTCAAGTACGGTCTGATGGAAAACGGCACGGTCTGGGGGCATGGTGCCTACCTCGGGCCGGACTTTTCAGCCGAGTATCTCCACGATCTTTCCGCCGATATCGGTTCGATGCTTGCCCGGCAGCGATTCAATCGAAACGTAAAGGATCTTTCCATCGCCGAACGCGATCTGGTCAATACGGAAACAGCGCAATGGCTCAAACAGAACCGTTATGATTCACAAACAGAAACATTACCCATCACCCAGATTGAGTCCGATTCGTACCGACAGCAAATAACGAAATTCACAAAGTATTTTTCCCTGCCAGCCGGGAATGCAGGTCTTCCCGCAAAATACATCAAAGATCCGGTCGAGCTGGAGCAACTCACGGCTTTTTTTGCGTGGACCGCCTGGGCATCAGTCGCCAACCGTCCCGGCCAGACATATTCCTACACGAATAACTTTCCCTACGACCCGGTGGTCGGCAATACACCGACCAGCGACGCGGTCTTGTGGAGCGCCCTCTCCCTGATCTCACTCCTGGCAGGAACCGCCGCCGTCCTGTTTGCCTGCGGCAAGTTCGATTTCCTAGGGTGGAAGGGGAAGGGGGAGCATGTCCATCCTCAAATGTTGCCCGGTGTTACGACCGAAAGCCAGCGGGCAACCATCAAGTACTTTCTGGTCGCAGTGCTCCTCTTTCTGCTCCAGGCGCTGGTAGGCGGGGCCACGGTGCACTACCGGGCAGATCCGACCGGCTTCTTCGGCATAGACCTCTCGACGCTGCTTCCGAGCAATATTGTCCGGACCTGGCACTTACAGCTGGCAATCTTCTGGATCGCGACCTCCTATGTCGCCGGCGGCCTGTTCCTGGCCCCCTCCCTGGGGGGGAAGGACCCCAGAGGACAGGTAGGCGGTATTAATCTGCTGTTTTGTGCGCTGGTCCTGGTCGTTGCCGGAAGCCTTGCCGGGGAAATGCTCGGCATAAACCAGTTGCTCGGGAGATTCTGGTTTTGGTTCGGGCACCAGGGGTGGGAGTACCTGGACCTGGGACGCGCCTGGCAGATCATGCTGGCTGCAGGCCTGGCTGGATGGGTCGTTCTGCTGTTCAGGGCGATAGCACCTGCGAGGCGCGACAGCGAACAGAGCGAGATATCATCCCTGTTCCTGTACGCTGCCATCGCCATTCCACTCTTCTATCTCCCAGCCATGTTCTTTGGCAGCACCAGTCATTTTTCGGTTGTCGACACCTGGCGGTTCTGGATCATCCATCTCTGGGTAGAGGGTTTCTTTGAAGTCTTCGTGACAGTCATGGTGGCCCTCATCTTCTACAAACTCGGCATTGTTTCCCACAGGACGGCGGCCCGGGTCGTGTACCTGGATGCCATCCTCTACCTGGGGAGTGGCATTGTCGGCACCGGCCACCACTGGTACTGGACCGGGCAAGCGAACATCACCATGGCACTTGCAGCGGTCTTCTCCGCCATGGAAGTGGTACCGCTTACCCTCTTAACACTGGACGCATGGGACTTCGTCAAGCTGACCAGAGGGAAATGCGATATCTGCAACAAGCCCATCGCAATCCCGCACAAATGGACCTTCTACTTTCTGATTGCCGTCGGTTTCTGGAATTTTGTTGGCGCCGGCGTCTTCGGCTTCCTCATAAACCTCCCTATAATCAGCTACTTCGAGGTTGGCACCATGCTCACGCCAAACCATGGGCACGCGGCCATGATGGGGGTGTTTGGTATGCTTGCCGTTGCCCTGATAGTTTTTGCCCTGCGGCAGGTGTTGACTGATGAACAATGGGTCCGTCCTGAAAGATTTGTAAGAGTTTCCTTTTGGGGGCTTAACATCGGCCTGGCTTTGATGGTCGTGACCAACCTCTTCCCCGGCGGGGTTCTCCAGTTTATTGACGTCCTCAACAATGGTTACTGGCATGCCCGGGGGGCGGGGTTTCTGCAAGGGAAAATCCCTCGCATGATTGAGTGGCTGCGTATGCCAGGTGACCTTGTCTTTATCGGTCTGGGTGTTTTTCCACTGCTTGTCGCGTCGTTACTTGCTTGGCGAGCCATGAAGAACATGTCACCAGTACCTGATGAGCGTTGGTTGAATGAAGAAAGGGAGTGAGGTTGTTTTCTCCCTTCGAACGGAGATCTTCTGCACTTTGCTCCTATTAGATTAGTCAATTAAGGTGAGCGATAAATTCTCGATTGGTATGTCAGAGGAAAACTTCAGAACAAAGGAGGTGTTTCGGATATGGAAAACTGTAGAACAAACGAGGTGTTGTCGGAACAGATTGCAATAATCCAAGAGTTAGCACCTCAGTTGAATCCGATTGATTTGCAGAAACTGGAGGATAACCTTAGCGAAATAGGAATGGCATTGAACAAACTCAAGGAACTTATGAAGTATCTCCCCAAGTAAACAATGCAGGAACACGCCTTCGTTGCGGAGATGGCCGAGGCCACCGGGGCTTATGTGGAGGGAAAACCGGCCCTCCAGGCATATAACCAAAAGGAGACTACCATGCCGTACTATTTCAGCAAAAAGCTGCATGTGACCTTCGATAAAGCCGTGTTGAACGTCATAGAAGAATTGAGGAAAGAAGGTTTCGGGATCCTTACAGAGATTGATGTTACGGAAACATTGAAGAGGAAATTGAATGTCGGTTTCCCCAACTACACCATACTTGGTGCCTGCAATCCTCCGTTTGCCTACAGGGCATTACAAACAGAACCTCATATAGGCGTAATGCTGCCATGTAATGTGATCATCCGGGAACTGGAAGATGGGGAAATTGAAGTCGCTGCCGTGGACCCGCTTGCCTCAATGCAATCGATACAAAATGAGGAATTGCAGGCAATTACCCAAGAAATACAGATCAAACTCAAAAAAGTAATAGAGAATTTGTAGATAGCGAGAGGGGGGCAAATTAACATACCTTCCTGTGGTGACCGCTGCCAGAGCAGTGGCTAAGAAGCTATAACCCGAACCAGTTCGTACGGAACAATTCCAAAAGATCAAGCAGGCTGACCCAGAGGTTTATCGATGTTGAGGCGTGGCGGGCGAGAACATCTAGGATTAAGATAATAGGAGCATAACGTCCAACGGCGAGACAATGAGACGCAGTATAAAAGAAGAAATCGCGGCATTGCCACCAACTGCAAGTGATGCCGTACCCCTAGGGACAGACCGCCGCATCCTTTTGCTGAGTCTGTCTGCCCTCGGTGTCGTCTACGGTGATATCGGGACGAGCCCGATTTATGCCTTGCGCGAATGTTTTCACGGGTCGCATCCTTTCCCGCCGACTCCAGACAATGTCCTTGGCGTGCTATCGCTCATCTTCTGGGCACTCATGGTCATTATTTCGCTCAAATATCTGCTTTTCGTGATGAGAGCCGACAATCATGGCGAAGGGGGCATTCTCGCGCTTCTGGCTTTGCTCTCCCCGTGGAGCGACCGTTCACGAAAGGGTCGGATGCTGCTCTTTTTCGGGTTGTTCGGCGCGGCGCTCCTCTATGGCGACGGGGCTATTACTCCGGCAATATCGGTCCTCTCTGCCGTAGAAGGGTTGGAAATTGCTGCTCCGGGGCTGAAACCGTACGTGGTGCCGATCACGATAGCTGTTTTGGTTCTCCTTTTCCGCTTCCAGAAACGTGGTTCATCGCGAATCGGCACGGTGTTCGGCCCTGTCATGCTCCTCTGGTTCGCAACCCTGGCTATCCTCGGAATAAGCTGGATTATCCGTGCGCCGCAGATACTCGCAGCCATCAATCCCGCACATGGTATCGCTTTCTTTATCCACAACGGCTGGCGTGGCTTCGTTGTCCTCGGGGCAGTATTCCTGGTGGTGACCGGTGGGGAGGCCCTTTATGCCGATATGGGACATTTTGGGCGATTTCCCATCAGGCTTGCCTGGTTCGCCCTGGTACTCCCCTCACTCCTCCTCAACTATTTCGGACAGGCAGCCCTGATTTTGCTGCATCCCGAGCAATCACTGCAACCATTCTTCAGTCTTGCACCGGAATGGGCGCTCTACCCCCTGGTACTACTCGCCACCGTTGCGACTGTGATTGCCTCGCAGGCAGTAATTTCCGGAGCATTTTCCCTAACACGACAGGCCGTTCAACTCGGTCAATGCCCGCATGTCCACATCATCCAGACCTCACGGGAAGAAATAGGGCAGATCTACATTCCCAGTGTAAATTGGCTCCTCATGATCGTGACGATAGCCCTGGTATTCGGCTTCGGTTCTTCGAGCAGACTCGCTGGTGCCTATGGCGTGGCTGTTACGACCACCATGGTGATTACGGTGGGGCTTGCTTTATTTGAAGCAGTAGGTAGATGGAAGTGGCATCCGGTAACAGCTGGTCAGGTCACATAGCTGATCCTGACGGTGGACATTTCCTTTATCGGAGCAAACATGCTGAAAATCGAATACGGAGGGTGGTTTCCCCTGGCAGCGGGGGGGATCGTCTTCACCATGATGACGACCTGGAGGCGCGGTAGGGAAATCCTCGCCCAACGTCTCGAAGGAACGAAGGAACCTATCGAGCTCTTCCTGCAGCGGATTGCGGCAAAACCGCCACTGCGCGTTCCAGGCACGGGAGTATTCCTAGTCAAGCCGATTCCAGGGACACCACCTCAATTACGCCATCATCTTGCCCATAACCAGGTCCTACATGAACAGGTTATACTCCTCAGCGTCGTTACCAGAGAAATCCCGCGGGTATCAGCGGAGAAGAGGCTCGAAGTTGTCAGACTGGAACAGGGATTCTCCCAGGTGATCGTCAACTACGGCTTCATGCAAAACCCCAATGTGCCGGTTGCATTACGGGAATGTGAATCATTCGGCCTAATGGTTAATCTGGATACCACTACGTTCTACCTCGCCAGGGAGACTCTGATACCTTCCCTGAGGCGCCCCGGAATGATGCTCTGGCGGGAGAAGTTGTTTTCGTTCATGACCCGTAACGCCCTGCCTGCGACCGATTTCTTCAGAATACCCCCCGAGCGCGTCGTTGAGCTGGGGATACGGATCGAGATATAGATTGCTGGTAAGCCTTGTTCCTGGTGTTGGGCGGGATTCCGTCACTCCGCATCCTGTGTCAGGCACTTGATCACGAAACTCCGCACGCAACCGCACCGACAGCGATTGACGACGCCTGCAATTTGCCGGTGTTCAGCCGGCTCCATCTTCATGCTGTTTGGATCTGCTGAAACGTCACGTGAACCAATTCTGCCAGTTGCTCCTGTGTCAACTCCCTTAGAGCTGCAGGCGGTTTTCCCATTTCAGGCACTGAAACCCTCCTCAAAAGCCTCTACTGTAACATTTTGTTACAGTTGGTCTGTGAAGCCTCTATTGGCGTGATTTTGCAGGCGCCGGTGTAACAAAATGTTACAGTACATTTTGTTACACCGGTAGATTGACCATCGTTTAACCTCTCAACATTGTTGTGTTTTAATTTTGGCATGAATGTTGATAGATAAAGGGCTTTATTGTCTGTCTGTATTGGGATTGGAGGGAGTGATGGAGAAGGTCCGCGAACGGGATTGTGATGAGCCGCGTGTGGCAGTTGGTGCCGTAGGCGGCTTTTGTCGTTCCCGGGGAGAGCGAGCGGCCGGCCAAGGTGGTCTGGCGGCTCAGGTTGGCTGCACAGAACTAATGGGCAGAATCCAACGCGGGCCGATAGAAATACAGTGAGTATCCCGGATTTTCCCCCTCACCGAGCACCATGTATGCCGATTACCCAATCAGCAGGGAGCTCATGCACTGGGAATCCCAGGCCAACACCGCCCAGCACCATGCCGACGGGCAGAACCTGATTCACCATCAAGAGCGGGACTATACGGTGCTGGTTTTTGCCCGTGGGAAGAAGAAACGGAACGGCGTTACGGTGCCGTTTACTTATCTGGGGCCGGTGGACCGGGTGAGTTACGAGAGCGAGCGGCCGATCAAGATGGTCTGGCGGCTCAGGTATGCGATGCCGGTGGAGATGTTTGAGGATAATCGGCGGGGTGGGTAGTTAAGTACTGATTAATATTTGGGATGACAAATGGATAAAGGTATTCAGTCATTAGACCATGACAAGACTCGTGAAGCGACTTCATCAATACGTGGATATGTTTACCAAGCATACCAGAGCATTTTGGCATGGATGCGGCTTAAAGAAGATGAGTTGCTTTTTTTAGAAGCGGCGGAAGATTTCGACATTCACGAGCCAAAACTTGTTACGGTAACTCAAGTTAAGGATACAGCTGGAAGTGGGTCAATAACTCTTCGTAGTGAGGACGTGATAGAGGCCATAAACAACTACTGGCGACATAAGAACAGTAATCCAGAAAGACTAATTATATTTAGATTTCTGTCAACTTCAGAGCCTGGCCAAGAGAAAGGCATAAAGTTCGCTGAGGTAGGGAAAGGGATAGAATACTGGAAATTAGCCGGAAGGAACAACCATTATGATGTTAAACCCCTGAAAGATTTCTTGTTAACTCTCTCTTTGGATGAATCATTGAAAAAGTTTTTGAGGGATTCTGATGATACTGCAATCCGAAGTCAGATATTAACAAAAATACAGTGGGATACCGGCAGAAATTTAATAGATGGTCTTATAGTTAGTATAGAAGAACGGCTTATTTCTCATGGGGATAAGAAAGGGGTAGACTCATTTAGCTCGAAAAAAGCTCTCGGATACCTACTGCGAAAAGTTGCTGATATGCTTGGGGGCGCGGGTGATAGGCGTCTGAACTATGCAGATTTCTGCCAGGCTTTTGATGAAGCAACTATGGAGGTGATGCCGAAGGGTGAGGCGTTTATACTCAGAAGCATGTTGACCAGGTTTAGCCCATTAGCTAACGCTTCCAGTGTTGCCACAACAAATCAACCACTTCAAGTTTTAGAAGAACCTCTTCCATTAGTTCGAGGGGCAACGTCGAGAGATGATGTTGTTGGCAATTACGAGTCAATCCTACGGAATCATGGTGCAATTATCCTGCGTGGCAGCACAGGGTTAGGAAAGACGTCACTAGCACGATTAGTAACTGATCGAATCGGTGGCGATTGGGTTTGGGCAGGTTTCCGTGGGCGGACGCCAACACATATTGCAGACCTTTTCAAACGTGCTGCCATAGAAATTAGGAAGCTCGGGATAATTCCTCAAGTTGTTCTAGATGATATCGATTTCGGCGGACTTACAAAATTTGAGAAAGAACTTCTTGCACTTGCTTTTTCAGTCCTGAATTCCGGTGGGCATGTCATTATGACGGGGCCATCTTTATGTCCTCCTGGTTTTCTTAATAAGCTTTGGCTTCCAACTGAGTGCGACCAAGTTGTCCCGTATCTAACTGCAAAGGATATTACAGAAATTGTAAGGCTTCACGGTGTTACAGATGGACATAAACTGCATCAATGGAGTCATGCAATTCTTATAACAACACAAGGGCATCCACAGCTAGTCCATGCTCGTATCAAGAATCTTGAGAGCAAGGGTTGGCCTCCCATTGAAGAAATGACTTGGCTGCTTGATAAGTCGGACCTTGTGTCGGAGCGGGAAGCAACTCGTCGTAGACTTTCCGATGAAATCCCATCAGACGGGGCGCGGTTGCTCGCTTATAGGCTAAGCTTAATATCGGAAAAATTCACTCGAACAACCGCTCTCAAATTAGCCGAACTTCCGCCTCCCGTCGCTCTACCTGGTGAAAATTTTGATTTGCTAGTAGGTCCCTGGATCGAGAGGGTTGGGCACGATACCTATCGAGTATCTCCAATACTCGCCGACCAGGGGAAAGATGTGCTTGCCCTCGCTGAAGCCAATGCCGTCCATGAAGCAATTGCATTAGAACTTCTAAGCAGGAAAACACTTGCTCCGTCTGAAGTAGGCACCATATTGACTCACGCACTGATATCTAGGTCTGAAAAAGCACTTGTTGTTTTGACCCAAGGCATTATGACGGCGGATAGAGAGATTTGGCAAGCATTGGGTGACTCTGTATTTTGGTTTCCGTCAATGGCACTTGAGACTGGTCAACACATTTTCCAAGAAAACTTGTTTATTGACTTTATGTTAAGACTATGTCAATTCAGAATTGCTGCTACTAGTAAACAAGCAAATAAATCCATTGCTATTATGGATAGATCATTTGAAGTATTATCAAAGCAGGATAAGCAAGTATCTGTAATTAATACTGCCATGGCATATCTAGTTTTTCTTACATCAATTGAAATACCTATACCTCCAAGCCGTTCAGTCAATATGATTTCTAAACTGATAGATATAAGTAATGATGAGCATGATTTTGGCAATATATTTAGTAGTTTGTTGACGCAGGAAAACAAAGATTTATGTATGGCCGGCTTAACCCCAGCTCAATCATTATTCAGTTTTGAAGCAGCAAGAATTTCAGGTTTGGCTGACTTAAAAAAGCTGCTTGAGTCGCTGGATGAACTTGAACAAGAAAAACGAGACTTTTTGCTTGCCGTGTTTGAAACAGGGGAAGTGACTGATGCCGAGCTACTTGTTGGTACTGCTTGGTGGAAGGATGCATCTCAAGATCGACTTAATGTTGAAGAAGCATATTCCATATTACTTTATGCTGTTGAACTAGCAAAGAAATGGGGAGCCAATAAACTTCTCCGCGCAGCCTACGTGGCAATGTCGGTTATATACGATGAGTATGGAGATTCTCCCGAAAATGCATTATCAGTACTTGATCAGGCCGAAGAACTGCTTGGAAGTAGCGACGCACGCATACTAAATCAACGTGCTAAGGTCTTGTTACGTCAGAATAAAAATGTAGAAGCTCTGGAATTGTTTGATCAAGCACTAGTTGATGGAGCATTGCCAACTACAGAGCAGATGTTTGCTTCACGGAACGGAGGGATCGCTGCAGCTCGTATCGGAGACTGGGCGTCAGCTGAACGTTTTTTTATAGCAGGATCACAAACAACCACTCTGACTGAAGATATGGATAGAATGGCAACGGGGCTGCTTGCAGATGCAGCATTTGCCCGCTGGAAGCAGGGGCGAACTGTCGATTCGCTTAAGCTTTATTCAGATGTGTTGATGAAGATGGAATCAATACCAATTGATGACAACTTAAAGAATCGTCACTTGCATGCGGTTGTAAAACATTCGCTTTTGTGGATCGATTTGGGAGAAACGGCGAAACAGAATAATATCGTTGAACCTATGCCAGGCACGTGTAGCAATCAAGAACCACATGAGGGATTTAAGGACCTTGATATCAAAGACATGTCAGCAAGCTGGGGTATGCTTGCAAGTATAGATACAAAGTATGGGACTGGACTTGAACTTGCCAATATTGCAAAAGAGAGATGCCATGGGAAATTACCTCTATTAATGGACATAATGCAAAGGATATCAAGGCTCCAAGCATTGTATAAAAATTTTGAGGTGTCATCCGCGGTTCGGATTTTTGTTGAAATGTATGAATCTCTTCAATGTCATGCACCGATGGAAGCAGATCAGTTGGATGGTTGGGCCCCAGGTGAAATTCAACACCTTCCAGATGATTATTGGGAGTCTAAGGACAGGAGAGAAAATCTTCTTAATAGACTTCTTTCTGTCGCTATTACGAGTACATGTATAGATATGTCATCTCCTTTGCCCATAGATGATTGGCGACGTGACTTGGATACCTACCAAATAAGGGGTCAAGAGCTTAATATGTTTATTGATATCCTTTCTGGTAAATCGACCCCAAGGACCGATGAATTATTGCAAGTTGTCGCTGGGTGGGTACATCGCCTTCAATATGAAAACCTCTCCCCTAACGACTTATTGATTGCACATTTTAGAATGTTAAATTTCCTTGCAGGACAGGAGTGGGGGCAATTTTCTGGAGATAGTTTTGCAAACCAATTGTCGCGGCACTGGCAACATGTTGCACAAACACAGAGATTTGCTTTGATTTCTCCAAACCTCTATGTGCCAATATTGCTGGAACGCTGCAATGACAAGGTATTGCTTGGCTATGCAAAGGCCGCTTCGATTCTCGAGGTTGCCGCAACGGCGACAGGCGTCAGACTTGCTGAATCAAGCATTCAATTTTTACGAAGAATTCAATGAACGTAGTCACCTCCCTCAAACTCTTCTCCTCCCTCTCCCGCGCCCCCGGCGCGGTCTGGACCGAGGCCACCAAGCGCAAAGCGCCGCACAAGCCGCTCCTGCTCTTGGCGGTGCTGGACCTCGTCCATCGCGGCGTCATCACCACGCCGTTCATCGCCGTCAGCGGCGATCTGGTGGAGTTGAATGAGCTGTTCAACCTCTACTGGCGGCGGATCATCCCCCTCGGCCAGACCAGTAGCATCGCCTTTCCCTTCTCCCGCCTCGACCGGGAACCGTTCTGGGAGTTGGTCCCCCAGCCGGACAAAGTCATTACCGATGCGGTGATCAACAACACCTCCTCCGTCAGCTACCTGCGCAAATACGCCCTGGGGGCGAAGCTGGACAACGGGCTGTTCCGGGTCATACAGAGCGGGGAGGGGCGGGAGGCACTGCGGGAAGCGCTGCTCCTTTCCTGCTTCTCGTCGGAGGCGGCAGGGCAGCTGCGGGAGCAGTCGGTCATCAACCGGGAGGCGTTCGACTACAGCCGCGTGCTGGAGGAGCAGGCTCACCTGCCGCTGGTGAAGGAGATCGTCGAGTCGGACAACTACCGTGCTGCGGCCCGTGACCAGGGTTTTCGCCGCAGCGTGGTGAAGGCCTACGACCACCGATGCGCCCTCTGCGGGGTGCGGATCATCACACCGGAACAGCACACCGTCGTGGATGCCGCTCACATCGTCCCTTGGAGCAAAAGCCAGAACGACGACATCCGCAACGGTTTGGCGCTCTGCAAGCTCTGCCACTGGGCCTTCGACGAGGGGATGATGGGGGTCTCCGACTCCTACGCCGTCATCACCTCCCGCCAGATCGCCGCCGACCCCAACGTCCCCGGCTTTCTCCTCACCCTCTCCGGCCGCGGCATCATTCCTCCCGCCGACCGCGATCTCTGGCCGGCCCGCGACTACCTGGCCGAACACCGCAAGGAATGGCGACTGTAACCAACCCCACTTTCTACAGATGGTAACTACATGAACCTATTCTTTAGTCGCGTCATGAAGCCATCTTTATGTGATTGATGACGCGATAACAGGAGGGTGTTGTGGCAAATGTACAGTATGTGCGGAAAAACAGGATCAGGCAGGAAATGGCCGCCGACAAGACGGCCAGGCGCAGGAAGGTCCTCTATGTCGGTGGACCGCTGGCCCTGTTGCTGACGGCATTCGCACCCACGGCATTCTTCATCTGGTTCGGGATACTTGGCGCCGCGCTGCTGGCCACCTGGTCCTATGATCCGATCAGGGAGGCCGGCGCCGCCGGCGAGGACTATACCCTGAGCGTTCTTCGGGACCTCCCCGATGAATATATCATTTTCAACCAGCTCGAAGTCCCCGACGACCGCTCCCGCACCGGAGTGCGTGAACTCGATTTCGTCGTCTGCGGCCCCAACGGCATCTTCGTCATCGAGTCGAAGAACCATAACGGCGAACTGGAAGGGGACGAAAACGACCAGGAATGGACAGTCCACAAGATAGGCCGCCGGGGAGGCGAATACAGCAGCACCGTCCGCAATCCGGTGCGGCAGGTAAAGCAGCAGGTGCATGTCCTGGGCGCCTACCTGAAGGGGGAAAAGGTGCTCGACTGGATTTGTGGCGTTGTGGCCCTGTCCCGCAATAACGATCTGAGCGGGATTGCGAGCAGTTCGGTGCCGGTGATGAGGTCAGTCGACGTGACAGAATACATCCTTGCCCATGGTGGCAGGGGACAGGTGCGGAACCTCGACCGGGCCGTGACTGCACTTGCTAAGCTGACCGAGTGTCCGGCCGAGACACGGCAGGCTGCCTGATCACGCCGCTTCAATTGGAGGGAGCAATGGTGTCGATTCACAACAAGCCGCCCGGTGGTCCGGTATAGAAGGGGCCTCTGCGGATCCTGGTCATAAAGGATGATGCCGCACGGGTCAGGAAACTGAACGCATGGCTAAGGAGCAGCGTGATGAATGACCAGTCCCTGATACTCTGGATCATCGGCGCAATTCTGACGCTCACCGGGCTCTCCGGTCTGCTGCTGCCGCTTATCCCAGGGGCTCCGCTCCTGTTTCTGGGGCTGCTCTTCGCCGCCTGGCGTCTGCGGCAGGGCGTCGATGTTCTTCTCCGGGAGATTGGGCGGGGTGCTGGTCCGCTTGAGGATGGTCCGGGCCGCCTGGCGGATACTGTCGTGGTCGACCACCCGGTGGAAGGTCTGCAGCAGATGCCAGACCGCCCGGGCGTCGTCCAGCGCCCGGTGACGGCTGTCGCAGGGGAGGCCGAAGCGTTGGATGAGGGCGTCCAGGCCATGGCGGCGCTCCTTGGGGTAGAGTGCCCGCGACAGTTTCACGGTGCAGAGAGACCTGGCCTGGAAGGTGAGGCCATGGCGGAGGAATTCGGCCTTCAGGAAGCCGTAGTCGAAGGCGGAGTTGTGGGCCACGAAGACCCGGCCGTCCAGACGGTAGAGCACGTCGTCCATGATGTCGGCAAAGCGGGGCGCATCCTTGACCATCTCATTGGTGATGCCGGTGTGGCCGGTGATGAAGGGGGAGATGGCCACGTCCGGGTTCACCAGCGTGCTCCACTCCTCGGTGAGGCACCCCTCGTCCACCAGGCAGATGCCGACCTCGATGACCCGGTCCCGGGCCTGTCCCATGCCGGTGGTCTCCAGGTCCACGATGGCGAGCGGGGAATCAAACATGAAGCGATCTCGTCCTTTCCTTTTGTACAGCCCTGCCATTATACGAAGCCGGCCGGAGTTGATCACCACAATTCGCATTCATGTCGGCTAATCGTTTTCCCTCTTGACAGCGTATGGTTATCATTTGGTAAAGTGGCAACAGACAACCATGGGGGGAAGAGTCATGGAAGCAATCACTGCCCGTCAGCAACAGACGCTGGAGATCATCACCGCATTTATCGCCGACTACGGCTATCCACCCAGCCTGCGCCAGATCGCCGGGAAACTCGGGGTGAGCGGTACCCTCGGCGTCATGAAGCATCTGGAGGCCCTGGAAAAGAAGGGGTATATCCGCCGCTACGGTGGAAGTTCACGGGGGATCGCCCTGGTCGCCCCTGCCCAGGCAACATCCCTCCCCGTGGTGGGGAGTGTCCGGGCGGGCCTTCCCCAGCCGGCCATCGAAGACATCGAGGATTATTTCGCTCTCGACCAGGTGTACCAGGCCCGTTCCGGCGGGACCTTCTTCCTCCGGGTCAAGGGGGACTCCATGATCAACGCCGCCATCAAGGAGGGGGACCTGGCCCTGGTCCGTCCCCAGCCGACTGCCGAGAACAAGGATGTGGTCGTGGCCATGGTGAACGGCGAGGCGACCCTGAAGCGCTTCTACCGCGATCCGGGCGCCATCCGCCTCCAGCCGGAGAACCCCAACTATGACCCGATCATCGTCAGGGAAGGGGAGGAGTTGAACATCGTCGGCAAGGTGGTCGGCATCTACCGCCAGCAGGTCTGAGATGAGAATCCGTGAGAGGAACATACGGGTCGCCACGGTCTTCGAACCGGGCGGCAAGATCCGGCCGGTCTGGTTCGCCTGGAATCGGGAGAAGCATACGATCCTGGAGACCACCTATAGCTGGGAGGGGAGGAGGGGCACGGCCAGACTCCTCTACTTCGCCGTACGCGACACCGGCGGGACGTATGAACTGACATATGACACGTCTGACCAGAGCTGGTGTCTGGAAGCGGTAGAGGCTGCGCCATGACGAATGACGCCCCGCGTTTCGATCTGCGCCTGGCAGCTCTGTTGATCGGCGTCGTCCTTTCCACGGTCGATTCCAGTGCCCTCAACCTGGCCCTCCCTTCGCTGGCCGCCCATTTCGGCACCGACGCCGCAGCGGTCCAGGGGGCGTCCTCGCTCTACCTGATCGGGGCGGCCCTCGCGTTCCTGCCGATCTCCGGACTTGCCGGCAGGGTCGGCACGGTCCGGGTCTATCGGATTTCCCTGGCCTCCTTCGCCGTGATCTCGCAGGTACTGGCCTTTTCCCCCAGTCTGCAGATCCTCCTGGCGCTCCGCTTTCTGCAGGGGATTGCCGGGGCAGGCATCGTCGGCCTGGTCCCGGGCATGACCGCCGCGACCTTTCGCGAGCACCGGGGATGGGCACTCGGGATGATCTCCGGGGCCGTTGCCGCCGGCACCCTCATGGGTCCTCCGCTGGGAGGCTTTCTGGTGGAGTGGTTCGGCTGGCGCTCCATCTTCTACATCAATCTCCCCTTTGGCCTGCTGGCCCTTTTCCTCTCCGGCCGGCTGACCGAACTGCACGGGGTTGGCTTGCGCGAGGGGATACGCCGGGCCATCCGGGCGCCCAAATTCATCCTGGCGTTACTCTCCACGGTCTGTTTCTTCATCCAGTCGTTCGGTACCAACCTCGTCTGGCCGTTCTACCTGGAAGCAGGCGGCCTCTCCCCCAGCCGGGTGGGGCTGATGATGCTCGTCCCGCCCCTGATACTGATGGCGGCCGGGCCGATCTGCGGCCGGTTCTCCGATTCCGTCGGCTACGACCGGGTCAGCTGGCTCGGCAGCACCGTTCTGTTGGTGGCCGCCCTTGGCCAGGGATTCAGCGGCTCGGTGGCCGTTGGGCTGGTCGGGATCGGCCTCGGCCGGGCCCTCTTCCAGGCAGCCAACAACGCCGCCGTGCTCACCCAGGCTCCGGAGGGGACCGGCAGCGTCGCGTCGGGCCTTCTCTCCATCGCCCGTGTCTCCGGCCAGGCGCTTGGCAGCATCCTGGCCGGCAGCCTCTGGGGCTACCTGGAGCATTCCGGGACCCGGCACGCCTTTCTGGTCATCAACCTTGTCCTGGGTGGCGTGGCCGCTTTGTCAGGGGGGCTGATCATCGGCCGCGGCAAGGTCGGGCGACAACCTTCAGGGTCGTGACCATGCAACATCGCGTCATCATGCATATCGACATGAACGCCTTCTTCGCCTCGGTGGAGCAGCAGTCGAACCCTGAACTGCGGGGAAAGCCGATCGCGGTCATCGGCCGGGGGCGGACCGTGGTCACCACCGCCTCCTACGAGGCCCGGGCCTTCGGCGTGAAGACCGGCATGAACACCTGGCAGGCCAAGCAGGCCTGCCCCCAGGTCATCTTCGTCATCGGCGACAACCGCAAGTACACCCACACCTCCGCCCAGATCATCAAGATAATGCTGGAGTACACCCCGCTGGTGGAGGTCTTCTCCATCGACGAGGCGTTCCTCGACGTCACCGGCTCCCTGGCCATGTTCGACAGTGCCGAACGGATCGCCTATCTTATCAAGTCCCGCATCAGGCAGCGCTTCGGCCTTAACTGTTCCATCGGCATCGCCCCCAACAAGCTCCTGGCCAAGCTCGCCTCGGAGATGAAGAAGCCTGACGGCCTCACCATCATCGAGCCGGACCTGGTGCAGAGGATTCTGGGCACCATGCCCATCAAGGAGCTCTGCGGGATCGGCAAGAAGACCGAACGCCAGCTGACCCTCCTGGGTATCCGGACCTGCGGCGACCTGGGACGTTTTCCGGTGGAGATCCTGCGGCGAAAGTTCGGCATCGTCGGTGACCAGCTGAGCCGAATGGGACGAGGCGAGGACGACTCACCGGTGATCCCTGCTGAGGAGGCGGAAGAGGTCAAGAGCGTCGGCCACAGCATGACCCTGGACCGGGATATAACCTTACATAAGGAGATATTGAAATATTTACTGCAGCTGTCGGAGATGGTGGGACGCCGCGCCAGGCGCTACGGCGTGGCCGGCAAGACCG
>CAYSJJ010000059.1:0-26161 GCA_964431365.1 uncultured Geobacter sp. | reverse complement strand
TGAGAGCTCTTCGGGATGTCTTTCGGCCCGCTTGAGCCACGCGATCATCACGGGAACCTTCATCATACTGGCGGGGTTGAACTCTTGCTCCTCATTGACCCCGAACCACGGACCATCCATAAGATCCCGATAATAGACCGATATGCTCTGAATATTCACTCCATCGGTCTGGCGTTTCACAAAGTCCTCAATCTTGTACTTGAATGAAAGCGGCTCGGAATTTACCGTCAAACCTTCAGGTAACTCCACGTCCAGCAGGGGAGAGGTGAAACGATAGCCACTTGCCTTGACTCTGCGCTGAGGCTTTTCGCAGGAGTGATGATACCAGCTGTGGGCATACCAGCCGGCCGCAACCAGGCAGGTTGCCGTAATGAGAGAGATCGCAACGATGGGGAGGGTGATTCTTTTCATCCGACAGTCACCTTATGAATCTACCGTGTCAAATGCTGCATTGTGAGGGTTCCGCACGTTAATCGAACCGCAGTGGCATTGCCGCGGTTCGTCGTAGCCCACTGGCTCGCGGCATGGGAATGTCCCTAATTTACCTGAAGCGGCAAATCCGGTCAATTCTTCTCATGAGTAACCCGGCCACCTACTTCCGCGCTGCCGGCCGTTCCTCCATCTGCGGCGTCTGGAAGCCGATCCGCCCCGAATAGATGATGTACTTGAAGGGATTGAACTCCTGATATTTCTCCATGAGCTTCTGATAGGTCCGTCGTTCCACATCGGCCACTCCGGCGCTGTTGCCGTATCTTCCCCTGATCCAGTCTAGCAGCGTGGCCGCCAGTTCGGGCTTGCCGTCGGCGATCATCCGCTCTGCAGCCTTGATCGCCTGCCGTTCCGAAACTCCCAGGTAGTCGACCAGGACCCCCCCGCGGTCGCCGAGGCTCAGATAATCCATCCCCTGCAAATCAGGCTGCCAGTAGCCAACCTGTTGGTCGTAGATCCGGTTGATGACATTCTCCCGCATCACCAGATAGGGAAGATGCGCGTCAGGATCGCCGGCGAGCAGCCCGGGCGGAATCAGGTTCGCCTGCTGGATCGAGGCCCGGTCGGCGCCGCGCTGGATGGCGGCCAGCACCTCCTGCTGCAGCCAGGCGAGATACCCCTTCAGCTGTTGCAACATGGCCGGGGAGGCAAAGAGCCGGGTCAGCGGTTCGTGACCATGCAGCAGGTGACGCGGCTTCGTCTGCACCACCACGTCGATGGCGTCGAGCAGCCCCTGTATGCTCCCCTCTTCCAGAAAGGGGGCACCCAGATACGGCATGATGAAATCGCCGGCAAAGAGCACGCCATCTTCGGGAAGATAGAAGAAGAGCCCGTCGTGGGTCTCTCCCCCTTCGATCGGGATGATCTGGATGTCGGTCCCGCCGATCCGGATTGCGGTGCGGCGGTCCACGGTCACATCGGGACGGAAGCTCCGGATCTCATCCATACTGAAACGGCTGCCGAAGAAGTATTTGCCGTAGAGATCTGGGGCGCGCAGTTCGCGGTCGATCTCTTCCTGGTAGTTTCCCCGGGCGTAGAAGCGCAGTGACGGTTCGAGTCCGCGGAAATAGGCGTGTCCGCCGATGTGGTCCCAGTGCGCGTGGGTCACCAGGATGGTGGTCAGTGCCGGCAGGTTGGGGGCGCGCAGCCGCAGGGCCTCGTAGGCAGCCCGTGCGGAGTCGGGGCGGGTGCCGGCGTCGATGCCGATCAGCTGACTGCCATCGGCCGAGACCACGAAGTAGTATTCGGTGAATTCATAGCCGGAGAGCGCATAGATTCTCCCCGGGACGACCTCCCTGATCCGTTTCGGCGAAAATGTGTGACCGGTCAGCAACTCCTCGGCAAACGGGGTCGTCAGGGTTATGGTTTTCTCGTACTCCGCATAACCGCTCAGCCTCAGATACTCCGCGGCCTTCAGGTCGTCGCCATCCTGCCGGTAGAGCGTGGCCAGCCGGTAATACACCTCACGCAGCCAGCCGCCATGGGGGGCCTGGTCGGCGTGTTCCAGGCACCAGGCCAGATTTGCCCGGGCAGCGTCACGCTTGCCGAACAAGGAAGGGAGCTGGGCATAGACCACACCTTCGATCCACCTGACAACGAACACCTCGCCTCCGGAGAGATGATCGGCCTGTTCCAGTACCCTGATGGTTTCCTTGACCCAGCCGATCCGCTGCAGGAACGAGACCTCATTGGCATAGGAGGCCCGGAGCAGGCCGATGGCGCCCAAATAGAGGGCCTTTTGCCGATCCGTCAGGCGCGGCTCGAACTCCTTTTCCAGGTTCCCTATAAATTCGATTCCCTCGCGCTGCTGATGGGCACTCAGGTACTGTCCCATCAGGAGAAAGAGCAGCTGAGGATCACGCGGCGGCCCGGCGCTGTTTACTGCCTTGAAATAGTCCAGTTCCGGGCGATGCCACACCGAAGCGGAGCCCGGGTCGGTCGCCGTAGCGGCCGTGACGGGTTGCGCACTGAACAACAACAGCATGAACAGCCATACGCCAATGATGTTCATGATGTGAAACCTCCTCTGCCTTGTTGATATAGCTACCATCCCACGCCGCTCCACACATGATAATGATAACCGTTTTCATTAAACCTTCAAGCCGTCACCGGCATCGGGAACGGAGACGGGATTCCGGCCGGCACATGGGCTTACGGTGGCATTCTCTCCACATGCTGGTCGTGGTTCACTGGTCATTCTGCGATACAATAGTACGTAGTGAACAAAATTTACGGGAGGTGCAGAATGGGACGCAAAGTCAACAACACCATGGCAGAAGCCCTTATGCTCGTGGGCGGCGGCGTCGTTGGGGCCGGTCTGGCCCTGCTGCTCGCACCACAATCCGGCAGAAAAACCCGTAACGAGATCGCCCGCTTCGGTAAGAAGATCAACAGAAATGGCGAGAAGGCACTCCGCGACGTTGCCGATACGGCGGCCGGCATCCTGCGTAGCGGCAAGGAACTGACCAAGGAAGGGAAAAAGGGACTTCTGACCGCCGTCGAAAAGGGACAGGAGGCGCTGGGATCCGGAACGCGGAAACTGGCACGGATGATCGGCTGACAACCGACACGAGAGAGAGCCGGTCATCCAGGGTGCGCCTACTGAGAGGCTTCTGTTCACGGAGCAACGGGATTTGGTCAAGCTTTCGGCACGATAGCCGATACCATACGGAGTAAGGCGAAATCCGTAGGAGGAGCCAATGTCCATTGAGCAGATCTCACCCACTATCGTAACGTCAACTCCTGCACACATGAATCCGCAGGTCAAGGCGGACCAGGCAACAGCCCCCCCTCAGGCCAGTCAGGATGCAGAGAAGGCTATCAAAGCCATCAAGTCCGATACCGTTACCATCTCTTCCCAAGCACTCCAAAAGCTGGCGAGCGACGGTGACACCGCTGATCAGGAAGCGAAAGAAAGTGTTGCAACAAAAACCAGTGAGGTGCTGAAGGGAAAGAAATAGGATATGAGGCGTGTCGCAGCAGATTATAGTTCTGTCTACGTGTTCGTGTGATAATGGTCATAGATTTTTTTAGAGGAAGTAGGTATTCTCACCCTAACAACTGAATAGTAGTGATATCGACAATACTAAACCATCCGTGAGGGTGGGACGGAAAGCCCAAGGGTCTTACTGAGACAGCCGGGTCGCCGAAATATCTAACAAGGATATTGGCGACCCGGTTTTTTTGTTCTGACACCAACAACCCGCAGCACGAGGCACGGGGGACAAAATGGGCAGAGTACGTGGTAATTGTCGAGGTTCACTGCTGCGCCAAGGCATCTTATCGGTCATCATCGGGATACTGATGGTTCCCGAGCTGGCTTCAGCCGAAAGCGTCAGTCTGGTACGGAGTGCAATAATGGGCTCTGCCGATCCGATCGTGGCCCGGAAAGTCGACAACAAGCCGCTCCTCGTCGGGCTGGACGAAAATGGCGATGTGACGATTTATTTCCGTAACGTTTCCCTCACCATGTCGTACAATCCTGCCGAGTTTCTCCCGCCGGCCAGGGAACGGGTCGTCCTCAACAGCTCTCCGGAATCGGCGGCGGTCGGTGGGTTCGGTATCAAAGTCGGCTTCGCCTTCTAGGCAGTGCGCTTGACGAAAGCTTTCTTCAGTGGACAACGCTCCCGCGCAGACGCTCCCCTCCCCTCAACATCCACGTCCTATCCCCTTCTTGGATCGGCCATAGGCCGACCCTTTCCCATGAACAGACCCATTTATGCAGGCACGCCGCTCTCCGACGACGTCGGTCCGTGTAAACCGGATTGATTTCTTGGCAGGAAATGACTACATTCTCTTCGCGTAACCAAGACATGAAAAGGAGAATCATATGGGTATACCGTCGTACTCCTCGCGCACCTATGAGGTGGCTAGAGACAATGCAATCGGAGCAGTGTACGGGTGGATGGCTGCCGGGCTCTGCCTTACCGCCCTGGTCTCCATGGCGGTCGTGAGCAACCGTGCGCTGTCGGCCATGGTGTTTGGCAACAGGATGCTCTTTTTCGGCCTCATAATCGCCGAGTTCGCGCTGGTCTTCGCCATAAGCGGCTTTGCCCTCCGCATGGGGACCGTGACCGCGGCGCCGCTCTTTCTGCTCTACTCGGCGCTCAACGGGGTCACCCTGTCGGGGATATTCCTGATCTATACCGGCCAGTCCATATCCACGGCATTTCTGACCACCGCCGGAACATTCGCCGTCATGAGCGTGTACGGACTCACCACCAGGCGCGACCTGACATCCCTCGGCTCCTTCTGCTTCATGGGGCTGGTGGGGATCGTCATCGCCTCGCTCGTCAACATCTTCCTCCATTCCACCATGATCCAGTTCATGGTGAGCAGCATCGGCGTCATCGTCTTCGTCGGCCTCACGGCGTACGACACCCAGAAGCTGAAGGGGGCACGCGGCGGTGCTGCCGTGGCTGGTGCCCTGGCCCTCTACCTGGATTTCGTCAACCTGTTCCTCATGATGCTCCGCCTGTTCGGAGACAGGAGGGACTGATAGGACGCGCGAGGCGCAGCGGAAAAGAGAGAGGGGCACGCCCGGCATAGGGACGTGCCCCTCTTTTTGTTAACGGCTCCCCTACTCGGCAGTTTCGAGGGAGGCGTAGACCAGCCTAGCGTTGACCCGTTTCCCGTCGACCGCCCCCTCGAAGCGCAGCTGGACCACCTCCCCTTCGGCCGGGACCTTGAGACCCTTGTGGAGCGGTGCGGCCAGGAGCTCCAGGAGCGGCAGCGGGTCGTTGTTGATGACCAGGAGCGTGAAGTGGTTGCCCGGTTTCTTCGCCAGTTCGGCAAACGTCGCGTGGATCCCCATCGTCGCCTTCCGTACGGCCGCTTTGACGAAGTCGCCGGCAACCGCCTGCCAGACATCGACCGTCACCGGGGTCGTCTTCACGAAATCGGCCACATCCCGTTGCAGCGCCCCGATCTCCTCCGCCGGCACCACTCCGGCGGAACTGAACCGGTTGGTTGCCACGATGCTCTGGTCCTCCTCGATCCCCAGCGACGTGATGATCTCCGAAACCCCGTTCAGGCACATGGCATAGGCCTGGGTGTAGATGATGTCGAAGCCCAGCCCGACCAGGTTCCTCAGGCTGCTCGTCCTGATCAGGTCGAGTTCGGCAGCCTTGATCAGCCAGACGGTCATGTTGATCTTTTTTGCAGCCACGGTGCGCCTCCGGAACGTGTCGGCAGCCAGTTGCGGCACTGCCCGTCATCAATGAATCGGCACCCTGCGCAACCTTCTTTAAACAAAACTCATATTCATATCACTACGCCTCATTTGTCGATTCATCGTCGCAGCCTGTGTCCCCATTCCCCCCGGGTGGTAGAATATAAGCAGCACTACAACCAGACAGGGTGGGAGAGTTCATGCCTGACGCGGGGAGATGACCATGAACAGGAACGAAGTAATCGAACAGATCACCACGCAGCGCACGGAAGAGCACTGCTTCATCAAGTCCTGGGGGACCGGGCACAAATTTGCCGATTTCGACCTGATCGACCGATTCATACGGAAGGAGGGAGAGTCCGGGCAGATCGAGGGGTTCGAACTGCTCGGACTCGAACAGATGTGGCAGATTCTCATCGATCTCGATCCGGATAAGTTGACGCGGGTCACGAGAGACGATGGCGAGGTCATCGAGTGGCTGTGGGATACACGTGATGGTTCGCAGAAGAAGCGCGTCTTCCCCTTTTCCCCCGAGGGGATCATGACCATCATCGACGAAGAGTTCTTTGCCTGAGGCAGGGCAGACGGTGGCCAACTCCCCCTGAGGGGCGTAACGCGCTATAATGGAAACAGAAGCGGACATCTTCTCCGTATCCCTGACGGGCGATGGGAGGAGGTACGATCATGGTACGAAAAGGTATGCTTCTTTTCCTGCTGGTGGCGGCCCTGGCCACCCTCCCCGGCTGCATCATCCACGATACGGGCTATTACCCCTACGACTACGACAGGGGCTATTATTACGGCCCGTACTACCCCTATTACTACGAACCGTATAGTTACGCCCCCTTCTGGTTTGGGGGGAGCTATTACTTCGGCGACTTCGGTCACGGTCGTGATTTTGATGGGCACCGGGGCTTCAACGGGCGCGGTGGCCGTGGCGGGCGCCGCTGACGGGCACCGTGCCGCCGGATCATGTTATCTCGCTTCAGCCGCCTCCAGGGCCCGGGCGAGTTGATCCGGGCACGACGTATCACCCTGGCAGGCGATCCCCTTCAATCGCCGGACCGCTTCCACTACCGGCATCCCCTTTACCAGTGCGGCAACCGCCTGGGTATTGCCTGCGCAGCCGTCGATAAAATTGGCGCTGACAATCAAACCGGCTTCAATCTCAATATCGATCCGCGTGGCGCATGAACCAACCGTTTCATAACTGAATCGCATCTACTGCACTCCCTTTTCTTGTGGCCAGGCATCGCACGTCGCCTGCAGCCCTGTAATGGAAACTCCCGCCCAGGCAAGCCCGAACGGGAGTTCATAGTACGACACCAGCCTTTCAACCTCAAGCATTTACTCATGTTATCGGCCGAGGAGTTCGCTGCCGCTCCTCAACGGCCATCGAATCCACCTGACAGCATCACCAGGAAAGGCTGATTATCAGTTTTTTAAGCATTCTCTAATTGACTATTGGGCATGATCTGGTAGGATTGCGCTTGAGCAGATTTTCGATGCAAACGGGTATTTGAGGAGCACTGCAAAAAACCTTACCGAATCATAGCGGTCAGGTCCGATCGCACTTCATGCATATAATTTTCTGAATAAATCAAGATACAACTGAGAATAGCATCAAAGAGGTGGTATCTGCTCTACAAGCGGCTACGATCTGCCAGAAATATCACACTAAATTTTGAGCTGGGTGAGCAATGACTACGACGAATTCGATTCAAAACTGCAACATGCTGGACAGCATTATCGCCGACTGTGTGGAAATACGGAAAGCACTGACCGAACACTTTGAGTCGACCACCAACAGCAAATACAAAACAGACATTGAAAAGGATATTGTCACCATTAAGAATCTCAAGGTCTTGATAAAGGCCGTCAAAAGGGACATTGAAACGGAAAGGGCTGGAGCAAGCACAGAACTGCTTCTCAGGATTGCAGCCAACGACTTCAAGAACAAGCTATCCCTCATTCCGGAGAAGAAGAACCTGCGCAAGGAAATTGAAAAATCCCTCAAGGAAGTACACCGCAACATTCTGCATCTGACCATCAGCGAGGCGTAACGCCCGCCTACATGGCAGGCGGGCGCGGCCCTGGCTGGGTCGGTTCCCTAGTGTCCCGAGCGGGTCCCTAGTTCCCCCTGACGATCAAAAGATCACTTTTTGCCGGCTGCCTTACGTTCCTTCAGGACCGCGTCGCGGTCGGTCAGTCTGAAGACGAGAGTCGCACACTTCCTGTTGTGTTCGACCATTTCCGCATTGAACGCGTCCTGCTCGGCCTTTATCTTCTCCGCCCGCTCGTTGGCCTCCTTGACGAACCTGTTATGCGTCTCCCACTTTTTGGTGAAGGCATCGATCTGCATAGTGCTGGCAGTGAGCAGGTTCTTTTGTTCCTCGACGAGGGCCGCTGCCTCTGTCTGAATCAGAAACATCGTCGCATTGTTCTCGGCTGTCAGCCTTTCGAACGCCTCAAGGCGGGCTTTAGCCGCGTCCTCCTCGTCCAGACAGGCCCGATACTGTTCGCGGCTGGCAAACTTCAGTTCCGTGCCTGCCGGCCCTGCCGCAAAGGCCGGCATAGTCACGGCTACGAGCAATAGACCAAGCAACGTGGTTGAAGAAAAACGCATAAGACTCCTTGCCTGACAGGTCGCGCAATCAGGTATCATGGTACCGGAATTTTGACCGCCTGCATCACCGAAAGGTACGGGTAGCTGATGTTCTTGAAAGTCATGGAGGAGGTATCCGCCTAAATGTCCGCTTCCTTAGCCCGTCACCTGATAGGTTTTGAACTGGCCGCGCAGTTTGAAGGTGGCTTCGATGGCCCGGGCGCTTACAATGAGGACGATGACGGCCAGGAAGATGTTGCCTCCCCCCTGATTGGCTACGCCCATCTTGTTCATGATGGTGACGACGAGGGATAGGCAGGCCATGAGAAAAAGAAGAACGGCGGCGATGCGGCTGCCGAACCGGTGAAGGAAGAACGCGAGAACGCCGTACACGATCCCGTCCAGGATCATGGACGGGAGGATGAAGCACCCCAGAACCCCTTGCAGGCCCGCCACGAAGTAGAAAGCATAGGAAGCGTCCTTGACCATTTTCTGCGCGTCGTCGCACGACTCGATCTTGGCGAACATCGCCGATTTCTTCTCTTCTGCGTCAGCCGGAGAGGTCACGCTTTGGGAGGTGGGGGGAGGCTGCGGGGGCGCCGGGCGCTCAAGGGCATACCCCTTCCGTTTCAGGAATTCCAGATAAGCATCGAACTTGTTCTCGGGAATATCGTATTTGCTGCAGAGAAAGGCGCGATCGACTCCACTGTTGAAGTCATCGGCAAACTGCTGGTATTTAGCTAAAACAACCGGGTTTCCCATGGGGACTTCCCCTTTCGGTGGTATTTTGTTTGGACTGGGAGTAGTGAGTGCTGACTACACGCCAGGTTAATCAACTACATCCTTCCCTCGTGCCTTCGTGGTCAATGGGTTCCAAAACAGACAAAAGCCGCCTGCGGCACACAACTGCCACACGCGGCCTCTGAAAATCTCCTCAGGATCTTCCCCATCACTCCCCCCAGGTCATCACATACGGACATTAAAATCCATATTCAAATACAACTATTGTGCCAACTATAAAGCCCTATAATTTAAACACGTTAACTATGGGCAAAATTTCAGGTGTAACAAAATGAACTGTAACATTTTGTTACACCTGCGCCGGTACAGGCCCACTGGTAGCGGCTCTACATATCTACTGTAACAAAATGTTACAGTAGGGGGTATCAGGCCGTCCGCCAGGCGCAAAGCGGCAATCGTACGAAAACCGGGCAGCCGGTTTGCGCCTGCGAAGGGACGTGATAGATTTCATCCAGAAACCGCGACGGATGTCGCGACGCACCCAAAAGGCACGATCATGCGCAAGCCGCCCATTACCAAGGAATCAGGCCGCTACTTCCTCACCGACCGCATCCGCGAGGAGGTCGACTGGTGGAACACGCCGCAGTCGCAGGGGACTCCCCCGCCACCGGTGCAGAAGCCGTTCCCCGATGGTGCCCCCCTCATCCCCCTCCCCGGCCCGGAGTCGTGGCAGCTCCCCCCCTGCGACCTCGTCTCCTGCATCGCCGGCCGCCAGAGCCGCCGGCGGTTCCTGGCCACCCCCCTCACCCTGGAGGAGCTGTCGTTCCTCCTCTGGAGCAGCCAGGGGGTCAGGGAGCGGCTGCACGAGGCGGCCGTGCTCCGGACGGTGCCGTCGGCCGGCTGCCGGCATCCCCTGGAGACCTACCTGGCGGTTCTGCGGATCGCCGGCCTGGCGCCGGGGATCTACCGCTACCTGCCGCTTCAGCACGCCCTGTACCCGGAGCGGTCGCCGGACGACCTCGCCCCCCGGCTGGTCGCGGCGGCGCGGGGACAGCGCTTTGTCGGCGAGGCGGCGGCCACCTTCCTCTGGACGGCCATCCCGGCCCGCACGGAGTGGCGCTACAGCGAGGCATCCTACAAGGTCATCGCCCTGGATGCCGGCCACGTCTGCCAGAACCTTTACCTGGCCTGCGAGGCCATCGGCGCCGGAGCCTGCGCCATCGCCGCCTACAACCAGGCCCTTGCCGACGAACTGCTCGGCGTGGACGGGGACGAGGAGTTCGTCGTCTACCTCGCCCCGGTCGGCAGGGTGCGGGAAAGGGAGCCGTGATGCCCTGCTTGCCGCTACAGTTCCCCATCCTTCCCATTGCGCTACTGGTGGTGCTCATGAGCTCATCCCTGCCGGCCGATGCCGAACCGCTCCTTCCTCCCTGCCCGTCGTCCCCCAACTGCGTCTCCAGCCTGGCGACCGACAGCCACCGCATCGAGCCGCTCCTGGCCGGAGACGACACCAAAGGGTCCTTTGCCCGGCTGAAGGCTCTCCTCGCCGGCCGGCCTGACACCACCATCGTCTCGGCCGACGACGGCCGGATCCGGGTCGAGTTCCGGACCATGCTCGGCTTCGTCGACGACGCCCTGTTCGTGCTCGATATCCCCCACGGCAGGATCGAGATTCGCTCCGCGGCCAGGGTGGGGTACTGGGACCTGGGGAAGAACCGCCGGCGGCTGGAGGAGATCAGAATCGCGCTCTCCCGTCATACCGACAGGTGAAAATGGCCGTGAATCGTGATAGAAATGGGGGCACGACGATTGTGCCCCTTTTTTGACTACTGTTACTGACGAGGAAATCCATGTCCGAAGCTACCCATCCGACCATCCATCGCACCGACTATACCCCGCCCGACTACCTCGTCGACACGGTCGACCTCCGTTTCCAGCTGGGGGAGGAGACCACGCTGGTCACGACGCGGCTCGCCATGCTGGCCAACTTTGATCCGGCCACCGGGCCGCGGCCGCTGGTGCTGGCCGGTCGCCGGCTCGTCCTGAAGGGGCTCAGCCTGGACGGGACCCCGCTGCCGCCGGAGCGCTACGCCCTGACAGCCGACGGGCTGACGATCCCGGGCGTCCCTGCCGCCTTCACCCTGGAGATCGTGACCGAGCTCCGCCCCCAGGACAACACCTTCCTGGAGGGGCTCTACCGGTCAGGGGGGATGTTCTGCACCCAGTGCGAGGCCGAAGGCTTTCGCGCCATCACCTTCTACCCGGACCGTCCCGACGTGCTGGCGGTCTTCACCACCACCATCGAAGCCGACAGCGAGCGGTATCCGGTCCTCCTCTCCAACGGCAACCTGACCGTCCACGGGACCCTGCCGGGCAACCGCCACTTCGCCATCTGGCACGATCCGTTCCGGAAGCCGTGCTACCTCTTCGCCATGGTCGCCGGAGATCTGGCCTGCTGCGAAGGGGCGTTCACCACCTGCTCGGGGCGGGAGGTGGGATTAAAGCTCTACGTCAACGCCCACAACCGCCAGAAATGCGGCCATGCGCTCCTCTCGCTGCAGAAGGCGATGCGATGGGACGAGGAGACCTTTGGCCGCGAGTACGACCTGGACATCTACATGATCGTGGCGGTGGACGATTTCAACATGGGGGCCATGGAGAACAAGGGGCTGAACATCTTCAACTCCCGCTACGTCCTGGCCAGCCCGGAGACCGCCACCGACGACGACTACCAGGCGATTGAAGAGGTGATCGGCCACGAGTACTTCCACAACTGGACCGGCAACCGGGTCACCTGCCGCGACTGGTTCCAGCTCTCCCTGAAGGAGGGGCTGACCATCTTCCGCGACCAGGAGTTCTCGGCCGACATGGAGTCGCGCGGGGTGAAGCGGATCAACGACGTCCGCTACCTCCGGACGCACCAGTTCGCCGAGGACGGCGGCCCGCTGGCCCACCCGGTCCGGCCCGACTCCTATATGGAGATCAACAACTTCTACACCACCACCGTCTACAACAAGGGGGCCGAGGTGATCCGGATGCTCCGCACCCTGATCGGCCCGGAGCGGTTCAGGCTGGGGATGGACCTCTATTTCCAGCGCCATGACGGCCACGCCGCCACGGTGGACGACTTCGTCGCCGCCATGGCCGAGGCGGGCGGGATCGACCTGGGCCAGTTCGTCCGCTGGTACGGCCAGGCCGGCACCCCCCAGCTGTCGGCCAGCGCCAGCTTCGATGCGGCGACCGGGACCTGCACCATGGTCGTCCGGCAGTCCACCCCGGCGACGCCGGGTCAGCCGGTCAAGGAGCCGCTGCATATCCCCCTGGCCATGGGACTGCTGAGTGACAGCGGGGAAGAGCTGCCGGTCACCCTGGCCGGGGAGCGGGAGCCGGGGCCGACCACCAGGGTCCTGGAGCTGCGCCAAGGGGAAGAGACCTTCCGTTTCACCGGGCTGACCAAGGAGCCGGTGCCGGCCCTGCTGCGGGGCTTTTCCGCGCCGGTCCGGCAGGAGTATCCCTACCGCCACGACGAACTGGTCCTCCTCATGAGCCATGAAACCGACCCGTTCTGCCGCTGGGAGGCTGGGCAGCAGCTGGCGTCGCAGCTGCTCCTGGGGCTGGTCGACGACTGGCGCCAGGGGCGGGAGCTGAAGATCGACCTGGGGTTCGTCGCCGCCTTCGCGGCGGTCCTGACCGGACCGACCGCTGATCGGGCCTTCCAGGCGGAGGCGCTCACCCTCCCCACCGAGGCGTATCTCGCCGAAATGCTGACCGGCGCCGATCCGACCGCCATCCATGCCGCCCGCCAGTTCGTGCGGCGGGCACTGGCCTCGTCCCTGCGGGAGGAGTTCCTGTCCGTGCGGGCAGCCTGCCGCCCCACCGGGCCATACCGCCCGGACGACGGCCTGAGCGGGGAGCGCCGCCTGGCCAACCTCTGCCTCGCCTATCTCGCCACCCTCGGGGAGCAGCCGGTGATCGATCTCTGCGTCGAACAGTACCGGACAACGGACAACATGACCGACGCCATGGGTGCCCTCACGCCGCTCGCCTCCTGCGACTGCCCGGAGGCCGGGGAGCTGCTGGCTGATTTCTACGACCGCTGGCAGGCCGACCGCCAGGTGGTGGACAAATGGTTCACGCTCCAGGCCACCGCCACCCTCCCGGACACGCTGCAGCGGGTGACGGCGCTCCTGGACCATCCGGCGTTCGAGCTGCAGAACCCGAACCGCTTCCGGGCCCTGGTCGGCTCCTTCAGCCAGGGGAACCAGGTCCGCTTCCACGAACCGGACGGCGCCGGCTACCGGTTCCTGGCCGACCAGTTGCTGCGGCTCATCCCGGTCAACCCGCAGGTGTCGGCCCGACTCCTCGCTCCCCTGACGAGGTGGCGCCGGTTCGACGCCAACCGCCAGCAGCTGATGAAGGCGGAGCTGGAGCGGATCAGGGGGATGAAGGAGCTGCCGCGGGACGTTTACGAAGTGGTGACTAAGAGTCTGGCGGAATAGAGATGAAGGGGTAAAACGTAGGATGGAGAGGAGCCGCGCCGGTGGCTGGCTGTGCAGCCGGCGGCGCGACTCCCGACAGGATCGTTCCTGTTGCTACGCGATACAGGTCATCTTGTGCACGACCTTCTCCATGAGCGCCCCCTCGACGGCGGCGGCGTAGTTCCGGTAGTGGGGTGTGGCGAGATGCCGCTCCAGGGCGGCCATGCTCTCCCAGTTCTCGAAGAAGATGAAGACCGTGGGGTCCGCGTTGTCCTGGTGCAGCCGGTAGTCGATGCACCCCTCTTCCTTCCGTGTCGGCGCGACGAGCTTCAGCAGTTCGGACTTCACCGCATCGACGCGATCCTCCCTGACGACCAGCTTTGCGACGACGGTAACGATAGACATGGTCAACCTCTCCTCTCGTGGGCCTTCTTGCCGTGCACCCGCTCATAGGCCTGGCAGAAGGGACAAATCCCCCCCTCCACATGCTTGACGAAGTTATACACGACTCCCTGCTGATGGTGACGCGCATGGAGACAGACCGGGCAGAGTTCGCACACCCTGGCCAGCGCCCGGTCCAACTGGCTGCTTTTCGTTTCACTCATGACAACAGTCCTTTCCCCTGCACGTCGATGCTCCCATTGGTCCCGGTCTCGCCTACTGTATCGTGCAGGGACAACGGTGAACCCACCGCTCACGCCCCAAGCGTGAAATAGAAGGTGGCCCCTCTGTTCGGGGCAGCCTCTGCCCAGATCCTGCCACCGTGCCGTTCAATTATCAGCTGCACCGTCGACAGGCCGATACCGTTCCCCTCAAACTCGCTTTCCGCGTGCAACCGGCAGAACGGCTTGAAGAGTTTCCCTGCAAATGCCATGTCGAATCCGACGCCATTATCCCGGACAAAATATACCGGGCCATCATCCTGTCGGAACTGGCCGACCTCAAGCAGTGCATCGTCACTCTTGGCCGTATATTTCACCCCGTTAGCCAGAAGGTTCCTCAGGCAGATCTCCAGTAAGGACCGATCCCCCTGAGCGACCAACCCGGGCTCGATCGACACGCGAAGCGTCCGGTCGCCGGCATTTTCCAGCAGATCGTTCATGATCGAGCGGGCCATTTTGGACAGGTCAACCGATTCCCTGTCCAGGTCGACACGGGATATCCTGTTCATCTGCAGCAGGGCGTCGATGACCTCTTTCAGCCGGATGCTGGCAACCCCGATCCGCTCGGCAATGTGAGTCAGCTCATCTGGTCTGGCATCGGCAACGCATTCCTTTAGTACCGCGCTGAAAGCTTCAAGACGGGCAAGTGGGGCGCGCAGTTCATGTGAAATGGAGTAGCAGAAGCTCTGAAGCTCCCGGTTCAGGCGGGCCAGCTCTTCGGTACGCAGAGTGACACGCTCTTCCAGACCGGCGTTAAGGTCATGGAGCTCATGCTCTATACGCTTACGATCGGTAATGTCGCGGTGACTAGTGCGTCGACCGTTCGGCCTTCCCTGTGAGTCGAAGACGGGGCGGCAGACATGCCCGATCCAGCGTTCTTCTCCTTCGCGGGTAATAATCCGGAAATCAACAGGCTCCGCGTGATTCTGGTGGGAAAATGCCTGGTGAAAGTGCTGGAGGTAAGTCTCCCGGTCATCGGGATGTATGATATTCTGCAGCAGGTGCGGGTCGCGATAAAACTCCTCCCGGTCATACCCGCTCACATCTTTGCAGTACGGAGAGACATAGCGAAAGCTGCCGTCGGCATCGATCCAGGACTCCCAGTCGTGACTGTACTCCGCAATTGCCCGGTAACGCTCTTCGCTTTCCTTCAGACTTTCCTCGATCATTTGCCGTTCGGCAATCTCATCCTCCAGCTTCTGGTTAATCACACGCAGTTCATCCTGCTTGTCGCGCATGACCTCTTCTGAATGCTTGATCTCGCTGAAGAGCGGTCGGAACCTGCAGATTCCGCAAAGCATACAAGCCGAGATCACCAACCCCAGAACCTCAACCGGTAGATCGCCTTGTGATCTGTCGACAAGCACATGGTTCAGCGAAATAACCCGCCGCACCGCCTGGATGATGAAGCCGCAGGCGAGGAACAACCACGCCGTGAAAACGCCGCTCTGGCGGATAAGGCGGATTGCCATGAAAGCAGCCATGAACTGCAGGGCTATTGACAGCGACATGGTGAACAGCAGGGTGTTTCTCACGATTCATCCCTTACTACAGATGAAGCAAGCATTAAAATCTATTCCAACAGTAAACAATTTATCATGAAATGGCTGCCAGACAAATGTCCCTAGTACACAAAAGGCCCTGATTTCTCAGGGCCTTTTGTGTATTGCACTCATGCTTATTCTAATTTCAACAACAATATCAACAAGTTACATCAAATGGTGGAGGTGGCGGGAATCGAACCCGCGTCCGAAAGTCATACACAGAAGGCGTCTACATGCTTGTTTCGGTGTTTAAAGTTTAGCAGTCGTCATCTTCACCGAACAGAATCTTCAGACCGCGATCCCACTAGGTTTCGCCTTCCCGCCGTGGGCCTTCGGGAAAACTATCTCACGAAAATGACGCCTCTTCCTGGCCCATGAGAAGAACTAGGAGAGACGGTAGCAGGGTATTAAGCTGCTACGGCGTAGCTGTAATTGTCGGCATTTATAGCCGTGTGGGCTGTTTTACGGGGCCTGCCCACACCCCGGCATGCAACCTTTGCTTCCTACCCCCGTCGAAACCTTTACACCCCCATTGGTTGATTGTCCTGCTTCCCTAACCCCAACCTAACACCTTCGCTCGATTTATGCAAAAGCTATTCTCGCGCCCGAGAGGCCGCTGCCATGGTCATTCCCCGTGGTAGCCGAGGACCACCAGGATGCAGCTGCCGTCGGCGATGACGTTGATCCCCGCCTCCTGGCAACGCGCCACCGCCTTCGGGCTCTCGGCACCCGGCTGCATCCAGATGTTCGCGATTCCCTTCAGAATCGCCGCCTCCACCACCTGCTCGGTCACCGCCGGCGGGGTGATGACCGAGATGCTCGTCACGTCGTCCGGGAGCCCGGCCACGGACGCCACGCAGGGAATCCCCTCGATCTCCCGCTCTTTCGGATTGACCGGCACCGCCGCAAGCCCCTTGTGGAGATAGCAGCGCAGAACCCGGTTGCCGTACTTGCTCCGGTCGATGGAGGCTCCCACGACGCCGAAGCGCTTCGCCTGCAAAAAAGTATCGATCTGTTCGCTCGGTACCATACTCTGCTCCTTTCGATGCTCCGTTACCTGAGGTAACTATATCAGGTAGTCGCCCCCGCTACCCGCTTCCCGATGTAAAAAAAGATCGTGCCGAGCATGACATCGGCAATGGCCCCGGCTAGAAGCGCCAGCGGTGCCGTGATGACCAGGGCCAGGCAGATGCCGGTCGCCAGGTTCAGGTAGCAGTAAGGACGGAGCAGACCGTTCAGGTCGGCCGGCAGACGCATGAGGCGCAAGGCGAAAAAGGCCTGGAATATGCCGAGCGGCAGAAAGGCGATGATGGTGAACATCCCCACCGACGAGGCCAGAGACGGTACTGCCAGGCCGATGACGCCGACCGCGGTCAGGACCACGTTCGCCTTGATGAGGAGGGCGATTGGCAGGTCCGCGTCGTGGAAGGCGTATCCTAGGTGGAGGATGCGACGCAGGGTCAGCGTCAGGTAGACGAAAAGGGTGGTGCCGACCACCATGAGCCCGGCCTCGGCTCCCCTGGCCACAAGGTCGTCGACGCCGGTCAGGCGGAACGAGAGCAGGAAGAGCGGGATGGTCAACAGGGCGCTCGCCATCGCCAGCCAGCCAGATACGACCAGACGGACCGGCGTCATTGCCCGCCTCCCGATGCAGCTCCCGTGGTGAATATTCTCTCCATCGTCTCCCCTTTACTAGTCGCAGTATGGCAGCAGAGGCGCCAATGAAACGCCTTACGCCTCGCCCCTCGATGTCACACCGCGTTACTCCGCGTCCTCTGCGGTGAACCAAAGCCTAGGCCTCCCCAGAGCGCCTTCCGCAGCCCGGATGCCCGCTCGATGCGGCGGGAAACGGCGGTGACAAAGGCGCCGCAATCACCCCAGAACTCAACCGACGTGCGGGCCCTGGTCATACCGGTGTAGACCAGCTCGCGCGTACATATCTCCATATCGGCATACGGCATGAGCAGTAATACCCTATCAAATTCAGACCCCTGGCTCTTGTGGACGGTCATGGCAAAGACCGTTTCATGGGGCGGGAGGCGCAGTGGTGAAAGCTGCCGCACACCGCCGTCCGGCGATGGAAAGACGGCCTGCGGGGAACCGTTCCGGTCCGGGACAATGATGCCGATATCGCCGTTGAAGAGCCTGAGCTGGTAATCGTTGGTGGTCACCATGATCGGTCGCCCCGGATACCACCGCTCCTGCGGGTCGATGAACCCGGCCCGCGCCAGGCCCCCCTCCACGGTCCGGTTCACCTCTTCGACGCCGTAGAGACCCTGGCGGACGGCACAGAGTATCCGGAAGCGGTCGAACAGCGCCAGTGCCTCCAACGGCGAGCTCGCACGGAGATAGGGGGCAAACCCCTCCAGAGCCAACGGGGCCAGGGCCTCGGCCAGCTGCTGCGGAGTCGGGGCGTCGCGCCAGACGAGGCTGGCGGAGCTGTCCCCCCGAATAGCCGTAAGTGCCGCTTCCCCGTCTCCTGCCGAAATCAGCCGACTGGCCTGCGCAATGCCGCTGTCCGGGGCGAAACGATAGCTCCGCCTGAGGATGACCAGCGAGTCCGCCAGCCGCTCCCCCTCCACCGACGGAAGCTCCATCCCGGCGACCCGCTGCACCAGAGCGCCGAACGCCGGGGAGAAGAGGTGCGAACGGCCGGTGTCGCAGATGTCGCCCAGGACCGCGCCGGCCTCCACCGAGGCGAGCTGGTCGCGGTCCCCCAGCAGGATCAGCCGGCAGTTGGGCTTCAGGGCGGCAACGAGACTCGCCATCAGGGGGAGCGCCACCATGGAGGCCTCATCCACCACCACCACATCGTGGGGGAGCGGGTTATCCCGGTGGTGGCGAAAGCGCCCGGAGCCGCCTCCGGCGCCGAGGAGGCGGTGAAGGGTCACCACGTCGGCCGGGATCCGGCCCCGGACCTCTTCGGTGACGTCGAGCCGCTCCCGTGCCCCCCTGATCGACGCCTGCAGGCGGACTGCCGCCTTGCCGGTTGGCGCGGCCAGGGCGATGGCGCACGGATTGCCGGCGGCCTGCTCCAGAAGCAGGGCCAGGATCTTCACCACCGTCGAGGTCTTGCCGGTCCCCGGGCCGCCGGATACCACCGCGAAGCGCCCCTTCACGGCGGAAACGGCCGCCACCAGCTGCCAGTCGACCCCGTCCGGACAAGCCGGGAAGAGACGGGAAAGCCCCTCCTGCAGCCGGCTCTCGTCCAGGGGGACCGTCTCCCCCGCCTTCGCCAGGATGGCCTCGGCAAGGTCCCGCTCGTACCGCCAGTAGCGATAGAGATAGAGCAGGCCGGCCTCGTCCAGGACCAGCGGGGCATAGTCGCCGGGGCGACCGACTACCGTGGACTCCGCGAGGCCCTGCCACCACCCCTCCGGGCCTGCAGTGGCAAGATCGACGCAGACATCACCCTTACCGACGGCCTGCGAAACCAGCAGGGCAGCCCGGTGAAGCTCCCCTCCGGTCTCAGCTCCGGCCAGGCGGCAGACAAAGGAGGCAAAGTGCCGGTCGATCTCGCCGTATTCCCGTTCCAGGTCGCTCATTCCCTTCCCCCGAACGCCACCAGCGCTGCCGACAGCTCCTCGATCAGCCCGCGGGGGGGCAGGTCCCGGAAGATGCCGTACTCCGGCCCTGCCAGCGGGTCAATCCCCCGCAGGAAGAGGTAGTAGGCTCCGCCGAAGTGGCTGTCGTAGTCGTACCCCGGCTGCCGGACGCCCAGATAGCCGTGCAGGGCGACCGTGTAGAGGAGGTACTGGAGCGTATAGAGCCGCCGCTCCATCTCCAGTGCGAGCCGGCCGCCGGCATAATCCTCCAGCCGGTTCCCCAGGTGGTTGGACTTCCAGTCCACGATGTAATACCGTCCCCCATGGCTGAACACCAGGTCCATGAACCCCCGCACCATCCCCCTGACCGGCGCGAAGTCGAGACGACCGATGGTCCCGGCGATGTCTAGCGGCAGACCCTTCCCCTGCCAGCGGCGGAAGATCTCGGCCAGCCGCTCCGACGTGATGAAACGGAGCGGGAAGAAGAACTCCAGTTCGGCCCGCCAGCTCCCTTTTGCCAGTTCACCCAGGGAGAAGCTTCCCTCGCTGACGCCGAGACGGGCGGCCAGGACGTTTTCCACCATCCGGACCACCGCCCCCTGCCAGGCATTGTCGTATCCGGCGCGGCCAAGGGTCTGCCCCACCAGTCGCTCCAGGGACGCGTGGTCGCAACCGGCAAAGTCGATCCGCTCGAAGATCTCGTGCAGCACGGTCCCGGCGCGGCTGCCGCGGGGAAAATCGAAGATGGAAAAGGGCGTTCCCTCCTCCCGCAGCGGCCCGGTTGGGAGCTCTGCCTGTTCAGGCAACAGGGGGTCACGGTCCGGGAGTTCGGGGGCGTGGGACGACCCGGCGGCAAAGGAGGTGAAGCTCGCCACCCGCCAGTCGTGCTCGATGGTCCGGGTAAAGGGACGACAGGAGAGGAGGGTCCCCTCTTCCCGGCGCGGGGTGTAGGGCGGCGCCGCATCGGGCGATGGCAGCTCCGTGACGGCGACACTCCCCCCTCCAGCAACCGCAAGCTCCTGGTACTGCTGCAGCAGCACCGGCTCGGGGAGTGCCTCTACGCTCTCCTTCAGCTGTGCCACCAGGTCCTCCCGGGACGGCTCCAGGTCGTCGGGACGATGGAAGAGCCAGGCGAGCGAGGAACTGCCGATATTCCGGAACTTCCCGCTGACCAGGTAACAGCGGTATTTGGCCCTGGTCAGGGCCACGTAGAGAAGGCGCAGGTTCTCGGCCAGCTCCTCCCGCTGCGCCATGGCCCGGTGCCGCTCCAGGTCGGGTGAGCCGAAGTCCTTCACCAGCCGGTAGCGGTCGTGAAAGGAAACCACCTCGTCCCGCTCCTGCACCCCGCCCCAGGCGAACGGGCAGAAGACGACCGGATACTCCAGCCCCTTGCTCACGTGGACCGTGACGATCCTGACCGCCTTCTCGTCGGTCTCCAGCCGGATCTGGAACTCCTCGGCCTCCGGCACGTTGCTGAGCCTCTCACCGAGCCAGGTGAGAAGCCCTTCACTCCCCAGCCTCCGCTCCAGGGATGCGGCATGGAGGAGCTCCAGGCCATGGAGCAGGTTGGTGAGCCGCCGCTCGCCGTCGGGATAGGCGAGAAGCCTCCCCCGCACCCCTTCCCTGGCCACCAGGGTCCTGGCCATAACCATGAATCCCCGCTCCTGCCAGAGCTGGCGGTAGTCGCGGAACCTGGCGAGGACCTCTTCCCAGGCAGTCTCGTCCACCTGGAAACGGGCGATATCGTCCCCGGTCATCCCGAGGATGTCCGTGACCAGGGCGGCCCTGAGCCGAGCCTCGCTGGCCGGGTCGGCCACGCCGTGCAGGAGGGTGAAAAGCTCCCGCGCCTCGCAGCTGGCAAAGATGCTCTCCGTCCCCTGGAGGACGCTCGGAATGCCGAGGCTGCGGAGCGCATCCTGCACCAGCCGGGCCTGGCGGTGGCTCCGCACGATGACCGCGACGTCCTCCGGATGGATCGGACGTCCCTCGATAAGGGCGGTTCCCTGTTGGCCGTCATCCAGGAGCCGGGCGATTTCCGCCGCCACTGCCGGGGGGATCAGGCTGGTGGCCGTGCCGACGGTGATCCCCTTCCCCGGCTCCGGAGAGGGGACGAACCAGAGCTGGAGAGGTGCCCTGTCCCGGCCGGCAAGGGTTATCGGCTCTTCCTGCCACTCCCTGCCGGCCGTTACCGGGTGGTAACCGATGGCGTCGAACAGGAAGGGGTCGCGCCGGGCAGCAAAGATGCCGTTCAGGGCGGCCAGCAGCTCGGGTGTGGAACGCCAGTTGGTCTCCAAGGTGAAGCGGGCCTCCGGCGGGAGATCCGCGGCCGCCTCCAGGTAGGCAAAGATGTCCGCCCCGCGGAAGCTGTAGATCGCCTGCTTCGGGTCGCCGATGAGGAAGAGCGGGGCATCGGAGCCGCCGTAGATGGCGCGGAAGATGTCGTACTGAACCGGATCGGTGTCCTGGAACTCGTCGATGAGGGCGGCCCGGTAGCGCCCCCTGATCCGCTCTGCCAGACGTTCTCCCGCCTCAGCGGTTAGGGCTGTCTGGAGATCGATCAGGAGATCGTCGAAGAAACGGATGTTCAGTTCCCGTTTCCTGGCCGGCAGGCGCTGCCTAACAAAGGCGACGAGAGAGTATTTGAGGACGAGCAACCGCTCCTCCACCAACTCCTGCAGCGCCTGGCACCGGTCGAAGAAGGGGTGGGACGGCGGGGTCTGGCGCTTCTTCGTGTGGTCGACCACGAACGGGGTACAAAACCGGTCGAACCCGTCCGGGAGGTCGAAGGGGTTTTCTCCTCCCAGGAACCGTTCCATCCCCTCCATCAGCCCGGGGAGCAGGTCCAGGCGGTAGGTATCCGCTGCCCGGCTGAGCCCCTTGTCGTTCGCCAGGATCTCCCTGATCTCTCCCTTCCCTGTCGCCCACGCCTGCTGCACTGCCCGGAACGCCGTGCAGCAGGCCTCGTCCAGAAGCGCGGCATCATCGTCGCCGAAACTCGGCAGGAGGGAGAGTTCGGGGTTCAACGGCATGCTGCGGAGGAAGCGGGTCAGGCTGTCGGGGGAGATCTTTTTCTTCAGGGCGTGGCCGAGCAGGGGGGCGGCGGCGACAAAAAAGGTCCGACGCCAGAAATCGTCCACCACCTCCTGGATGATCGGTCCCTGCTCGGTCACCAGCTCCGTGTCGTAAAGGGCGCCGCTCTCGAAGGCGTTCTCCTGCAGTGCCCGGAGGCAAAAACCGTGGATGGTGGAGATGGCGGCCAGGTCGAAGGCCCGCAGGGCCCGGTCGAGCCGGCCGGCTGCCGTCTCCCGGTCCGGGACCACTCCGTTCGCGTTGGCCAGCAGGCCGGCCAGGAACGGGTCGCTGCTTGCCTGGGCGGTAAAGGCCTCCAGCGCCTCCCGCAGGCGACTGCGGACCCTCCCCTTCAGCTCCTTGGTGGCGGCCTCGGTGAAAGTCACCACCAGGATCTCCTCCGGCAGGAGCCCCTGCTCCACGACCAGGCGGAGGTAGAGGCAGGCAATGGCGTAGGTCTTGCCGGTCCCGGCACTCGCCTCGATCAGCCGCCCCCCTTTAAGGGGTATGTTCAGGTGGTCGAACCGGTTCACGCCTTGCTCCCACGGGTCACCAGCGGGCCGAGGATCTCCCTCGCCAGCTCTTCGAATGCGTCCGTGAAGGGCTCTTCCTTGCCGAAGCAGAGCTGGAAATGGGGGTCGTTCCCCTCCCCTGCCAGGTACTCCGTTCCGACCCAGCGCTGCCGCGCCCGCTCCAGGTTCCACTCCTGTCTGGTGGCGTAGGCCAGGGACGATTCGGGGAAAAAGCGCAGGGGGTGGCAAAGCCCCTCGCGATACCGCTCAAGAAGCGCCAGCAGGAGCGCTTCCGCGTCTGCCACCGGCGGGAACAGCTCATGGCCGTCCCGCATGCAGAGGGCGCACTCCAGCGGATGCCCCTCCGGTGCGGCGACGTTGAGGACCAGGTGCTCGATCCAGCAGCGGATCAGATCCTTGGCCTTGAGCCTGGCACAGCGGCCGCGGATCAGGCGATGCGGCCAGATCCGGTCGAGCCGCCCAGTGAGCCTGAAACGGCCGATCTGAAGCGACACGTCCAGCGGCTCCAGGGGAGCGGCGTCTCCCATCAGCCCCTTCAACTCCGCGGCGAAGGCCTCCACCTCTGCGGCAAGGGACGAAAAGAGGAGTTCGCCGTGGCGGCCCGGCGGCAGGAGCCCTTCGGCGCGGATGGCCGGCAGCCCCTCCTGGAGAGGGAGCCCGCCGAGGGCCAGTTCCAGCAGCCGCGACCGGATGGCATACGCCTCCAGCCCCTCCACCCCGAACGGCTCCCGCTCCTCCAGGGGGGAGATCACCTCTTCGATGCGGATAGCGAGGCGGTCGACCAGGAAGAAACGGGAGGGGTTGTCGAAGAAGCGAAGCAGGCTCGACAGGGAGACCTCCCATCCTTCGTCGTCAGGGAGCGGGAGAGGGGCTGAGAGGAATATTCCCCTGGCCTCTCCCCCCCTGGCGCGGATCGCAGCCAGGTTCTCTTCGGAAAAGCTGAAGAGTCCGGGAGTCGAGTTGAAATAGGCGTGGCTGAAGGGCTGGAGACGGTGCCTGGTGACCAGGGCCTTGGCCGGGGAGACTCCGTCAATCCGGTAGCCGCTCTCCAGATAGTCCAGGAGTTCGCTCACCAGGACCGACGGCGGGATCTCGCTGCCGTCCCTGACGCTCTGGCCGACGTAGCTGAGGTACAGGGTCTCGCGGGAGGAGAGGATCGCCTCCAGGAAGAGGTAGCGGTCCTCGTCCCGCAGAGACCGGTCCCCCCGGCGCCGCTCCCTGGCGATCAGGTCGAACCCGGGGGGGGTGTTAAGGCGGGGAAAGGCGCCGTCGTTCATGCCGATGAGGGCGACGACCCGGAAGGGGATGCTCCGCATCGGGAGCATGGCGCAGAAGGTGACGCCACCGGTAAGGAAACCGACCCCCTGCTCGGGCTTTTCCAGCCGCTGGCCGAGCCAGTAGCGGAAAAGTTCTATCGATAGTGGACCGCCAAAACCGGTCAGGTCCCGATGCTCCCCGAGCGACTCCTGCAGCTTCCCGATCGCCGCCGTCTCCCGGTCGGTCTCCTCGTTCCGGATGATGAAGTCGTCCACCAGGCGCCCCAGCTCCTCGCCCCACCGGTCCAGGGCCCGGGGGACGGCGAGCCGCTCACTGGCGGCGAAGAGACGCTCGGTGAACTCCAGGAATCGGCCGAGCAGCCTCGGCCGGTCCCCCTCCAGGTCAAAGGGGAGGATGTCATGGAAGAGCAGCTCCCCCTCGCGGGGCATGGCATAGCCGAGCAGCAGCCGCTCAAGGCCGGCCCGCCAGCTGTTCTCGCCGAAGGGAGGCAGACCGCTTCGCTCCCGGTCGGCCTGGTCGATCCCCCAGCGGATACCGGTCCCGGCGAGCCAGTCGCGGATGGTATCCAGGTCGTCCGCTTCGATGCCGAAGCGCCGGTGCACCGGTGGGAGGGAGAGGAGGTCCAGGATCCGGGTTACGCCGAAACGGCTCCCGCAGAGTTCCAGCACCGTCATCACGGCTTCGGCCACATGCCCCTGCCGGCGGATGCTCCGGTCGGCTACGGAGTACGGCACCCGCTTGGCCGGCTCCTGGACCCCGTCGAAGACCGCCGAGATGTACGGGGCATAGCTCTCGATCTCCGGGGTCATGACCAGGATATCCCGGGGTGAGAGGGTCGGATCAGCCTCCAGCAGGGCGAGAATGCTGTCGTGGAGCACCTCTACCTCCCGCATGGGGGAGTGGCAGGAGTGGACCGCGATGGATCCGCTGTCGACCGGGTACTGGCGCTGCTCCCCGGCCGCTGGATCCCTGAGCTGGATGATGTCCTGCTGAACGGCCTGGAGCAGGGTCTGGCCGGCCGGCTCGCCGTATGCCTCCACAGTGGTCAGCCTGGCCTCGTCGCGGGAAAGGATCAGGTCGGAAAAGTCCCGGCCGAGCCTCCCCAATGAGGCAAGGAGCGGGTTCCCCTCGAACACCTCCCCGCTCTCCGCATCGCGGACCTTTGCCAGTTGCCTTCGGGAGACGATATCGGCCCAGTATTCCCGGCAGGGAGAAAGGACAAAGAGCTGCAGATCGGTATGACGGCTGAGCTGTATGAGGAATTCCAGGTGGAACGGCGGGAGGTAGGAGACCCCGAAGACCGAGACCCGCTCCGGCAGGTGGGCGAACGTGACGCCGGGGGTCGACATGGCCTTTCGGAAGCGCTCCAGAAGCCGGCCCCGGTGCTCGCCGCCGCAGGCCGCAACAAGCATGCGCCAGAGCGACGGCTGCCAGTCGCTCCCCTTCCCCGCCTCCCAGGCATCCAGCATATCGGGCCGAAAGAGCGTGTACTGGTCGAAGGTGTCGGCGATCCGCTCCGCCAGTTGAAAGAGCTTCAGGCCGTCCCGGTCGCCGGTCAGGTAGGCGGAGATCGGTTCGAAGCCGTCACGCCCGGCCAGCGAGGGGAGGATATCCATCAGGCGCCAGGCAAGGAGGTCCGGGGAGAATGGGGAGTCATCCGGCAGATTGCCAAGGGTATCCCGGAAGAGCCGCCAGACAAAGGCGTTGGGAAACGGGTACTCACCGTTGGCCCAGACGCCGAAACGCCGGGACAGTTCCATGGCGAGCCACCGCTCCATGCCGGCGCTCTGGACGACAATGGTCTCGGGAGCCAGCGGTGACGCCAGGGGACGGGCCACGGTCGCGGCCAGGGAGTCGACGAGGGACTCCATCAGGTTGCTGGAGGTGATGGTCAGGGACATGGCAGTTCCGGGAGATTTTTCGGCAACGATAGCACGGATGGGTGACAGGATGCGTCACAAAAGTGAAACCGTGACGGACACCGCTCCATCGGCTCCGCGTGCCGCTCGCACCGCCGCTGTACGGCTCACTCCGCTACCGGCCTGTA
>CAYSJJ010000058.1:0-27404 GCA_964431365.1 uncultured Geobacter sp. | reverse complement strand
GTCGCTCCGTCGGCGCGCCAGCCGGCACGAATCGGGGGAAATTCCACCTTAGGAGTCCACCATGTCTCAGCCGCAGATCCTGATCATCGACGACGAAGCCGATGTCTGCACCTTTTTCCGCCGCCTGCTGACCAGAAAAGGGTACGGTGTCGTCACCGCCGGGAACGAGCCGGAGGCGATGCGCGCCCTTGAACAGGGGAGTTTCAGCGTGGCCATGGTCGATCTGAAGCTTCCCGACACCGACGGGCTGACGCTGCTCCAGATGATCAAGAGCCGCCAGCCGGCCTGCGAGGTGATCATCATGACCGGCTACAGCACCGTCAAGACCGCAGTGACGGCGATGCAGCTGGGGGCCTACGAGTACCTGGAAAAGCCGTTCGAGGAGATCGGAGAGATAGAGGCGCTGATCGAAAGGGCCGCCAACCTCGGCACCGTCCTGCAGAACGGGAGCCGCGCCACGGAAGAGTGGTCCGAGACGGCCCAGGCGGTCGGTTTCCGGGTCGGCACCGCACCGAGCATGCGGCGTCTGGTCTCCCTGGCCTACAAGATTGCCACCAAGAACATCAATGTGCTGATCCAGGGGAAGACCGGCACCGGCAAGGAGGTCCTGGCCCGGTTCATCCACGCCGCCTCGGGGCGGGCGGACCAGCCGTTCATCCCGGTGAACTGTGGCGCGCTGCCGGAAAACCTCCTGGAGAGCGAGCTGTTCGGCCACGAAAAGGGGGCGTTCACCGGCGCCAACCAGACCCGCCGGGGGATCTTCGAACTGGCCAACCGCGGCACCCTGCTGCTGGACGAGATCGGCGACGCCAGCCCGCAGATCCAGGTAAAACTGCTCCGGGTGCTGGAAACCGGCGAGTTCATGCGGGTGGGGGGGAGTAAGGCGATCAAGACCGACGTACGGGTGATTGCCGCCACCAACGTCGACCTGGAGGAGGCGATCCGGGAGAAGACCTTCCGGGAGGATCTCTACTACCGCCTCAATGTGGTAAGGCTGGAAATACCCCCGCTCCGCTCCCGTGGCGACGACGTTCCGCAACTGGCCGAACATTTCGTCCGGCTGCACAATCCCGAACTTCGCATCTCCCCGGCAGCGATGCGCCTCCTCCGGGAGTATCCCTGGCCCGGCAACATCCGCGAGTTGGCCAACGTGATGCGCCGGGCAGCGGTGATCTGTCCCGATGATACGATCCTGCCGGAGCACCTGGGAAGCAGGTTTCTGGCCGGTTCAGCCGCCGGTGCGGAGGCGCAGGCGGCAACGGTTGGCGGGCAACCCGTCGGTGGGCGTTTGCGCCTGGAGGATCTGCGGTCACAGTATGCGCGGGTGGAGATGCTGGAAGGAATGAGCGGCGAAGAGCTGCAGCGGGATCTCGCCGCGTTGCGCGAGATGGAAGCAGGCCTGCTGGCGGCCATGCGCAGCAAGGGGGTGGAGCCGCCTCCCCAGCGCTGCCTGAAGGAGACGGAGGCGGAAACCATCGGGAAGGCACTGGCACACTGCCAGTGGAATATCACCGAAACCGCCAGGGTGCTGGGGATCGGCCGGAACACCTTGTATCGAAAGATCAGGCAGTACAACCTGCAGAGCGCCTGACAGCCGCATGCTGCGGTCGTTGGCCGGTCAGCGTGCTATTTCATCGGCACGGTGAAGAAAAAGGTGGCTCCCTTATCCTGAGCCCCCTCGGCCCAGATCCGGCCTTCGTGGCGATGGATGATCCGCTGGACCGTGGCCAGGCCGATCCCCATCCCGTCGAATTCCGTTCCGTGCAGCCGCTGGAAGGCCCCAAACAGTTTGTCGCTGTAATTCATGTCGAAGCCGGCGCCGTCATCCCTGACATAGTAGACCTCTTCCCCGTCTTCCACGAATGATGCGAACTCGATGAGCGCCGTCTCTTTCCGCCCGGTGTACTTCCAGGCGTTGCCGAGCAGATTTTCCAGAACGTTCCTCATCAGGGTCTCGTCCGCCTGCACGGTGAGGCCGTCCGCGATCCGTAACTCCACCTGCCGTTCAGTCGCCATCTCGTGCAGGGATTCGGCAATCTCCCGGGCAAGGAGGGTCAGGTCGACCCTGGAAATATGCATCTTGTACTGGCAGATGCGCGACAACTCCAGAAGGGAATCTATCAGCCCTCCCATTTTATGGCTCGCGCCGCTGATGCGGTTCAGATACATCTTGGCCGTTGCGTCGAGTGTCTCGGCGTAATCTTCCTGGAGTATGTTGACGAAACCGCACAGATGGCGTAGCGGTGCGCGCAGGTCATGGGATACCGAGTAGCTGAACGATTCCAGTTCCTGGTTGGCAACGACAAGGGCATGTTGCTGCCGGAGCAGGTCCTCGTTCAGCCAGGTGACCTCTTCCTGGGCCTGTGTTCGCTGTTCTATCTCCAGCTGAAGGGCATCGTTGGCCGATATCAGCTGGGACGTCCGCTCGGCGACCCGCTCTTCCAGCTCCTCGTTCAGTTTGTGGGTTTCAGCCATGGCGCGGTCCAGGTCGTTGCGCATCTGCAACGTCTCGATGCCGTGCCCCACGTTGACGGCAATCTCGTTCAGCAGCTCTATCTCTTCGGCCGAGAAGGCGCCGGGAAGATCGGCGTAGACGCTCAACGCGCCCAGGACCTGACTTCCCGTCCTGATGGGGAGTGAAACGGTCGATGCATATCCCCGCCGTACCGCATCATCCCGCCAGGGGGCGAACTGCGGACTCTCCTGAATGCTGTCGATGATGACCGGCGCTCCGGTCCGGATCGCCGTCCCGGAAGGGCCGCGTCCGTGCGGATTGTCTCCCCAGCTGACAATGATCCCGTGCAGAAAACCGTCGTTGAAACCGGCCGTTGCCACCGGTCGGACGCTCTTCTCCCCGTCGTCCCTGGCCATCCCTATCCAGACCATCCGATATCCGCAATCCTCATGCACTATCCGGACTACGTCCGCCAGCAGCGCCGCTTCGCTTTGTGCATGGGCCACGCTCTTGTTGCAGGCGCTCAACGCCTTATAGGCCTTGGTCAGCTTCCGCTCCACCTCCTGTTGGGCGATGAGTTGCGCATGCGTACTCTCCAGCCGCTTCAGCTGGCGAATAAGCAGCAGGGTGAGGGTGGCCACCAGCATGCAAAGGGTCCCCATGGTCAGGGAAACGGTCCTCGCCCTGGTCAGCCACGGTTTCAGCGCACGCTCTTTCGAGAAGGATACGTCGGCCACGACCGGGTAGCGAGAGAGGCTGTTATAGGAGATGATGCGCGAATCTGTGCCGAGGACGGGGGTGGAGACATGAAAGGTCCCTGCGGCTGCCCGGGGCAAATACTTTGTGATCAGCTCGGATTTCCGTTTGAAATCCGACATGAAGGCGCCTTCCATGAGCGGTTGAACCACAAGCAGCGTTCCGTCGGTCCTGGTGAGTATGAATCGGCCGTCTGCGCCGGGGTGCAGAGATTCATAGAATCTCTGAAAATAGTCGATTTCGAATGCCACCGCCACGAGACCGTCGAATCTGCCGTTGCGGTCTTTCAGGGCGTATGACATGGAGAAGCGCCATTTGTTGACGATCCGGCTCTTGAACGGGGCGGAGATGAAGATGCCACGATCGGGGTGGTCTCGATGGAAGATGAAATAATCCCGATCGCTGACGTTCGTCGGCTTCATCGGGAACTGGAGGGAGTTGACGAACATGGTGCCGGACCGGTTGACCAGGACGATGGAGCCGATCTGGGGGGCATTGCGGGCGTTGGCCTGAAGCAGATCGTAGAGTTGACGGTCTCCCAGGGCCTCCAACCCACCCCGGGCGGCTATGGATTCGACCACCGTCACGAGCGCCCGGTCCGCTTCGCCAAAGGCTCTGTTCGCATGTTCGTGCAGGGCCCCGGCATAACTTCTTGATTGCTGCTCGATGGACGCTATGGTGCGGCGGTAATCCGCCGTGATGTCCAGGGCGGAAAAGGAAATGAGCCCGATAAGAAGCGCGGAGACGACGACGATAATGTATCGGCTGACCCTTGAATGATCGCGTTTCGGTATGAATGACGTGGAACTCATCTGCCCCGGGAGCCCTCGAACGGTGTCTGTGCAGTACGTGTCATAGCGTTATCGGTGCAGCCAGTGGCATCTTGAGTAAAAATGTCGCGTTTCCGCCGAAATACCGGGATGTTGTGCGCATTGGACGATGAACGCCGTCATTTGGCGGGCACCGGTGACCTTGGCCTTGTTTTCGGCAATCGTCAGCAGGCGAGCGGGAGCGCGTGATAATCGGCGGGAGACGGGGATAGACCGTACTGCAGGTGTCTAATTACTGCAGGGAAAGGTTTCCTGGAGTGACATGAGGAGTATCGGTTCAACCTGGGCGTCCGGCGCCAACTGATGGGCATTTATCGTGTCTTCTATCAGCGAGCCGAGCTGGTTGGTGTCCACGTTGACCGTCTCCGGTATGCAGAAGAACATTTTCCGGTTCGATGCACTCAGGCTGCTGTTGGCTAGGCGAAGTCCCTGGTAGATGCCGTTTATGTAATAACTGAAGTAGCTGGTGTCCTTGATGATGATGAAGTCCTTCACGGACAGTTCGGCGCGGGCTTCACGCGCCAGAGGCAGGGTGAAGAGTGAGGAGACGAATAATGATAATGGAATAATGAATAGGCAGATTTTCTTCATCGCTTGGTTTCCTCGCCTTGGCTGCCCTTGTCAGCTAAAAGCAAAAAATATGCCCGCGCTAAAATGGTAATTATTCCGTTTAGTTTTTACTGAGGGTTAACGAGGATGTTGTCTTTTAAACGTATGGTACGGTGTTTTAACGCTCCACTTGTATGTGTTTTGTCTAATGTTGCCACGAAAATGCGGGCAGGCTCTGTCGTCAAAACGTGTTGGCTATTCGCCACGGACGTGTCGTGAAAGACGAACAGTCCCCTCGGTGGGGGAGAGTATAGGCAGAAGTATATCCTGAATCCGGCAGAGTGCTACAGGGGGGGAACAATCGCTGAAAGAAAAAAATCAGGGGGGACGGGGGGAGACGAGCTTCTCCCGGCTGATCATGAAGGAGCGAGATAGCGGAGCGCCTCGTCACCCAGAATGCGTTCCACGGCAAGGGGGAGGAGTTCCCTGGCGTCCTGTTCCGTTGCCTGCATCATCTTGAGCGCATAGCGGGCGATGTTGATGCCGTCCCGAACCGAATAGAGTTCGTCGGCGGCGTGGGCGGCCTGGAGGAAATCGACCACGTACTTGAGTATGCGGGATGGGGCAAAGGGGAGGTTTTCCTTGAGGATCTGGAGCTCTTCGTCGGCTTCGGGGAAATCGATGTATATCTGCGGCTGGAGACGGGAGTGGATGTATTCGGGAACGTCGAAGGTGGAGGAGTCCTCGTTCATGGTGACGACGATGCGGAAATCCTGATGGGCGCTGATCCTGAGGCCGGTGATGATCGACTCCACGTAGCGCCGGTCGTCCAGGAGCGGCGCCAGGGATGCCCACGCCTTTTCGCTCATCCGGTTCCCTTCGTCCAGGATCAGGACCCCTCCCTTGAGCATGGCGCTCACGAGCGACGACCCCGCGTACTGGATCCTGCCATCCGGTCCGACCGTGGGGGTGACGATCAGATCCTCGGGCCGGGTGTCCATGGTGGCCTGGAAGAGGTAGACCGGTCGCGAGAGGCTGCGGGCCGCGGCATAGGCCAGGGTGGTCTTGCCGACCCCCGGTTTGCCGATCAGGCGGGGATTGAAAGGGATATCCCGCTCGTCGATGACAAGCCATGCGGCAAGGAGCTGCCTGAGCAGTTCCTCCTGTCCAACCCACTTGAGGGGAAGTGTTACCGGGTTGGCCAGACTAAGTTCGATTCCGTCAAGGGTGATGCGTTCCATGGAGACTCCAAAGGTGAAGGGCGAGGTGCGAGGATAATGGATCCGGAGAGAGGCCAGGCCCGGGATTTCCTCGTTCCTTCTGCCTTGATCTGTTTTAGCTATTGTATTCGTGGTGATACATCATGACCAGCCGTGCCCGGTTCTCCAGGCATCGGGGGCAGAGTTCGCCGTTGTCCTGCCAGACTTCCTTCGCCAGCCAGGCGCCGGCCTCGGCATAGAGCGACGGCTCAGCGGCCGGCTCAAACGCGGTTTTGCAGAGAGCGCACGTTTTCATAAGGGTATCAGCCGTTTACAGAATTGCCAGCAGCGGGTTTCGCGCCTATACTCTAGCACATTACTAGACGGAGGAGAACCGCGATGCTTACCATGCAGGACATCAAGGCCCACTATTTCTTTACCGACGAGGACGCGTTCCTGCTCAAAACGCTCCAGCCGCTAGCCGAGTCCAACAAGGATCGGATGGCGGATGTATTCTACGATTATCTCCTGGGAATTCCGGAAACGTCGCAGATCCTGAAGGACGAAGCCATCCTGCAGCGCCTGAAGCTCACCCTCAAGAACTGGTTCGTCGAGCTGTTTTCGGGCAACTACGACAACCAGTACATGATCGCCCTGCAGCGGATCGGTCTCGCCCACGTGCGGGTCGGGCTGAATGCCCACTTCGTGAACGCCGCCATGAACGTGGTCAGACATTTCGTCATCGAACTGCTCCAGGAGAACTACCCGGATGTGCGGGTGCGCCGCAGCTACCGCAACGCCGCCGAGCGGATCATCGACATCAACCTGGATATTCTCAGCGCCTCCTACCAAGAGGAAGAACTGCGGAAAGTGTTTGTCTCCCGCCGACTGGAATCCCACCTGATCAAGGCCACGGAGCGGTTCACCTACGGCCTGAACCTGACCCTGGTGCTGGCCCTGGCCGGAGTATCCATCGGCGTGGTGGGGCTCTTTATCTGGGACATCCTCCATATCTTCCGTGGCGATGTGGAGAAGGGGATCCTCGGCTCGCTCGGCACCCTGCTGATCATCTGGATGATGATCGAACTGATGGACAACGAGATCAAGACCCTGAAGGGGGGGAAGTTCAACATCCTGGTCTTCATCGGGGTGATCATCGTTGCCCTGATCAGGGAGATTCTCATCTCCACCCTGCGCCACGACGCCCTTGAGACCCAGATCTTCCTGGCCGGCACCCTGCTCATCCTGGGGATCGTCTACTACCTGGTGGCGAAGAGCCAGCAGGAAACCGGCCACTGAATACGGTCAGCTGTCGGTAGCCGATGACCGGGATGAACCTCTTCCTCCATCGGCTGCTCCGCCACTCAGTTGGCTACCGCCTTTCCCACCAGATCCGCCAGGCAGGCGATGAAGGTCGGCGACGCGTTCAGCGACGGCGATCGCTTGCACTTGGCAAATCCGAGCTTGAAGGCCATCCTGCCGTATTCGATGTCGATCTCGTGCAGGGTCTCGATGTGGTCCGATACGAAGGATAGCGGCACGATGAGCAGGTTCTTGCTGCCGTGGGCCGCCAGGTGTTCGAGCATGGCGTCGGTGGACGGCTCCAGCCACTTCACCGGTCCGGCCCTGGACTGGAAAGCCAGATGGTGCGGAACGTCGAAGTTTTGCATCACCAGCCGTACCGTCTCCTCGATGTGCGAGAGATACGGGTCCCCCTCGTCGATGAACGACTGGGGGAGCGAATGGGCCGAAAAGAGGATCTCCCGGTCCGCCAGGGGGTGGAACTCTTCCAGCCCCTCCCGGATCTTCTCGGCCAGTGCCTCGATGTAGAGGGGATGGTCGTAGAAGCGGTCGATATAGGTCACGTCGAACGTGGTACCGGCCTGCCCCAGCACCCGCTTCAGCTCGTTGATGCTGGAGCCGGTGGTGGCGCGGGAATAGTGCGGGTAGAGGGAGAGGGCGATGATCCGGGTGATCCCCTCCCTCCGGATGGCTGCCAGCGCTTCCACCGTCGAGGGGCGCCAGTAGCGCATGGCCACGAAGCAGCGATACCCCTCCCCGAGCTGTGCCTCCAGCGCCCTTCCCTGGGCCTCGGTCAACTCCCGCAACGGCGATTTGCCGCCGATCTCCCCGTAGTTCTTCTCCACCTTGGGTGCCCGTCGTTTGGCGATGATCCGGGCGATGAGCGGCTGAAGGAAGGCCGGCCCGATCTTGATGATGTCCCGGTCGGAGAAGAGGTTGCGCAGGAACGGCTCGACAGCGTCGAGGGAGTCGGGGCCCCCCATCTGGAGGAGGAGTACGGCGGTTTTCTGGGTCATCGGATTACCTCGTGCTGAATGGTTGTGATGGACGCTCACTGCTCTCGCCGGGAGAGATCCCCGGAGTCGGTGACAGCACCCCCTGCTCCTGAAGCCACCCCCCCACCGTCTGCCAGAACGCGGCCAGGTCTGGCGGGCAGTCGTTGTGGGCGCAGGGAAGCTCGATGAAACGGGCGTTTCGGGCAACACGGGCCAGCTCTTGGCCGTGGCGTTGCGGGATGATGTCGTCGTGGCGGCCGTGGAAGACCAGGACCGGTCCCGCGTATTCCCGCACCGCTGCAAGGTTGTCGAACGGGTCCCGTATCAGGAAGCCGGGAAGGAGGAACTGACGGGCAAAGGAGCGGACCGAGGTGAAGGGGCTCTGCAGAATCACTGCCCGGACCGGCTGACGTCGGGCCAGCGCGCAGGCGGCACCCCCTCCCAACGAGCGGCCGAAGGCGACAATCCGGCTCGGGTCCACATCGTGACGCCTGGCCACGGCATTGAACGCCGCTACTGCCGTGACGGTAATGCCCGCCTCACTCGGCTTCCCCTCCGACCGGCCGTAGCCCGGGTACTCCACCAGCAGCACCCCCATCCCAAGAGCCCGTGCCCCTGCCACCTGTTCCGGCAGAAAGTCGATGACCTCCCCATTGCCATGGAAGAAGATGAGCAGCGGCTGCCGCCGTTCCGGGTGGTGCCCGGTTCCCGGCAGGAACCACGCTTCCGTCCTGCCGCTACCCGCATCCAGCCAGATCCTCTCCATCCCCGCAGTTGCCGGCGGCTCTGGGGGAACCCGGATCATCCTTCCCGGATAGAGGATCGCCCGCTGGCCGAGGAAGAGAAGGAGGGTATAGCAGCCGTAGGCGATCGCTGCCAGGAGCAGCACCCTTACGATGGCGTGGAACATGGCTCGGTTGGGACCGGCAGGGGGGAGTCCCCCACCGGTACCCGGTCCCTGATCACGGTTTTATGGGCATCGGCTCGCAGACGTTCTCCGCCGAATTCGACTCTGCTCCACAGATGAAACAGACAACGGTCGGGTTCTGGCTCAGATGGTTGACCTGATCCAGAAGCCCCTTGCTCTTGAGCATGCAGAGATGCCCCTCGTGTTTCTCGCCGCATTGACAGGGCATGGTGTGCCTCCTTGTGCATTGTTGTACGCGCATGGTAGAGTTTTGCAGTTTAGCACGCCCGGATGGAGTTTGCCATGGCCAGCATTCCGAAAATTGGCGTCAGTTCATGCCTGCTCGGCGAAAAGGTCCGCTACGACGGTGGCCACAAGCATGATCGCTACCTGACCGACGTGCTCGGTCCACTGGTTTCGTTTGTAGCGGTCTGCCCCGAAGTGGGGGCCGGCCTGCCGGTCCCGAGGGAGGCGATGCGGCTGGAGGGTGACCCGGCATCCCCCCGTCTGGTGACCATCAGGGGCCGCGTCGACCTCACCGAAAGGATGAAGGAGTTCTGCAGGGAACAGGTCGAGCTGCTGGAGGGGGAAGAGTTGTGCGGCTTCATTTTCAAGAAGGGCTCCCCCAGTTCCGGGCTGCACCGGGTCAAGGTGTACAACCGGGGAGCTCTGGCCAGGAGCGGCAGCGGGCTCTTCGCACAGGCCGTGACAGAGCATTTTCCCAACCTGCCGGTGGAAGAGGAGGGGCGCCTGAGCGATCCCATACTCCGGGAGAATTTTCTCGAACGGGTCTTTGCCTATGGGCGCTGGAAGGAGTTCTGCCGGGACGATGGCGGACTTGGCGGGCTGGTCCGCTTCCATGCCTGCCACAAGCTCCAGCTGATGTCCCACAACCCCCGGCTCTACCGGGAGATCGGCAGGCTGGTGGCGCAGGGAAAATCGCTGGGGCGGGAAGAGCTGCTGTGGCGCTACGAAGCGCTCTTCATGCGGACACTCGGCTTCCGGGCAACGGCACGGAAGCATCTGGACGTGCTCATGCATATGATGGGTTATTTCAAGCGCGAGCTTTCCGCTGACAGGAAGGCCGAACTCCTGGAACTGCTTGACCGGTATCGGCATGGAGCGGTCCCCCTGACCGCTCCGCTGACCATAATCAAGCAGTATGTCTACACGTTCGACCAGGGATACCTGAAACAGCAGACCTACCTCGATCCCTATCCCGACGAAGCGCTCACCGGGAACCGGGTGTAGCGCCGGCATGGCCCGTCATTTGCCCCGGTTATACGTCATCGGGTCGTGACAGCTGGTAGCGCACTCCCCGCCGCCGGCCGTCGCCTTGAAGGCCAGGGTGACGGCATTCGTTCCGCTCCCCTTTGTGCCGCTGAGGAGATGTGGCTGGGTGGCGGCATGGTAGGCGTGGCAGCTCCGACAGGAAACGTTTCCGCTCTGCACATGGGAAACGTGCAGGTTTTTGCGCCCGTCGCGGAAAGCGGTCGCCTTGTCCGTGTCGGGAACGGTCATGGCAGCGGCGTCGTGGCAGGTGAAGCAGAGGGCGAACTGCTCGGCGCTGAACGCCATTCCCGGCTCCTGCGCGAACCGGGCCTTGAGGAGTTTCGGCTGGTCGCCGCCGTGCGTGGCGTGGCAGGCGTCGCATTCGCCGGCCGCCACCGGGGGGTGGACCGACACGCCGGTGGCAATGGCCTTGTCATGGCATGAGAAGCAGAGTGGCTTTTCGGCCAGCTTTACCAGTCCGTTCCCCTTTGCCTGGTGTGGGTCGTGGCAGGCCAGGCAGTCGCCTGCCGCAGCCGGCGCGTGGGGGTAGGCGCCGAGGAGGCGTTCCTTGCTGTGGCAGTCGTAACAGAGCTGCTCGCCGGCGGTCGTGAGGAGCTTTCGGGCCGGTGCGCTGTGGGGGCGGTGGCAGGCAAAGCATTCACCCTGTCTCACATGCCAGTGGACGCTCTTTTCCGTTGCCATGGTGCCGTGGCACTCCTGGCAGAGTCTGACCGGCGGGGTGATGGAGCTCTTCAGGAGCCGCGGCTGGTCGCCGCCGTGTACCGTGTGGCAGGCGCCGCATTCGCCCCCCGCAACCGGCCCGTGGACCGAGGCGCCGCTGGCGATGGTCTTGTCGTGGCAGCCGAAGCAGGCCAACTGCCCGTCTTTGGACCTCTTTAGAAGTTTTGCGTCTGCGGCCTGGTGGGGATCGTGGCACTCAACGCACCCCCCGGAGGCAACAGGCTCGTGGGGGAAGCGCTTGGCAGCGAACGGTGTCTTGTCGTGGCACTGGAAGCAGAACGCGCTGCCGGACATGGCCAAAAGCCGTTTCTGGGGGGCGCTGTGAACCGCATGGCAGTCGAGGCACTTCCCGTCCCTGACCGGCTTGTGGACGATCTTCAAGCTCGCCAGATCGCCGTGACAGCGGGAACAGAGCAGGGAGGCCGGCGTACCGGGCAGCTTGAGGAGCTTCGGGTAGTTGGCGCCATGCACGTCGTGGCAGCCGCCGCAATTCCCCTCGGCCACCGGTCTGTGCACCGACGCGCCCTTGGCGAGCGCCTGGTCGTGGCAGTTGAAACAGACCAGTTGTTTGTCACTCTTTATCAGCTTGGGAGCCGTCGACTGGTGGGGGGTATGGCAACCGGTGCAGTCGCCGGACGCCACCGGCTGGTGGGCATAGGGCCAGGCGGCGATGACCAGCCGGCTGTGGCAGCTGAAGCAGAGGCGGTTCCCCTCGTAGCGGAGGAGGTGTTTCAGCGGCGAGTTGTGAGGGGCGTGGCACCCCAGGCAGGAGCCGCTGCGGATCGGCTTGTGGACGCTCTTACCGGACGTCATGTCGCCATGGCACTCTTCGCAGAGCTTTGGCCCGGTCGCCTTGACGCCGAAGAGGCCGGGGAGCTCCCGGTGGTCGCCGCCGGCTGTCCGGTGACAGGCCGCACAATCGGACGTCACCGGTTCATGCACGAGGTCCGCCACTTTGCTCGCATGACAGCGGGCACACGGCTTACCCGATACCGGATCCACCCCGCCGGCCGAAGCCGCCTTGTCAAAACCGCCCAGCAGCGCGGCACCGAGAAACACGATGGAGATGGCGTTGTTGAGCGATTGGAGAGTAGTCATGGGACCGCCTTTCGTGGAGGGATGAGTACCGGCTGCTGCCACGTGCCGAGGTGACGGACTGAAGTGTCTGCCGGAATGATAACCGGAATCTTGTGAACCGGCAAGGGGCCTGGTCGGCTGCCGGTGCGCCATTGACTTATCTCTGGCAATGGTGTAAAGAAACGTTTCCTGAAAGAATGGTTTTATTTCAATGGCTTATAATGTTTTAACCATCGATGTGGAGGATTGGTTCCATGTCTGCGGGCCCGGGCCGCAGTTGCAGGTTCCCCACTCCCGCTGGCAGGTGCGGAAGAACGTTGAACGGATCCTTGGCCTGCTGGCCGACGTGCGGGTGAAGGCAACCTTTTTCGTTCTCGGCACGGTGGCCGAGAAGGAGCCCGCGCTCGTTCCGCAGATCGCGGCTGCCGGACACGAAATCGCGTCCCACGGCTATTCCCACACCCTGGTGCCGCAACTCGGCCAGGCCGCCTTCAGGGACGAAATCCGCCGGACCGGCGACATCATCGCCAGCCAGTCCGGCGTCCGTCCCTCCGGCTTCCGGGCGCCCCAGTGGTCGCTCTCCGGCCGGGAGACGCCATGGGCGTTCGATGTGCTGCTGGAAGAGGGGTACCGGTACGACTCCAGCCTCACCCCGCTCCCCTTCATCGGCGATGGTCAAGGGCCGCGGCGTCCCCACGTGGTAACGACCCGAAACGGGAGTATTGTCGAGGTTCCACCCATGGTGACCCCGTCCCCCTTCGGCAACCTCCCCACCGGCGGCGGATGGGGGTTCCGGACGCTGCCGCTGTCGCTGATCGCCGGAACCATGGCGCGGCTCAATCGGGTCGGGGAATCTGCCGTGATCTATCTCCACCCCCGGGAGATGGACCCGCAGGGCCCGCGGATACCACTTTCCCGTTTCCGTTCGTTCGTGGTCTACGGGCCGAACCGGAGCGCCGAAGAGAGGCTGCGCCTCCTCCTGGAACGGTTCAGTTTCGTCCCTCTGGGGCAGATGGTGGAACAGTGGGTCCGTGCGTAGTCATTCCGGCGTTTAACGCCGAACAGACCATTGTCCGGGTGGTTGAAGAGGTCGTGCTCCTCGGCTGCCGGGTGCTGGTGGTGGATGACGGCTCCACCGACCGTACCGCCGCGCTGGTCGCCGACCTGCCGATCCAGCTCATCTCCCATGGCCGCAACCGTGGGAAGGGTGCCGCGCTCAAGACCGGGTTCGGCTGGGCGCTGGCGCAGGGATGCCCGGGGATCGTCTCTATCGATGCCGACGGCCAGCACGAGGTGTCGGCAGTCCCGCTCCTGGTTGCCGCTGCCGAGAGGGAAGGGGTGGCGATTCTCATCGCCTCCCGCTATGCGCAGTTTCAGCAGATGGCCGGGCTCCGCAGGCACTGGAACAGGTTCGGCGCCTGGTGCATAAAAAAGCGCACCGGTTTCAATATAGATGACAGTCAGTCAGGATTCCGCTATTATTCTGCGGACCTGCTCCGTTCCCTCGATTTGGAGAAGAACGGCTACGACCTGGAGATGGAGGTGCTGGTCAAGGCCTGGCGCGCCGGCTTCCGGATCGACTCCATCCCGGTGGCGGCCCGGGTGGCCGACGGGCGGTCCACCAGCCATTTCCGGCCGGTGCGGGATACGTGGAATATCTGCATGACGTTTCTGCGCTACATGTAAATCCGTGAGGATCGAGGGCCCCGTGGAGCGAATGTGGCCGAGCGCCAGCCTCTGTAGGCGAATGGAGCGTACAGCGGCCTGACTGTCTGAGCCCGTCAGGGCGAGTTTCAGGCCGGTAGCGTAATGAGCCGTACAGTGGCGGTGCGAGCGGCACTTTGAGCGGAGCGGGGCGCCCGGTCCTCACGAAATGTAGACCGAAACAGAAAAAGAGAGTCATTTACATGCTCCAGAGCCTTAAAAACTACTCGACCGAAAAGATCGTTTCCCTCCTTCTCTCCATGGCCACCAACTCGTCCAACGAGACCCTGGCCCGGATGACCCACCTGATGGAGCTGATCCCGAAAAAGCAGTACTACAAGGAGCGGATCAGCTGGATCAGGCAGCTGATCCGGGAAAACCACCCGAGCATCGAATTTCCCCGCCGGATCCTGAAGGACATTCATCCCAACCAGCGGAGCAAGTGGATCACCAACCTGGCGGTAAACCACCTCCTCTCCGGGACCAACAAGCGGAAGGCCTGGGCCGACCGGGAAGGATTCTACCCCCCCTCCACGGTGGTCATCAGCCCCACCATGAAGTGCAACCTCTCCTGCTACGGCTGCTATGCCGGCGACTACGGCAAGGGGCTGGAGCTGACCCTCGAAGAGGTGGATTCGGTCCTGACGCAGATGAAGGAGATGGGGGTCTACTTTGCCGTCATCTCCGGCGGCGAGCCGTTCTTCAAGAAGGACATCTTCGAGATCTTCCGCAAGCATTCGGACATGGCCTTCCTGGTCTTCACCCACGGCGGGCTTATCGACGAGGCAATGGTGGAGAAGCTCGTGGAGGTGGGGAACGTAATGCCCGCATTCTCCCTGGAGGGGTACGAGGCGGAGACCGACGCCCGGCGCGGGGCGGGGCACTTCCAGAAGGTGATGCGGGCCATGGACCTGCTGAAGGAAGCGGGGCTCTCCTACTGCGGCTCCTTCACCCAGACGAGCAGGAATACCCCCATCATCACCGATGGCCGCTACATCGACATGCTCCTGGAGAAGGGGGTCTTTGCCCTCTGGCTCTTCACCTACGTCCCGGTCGGACGGGAGCCGGACATGACGCTGATGGCGACCCCGGAACAGCGGGACCTGCTCCGGCAGAGGATCATCGAGTACCGGGCCACCAAGCCGATGCTCTTCGTCGATTTCTGGAACGACGGACCGATCATCAGCGGCTGCATCGCCGGCGGCCGGAAGTATTTCCACGTGAACGCCAACGGCGACATCGAGCCGTGCGTCTTCTGCCACATGGCCGTGGATAACATCCGGCGGACGACCCTCAAAGATGCCCTCCGTTCCCCCTTCTTCCAGAAGATCCGCGAGAAGCAGGGGGAGCACGACAACCTGCTCCGTCCCTGCATGATCATCGATCATCCCGAGGTCAGCCGTGAGATGCTCGCCATGGAGGGGGCGTACCCGACCCATGCCGGCGCGGACACGATTTTCGACGATCTGGCCGGGGAGATGGACGACTATGCCCGGGCCTATGCCGAGATCGCCGACGAGGCGTGGGAAAAGGAGTTCGTCGATGTCGGGCGGGGCAAGGCCAGGAGCTGCTCACGGAAGCGATGAGCACGGTTCCCGGGGGAGCGACTAAGGGGCACATCGAGGGTGTCTACAGCAGCCTGAGCCTTTTTTTCATCGAACTGTTCACCCGCCTGGTGCCGCGCTGGCTCTTCCCGCCCTGCGCCTTCGCCACCGGGGCGCTCTTCTACCTCTTCACCGGCGAGCGGCGGCGGGGGATCCGGGCGAACCTGCGGGTGGTGACCGGGCTCCGTGACGTCGAACTGCTGGTGATCTCCACCTACTACAAGTTCGCCCGGAACTGGTGTGACATCATGCTGATGCTCAGGCTGCGCGGCGAGCGGCTGGAACGGCTGATCCTCCCCAGGAGCGAGGGGCGGCCGCTGGCGGATGCCCTGGCCGCCGGCACCGGCGCGATCATCATCACCCCGCACCTGGGGAACTGGGAGCTGGGGGGGCTTGGACTGGCCGGCCGCGGCTACCGGGTCAACGTCATGACCTTCCGGGAGCCTGACGAGAAGATCAATGCCATGCGGGAAGGGGAGCGGCGGGCACGGGGGATCGGCACCATCTACGTCGATCGTGACGCCACCTCACCACTGGCGATCATCGAGGCGGTCAACGCCCTGCGGCGGAACGAGGTGGTGGCGCTCCTCGGCGACCGGGACGGCTCCTCCCACACCCTAGGGTTCGATTTCTTCGGCAGGGAGACCCAGATCCCGGTGGGGGCCGCGTACCTAGCCCTGGCCAGCGGCGCACCGATCATCCCGGTCTTCGTCCCGCTGGAGGATGGCCGTTATGCCACCTACATGGAGGAGGCGATTCACCTCAGCGGCCGGCACGGAGAGCATAATGATGCGATCCGCAGCGGGACCGGGCAGGTCCTCAAGGTCTTTGAGCAGTACATCCGGCGTTACCCTGACCAGTGGTACAATCTCTACGATTACTGGCAGCAAAACCAATAAGGAATGAACATGGCTGAAGAACTGATTGAAACGGTCAAGCAGATGATCATTGATGCCCTCCGCATCGAGGGGATGGCCCCGGCGGATATCGATACCGATGCGCCCCTGTTCGGCGAAGGGCTGGGGCTCGACTCCATCGACGCCCTGCAGCTGGTTGTGGCGATGGAAAAGCAGTTCGGCGTGGTGGTCCCGGATGCCGCTACCGGCACCAAGGTCTTTCAGTCGGTCCGTACCATGGCCGGGTATATTGCGGAAAACCGTAAATGAAGGTGCTTTTCGTCTCACCCGGCTGGCCCAAGGGGCGCCTGTGGGGCGAACTAGGCTTCAAATTCCCCTCCCTCTCCCTGGCGGCCCTGGCGGCCGTCACCCCGCCCGAGTGGGAGATCGCCCTCTGGGACGAAAATATCGAGCCGGCGCTGCCGCCCACCGATGCGGACCTGGTGGCCATCACCGCCATGACCCCCCAGGCGCCCCGCGCCTACCGGCTGGCTGCCCAGTTCCGGGCCGCGGGGAAAACCGTGGTCATGGGGGGGTTCCATGTCAGCAATCTGCCGGACGAGGCGCTTGAGCACGTAGAGAGCGTCGTGGTGGGGGAGGGGGAGCTGATCTGGCCCCGTCTCCTCGCCGATTTCGCGGCCGGCCGGCTGCAACCCCTCTATCGCTCCGATGCCCTCATCGAGATGACCGCCATCCCCGTGGCCCGGCGGGAGATCTTCAGCGGCAAGAAGTACCTCTTCACCAACACCCTGCAGACCACCCGCGGTTGTCCCTTTGACTGCGAATTCTGTTCCGTCACCGCCTTTTACGGCCGCAAGTACCGCAAACGGCCGGTCGACAGCGTTCTGGCCGAGCTGGAAGGGCTGCGTCGGAAGAATTCCTTTGCCTTTTTCGTCGACGACAACCTGGTGGCGGACCGGAAGTACGCCATGGAGCTCTTCGCCGGCATGCGGGGGATGGGGTTCAAGTGGCTCTCCCACGCCCCCATCGATTTCGCCGATGACCGGGAATTCATCCGGGCCGCCGGCGAGGCGGGGTGCGTGGGTCTCTTTGTCGGCTTCGAGTCGCTCAACCAGGAGGCGCTTCGAGCGATGGGGAAGGTGACCAACACCGCCCAATCCTACCTGGACGATGCCAAGGTGTTCCGCGACTGCGGCATCGGCATCCTCGGCTCCTTTGTCCTTGGCAACGACAACGACACCCCGGACGCCTTCCCCCAGCTCCTCCGCTTCTGCGAAGAGGCGCGGATCGAGGCGGCCATCTTCCCGATCCTCACGCCGTACCCCGGCACCGAGGTGCGCCGCCGCCTGGAGGCGGAAGGGCGGATACTCTCCAATGCCTGGGAAGAGTACGACATGGAGCATGTGAACTTCCAGCCCAGGGGGATGACCGTGGCCGAACTGCAGGAGGGGTATGACTGGCTGAACCGCTCCTTCTACTCCTTCGGCTCCATGTACAGGCGGATCTGGAAGCTGCACCGTTCCGTGCAGGTCTTTGCGCCGATGAACATCGGCTTCCGGTCGGCGATCCGGCGGAAGGGGCGCCGGCCATGATCTGTTTCATGTTCCCCGGCCAGCCCCTGGCCCACGATGCGGCGCTCCCGGCCGACGACACGTTCGCCGACATCTCCCGCATCACCTTTGAGCGGACCGGCCTCGACCTGGCGACCTTTGCCTGGTGTCGCGAGCAGGCCACCGAACAGGTGGCGCTCCAGGTTTACGGGACCGCCATGAGCCTCTACCGGAACCGGCTCCTGCGCCGGGAAGGTGTGCAGCCGTCCATCGTCGCCGAGCACAGCATGGGGATCTACGCCGCCATGGCGGCCAGCGGCGCGATTCCCGAGGAGGCGGCCCTGGAGCTGACCTGGCGGATCGGCGCCTGCATGGCCGGGATGGGGCCGGGACGGGAGTATGCCCTTGGCTGCGCCACCGGCCTGACCAGGGCGCCGCTTCTGGCCATTGCCGAGAACTGCGGGGTCTATCTCGCCAACCAGAACACCTCCCGCCACTTTCTCCTGGCCGGCGAACGGCACGGCATCGAGTGTGCCATGGCCGAGGCGCTGGCCGCCGGGGCTTTCTCGGCCCGGACCGTACCGTGCGACGCCCCGCTCCATACCCCGCTCCTGGAAGAGGTGGAGGGGGAACTGCGGGGGATCGTCGGCGACTATCGGTACGCCGAGCCCGGCCTGCCGCTCATGGATCATATCGACCAGGAGTACCTCACCGCGGCCGAACTCCCCGGCTTCCTGGTGCGCGAACTCTGTCTGCCGGTGGACTGGGAACGGACCTACCTGGCCCTGCGCAGGGTGGGGGTGAACCATTTCACCGAAGTGGGCGCCGGCGATGCGCTCAGAAAATACAACCGCTGGATTGCCAGTGAGAATCAGTAACTAGATCCAGTCCCAGTCCCTAACTTATGACCTATCACGAAACGAAAATTCGCGTCCGCTTCAACGAGATCGACGCCTACCGCGTCGCCTGGCACGGCCATTACGTGGCCTGGCTGGAGATCGGCCGGAACGAACTGGCCGGTCGGTTCGGGCTGGATGCCGACCAACTGGCTGGAGCCGGCTATCTGGGGCCGGTGGTCGCCCTGGAGCTGAAGTTCCTCAGGCCGGCCCGCTTCAACGACGAGATCACGGTAAGGACCACGCTGCAGCGGACCGAAACGCCGACCCTGGAGTTCCACACGGTCATTGTCGGCCCTGACGGCTCCCCCTGCGCCAGGGGGAAGACGATCCACGCCCTGACCGATCTGGATGGCATTACCCAGTACCGGCTCCCGGCAGCCATTGCCGAACGGATGGAGCGGATGCTGGCCTGGGCGGAGGAAAGATGAAGGTCCTGCTCATCTCGGCGAACCGGGAGCGCTCTCCCTATCCGGTCTTCCCCCTGGGGCTGGCGTACCTGGCCGGGCCCCTGGCGGCGGCCGGCCACACGCTTTCGGTCCTTGATCTCTGTTTCACGGCGGATCCGCTGGCGGCTGTCGCTACGGCCCTGGACGAGTTCCAACCGGAGACGGTGGTTGTCTCTCTCCGGAATATCGACAACGTCACCTTTCCCGACTGCCGGTCGTACCTGGCCGGGGTGCGCGATCTGGTGGCGGTCTGCAGCGGCCGGGCGACGGTCGTCATCGGCGGCTCCGGCTTCTCTCTCATGCCCCGGGAGATCCTCGGCTACACCGGCGCCGATTTCGGCGTGATCGGCGAGGGTGAGGCCGTGCTGCCGCGCCTCCTGGCCGCCGTCGCTGCCGGCGGCGATCCCGGCTCACTCCCCGGTGTCGTCCTCCCCGGTGCAAAGCCGTTCCCAGCGCCGGCCCCGCTCAGCGTCATCGGCACACCGGACCGCTCCCTCTTTGCCGTGGACCGCTATCACCGGGAGGGGGGGATGGCGAACCTGCAGACCAAGCGGGGTTGTCCGTTCGCCTGCGTCTACTGCACCTATCCGCTCCTGGAGGGGACGCGGGTCAGGGTGCGGCCGATACGGGAGATCGTTGCCGAGATCCGGACCCTGGTGGACGCCCACGGGGTCAACTACCTCTACTTCGTGGACGACATCTTCAACTACCCGGTGGAGTTCGCCCTGGAGCTCTGCCAGGCCATGCGGGACGCCCGTCTGGCGGTGAACTGGTCCGCCTTCATCAATCCCGATTTCCTCCCCCCCCATCTGCTGGAGGCGATGCTGGCCGCCGGGTGCGATGCCCTGGAGTTCGGTACCGACTCGGGTTCGCCGACCATGCTCCGCAACCTCGGCAAGTCGTTCACCGTCGCCTCGGTGCGGGAGGCCTCGCTGCTTTGCCGCGAATTCGGGGTCGACTTCGCCCATTATATCCTGTTCGGCGGGCCCGGGGAGTGCGAGGAGACCATTACCGAGAGCTTCACCCTCATGGACGAGCTGGCCCCCACGGCGGTCATCGCCATGACCGGCATCAGGATCTTCCCCGGTACCGCCATCCATCGCCAGGCCCTGGCCGAGGGGGTGATCACCCCGGAGACGAACCTGCTGGAGCCGACCTTCTACCTCGCCCCGGCCATCCGGGAGACCCTCTGCGACACGGTCACCAGGCTGGCCATGGAACGGAGGAACTGGGTGGTGCCCGGGCTGGAGATCAACATCAGCGACGCCATGCTGGAGATGGTGCGCCACTTCGCCGTCCGCGGCCCCCTCTGGAAACTGATGAAGCGCCTCGGCCGGAGCCACCGGAACCCCCTCGAGGCCTCCCCGCCGTCAGCCTGACCATGGACGGCAGTGGTCTGGGGGCTGGAGAGCGACTTTTCCCCGAAGCGTTGTGGCTCTTAGCGAAATGGAGCGTTAAACAGCCGGATTGTCTGAGCCCGCAGGGCGAGTTTTCCGGCTGTAGCGAAATGAGCTTAGAGCCATAGCTGAGGGGAATCGGAGCGAACGAGGCCTCCAGACCGCTGCCGGCCATCCCGCTGGACATTTTTCCCTCCTGCCGCTACAATGAGACCCTCGCAGAAGTCCGAGGAGTCTTCATGGAATTTTCCGATCATATAGTGGCCGTCACCGGCGGGACCCGCGGCATCGGCCGGGCCATCTCCCTCCACTTTGCCCGGCAGGGGGCGCGGGTGTTTGCCGCCTACCGGAGCAACGATGCGGCGGCAGAGGCTCTGCAGGCGGAGGCCGCCGGTGCTGGCGGCAGCATCACCGCCATTCGGGCCGACGTGAGCACCCAGGAGGGTGCCCGGCTCCTCATCGACGCGGCTGCCGAGCCGACCGGCGCTATCGATGTCCTGGTGAACAACGCCGGCCTCATCCGGGACGGCTTTCTCGCCATGATGGCGGAAGACGACTGGGAGGCCGTGGTGCGCGGAAACCTCGACCCGCTCTTTCACTGCTGCAAGTGGGGGGTGCGGAAGATGATGGCGGGCCGGCGCGGCGCCATCGTCAACCTTTCCTCCATCTCCGGGCTTATGGGTACCGCCGGCCAGACCAACTATGCCGCCAGCAAGGGGGCGATCGTCAGCTTCACCAAGTCCCTGGCCCGGGAAGTGGGTGCCATGGGGATCCGGGTTAACGCCGTGGCCCCCGGGCTGATCGAGACCGAGATGCTCAGCGCTATGAAGCGGGAGCTGGTGGACCAGATCGTCAAGGGGGCGGCCCTCGGGAGGGTCGGCCGGCCGGAAGAGGTGGCAGAACTGGTCGCCTTCCTGGCCTCGGACCGGGCGTCGTACATCACCGGCCAGTGCTTCGTCGTGGACGGGGGGATCGTCTGAACGGGCGGAGAATAGCCATAACCGGCCTGGGGGTCTTCTGTGGCGCCGGGAAGGACGTGGCCGAATTCACGACCGCCATCCTCGAGGGGAAGAGCGGGGTCGGCGCCGTCGACCTGTTCGACGTCTCCCCCTTCCCCGCCAAGATCGCCGTGCAGGTAAAACGGTTCGACCCGCTGGACCATCTCCCCCGGCCAGAGATCCACCGCCTTTCCCGCGCCGACCAGTTCGGCCTCATCGCCGCCGGCGAGGCGCTGGCCTCCAGCGGCGTTGTCCGGGCCTACTCACCGTACGACCTGGGGGTGGTGGTGGGGGCCGGCGCAGCCGGCATGTTCCAGTCCGAGCAGTGGCTGAAAGGGACCCTGGCGGGCGAACGGCCCGCTGCCGGCCTGCTGCGTGGCATCCTGCCGGACCGGACCTCCACGGCGATCGCCGAACGGTACGGCCTTGCCGGTTACCAGGGGACCGTGACCACCGCCTGCTCCTCGTCCGCCACCGCCATCGGCTGGGGCGCCGACTTGATCGCCACCGGCCGCCAGCGGGCCGTGATCTGCGGCGGCTCTGACACCCTCTCCATTCTCACCTTTGCCGGCTTCAACTCCCTCAAGGTGGTCGACCCCGAGCCGTGCGCGCCGTTCAGCCTCGGCCGCCAGGGGATCACCCTGGGCGAGGGAGCGGCCTTCCTGGTCCTGGAGCGGGAGGAGGATGCGGTCCGGCGCGGGGCAACGGTGTACGGCTACATCCTCGGCTACGCCATGGCCGGCGAGGCCTATCACATGACCGCGCCCGATCCGTCCGGCCTCGTGGCTACCCGGCTGATGGCCGCCGCCATCTGTCATGCCGGCGTCACGCCCGACCAGGTGGGATGGGTGAACGCCCACGGTACCGGCACCCCGCTGAACGACGCGGTCGAGTCCAACACCGTGAAGACGGTCTTCGGCGAACGGGCCCCCAAGGTTCCTCTGATCTCGGTGAAACCGGTCACCGGCCACTGCCTTGGGGCCGCCGGCGCCATCGAGGCGATGGCCACGGTCGTGGCCCTGAACCGGGGGATCATCCCCCAGACCCTCCATTTCCGCGGCCAAGACCCGGAGTGCGATCTGGACTACTGTCACGACGGCCCGCGCCCCACCGACAGCCGTATCGCCATCTCCAACTCCTTTGCCTTCGGCGGGAACATTACCTCCCTGGTGGTCGGCATATGACGTCCCCGCGATCCGACATCGTCGTTACCGGTTGTAGCGCCATCACGGCGGCAGGCGTTGGGATCTCCCCCCTGGTGGCAGCGGTCGAGGGCGGTACCAGCTGTCTCTCGCCGGTTCCCGAGGAGGTCCTGGGCCGGAGTGGCCAGCTCTGGGGCAAGGCGGAACAGTTCAAGGCCGCCGACTTCATGCCCCCGCTCAAGGCCCGCAAGTTCGACCGCTGCAGCCTTCTCACCGTCGTGGCCGCCGGGCTGGCCCTGGCCGACGCCGGTCTCGCCAAGGGGACGTTCGACCCGGCCCGGGCCGGCATTGCCCTCGGCTGCGGGTTCGGAGGCATCGCCAACTCCGCCGACTTCCTCGCCGGCTACTTTGCCAGTGGCGCCGAAGGGCTCTCCCCCATGCTCTTCCCCAATACGGTCGCCAATGCGTCGGCCAGCAACGCTTCCATCGAGCATGGCCTGCAGGGGCCGAACGTCACTACGGTGCAGCGGTTCTGCTCGGCCGAGTCGGCCTTTGCCATGGCCTGCCGCTTCCTGGAAGAGGGGCGGGCCGACATCATGCTGGCCGGCGGCGTGGACGAACTGACACCTTTGATGATGCGGGGATTCCAGGCCATGGGGCAGTTGGACCGCTTTGCCCGCGGTTTCGGCGAAGGGGTCGGCCTGCTGGTCCTGGAGCGGCGGGAACACGCGGAGCAGCGCGGGGCAATGGCAAAGGGGACCCTGGGAAGCATCCGCACCATCGGCAGGCTTCTTCCCGGCAGCGAGCCGGAAGGGGCTGACCGCCTCTTGCCGGAGACCGCCGGCTTTTCCCGGATATCCGTCTCCGGCACCACGGACGCTTGCGCACCGCTCCTCGACCGTCTCCCGGAAGTGCCGCACCTCGACGTCGGCCTGATCACCGGTCGCTCCCTCGCCATGGGAGGGACGGCCATGGCCGTGCTGGTGGCCACCCTGGCGGCCGGTCACCAGGGTCTTCACCTGGCCGCCTCGCCGGAAGGACCGTACTATGCCATCACGTTCACCGGAGGCTCCCCTGGTTAATCCGGACCCGGCAGCACTGCTCCCCCATCGCTACCCCTTTCTCATGCTCGACACCATCCTCTCCCGGGAGCCCGGCGTCGCTGCCTCCGCCGCTACCCGGATCACCTCCGATAGCGCGCCGTTTCCACGGGTGCTGATGGTGGAGGCGATGGCGCAGCTGGCCGGCGTTGCCAGCGGCTGCGGCGAAGGGGAGGGGGGCTTTCTGGCCACCATCGACCATGCCGAGTTCCACGGCGACCCGCTCCCCGGCGACACCCTGCTGATCGCGGTCCGGGTCGTGAAGGGGTTCGGCCGCCTCTTCCTGCTGGAGGGGGAGGTGACCGTCGGCCAGCGGCGACTCGCGGCCGCTACGCTCACCCTCGGCATCGGCGCGATGTGAATAACGGTATGAGGACTCTGATGTTCAAACATGCACTCTCCCTCCTCTGCGGCATCCTGCTCCTGCTGGCGGCGCTGCCGCTTCGGGCTGCGTCGATCCCGCCGCTGGAGGGGCTTGAGGCGATGCGCCGCTCCTTTGCCCGGATCAGCGACTTCTCCGCCGAGATCACCCAGGAGAAACAGCTCTCCCTGCTCCGGAAGAAACTGGTCATGCACGGCCGGGTACGGTTCAAAAAGCCCGACCTGTTCCTGATGGAGCTGGATCCCCCCTATGCCAGCAGGCTCCTGATGCGGGACAGCATCATCGAGCAGGCTGTGGAACGATCGGGTAAGCCGAACCGTATCCCCCTGCCGCCGGAACAGGGGCTCAAGCGCTGGTTCGACAATCTCTCCCGGCCGGTGACGGCCGTTCCCGAGGGGATGACGGTGCGGGCCGAGCTGACCAACGGGCTCTACACCCTGGCCATTGTTCCCCCCGGCAAGGGACAGGTGCGCGAGTTGCTCCTCGCCTTCCTGGAGGACGGCACGCTGCGGCGCCTGGTCATCGAGGAGCGGAGCGGCGACCGGAGCAGCATTACCTTCAAGCGGCTGAAGCGGAACCAGGGGCTGACCGACCGGGACTTCCGGCTGCAGTAGGCATATCAGCATGAACCTGGAAACAAGAAAAGCATTTACCGCAGAGGTCGCAGAGGAACGCAGAGTGACATCAGAGGATAAACGATTGTGTACCTTGGCTTGCCTGACCATGTCTTTCTCTGCGGTACTCTGCGTCCACTGCGGTTCAAAGAGGTTCTTTGGATGAAACGTACACGCATCCCGGCGCTCTGCCGCTGCCTCGTGCTCCTGACGGCGCTCTTCCTCCTCTCCTCCTGCGCCGGATCGCTGGCAAACCTCGCCTACACCAACGGCGCCGTTGCCGACACCCTCTCCGCGGCGGTCTCCCTCTCCTTCGGCTCCGGCGAGCGGGGTATGGCCGGCAGCGGCTACCTTGTCTACCGCCGTCCCGACCTGATGCGGCTGATCATCCTCTCCCCCTTCGGCACTACCCTGATGGAGCTCTACGTGAACGGCGAACGGATCACCATCGTCTATCCCGGGAAGGAGGCTGCCTTTGCCGGCCGGCTCGCTGACCTCCCCGAGCGGGGGGAGAGCGCAGGTTGGCGCCAGGTGCGCTGGGTCATGGATGTGGATCCTCCCGGCTCCTCTTTGCGTGACGGCACCCTGGAACGGGTGAACGGCGTGGGGGTGCGGGAGCGGGTCACCTTTGAAAACGGCCTGGTCACGTCCAAGAGCCTCCCCAACGGGGACGAGGCCCGGTACGGCGACTTTCAGGTGATAGCCGGGATACCGCTGGCCACGGAGATCATCATGGAGAATGCCGCCGGCGACCGCTTCCGGCTCAAGCTGAACGAACCGGAGGTCAACACCCCGCTGGAGGCCGATGTATTCGCCCCCCGCCTGGACGGGCTGACCGTCTACCCCCTGGCCGCCCTGCAGGGGAATTGATGCCATGCCCTCCTTCATTCCCGACCGTCTGACCAGGGCCGTCAACGCGGCCGTGGCCGCCCATCTTGCCTGGCTCTTCAACGCCACGATCCGCCGGCCGCGGCTGGTGTTCGCGTCACTCCTCCTCGTGACCGCACTCTCTGCCGCTGTCATCTGCCGGGTCACCTTTGAAACCGACATCTTCCGCCTCTTCCCGGCACGACTGCCGGCCCTGGGGCTGCTGCTCGACTCCATGGAGTGGAGCGGCGGTGCCCGCGAGGCCTATTTCCTGCTGGAGGGGGACCCGGCGAAACTCCCCGCTGAGACCGAACGGTTCGTCGAGCGGTTGAAGTCGCTCCGGATCGACGGCCAGCCCGCCTTTCGCCGCGTGATCCACCGGGTCTACGACGAATCGGAGGGGGCAGCCTTCGCCGACTTCATCGCCTACGCGGTGGGGCATCCGGACCTGTTCGTCTCTCCGGCCGACACCCCCCTTCTCGCGGAGCGACTGGCGCCTGCCGGAATGGCCGGAGCCCTGCAGCGGCTCACGCAGGGGCTGGCCGGCGACATCGGCGGCATGACCTCCCGCCTGGCAGTGGCCGATCCACTGGCGATCCGCGACCTGATCCTTCCCCGCCTCCAGTCGGGGAGCCAGGCCTTCGACCTGGACCCGGACTCCCCCTACTTCCGCTCCCGTGACGGCCAACTCCTGATCGTCATTGCCGAACCGGCCCGGCCGGTGCAGGAGATGGCATTTGCCCGGAAGCTGGTGCAGGGGATCAACGAGGCCCGGCGCGGCATGGGGGTGAGCGTCTCCTGCGCCGGCGCCCACATCAGCGCCGTCCTGGACGAGGCGGCCATGAAGGGGAACGTCCTTGCCTGCATCCTCTCGTCGCTGGTGGTGGTGCTCGGGATCTTCTACGCCGTCTACCGCCGTCTCCTCCCCACCCTCCTGATCCCCCTGATACTGGTGGTCGGCGTGACCGTCGCCCTGGGGGCGGCCGGGCTCTTCCTCCCGTCGATCCACATCATCTCCTTTGCCTTCATGGCCCTTATCATCGGTCTGGGGACCGACTACTCCATCCATGTCTACGACCGCTTCGCCTCTGAGCGGGCCGCCGGCCTCCCCGTGGAAGAGGCGCTCCGGCTGGCCGCGGTGGATACCGGTCACGGAATCTTCACGGCAGCCATGACCACGGCCCTGCCGTTTCTGGCCCTGACCATCGCCGACGTCCGCGCCCTCTCCGAATTGGGGCTCCTGGTGGGACTCGGCGTCATCTTCTCCCTCTACGCCACCCTGCTGCTTCTCCCACCCCTGCTGGCCTGGAGCGAACGGCGCTTTCCGACTACCTTCCGTCCCCTCCCGTCCCTCGGCCTGGGAGCGCTCTGGCGCCTGTCGCTCAGGGCGCCCCGCCTGGTGAAGGGGGCATCCGTTCTCGCGGCGCTCTCCCTCCTGGCTGCCTCCTTCGGCATCTCCTTCGACGGCGAGCTGAAGAACCTTCAGCCCCGCTCATCCGAGGCGTTCCTGGCCCAGGAGCGGCTGGAGAAGCACTTGAGCCGCTCCCCCCGCCAGCTGCTGGTGGCGGTGGAGGGGCCTGAGCTGGGGTCGGTCATGGCACGGGCCGGTGAGGTGGAGCGGTTGGCCGAGAGCTACCGGCGGTCGGGAGAGCTGGCCTCCTTGTCGTCACTGGGGCAGGTGCTGAACGGCAGCGACGGGCAGCGGAACGTGGCAGGGTTAGCGGCGCGGGAGGCGGCGGGGAGTGCCCCGGCCCTGAGGAA
>CAYSJJ010000057.1:0-27511 GCA_964431365.1 uncultured Geobacter sp. | reverse complement strand
CAGCTTGATGGACGGCTTCAGTTCGGTCTTTCCTGCATGGCAGTCGGCGCAAAAGGAGTGGGCGTGACAGACCCCGCAGACCTGGCCGTCGCGGCCGGCGGCAAAGCGGTGCTCTTTTACGAAGGAAGGGGTGTGATCGAAGGTGGCGTACGGCTTCAGCGCTCCTTTGAGCTGGCTCCCTTCATGGCACTCCGAGCAGAGCGGCCGGCCGGCAGGAAGCGCCTCCGGGTGGGTCGGCGCGAAACTCGATTCCGGTGAGAAGAGGCTGCAGGCTGCCGTCAGCAGGGTTGTGGCGAGAAGGGCGACGCAGGCCCCCAGAGAGCGGACGGTCATCGGCCGACACCTCCCGTAGTCGTGGTATAGGCGAACGTGAGCCGGAGCAGCCCCTTTACCTGGTCGCCGTATTGGGGATTGGCCCCTGCACTCAGGTCTCCCGAAAGGAGCAGCCACGGCTTCAGACGATAGCCCCCGGACGCGATCATCTCATAGGCGATTTTGCTCGTGTCCCGGTAGGGGAGGGGGTCGTCGTAGCGCTGGGCAATGGCATCCAGGCTGGCGTAGTAGCTCCCGGGATCGTAGAGGGCAAATCCGCGGGCCTCGTGGTACGAGTTGATTCCTTGGGCGGCATTGAGGCGGTGGTAGTCGAGACCGGTCTTCAGTTTCCCCCCCAGCAGGGAGAGGCGGCCACCGAGACCCAGTCGTGCCGAAGTCCCTTTGGTCTTCCGGTCGTAGTAGGTGTAGTCCGCGGTCAGCTCCGTTGCGGCATTGAGGCTGTAGCTGGCTGATACCCCGTAGGACGCCTCTTCGTCAGCATCGTTTGGTTTGAAGAGGAACGGGTTGCTTGCCGATGCGAAGTATCCCTTGAACTGGTGCTGGTTGTAATTGCCGGACAGGGAGAGCCCCGGCATCGGCTTGACCGTGATGACGTAGCTGTGCTCGGCGAATTCCTTGAGCGAGAGATTGTAGAGTGACCGGCCGTTCAACTCAACGAGCCGGTTCAGGGTGTAGAGAAGATCGAAGCCGGCCTGCTCACGCGTATCCTTGACAACTGTCGCACTGTTCGTCGCTTTGTCGTATCGATAGGCTGCAGCCCCGCTCTCATGGGTAAGAAACAATCCGATTTCCGTGACCCCGGCGATACGGTAGCTGAATCGACCGCCAGCCAGCATGTCCCCCTTGTGGTCGTCCACCCGGTCGGTTTTGACCGGCTTCCCGGCAAAGGCCGAGAGGGCGAATCCCTCGTATCGCTCGAACAGGTCGGAACGGGCACTTACACCGTCCATCTGCTCTATGACGCCTCCCTCAAAGAGGTACTGGCGTCCCACCTTTATCTCAGCGTTGCCTTTCGGGAACTGATACGTCAGATAGCCGTAAGAGAGCGCGGCGTCGGATGAGCCTGCGGGAGTGCTTTGGTCCGCCCCGTCCACCCGTCCCCAGCCGTACATGTGGAATGACAGGTTGCCATCGGCTGCTTTTCCAACGTCAACGCCAAGGTACTGGGTTGCCGGCACCATGGTCGTCTTGTCGAATCCCGGCACGCTCCGTTCTTCATAGCGGATGACGGTTGTGCCACTTACTCCCGTATCCAGTGCCAGGAGATTCGACGGGAATAGCGTGATCGCGGGAAGCAGAAGGAGGAGCCTTTTCATTGAGAACTCCGGCTGTAATTAAATTACATCAATAGTAATCCGCTGCGGATCGCTGTCAACAAGGCTGCCAACGCGGTGAATGAGTTCTCATATCGTGCCGGTGGGCGAAAAGCAACTGTAAATTGTACGCTCTGTTCTAGCGCAGGGTCATATCCCGGCTGAAAGGCGTTTCATGAACAAATCGGCGTGTTGTGACGAAAATGAATAAAATTCGTACGTCGTGGCAAACAGGGAAGGTACCATGGGGGGACGCAGCCGGCCGGCTCGTTGTCGGGCCGGCCGGCTGCCTGTTCGGGGGCTCTACTGTCGACATACCTCGGGGTTCCTGCAGATGGCGATGAGGGCCTCCAGGGCATTGGTCATGGTGAGGATGCCGACCAGGTTGTCGTTATCGTCCACAACCAGCACCCCATTGAGTTTGCGGTCGTGCAGGAGCTGTGCTGCGTCTGTCAGTGCGGTATCCGGTTTTACCTTGTAGGGGGTCGGGTTCATTGCTTCGGTAACCGGTGTCTTGGAGAGGATATAGTGGACCTCCCACGTGTCGAGAGAGGTCGCCTTGGATGGCTTGAAATCCGCCAGCATCTTTTCCGTGACGATGCCGGCAATCCTCCCCTTGTCCATGACCGGCAGCCGCCGGATGTTTTTCTCCTTCATCAGGTGGATCGCCTCGATAACCGTGGCGTCCTTTTCGACGGTGATGGGATTCCTGGTCATCCATTTTTCCACTTTTGTCATTGGTTCTCCTCCGGATTTTCTCACATTCCCAGAAATGCCTTCTTCACGTGTGCGTCGTTCAGCAGCTGTTCACCGGTCCCGGTGAGCACAACCCTGCCGGTTTCCAGCACATAGGCCCGGTGGGCGATCCTGAGCGACTGGTAGACGTTCTGTTCCACCAGGAGGATGGTGACACCCTGCCGGTTGATCTCCTGGATGATTTCGAAGATGGTCTTCACGAAGAGCGGCGACAGCCCCAGTGATGGCTCGTCCAGGAGCAGCAGCTTCGGGTTGGCCATGAGGCCGCGGCCGATGGCGAGCATCTGCTGCTCGCCGCCGGACATGGTGCCGCCCAGCTGTTTTTCCCGCTCCTTGAGGCGGGGGAACATGGCGAAGACCCGGTCGATATTGGCGTCGCGGTCGCTCCGGGCGCTCTTGATATACGACCCCATGCGCAGGTTTTCCCGAACGGTCATCTCGGGAAAGATCTTCCGTCCCTCCGGGACCTGAACGACCCCCTGTTCGACCACCTCGTGGGATTCGAGCCCCTTCAGGCCCCGGTCCAGGAATGTGACCGTTCCGGAGGTCGGTCTGACGAGGCGGGAGATGTTCTTCAGGGTCGTCGATTTACCGGCGCCGTTGGCGCCCACCACGGTGACGATCTCCCCCTGGTGTACCTCCAGATCGATGTCCCAGAGCACCTGCATGTCACCGTAACTGAAATTGAGCTTGTGTATCTTAAGCATGAAAGTCACCTAAATATGCGGTTACCACGTCCGGGTTGTTGACGACTTCTTCCGGGCTCCCCTCGGTCAGCTTCTCCCCGGAGTTCAGGACCACGATCCGGTCGGAGATCCGCATGATCGCCTTCATGTCGTGCTCGATGACCATCTGGGTGATGCCGCTCTTCTTGATGTCCAGAATCAGGTTGATTATTTCGTCGCTTTCGGCCGGGTTAAGCCCTCCCATGACCTCGTCCAGCAGCAGCAGTTCGGGTTTGGTTGCCAGGACACGCGCCACTTCCAGTTTTTTCCGCTCGCCGATCGGGAGGCCGCCGGCCTTGAAGTTGACCTTGTGCTCCAGGCGGACCACCCGGATCTGCTCCATGGCCATCTCCCGCGCGACTTTGAGGGAGTTGGTCCGGCAGAGCGCCCCGACCATGACATTGTCGACAACGGACATCTTGGCCAGCGGCCTGACCTTCTGCCAGGTCCTGGCCATGCCGAGCTTGCAGACCTTGTCCGGGCTGAGGCCGTTCATCTGCTTCCCCTTGAAGAGGATCTCCCCTCGGGATGGCGGATAGTAGCCGGTGATGCAGTTGAAGAGGGTGGTCTTGCCGGCGCCGTTGGGACCGATGAGCCCCATGATCATCCCCTGCTCCATGTCGAAGGAGACATCCGAGTTGGCGGCCAGACCGCCGAAAAACTTGCTGACGTGTTTGATCTCCAGTATGGCCATCAGGCATTCCCCCTGTTCCGCTTGGCAGCAAGATTGTTGAAGAAGCCGAGCACGCCGTCAGGCATATAGAGGATGACGATCACCACCAGGATTCCGTAGATCAGGACATGGGCGTGGGAAAGGTTCTCGGTGAGAAACGTGCCGACCCCCGACTCCGCGCTGACCAGTCCCGATTTGATGAGCCCTTCTGCTATCATGTTGCTGCGCAGTGCCTCTGACAGCGGGATCAGCACCAGCGCGCCGATGACCGGTCCGTAGATGGTGCCGATCCCCCCGATGATGCAGATGAGGACGATCTGCACCGACAGGTCGAGGGCCAGGACCGTGGTCGGATCGATGAAGCCGACGTAGATCGCGTAGAGGCTCCCGGCCAGGGAGGTGAATATCGCCGAAATGGCCAGTGCCGCGTTCTTGAAGATGGTCAGGTTGATGCCCAGGGAGTGGGCGGCGTCCTGGTCTTCACGGATGGCCTGGAAGTAATAGCCGAGCTTGGAGTGCTGCACCAGCCAGGAAACGGCGATGATGAGCAGCACGCAGGTGAGTCCCACGTAATAGAACGGCACCTTTGAGACGAAATCGGTGACGACGGTCCCGCCGATCTTGAACGGCGGGAGTTCGGTGGTCAGGATCCCTTCCGCCCCGTTCGTCACATCCTTCAGGTTGAGGGTGGTGACCCGGAAGATCTCGGCCACGGCAATGGAGGCGAGAACGAAATAGGGGCCCCGCAGCCGGAAGCAGATGCTGCCGATGATCAGCGCCGTGGCCAGGGCCGCCAGCATGCCGACCCACATGCCGTACCAGGGTGGGATCTGCTTGAACTGCAGCAGCATCATGGTCGTGTAGGCTCCGACTCCGAAATAGGCTGCGTGTCCCACCGAGTACTGTCCCGTATACCCGCCGAGGATGTTCCAACTGGACCCCATGATGATGCTGATGAAGATGAGAATCATCATGTGGAGGGCGTAGGTGCTCTCCACCAGTCGCGGAAAGAAGAAGAGGGACGCCACGACCGCCAGGGTGATGACTATTCTGACCGGGGAGGCTCCCCGGTTGTTTGCAAGAGAGTGCGGTAACATGTGCATGAATACGACTCCGCCGACTATGCGTTTGATTTGCCCATCAAGCCGGAGGGCTTGAAGAGGAGTACCAGGAGAAAGAGGACAAAGACGATCACTTCTTTCCACCCTGAACCGATATAGACGCCGCCGATGGATTCGGCAATGCCGATGAGTACCCCCCCCAGCGTCGCTCCGACAATGCTCCCCATGCCGCCGAGGACCGTGATGACGAAGGCCTTCAGGGTGAAAGTGCTTCCGACCTGGGGAAAGATGTAGTAGGTCGGGGAGATCAGTGCCCCGGCTGTGCCGGCCAGGGAGGCGCCGAGTCCGAAGGCGATGATGGACATCCGTTTCACGTTGATCCCCATCAGCTGGGCCGCTTCCCGGTCCTGGGCCGTGGCGCGGATGGCCTGGCCGGTGTCGGTCTTGAGCAGGAACCAGTAAAGTGCGGCGGTAATGGCGGCCGTGATGACGAAGGAGATGACCAGGGGCTGCGAGATGGAGATCCCCAGCACGTCGACGCTGCTGGAGGAGTAGGTGGTCGTCAGGATCTTGTAGTCCGACGTGCAGGCGAGCATGATCGCGTTGCTCATGATCAGGCCGAGACCGATGGTGAGGAGTATCTGGTTCTGGGGGAGAGCGCCCAGCACCTTGTTGATGAAGACCTTCTGCAGGAACCCGCCGTAGAGGAACATGAGCGGGATGGTAAAGACGATGGAAACGAACGGGTCCACCCCGGCAATGGTGAACAGGAAGTAGGTGGCATACATGCCCAGCATCAGCAGGTCGCCGTGGGCAAAGTTTATCACCCGCATGACGCCGAAGATGATGGTCAGGCCGATGCCGATCAGGGCATAGACGCCGCCGATCAGGATGCCGCTGATGAGAGACTGGATGAAGATGGTCATGTAATGGCTCCGAAAAGTGGATCGGGGACCAGGGATGATAGATGTTTCTACCGTTCCCTGGTCCCTGCCCCCTGTTTCCTGATCGTGTTACTTCTTCCACCCCGGGAACGGATAGATCGGCTTCTTGGAGGTGTATTTCTGGGGATAGACCGTCTCGTGGACGCCGTTCTGGACCTGCTCCACCAGCATCTGGTGCTTGTTCTGGTTCGAGTACCCATCATAGTCGCGGAAGGTCACCTCGCCCATGATGCCGTTCCACTTGCCGGTCTTGAGGTCGTTGCGCATCTTCTCCTGGCTGCCGGCTTCCTTGGCGGCGGTCTCGGCCATGATGATCATGGAGGCGTAGGCTGTGGCGGCGTGATAGGTCGGCTCCTTGCCGAACTTCGTCTTGTAGCGCTTGTTGAACTCCTTGGCGCCGGGCCAGTTCACGTCGCCGGTCCACTGGGTGCTTGAGAACACATTGTTGGAGATGTCCTTTTCCTTGGCGAACTGGGCGACGGAGAAGCCTGCGCCGGCTCCCAGAAATGCCTGGGGGGTGATGCCGATCTCTCGGGACTGGCGCATCAGCAGGATGGCGTCCGCCACGTAGGAGACCATGAAGACCAGATCAGGTTTCTGGCCCTTGATCTTGGAAAGGGTGGACCGGTAGTCGGGGGAGCCTGGGGAGTAGGCCTCCTCGGCCACGACCTTGATCCCTTTCTTGGCCGCATAGGCCTTGGCAGACCGGGCGCCGGAGGTGCCGAAGTCGGTATTCTCGTTGATGATGGCAATGGTCTTCGGCTTGCCGAGGGAGGTGGCCATGTCCAGCAGGATATTGGCGTAGTCGTTGGTGGTGGCGGAGAGGCGGAAGGTCCACTTCAGGTTCTGTCGGGTGATCTCCTCTTTCGAGGCCACCGGGATGAGGAGCGGGGTCTTGTATTTTTCGGCCAGCTTGGCTACGGCGTTGGCGCACTTGGAGCTGTAAGGGCCGACCACGCCGGCCACCTTGTCGCGGGTGGCCATTTTTTCGAAGGCCGCCATCGATTTCTCCGGCTTGCCGGTGTCGTCTTCCTTGACGAGCTCTACGTCGATCCCTTTCTTTTTAAGGTCCTCCAGTGCAAGCGTAACGCCGTTTGTCAGGTTTTCTCCGATGGGGGCTTCCGGCCCCGTAATGGAGTTAACAAAACCTATTTTTACTTTTGCCGCCTGCGCCAGGCCGGGCACTGCCATGCATAGAGACAGCGCCAGTGCAGTCATTTGTCTTTTCATCCGTCTGTACCCCCTTGTGTAGTGGATTGTTATGTTTAGCTAATCTTACTTTACGATACGTTGTTTATTTTGCAATGAAGGTGCCATCTTTTAATTAAATATAAAACCATGTTTTTAAAGAGAGTGTGCTGCGAAGGTGTCGATAGGTTGGGCGATGTGTGGCTAAAAATGGCCACGGGAGTGGCCGAAATTAGCCACACACGTGGCACGGGATGGATGTAGGGAGAAGCGGTAAAGGGGGCGGTGCTAGAGCAGACTCTGGATGTATTTGGCGAGGATCTCCCGGGAGGTGCTGCCGATGATCTTGTAGCGGATGGTGCCGTTACGGTCGAGAATGAAGGTTCTCGGTACTCCGGTCACGTTGTACGGCTTGACGCTTTTTCTGGTGGGATCGGTCAGTATCGGGAATGAAACAGAGACCCCGGCCAGTGTCTCCCTGATAACCTCCCGCTGGTCGCCGATATTGACCGCAAAGATGGCGACCCCTTTTCGGCGATAGGTCCGATAGAGCCCGTCAAAGGTCTGCATCTCTTCACGGCAGGCGCCGCAGCCGGTAGTCCAGAAATGGATGACAGTCACCTGGCTGCGGGTGGTGGCGGGGAGGGGGACGCTGACCCCGGCTAGGTCGGCAAGGTCGATGCGTGGAGCCGGATCGCCAATGCGGAGGGCGCCCTCTGCCGCACCGGTCCCCGCCATGGGGAGGAGAAGGGCCAGCGTGGCAACAAAGAGCGCCCTTTTCAGTAAATTAGTTCTCGTGGTAAGGGATTTGGTCTGCATGGGATCATCCGATTTCATGGGGCATCCGGGGATGCCGTCGCCGGTACCGACGCGCCCTTTGTCAGGGCCGGCCCGAGTTCGAAGTGCCACTTCCAGAGTTCGTAAATCACGGGATAGACCAGGAGTTCCAGCAGGAATGACGTGAATATGCCGCCGATCATCGGGGCAGCGATATGTTTCATGACATCGGAACCGGCACCGGTTGACCACATGATCGGCACCAGGCCGAGAAACATGGTTGCCGCGGTCATGAACTTCGGTCGGATACGCTTGACCGCGCCGCTCATGATCGCCCTCCGCAGGTCGTCGAGACTCCGCAGTCGCCCCTCGTTCCTGGCTTGCGCATAAGCCAGGTCGAGGTAAAGGAGCATGAAGACGCCGGTCTCGGCATCCACCCCCAGAAGGGCGATCAGGCCGACCCAGACGCCGATACTGAGATTGTAGCCGAGCAGGTGCAGGAACCAGAAGGCTCCGATTGCCGAAAACGGGACAGCCAGGAGTACGATGGCGGTCTTGGCTAAAGAGCGGGTGTTCAGGTAGAGGAGGCCGACGATCAGGAGAAGGGTGATGGGGATGACCTTCGTCAGGCGTTCCTTCACCCGCTCCATCGCCTCGAACTGGCCGCTCCAGGAGATCGCGTAGCCGGGGGGGAGTTCGATGCTCTTCTTGAGGAGCGGCGCCGCCTCATCGATATATCCCCGGGGGTCGCGGCCGGCCAGGTCTATGTAGACGTAGCCGGTGAGCAGCCCGTCCTCGTTCCGGATCATGGCCGGACCGTTCACGACACTGACCTCGGCCAGTTCGCCGAGGGGGACCTGACGTTTCCCCCCTTCAACCGGAACCAGTACGCGGCGAAGAGACGGTAGGTCCCCCCGGAAGTCCCGCAGATAGCGGACGTTCACCGGGTAGCGCTCCCGCCCCTGGATGGCGGTGGTGACGTTGTCGCCGCCGATGGCGCTCTGAATGACGCCTTGCGCCTCGTCGACGCTCAGGCCGTAGCGGGCCAGTTCGTCACGGTTCCAGGCGATGTCCAGGAAATAGCCGCCGCCGGTCCGCTCGGCAAAGACGGAACGGGTCCCTCGCAGCGGCCGCAGGATCGACTCTGCCTGGCCGCCGATCTGCTCGATCTCGGTCAGGTTGGCGCCGGAGATCTTCAGGCCGAGGGGGGTCCGGATGCCGGTGGTTAGCATGTCGATCCGTCCTTTGATCGGCATGGTCCAGGCATTGGAGACCCCGGGCAATTTGAGGGCGTTGTTCAGCTCCGAGACCAGATCCTCCCGCGAAATGGTGTCCGGGGAGACCTTGCGGAGCACAGACTTCAGCCATTCGGGCGCCCAGCCGGAGTACCACGTATCCTTTTTCCGCCACATCTCCTTCGGCTTCAGAACGATCACCGTCTCCAGCATGGAGAGCGGTGCAGGATCGGTGGAGGTCTCGGCCCGACCCGCCTTGCCCAGGACCTTGTCCACCTCGGGGAATCGAGCGATGATCCGGTCGGTGGTCTGGAGGAGCTTCTGCGCCTCTCCCACCGAGATACCCGGCATGGTGGTCGGCATGTAGAAGAGGCTCCCCTCGTCCAGAGGCGGCATGAACTCGCTCCCCAGGTGTCGGGCGACCGGGACGGTGGCGACGATAAGCACGAGGGCCGTTCCGATGACCCACCATTTCCGGCGAAGGGCCCAGTCGGCAACCGGCTCGTACAGGTTGATCAGCCCCCTGCTGAACGACTGCTCCATCTCCGGCCGGAACGGCGCCGCTGTGAAGGCGTTCACTGCGCGGCTCAGCAGGCGCGGCCGGAAGGAGAACTCCCTCGCATGGGTCAGGATCACCCGGAGTGCCGGATCGAGGGTGATGGTCAGGAAAGCGGCAACGGCCATGGCCAGGGTCTTGGTGTAGGCCAGCGGCTTGAACAGGCGCCCCTCCTGGGCCTCCAGGGCGAAGACCGGCAGGAACGAGACGGCGATCACCAGGAGGGCGAAGAAGCTCGGCCCGCCGACCTCCTTGATGGCGGAGAGGATGATGGTTCGCTGCTCTCCGACGCGGCCGCCCGCCTCCCAGGCCTCCAGTTTTTTGTGGGTCTGCTCGACAACGACGATCGCCGCGTCCACCAGTGCGCCGATGGCGATGGCGATCCCACCCAGGGACATGATGTTGGCGTTCACCCCCATCAAGCGGAGGGGTATGAAGGAGATCAGGACCGCGCACGGTATGGTGACGGCAGGAATCAGGGCGCTGGGGAGGTGGCGGAGAAAGAAGACGATCACCAGGAGTACGGTGACGATCACCTCCAGAAGCGTTGACTTGAGGGTGGCAATGCTGCGCAGGATCAGATCGGATCGGTCGTAGACCGGCACGATCTTCATGCCGCTGGGGAGGCCCGGTTCGATCTCCCTGATCTTCGCCTTGACCCGGTCGATCACCTGCAGGGCGTTGCTCCCCTGCCGCATGACGATGATGCCGGAGACGACGTCGCCGGTACCGTTCAGGTCGGCCACGCCCCGGCGGAGGTCGGGACCGACGGTGACCGTTCCCAGGTCACGAACGCGGATCGGGGTACCGCTTTCGCTGACCGACACCACAATGGCACCGAAATCCTCAATGGATCGGGCGTAGCCCCGCCCCCGGACCATGTATTCGGTGCCGCCGAACTCCAAGAGCCGCCCGCCGACTTCGTTGTTGCCGGTCCGTACGGCCTCGGCCACCTTGTTGATGGAGAGGCCGTAGGACTGCAGGCGGTTCGGATCGACGTTGACCTGGTACTGTTTGACAAAACCACCGACCGGAGCCACCTCGGCCACCCCGGGCACGCTCTTCAGGTAGTACCGGAGATACCAGTCCTGGTAGGAGCGTAGCTCTGCAAGGCTGCGGGTTCCCGTGGTGTCCACCAGCGCGTACTGGAAGACCCAGCCGAGTCCGGTGGCATCGGGTCCGAGCTCGGTGCGGACCCCTTGGGGAAGACGGGACTGGACACCGGAGAGATACTCCAGGGTGCGCGTTCGCGCCCAGTAGATGTCAGTTCCCTCTTCGAAGATCACATAGACGAACGAGTAGCCGAAATCGGAGAAGCCGCGGACGGTCTTGACCTTCGGGGCGCCGAGCATCGCCGAAACGATCGGGTAGGTGACCTGGTCTTCGATGATGTCCGGACTCCGGTCCCAGCGAGAGTAGATGATGACCTGGGTGTCGGAGAGGTCGGGGATGGCGTCCACCGGCAGATGACGCAGCGACCACCATCCCCAGACAGCTGCCAGGGCGGTCAGGATCAGGATCAGGAACCGGTTGGCCGCCGAGAACTCGATGATGCGGTCAATCATGCTTCATTCCCGATCCGTGGGGGGCTGCGGGGGTCTGCGGAGCAGACATGGACGGCGACATCTGGTGGCCGGCATGTTCGTCGGCCGATGTTGCCGGTCGTGCGTGGGGCACGTGGCCTTCCGGTCCGTTCTTATTCGCTGCCGGTCGGGCCGGCTGAACGGCCGGAGCGGGAGGAACCGGCATCGGCTTTTTGGCCGCGGGGTCCTTCAGGAACCGGTTCCTGTCATCGACCGAGCAGAAGTAGTAGGTGACGCCGCCGGAGACAACCGTGAGGCCTGCCGCTTGCGCCTTCGCCTCGTCGACGTACATCCCGCAGACCGGGTCCTGGCGCGGGGTACCGGAAATGCCGGTGGCCGCGCTTTTCATCCGGCTCTCCGAGTCGAGCAGGAAGGTGCCGGAGATGGCGATCCGTTCGCCCTCCTTGAGGCCGGCAACGATCTCGACCCGGTTGCCGATGCTGCGGCCGGTTTCCACCTCGCGCGGTTCGAAAATGCCGATCCCCTTCTCGACAAAGACCGTCTTCTTCAGGCCGGAATCGAGCAGTGCCTCGGCCGGCACGGAGAGCATGGCCGGCAGCTTCAGCGGCAATTCGACGTCGACGAACATGTCCGGGCGGAGGACGTAGCCGGGATTGTCCACATCCAGGCGCACCTTGAGCGTTCGGCTGACCGGATCGAAGATGGGCGGCACATCGGTGACGACCCCCCTGTAGCTCCGGTCCCTTTTGGGGATGCTGACCTTCACCCGGGTGCCGGGCTTCAGGATGTCGGCTTCGGCCCCGTAGGTGTCGGCAAGTACCCATACCTTGTCCAGGTTGGCAATCCGGTAGAACTCCGAGCCGCGCTCGAATTTCAGGCCGGGATAGACGTTCCGGGCCAGTACGATCCCTTCCGCCGGGGCGATGATCCTGATGTTCTCGGTCGGTTCACGGGTTTTGGCGATTTCCCGGAGCTGCAGTTCGCTCATCCCCAGATTGCGCAGCGTGTTCTGGTAGTTGTGCAGACTGGAATTGTTGATTTCCGTCGGGCCGCCCGGCTTTATTCCCTGTACGGCCATGGTCCGGTCCATCGAACCGAGGGCGAAGATGTAGGCCTGGATGGCTGCCAGAAAATCCGGGGCATAGTACGAGAGAAGGGTTTCGTTCTTCTTGACCAGGCTGCCGGACGTCAACGACCCGCTGCTCTGCACCCAACCGTCAACGGCAGCGGTCAGACGATAGATCCGTCGCTCGTCAGGGACGACCCGGCCGGTTACGCGGAGCATTTCCATGCCGCCGCTTCTTTCGACCGGGGCAACCTTCACCCCGATGGTCTGCATCTGGGCAGCAGAAACCTGTACCGTGCCGGGGGGGAGTTGACCGGAACCGGCAACCGGTGTTCCGCCTTCGGCGTACACCGGTTCCAGCGGCATCCCGCAATCCGGGGCGATGCCTGGTTTGTCGGAACGGTAGCCGGGGTGCATCGGGTCCACGTAGTAAAGAGGGGGCCGGGAAGCTCCGGACGTCTTAGGGCGGGTCTGATAGCTGACCCACGCACCGGCAAGAAAGGCAAGGCCGATACAGCAGGCTGTCACAACAATGGTCGGAGTTCTCATAGGGTAGTGTTACATCCCGGTGTCGTTATTTGGAGCAGCCTTTGCCGATGTTCTCGTAGCCCGGATCAATGACCAGATTGAACCAGACCGGCGTCATGACTTCTACCAGATCGCCGGCATCCATCTTCGCGCACGGGGGGTACTTTTTCAGGAAGGCAGTTATCTCGCCGACGTAGAAATTCGTATCCTTTATCTGGATCTGCTGCCAGCTGCGCGTCTCGTCGTAAATCCGGTCAACGTTATTGCTGAGAATGTTGCTGCAGGAGGTGAATATGTTTGTTTTATCGTCAATATAGGTGTTGTTGCCGGTGGTTTTCGTATAACTGATGGCGCTTTTGATCCCTTCGCCAACACCCTGATTGATGCCGGCAAGATAGCCGCCTACATACAGCTTGACGACGATTTCACGCATGGTTGGCGGCATTTTGTCCCACGAGGGGAGATTTGCGGCAAACGATGTGCTGCCGCACAGTAATAGTGCGCAACAGGCGATGGCTGTCTTCATATGTCCTCCCTTGACGTAACGGTGCCGTGGGCGCCGCATAGAGTGAGAGTCAGTATAACAAAGCCCCGTGGGATTGCCACGGGGCTTTGTTATTAAACGGATGCTGTGGGCTGTCGACGCGTCAGGCCTTGACGACCAGTGGCCGCATCATGTCGTGCTCCTCGTGTTCGAGGATGTGGCAGTGCCACGCATATTCATGGTCGCCGACCCTCGGGCTGGGCGGTGTCGGTACAACGGAGCCGTCGGCTCTCGTGATCGCCGGCAGAGCGACCTCCATTAAAACGGTTATCACTTCACCGGGATTCATCCGGCAGGTTTCCTTCCAGCCAACCTCGTTGGCGTCGGGCAGCCGTGCAGGGGCAATGAAGTTGAATTCATCCAGTGCCGTGTCGCTGGTGCGTTGTTTGAACGGGTTCGCGACGTCAACCGGCTGCCGCTTAAGAATCTGCACGTTCACCAGGTGAAAGTGCATCGGGTGGACGTCGGCGGTCAGGTTGGCGATCTGCCAGATCTCCCAAACCTTTGCTTTCCCGTTCAGGTTGATGACCTCTGTGGCAATGTTTTCATATGCCTGACCATACCCGCCACCCGGTTGGACCACATCGGTGCCGACCTGTTGCTGCAACCGGCCCCAGGGGTCGAAGTTTTCGTTCAGGGTCAGACGACGGACCCTGATCGGGGTTACCCCGTCCGGATTGAGTGTCGGGATCTTGGTCAGATCCGGGAAGCCGTTCGGGTCGCTGGGGACGATGAGCGGATCGTTCCAGGTGTGGCCGTTCACCGCCGCCATCGTTTCGAATTTGGTCCCGGGAGCTATGGTGAGCGGCGAGTCACCGATTACGGGTACTTTTGTTACGTTGAAGCGCATCAGCACGCGCGTGTTGGGACCAAAACCTTTCTTGGTCTTGGTGTTCACCGGGTTGCCGTTGGCCAGTCCCGGGAAATAGTCGTTGCGCGGGTCTCCGCCAGGGAAGGGGGCCGGAGCGTCATTGTAGAGAATGACCTTCTGTCCCGGCTGCAGGCCGGAGAAGTCGACGATCAGGTCGTGCCGTTCGGCGCAGCCGACGATGAGGCTCCCCTGGCCGACCGGGTTGAGCGGGTTGACCGCAGCGTTGAGCGAAAACGGTACGTTTGTCGGCACTTCGGCAGCCTGCGGCAGGAATCCCCCCTCAGTGGCGATCTGCAGGACGCTGGGCTTGCCGGTTGCCGCGTTGACGAACGGCTGGTTGGTCGGTACACCGGCAGCATTGAGGGTGATCCCGTCGAGCGAGCCGTCGTCCAGATAGAGCTGCAGGTTCAGGAACCTGGCATTGCAGGCGTTGAGGAGCCGCAGGCGATAGCGCCTCGCTTCGACTGGTCTTTCTGGAAACACCGTCCCGTTTACCAGCATGGTGTCACCGAACATCTCGGCAATTATCGACGGGTTGGGGAGCGGTTTGGTGCTGTATGTCTTGCGCCAGCGGTTGGATTCATAAAGGTGCGGATACCAGAGGCTGCCTGCCCCTTGGGCGCTTGCCGACACGATGTTCTTCCACGATGGGTCGAGCAGGTTGATGTTGCTGCCGACAAAAATCTTGTCCTGGAATACCAGGGGAATCTCCTGGATCTCCTTGTTTGCCTTGACCGAGGTCTCGACGTACGGCGGGAGGCCGTTGTTGGCGATAAGGTTCGCCTCGAACTGGTCGCGGATAAAGTATCCCGAGGCGATGCCGGCATAGGCGTGCATCCTGGTGTTGCCGTAGGCGTGATCGTGGTACCAGACGAACCGGGCGCTCTGGTTGTTGCCGTAGTAGAACTCGGCTTCGCCGGCGGCAGCCGTGGGGTTAAGGGTCACGTTGTTCAGGAAGCTGAGGCCGTGGCTTCCGTCCGGCCCCCACCAGTCGAACGGGCCGCCGTCGCTGATCCAGGGGACCAGGCCGCCATGGAGGTGCGTGCATGTGCGGTTGATGGCGAGGTTGGCGCCGCCGATGGTGGTGTCGTTGGGAATGATGTGCTTGGTAAGCGTCAGACCATTGTAGGTCTTGTCCAGCTTGTTGCGGAACGTGATCTGGATCGGCTCACCCCGGTTGGCAAGCATGAGTCCCCCCAGATGGGTCGGCGGCGGTTTGGGAAGGCCAAGGGCCTCCTGCACCGTCTTGGCAGGGTTGTAGCCCCAGAAGGTTGTTGCGCCGAAACCGTTGCCGGTCGGGATGACCTGGTCCTGGAACTCCTGGATGCTGATGGTGTAATGCGTGACGCCGGTAACCGGCGCTGTGGTGGTGTCCGGCGCACAGATGGGGATTTCGGCAATCCTGAGCGTGGTCTTGTACAACGGGATGGCGCCGGTCTGGTAGAAGGCCATGGCGTCGCTGCTGCCGAGCCACTTTACCGGCAGCGGGAGCATGGTGGCGCCGGCGGCGAGACTGCTGATCTGCAAAAACTGTCGGCGGCTTATCTCTTTCATGGTCTGGGTACTCCTTCCTGAAGAAAAGTTTTCCTGGACTGTTTGTGCCTGTTGGACGTAATTAGGCGCTCCGGCGGCGACGGTACAGTGCGAGCCCGGCGAGCCCGGCTCCGACCAGCAGGAATGTGCCTGGCTCGGGGACGGTCGCGGTTGCTTCGGCGGAGGTGAACGCCTGCCAGTAACCGAAGCCGTCTGCAAAGGCAAGGTTAAGGTCAGAAGCAAAATAACCATTGCCGAACAGTGTCTTGTCATAGGTGATACTATTGAGCACGCTGCCATTCAGGTCGGTACTCACCAGCATGAACTGGAAAATTGACTTGCCGAAGGAGCCTTCCATCCCCGGTACCGGCGGATCAAGGATGTTGAAGGCTGCAGCGAAATCGAAGTGATAGTTGACCGTTGCTCCCGCATCGACGGTGAAGAACTGTTGGTAGAGATAGTCACTGGTCGCGTTGGCAAGGCCGGGGGTGCCGTCGTTAATGTATGTTGCGGTGGCCGCCGCGTTGAAGTTCTGCAGTTCAATCCAGTTGGCCACGCCATCTGCGGCACTGTTGGATCCCAGCACGTCCCCTGGCAGCACGGTTGCGAACGCAAATGCGCCACTCTGGTCGAAAGGCGACGTCTGGGCGTCGGAACTGGTCAACGACGTGGCCCCTGTTGCCGAAGCCGATACATTGGCTCTGGTGTTGATGTTGCCAAAATTCACCGGATTGCCGGTGGACTGCGTCAGCGCAAAGCCCGAATCAGGCGCATTGAAGGTGCCGACATGGACATCGTTGGTGACGGTCAGGCTGACTGCATATGCTGCCGGCGCGATTACGCCAATCGCAATGGCTGCAAGGCTGCTAAGGGTAATTTGTGCTGCTTTGCTGGAGAGTTTCATTTTGATGGTCCTCCTTGTCCGTATTATGGTTTTGGTTCGTTAACGAGGTGTGTATTGTGTGCGGTCTCTGTTCTCAGCGACCGTTGATATACGTTTTTTGTTATCTGATAGCACTGATGATGCCAAAATTAATGTTGAATTATTTCGGTGTGTTACGTGTGCGTTGGTGGTGTGTGTAAATTCTTTCGACACCTGTAACTATTTGTTATTTAAAGATTATTTCGTGTTAGCGGAGAGCGGTTTTGTCGCGGAAGCACGAATAATGCCATTTCCTGTTGAATGGTAGGGTGGGAATTGTTTGTATCCGTAAAATAAGGTGGTTAGTATGGTGTTGAGTTCAGGAAGCGTTGCTGAATGTTCATAGCAACCGTTGTCACGGATTTTGACAGAATGTAAGGGCTTTTGACTGGAGTGGAGCCCGGGAGTTGTCAACGTTCTTGTCAGTTGAACTGCTGATCGTATCGCATGTCCTGTCAAATAATTCGAACTATTGCCGGGTAAATGGTTGTGAGGGTGGCTGGTGTTAGGGAAATGGCTCGTAATTCAAGTTGGTTGCAGATGGTAGGGTGGTGTAAGGTTTTTCGACAAGTGAGCAGTGTCTAAGTTTGCGGTGATCGCAGGCGTCAAGACCACCCGTAACGCAAGTCATTAGGGGCTGATGTTGCCATCGCCGGGAAAAAAGCGTTCTTGACGAGCAGCCGAGAGTGCTTTACAAACAATTCCTGGCGGCTATCGCCGCATAGAGGATGGGTATGGGGTATCGCAATCTGCAGGAGTGTGTCGCCGACCTTGGGCGACACGGGATGCTGAAGAGGATAGAGGTCGAGGTCGATCCGAACCTGGAGGCGGGCGCCATCCAGCGTCGTGTCTACGCGGCGGGGGGGCCGGCGCTCCTCTTCACCAACGTGAAAGGGTGTCGTTTCCCGCTACTGGGTAACCTGTTCGGCACCCTGGCGCGGACCCGGTTCCTGTTCCGCGACACCCTTGGGGCCATCGAGCGGCTGGTGGAGATGAAGATCAACCCTGCCGAGGCGTTGCGGCATCCCCTGGCGTATGCCCCGATCCTCCCCGCGGCCCTCAATCTCCTCCCCAAAGGGGTGGGGAAGGGGCCGATCCTGGCCAACCACACCTCCATCGACCAACTGCCGCAGGTCAAGTCGTGGCCCGACGACGGCGGCGCCTTCGTTACCCTGCCGCAGGTCTATTCCGAGCGCCCTTCCGCCCCCGGCTTCCGCCAGGCCAACCTGGGGATGTACCGGGTCCAGCTTTCGGGTAACCGCTACGAGCAGAACCGGGAGGTGGGGATCCACTACCAGATCCACCGGGGGATCGGCGTCCACCATGCCGAGGCGTTGGAGCGGGGGGAACCGTTCCGGGTGAGCATCTTTGTCGGCGGACCGCCTGCCATGACGGTGGCGGCGGTCATGCCGCTACCGGAAGGGATGCCGGAACTTTCGTTCGCCGGGCTCCTGGCCGGGCACCGGATTCCCATGGTCCGCCGGCCGGGGGCGCTCCCCATGCCTGCCGAAGCCGACTTCGTCATCACCGGCACCATCGATCCGGACAAAACCTTGCCGGAGGGGCCGTTCGGCGATCATCTGGGGTACTACAGCCTGGCCCACGACTTCCCGGTGCTGCGGGTCGACAACGTCTTTTACCGGGAGGGCGCCATCTGGCCCTTCACTACCGTCGGCAGGCCACCCCAGGAGGACACCTCCTTCGGTGCCTTTATTCATGAACTGACCGGCGGCCTGATTCCGACCGTGCTCCCCGGCGTCAAGGGGGTCCACGCAGTTGACGCAGCCGGTGTTCACCCGCTGCTGCTGGCCGTGGGGAGCGAGCGCTACGTACCGTACGCTCCCGAGCGGGAGCCGATGGAGCTCCTCACCATCGCCAATGCCATCCTGGGGCAGGGGCAGCTCTCCCTGGCCAAATACCTCCTGATTGCGGCCCACGAGGACAATCCACCCGATATCCACGACATCCCGGCCTTCTTTCGGCACATCCTGGAACGGGCCGACTGGCGGCGCGACCTGCACTTCCAGACCCGGACCACGGTCGATACCCTGGACTACTCGGGAAGCGGCCTGAACCAGGGTTCGAAAGTGGTCGTCGCCGCCGTTGGGCCAGCCAGCAGGGTGCTGGCGGCTGAGCTCCCGCCCGGTCTCACCCTGGCTGAGGGATTTGGCGCGCCGGCCGTGGTTCTCCCCGGCATCCTGGCCGTGAGCGGTCCGGCGAACAGCTGTGGAAGGAATGCCGTTGATCCTTTAATGGAGGGTTTTTGCGCGCAGTTGGCAGGGACAGTGGGTCTGGGCGGCTTTCCGCTGGTGGTGGTTGTGGACGACAGCGAGTTCGTGGCCCGGACCTTCAACAATTTTCTCTGGACCGTCTTTACCCGCTCCAATCCCGCTTCCGACATCTATGGCGTGAACGCCGCAACGGTCAGCAAGCACTGGGGATGCGCCGGGCCGTTGGTGATCGACGCCCGGAGCAAGCCATACCATGCTCCGCCGCTGGTCGACGATCCCGATGTCGAGAAACGGGTAGACGTTTTGGGAGCTCCGGGCGGGCCGCTGCACGGGATCATCTGATGTCGCTGATACCGGACGTTTATTGCCGGCAGAATAGTGTTACTCTCTTGTGGAGACATGAAGATAATTCCGTTCGTTGCATGGAGGCCGTATGAATACGAAGAAACTCGGAAACCTGATCGAAAAGGCTGAAGCTGATCTATCCTGGCCCATAAAGGACGTGCAGGGCGCCTTTGGTCCCTATCGGATATGTTCTGACGTTAAGGCTAGGGAACATGCGATCTTTCGGTTGCCCAGCGGCGCGGATGTGACACCGGGGCATGCACTCGTATATCTCCATGAACTGGGTCATGCCTTGCTTTGCGAGCAGGTTCATCCCATCTTTGCGACGACCTTCCCGGTTGCCGGCATCGATGACAAGCGATTTGCCGAGCTTGCACCTGCGCTGAATGCTGCCAGCGACTGGTTCGTTGGGCACTGGATGATGGAGTTTTGCCATGAGGTGGCTATTGAGGATCTGACCGAGGAGTATGAGTCAACCGTGGCGTTGCTTGAAAAGGTACCGACGCCGACCCCTGAAGAGTTTTACCTTTCCGCGTTGATTGTTGCCCAGGCCATCAAGTACCTCAACGAGCCGGTGGATTGTGGCGGTATCCTGGATGAAGCGGTCAAGGGGTTTCTGGCAGCGCCTCCTGAGAAGCCATCGGCTCAGAGCTATGAAGAACTCGCAAACCGTCTGCTGTTGCTCAATTCGACCCTTCAGTGCCGGATTGTGAGCATTGAAGGCCAGGAGACACTTGAATTCATCGAAGCCGCAGGTTAAGTGCAGCCCGTCATGATCGCCGCTGGCAATCTACCGTAACAAGGGCCGGATAAGCGGCGCGCAGCCAGTCGGTCGGTTCTACGAGACCGCCAGGCGGAGCGTCGCTGCCTCCGTACTCCCCGGTTCCTCTTCCACAAGCCTCACCTCCGCTTTTCGCAAAGCCTCGATGACGACGGTTTCCGAACCGTGGACCCTGAACGTCCTTCCGGCAATGAGCAGGCAGTCCCGACCGCTGCCGTCGGTGAGCCAGACCGTTCCTGCCAGGCAGTGGAGCGCAAGCCGTCTGTTCTTGCCGTCGATCCTGAGTAGCTCCTGCTCCGGTAGCGAGATTATCATGGATGCATCCCTCCTTTCTGGCGAGATTAGCCCAAACCCATGCAAAATAACAGATGCAGAGATATTGATTTGTTATGGATACAGTTGCCAAAATGTGCAACTGTATCCATATAATTGTCCACGTACTGTATCTGTTGCTGCAGGGAGGCGGGGAGTATGGTTGTTGCCATGAACGGTACAAGCGTCGATGCCGGAGGAAGGCTGCCACTGTACGAGCAGGTGGCTGAGAGACTTGGTGCGCTGGTGGAGCAGGGGACCTTCAGGGCCGGCGACCGCGTGCCGTCCATCCGGCAGTTGAGCCGGCAGCTGGATGTGAGTATCAATACGGTCATGCAGGCCTATGCGGTTTTGGAGGACCGCCGGGTCATCGAGGCCCGCCCGCAGTCGGGGTATTATGTCTGCTCCCGTTTCCCCGAGATAGCCGATTCGCCGGTCGCCGCGAAGCAGCCGATCGCTCCGGCGCCGGTGACCGTGAGTGAGCTCTGCCACCAGGTGTTGCTGAATATGATGAACAGCGACCTGATTCCGCTGGGTGGGGTCGTTCCCAACCCGGCCCTCCTCCCCACGGAGCGGCTGAACCGGATGCTGGCTTCCGAGAGCCGGCGTTTTCCGGCCCAGAACATCTCCTATATCCTCTCCCCAGGTTGCGAGCGACTTCGTACCGAGATCGCCAAGCGGGCGCTCCTGGCCGGTTGCAGTATCCGGCCGGACGAAATCGTCGTTACCTCCGGTTGCGTGGAGGCGGTCTATCTGGCTTTGCGGGCCGTATGCCGCCCGGGGGACAACATCGCCATCGAATCCCCGGTATATTTCAATTTCCTGCAGATGATCCGTGAGCTCGGCCTGAATGCCCTGGAAATACCGACCACACCACGCGAGGGAATGAGCATCGAGGCGCTCGGGTATGCCATCGGCCAGAACCCGGTGAAGGCTTGTCTGGTCATTGCCAATTTCGGGAACCCTCTGGGGAGTCTGATGCCTGACGGGAAAAAGAGGGAGTTGGTGGAATTGTTGGCCCGCCATGAGATACCGCTTATCGAGGACGATATCTATGGCGACCTCGCCTTCAGCAACGAGCGGCCGGTTGCGGTCAAGGCCTACGACCGGAAGGGGATGGTGCTCTACTGTTCGTCTTTCTCGAAGACCGTGGCCCCGGGATACCGGGTTGGGTGGATGATTCCGGGACGTTTCAAGTCGGAAGTGGAGCGGCTCAAGATGATCGTCAATGTGGCTACCCCGTCACCCACTCAACTGGCCATGGCCGAGTTTCTTGCCAATGGCGGGTACGACCATCACCTGCGTTCCATCAGGAAGGCCTACGCCCGTCAGACGGCGCTCATGGCCGAAGCGGTAGGGAGGTGCTTCCCTGCCGGGACAAGGGTGACGAGACCTGCCGGCAGTTCGATACTCTGGGTGGAGATGCCGGAGCGGGTCGACGCCATCACCCTCTACCATCAGGCCTTTAGTCGTGGCATCTCAATTGCGCCGGGGCCGATCTTTTCCATGAACAACAAGTTCCGCAACTATATCCGCTTGAACTCCTCGTTCTGGTCGCCGCAGATAGAGGAGGCCATCCGCACTCTGGGAGGCTTGGCGGCAGGGCAGTAAAAGGATCGATGAGCGAGGAGAAAGGATCGAGGGAAAAGCTTGTAATCCGGACCGAAACCTAAGGAACTTCCTCGTTCCTCGTTCCTCGTTCCTCGTTCCTGGTCAGAGCCCGTACTTTGCCATCTTGTAGCGGAGCGTCCCCCGAGGCACCTTGAGGAGCTGGGCGGTCTGCAGGACATTCCCCCCGGTCTTGGCCAGGGCCGCCTTGATGAGGCCGTGCTCGTATTGTTCGACGGCCAGGTCGAGCCCCAGTTCCAGGTCGGGGAGTACATCCCCGCGCTGTGCGGCGCTGGTGGAGCCACCGCCGCGAATCTCCGGAGGGAGATGGTCGGCAAGGATCAGCGGCCCGTTGTGCATGATGCAGATCCGCTCCATGACGTTCTTCAGTTCCCTGATGTTGCCCGGCCAGTGATAGGCCGTGAGAAGCGCCATGGCAACGTCGGTGATCTCGGTGAAGTTCCGGGAAAAGGTCCGGTTCAACCGTTCGAGGAAGAATTTGGCCAGTACCGGGATGTCCTCTTTCCGTTCCCGCAGCGGCGGGAGGGTGATCGGGAGGACGTTCAGCCGGTAGAAAAGATCCTCCCGGAACCGGCCGTTACGTATGGCGACCGCCAGGTCCTGGTTGGTGGCGGCGATGACCCGCACGTCGATGTCGATGCTGCTCGTGCCGCCGACCCGCCTGATCTTCCGCTCCTCCAGCACCCGCAGCAGCTTCACCTGCATCCCCGGGTCCATCTCCCCCATCTCGTCCAGGAAGATCGTCCCCTTGTTGGCCTCCTCGAACAGACCGATCTTGCGGGACCTGGCGTCGGTGAACGCCCCCTTTTCATGGCCGAAGAGTTCGCTCTCCAGCAGATTGACCGGAATGGCCGCGCAGTTGATGCCGATGAACTGGGACTCCCGCCGGTCAGAGAGGTGATGGATCGCCTTGGCGACCAACTCCTTGCCGGTGCCCGACTCGCCGGTTATCAGGACCGTGGAGGCGGGAGAACGGGCGATCTCCCTGATCTGGGCCGTAATGTTCTTGAGGGCCGGGCTGACCCCGACCATCGGCACCTTCTCGAAGAGCTCCAGGTCCCCCTTGCGCAGGTTTCGTACTTCCCGCTTCAGGGTCTGGGTCTGCAGGGCCAGCTTGACGATGAGTCGCAGGGCGTCGGCCTTGAACGGTTTTTTCATGTAGTGGAAGGCACCGAGCTTGATCGCCTCCACGGCCGATTCCACCGACCCGTAGCCGGTGATGATGATCACCAGGAGCTCCGGGTTGATCTCCTTCAGCGCCTTCAGGACGTCGATGCCGTCTTCGGTCCCCAGGTTCAGGTCCAGGAGGGCCAGGTCCGGTTCGTCCTCGCGGGCGATCTGGAGCGCCTCGCCGCCGTTGGCCGCTTCCAGAACCGTGTAGCCGTCCTCGTACAGAATCCGGGTGACGTTTTCCCTGATGAATGATTCGTCGTCGATGATCAGGATTTTTTCCATGCTACACCCTTTCCCACGCCAGCGCCGCCATTCCCAGGAGTCCCGCGTCGTCCCCCAATGTACCCTGCACGATCCGTATCCTTTCCGTTGCGGCAGGAAAGGCCCGTGACTTCAACTCCTCTTCCATGGCCGGGGCGATGAACCGGAAGCTGTCGGCCATGCCGCCGGTCAGGACAAAGGCCTCCAGGTTGAGAAGGTTCGCGGCCGTGGCCGCGGCCTGGCCCAGGTAGCGGCCTGCCCGTGCCAGGAGCTGGCGGGCAAGGGGATCCCCTTCTGCAGCGGCTTGGCCCACCGAGGCGGCTGTAAGGCTCTCGCGATCGACGTGTGAAAGGGAGCTCGCCACGCCTGCGTCCAGCCGGCGATGGGCCTCGGTCAGCAGGGCACTGGCAGAGGCGTACTGTTCAAGGCACCCCCGGTTGCCGCAGGGACAGGCCAGTCCCTCCGGCTCCACCGTGGCGTGCCCGAACTCGCTGGCAATGCCGTCACATCCGGTCCAGAGGGAGCCGTTCAGGATCAGGCCGCTCCCCACCCCGGTCCCCAGGGTGAAGAGGAGGAACGAGCCGAACGGCCGCCCGGCCCCGAAACGGAATTCGCCGACCGCAGCGGCATTGGCGTCGTTGGCGGTAAAGGTGGGGAGGCCGGTGATGCCCAGTAGCAGATCGTTGATGTTGGTCTGGTCGAGAAACGGAAGGTTGACTGCGGCGTGGAGCAGGCCGGCACCGTTCACCAGCCCGGGGACACCGGCGCCGATGGCTGTGACGGTTCTCTCCCGGCGTCCGGCCTCGGCGAGTAGTTCGTCGATGGCTGACCTCAATGCATCGACAAACGCCGGTCGGCCTCCTGTGGAGCAGGTCGGGCGCCGCAGACGGGCAACGATCGAGCCGTCCCGGGCGACCAGGGCCATTCTGAGGTTGGTCCCTCCCAGGTCGATGGCCAACGTGACGGGGCCGGTTTCCGTGCTGACGGTCACGGTGCTGTCTGGCATGCAGCGGCTTGGAACCGGGGCAGGAGTCGGTCGAAGGTGACGGCGAGGTTCTCCGGCATGACCCGCAGGTCCGGGATGACCGACATGAAGTTGGTGTCGCCGCTCCAGCGGGGAACAATGTGCAGGTGGATGTGGTCGTCGACCCCGGCCCCGGCCGACTTCCCCAGGTTGATGCCGATATTGAACCCGTCGGGTCCGGCCGTCTCCCGCAGGATGCCCTTGCAGAGGCTGAGGGTCCTGAAGAGGTCGAGCATCTCCTCGTCCGTAAGCCCTTCGAGGTCGGCGGTGTGGCGGTTGGGTGCGATCAGGAGGTGGCCGTTGGTGTACGGGTAACGGTTCAGCATCACCAGCGAGAGCCGGCTCCGATACAGAAGCAGCCGCTCCCGGTCGACGTGCAGGTCCGGAGGAAGGCAGAAGATGCATCCCTCTGGTTTATGATTCAGGATATATTCCATCCTCCAGGGAGCCCACAGACGTTCCATGCGTGCAATTTCCTTTTTAGCTGCTAGACTAGAAACTTTGAATGAAAATCGACTGAGTCGTGACCCGGCCCAAGGGACGATCCGCCTGTAAACGCCGGGTCAGCCGGATCTGCTGGGAACCGCCTCGTTTTCTATTAACATATTGACCTCTGTTGACAAGCGGTTATCGGGCATCGACGGAGCGTAATTATCAGTAGAATACGTTTATATTTTATTGTCAATAAATACTTGACAGGGCGGAAGAAATGAGCATATGTTACCCAACTTCCACTGGTGGCTGCTTTGTTTGGGTGGGTGGGTTGATGAAGTAGAAAGTAATTTTACTTATACTAAAAAAGTAGAGGGGGAAAGTTTATGGCCAAGAAAATCGACGCGCTAGAATACCACTCCATGGGGCGCAAAGGAAAGATCGAAGTTATCGCCACCAAACCGTGCCTGACGTCCCGGGACCTGTCGCTTGCCTATACCCCTGGAGTTGCAGAACCTTGTCTCGAGATCGAAAAGAACCCGGAAGATGCCTATAAGTACACGGCCAAGGGAAATCTTGTGGCAGTCATCTCCAACGGTACGGCTGTTCTTGGCCTGGGCAACATCGGCGCCTTGGCGGGCAAGCCGGTCATGGAGGGGAAAGGGGTTCTGTTCAAGCGTTTTGCCGACATCGACGTGTTTGATATCGAGGTGAAATCGGAAGACCCGGAAGAGGTGATCAAGGTTTGTCAGCTTCTGGAGCCGACCTTTGGCGGGATCAACCTGGAGGACATCAAGGCCCCGGAATGCTTCCACATCGAGGAAGAGCTGAAGAAGACCATGAACATCCCGGTCTTCCACGACGACCAGCACGGCACGGCCATCATCTCCTCCGCTGCCCTCGTCAACGCCCTGGAACTGATCGGCAAGAAGATCGGCGATATCCGGATCGTGGTGAACGGTGCCGGTGCCGCGGCCATCGCCTGTGCCAACCTGGCCATCTCCCTCGGGGTGAAGAAAGAGCACCTCGTCATGTGCGACACCAAGGGGGTCATCTACAAGGGACGCGCCGAGGGGATGAACAAGTACAAGGAGCGCTTTGCCGTCGACACCCCGCTGCGTACCCTGGAAGAGGTGGCCGAAGGGGCCGACGTCCTGTTCGGCCTCTCCTCGAAAGGGGCCTTCACTCCCGAGATGGTGCGCAAGATGGCCGTAAATCCGATCATCTTCGCCATGGCCAACCCTGACCCGGAGATCACCCCGGAAGAGGCCAGGGCGGTGCGCGGAGACGTTCTGGTAGCCACCGGCCGCTCCGATTATCCCAACCAGGTGAACAACGTCCTCGGCTTTCCCTTCATCTTCCGTGGTGCCCTCGATGTCCGGGCCACCACCATCAACGAGGAGATGAAAAAGGCCGCGGTATTCGCCCTGGCCGAACTGGCCCGCGAGGAGTGCCCGGATTCGGTCTGCCGCGCCTACGGCAACGTGAAGTTCTCCTTTGGCCGCGACTACATCATCCCGAAGCCGTTCGACCCCCGCGCCCTGCTCAGGGTGGCCCCGGCCGTTGCCAAGGCGGCGATGGAGTCGGGGGTTGCCCGCCAGCCGATCGAGGACATGGACAAGTACGTCGAGCACCTGGAGGCGTTGCAGGGTAAGGCGAAGGAGACCCTGCGACTCATCATCAACAAGGCCAAGTGCGATCCGAAACGGATCGTGTTTCCGGAAGGGGACAACGAGAAGATCCTCAGAGCGGCCCATATCCTCGTCGAAGAGGGGATTGCCCATCCGATCCTCGTCGGCAATCACGACAAGATCATTGCCAAGATGGAGGAGTTGGGGCTCGACTTCAACGGCGAGGTGCCGATCATCGATCCGGCCACCTGCGAGAAGTCCGAAGCATATGCCGAGGAACTCTTCAAGCTGCGGCAGCGCAAGGGGCTTACCCTTTCCGAGGCCAAACGTCTGATGACCCGCAAGTCACGCACCCACTTCGGCTGCATGATGGTGCGCCAGGGGGATGCGGATACGCTCCTCGCCGGTATCGACACCCACTATCCGGAGACCATCCGTCCCGCCCTTGAGGTGATCGGCAAGCAGCCCGGGCTTTCCAGTGTGCACGGCCTCTACATGATGGTCTTCAAGAAGGGGATCTTCCTCCTGGCCGACACCACGGTGAGCATCGAGCCGACCGCCGAGGAGCTTGCCGAGACAGCCATCCTCGCTGCCGAAAAGGCCCGCCTGCTCGATATCGAGCCGACCGTTGCCATGCTCTCCTTCTCCAACTTCGGCTCGGTCAACCATCCGCTGGCCAAGAAGGTGAGGAGGGCCACCGAGATCGTCAAGGAAAAGGCGCCGGGACTCCTCGTCGACGGGGAGATGCAGGCTGACACCGCCGTTGTTTCGGAAGTTCTGCAGAAGAGCTTCCCCTTTGCGGCCATTCAGGAATCAGCCAATATCCTCATCTTCCCGGACCTGAACTCGGGCAACATCTGCTACAAGCTTCTCCACCACCTGGGGGGGGCCGATGCCATCGGTCCGATCCTGATGGGGATGAACAAGCCGGTGCACGTCCTGCAGCGGGGCGACGACGTTTCCGACATCGTCAACATGGCCGCCATCGCCGTCGTCGACGCGCAGAACAGCTGATATTTCATCATCATTACCGTGCAGCATCCGGGGGGGCCTTCTGGCCCCTCTTTTTTTGATCGGTCGCCTGTATGGGGTTTGGTTGGTCAAAGTGGGCTAACTCACGACG
>CAYSJJ010000056.1:0-27661 GCA_964431365.1 uncultured Geobacter sp. | reverse complement strand
CACATCACTGATCCACAACGGACCCACCTGTCACGCCTGCCACGACTCCAACGCCGACACATTGGGCATACTCCAGGTGGACGTCTCGCTCAACTACCTGGAATCCTACCTGGCAAGCATCAGGGAGAGTTCGCTCATCACCACCGCCATCATCATCCTGCTGATCACCATCACTATCTCCGTCGCGCTCATCTATTATGTGGACAGCCCGATACGAGAACTCATCCGCTCCATGCAACTGGTCGAAAAAGGAGATTTCTCCAGCCAGATCAGCCTTGACAGCAGCACCGAGATGCGTCTCCTCTCCGACAACTTCAACCACATGGTGGTCCGCCTGAAAGGTCTCATGGACACGGCAATCAACCATGAGAGGGAATTGGCACTTGCCCAGGGGAAACTCACCCACCATCGGGATATCCACCAGATGAATCAGAAACTGGAGGAACAGATTCTGGAGATCGAAAACCTCAACGTCGCACTTGAAGAGCGTATCGAGGAAATAGAAGAGGCAAACTACAAGATTGCCGACCTGGCTGGGGAACTGGAGGACAAGAACACGGTACTGGAAAAGACCGTGTCCAAACTCTCCACCCTCTACAAGGTCGGCCTGGCAATCAACTCGACCATGGAGCCTGCAAAGCTGTTCGACCTGATCGTCAACACCACCATGGAGACCCTGAACGCCCAGATAGGCTACATCATCATTTATGACCAGCAGGGTGAACGGTTGCGGGTCTCCTCCCTGTTCGGCCACACGATCGCCACCGGAGGAGAGACCAGCATCCCCATGACCCCATCCAGCGTCTCTGCGTGGGTCATCGAGAATGGCAAACCTCTTCTCATCTCCGACATCAATGACACCCCCCAATTCGACCGCTTCAGTGCCCTCGGCTATGAGCGGAAGACCCTTATCTGCGTTCCGCTGGCCACCAAGGATGAAATGGTCGGCACCATTACGGTCGTGAACAAGAAGGACAATTCTGTCTACACCAACGAAGAGTTGGAGTTGATGACGACCATCGCCGCCCAGGCCAGCATTGCCATAAAGAATGCCCGGCTCTACGAGGAGCAGCAGAGAACCTACATGAACACCATCCACGCCCTGGTATCGGCCATTGAAGCAAGCGACAGCTACACACGGGGTCACTCGGAAAGGGTCACCCGCTACAGCGTTGCCCTGGCCAAGAAGCTCGGACTCCCCCAGGAGCGGCTGAAGATCATCGAACGAGCCGCTATCCTGCACGACATCGGCAAAATCGGAGTCGACCTCACCCTGCTGAACAAGCAGGGTCGGCTTACTCCCGAAGACATTATCGACCTGCAGCAGCATCCGGTCATCGGCATGAAGATACTGGAGCCGATCGAGTTCCTGTACGATGTCCGCCTCTGTATCGGCCAACACCACGAGCGCTACGACGGACAAGGCTATCCCAACAATATTCCATCGGAACACCTGTTGCTCGAATCGCGGATTCTCGCCATCGCCGACTCGTTCGACGCCATGACCAGTGACCGCCCCTACCGGAAAGCCCTTCCTCGCGAAGAGGCACTCAAAGAGCTGATGGAAAACGCCGGCAGTCAGTTCGATCCGATGCTGGTCCCCCACTTTGTCGAACTCCTGAGAAATGAACCAGTCTCACTCCTCCATGTGGAGCATGACCATCTTCTGAGGGCTGTCGCCCACGCCTGACGATCGTCCCACGCACAACCCGTTTGCCCCTCTCGCCAAATATATGCTATAACCTGCCGCAAGTCTTGGTACCAGCCGCGTTTCGCAACCGGTTAAACGGCTGGACTGCATACCCAACAAAAAGCGAGCGCAACGAGCATTGAACGCCCTCCTACAGGTCAAACAGCTGGCAACCCATTTCCTGCTCCCCCACGGCGTGGTCAAGGCGGTCGACTCTGTCGATTTCTCTCTGAACGAGGGAGAGACACTGGCCCTGGTCGGAGAATCCGGATGCGGCAAGAGCGCCACCGCCTATTCGATCATGGGGCTGATCTCCCCGCCGGGAAGAATTGTTGCCGGTGAAATACTGTTCCAGGGGGAGGATCTGCGGACCATGCCGGCGGAAGAGCTGCGCCGGCTCAGGGGGAACCGTCTGGCCATGATCTTCCAGGAGCCGATGACCTCGCTCAACCCGGTCCTCACTGCCGGCTTCCAGATTGCCGAAGGGCTGAGGCTCCACCGGGGACTGTCGGCCAAAGAAGCGCGGGACGAAGCGGTGCGGCTGCTGGACCAGGTGGGAATCCCGGCCCCCTCGGATCGTTATAGCGCCTATCCCCATCAGATGAGCGGCGGCATGAAGCAACGGGTGATGATCGCCATGGCGCTCGCCTGCTCACCCCGGCTCCTCATAGCAGACGAACCGACCACCGCCCTCGACGTGACGATCCAGGCCCAGATCATGGAACTGATCGACCGACTGAAACAGCAGACCGGCATGAGCCTCCTCCTGATCACCCATGACCTGGGGATCGTTGCCGAGCGTGCCCACAGGACGGCCATCATGTATGCCGGCCGGATCGTCGAGCAGGGGAGCACAACCGACATCATCAACAACCCGCTGCACCCCTACACCAAGGGGCTCCTGGCCTCGCTCCCCCAGGTGGGCCGACCCGGCGAGCCCTTGGCCACCACTGCCGGACAGGTACCTTCACTGTCGAGCGAACTTCCCGGCTGCGGCTTCTGCGATCGCTGTCCCGACCCATCCCGGCAGTGCCGGGTCGAACGCCCCCCCATGGTCGAACCCACACCCGGCCACCGGGTGAGCTGCTGGAAAAGCCCATGACTACCCCGCTGCTGGAAGCCGTCGATCTGTCGAAGTATTTTCCCGTCAAGGCCGGAGCGCTGGCGCCCCGGCAACTGGCGCGCGCCGTGGACGGCGTCTCGTTTCGACTGGCTCCCGGCGAAACCCTGGGGCTGGCAGGCGAATCGGGATGCGGGAAATCGACCGTCGCCCGCCTTCTCCTTGGGCTGATCCCCCCGACCGGGGGGGAGGTCCGCTTCGAAGGTGCCCCCCTGCATGCCATGGGGAAAGGGGGGATGAATACCTTCCGCCGCAATGTGCAGATGATCTTCCAGGACCCCTTTTCCTCACTCAATCCCCGGCAGCGGGTCGGCGATATCATCGGCGAACCGATGGCCATTCACGGCATCGCGACCGGCACGCGCCGCCAGGAGATGGTACTGGATCTAATGGCGCGGGTCGGCCTGACGGAAGAGCAGTACCAGCGTTACCCCCACGAGTTCTCCGGGGGCCAACGCCAGCGCATCGGCATTGCGCGGGCACTGGCCGTCTCCCCCCGGCTTATCGTTGCCGACGAGCCGGTTTCCGCCCTCGATCTCTCCATCCAGGCCCAGATACTCAACCTCCTCCTGGAGTTGAAACGGGAGTATGCCCTCTCCTTTCTCTTCATCGCCCACGATCTGTCGGTGGTCCGTCACATGAGCGACAGGATCGCCGTCATGTACCTGGGACACATTGTTGAGATCGGAGAACGCGATGCGGTCTTCGACCACTATCTGCACCCCTACACCGAAGCGCTGCTGGCGGCCGTCCCCCGCATCACGCCGGCCGATCGAGCGGCCAGCACGATCCTGCGTGGCGACATCCCCTCCCCGCTGTCACCTCCAGTCGGCTGCCCCCTCCATCCCCGCTGTCCCTATGCCCGCGATCTCTGCCGGCGTGAGGTCCCCCCCCTGGAGGAAAAGAGCACCGGACACCTGGCGGCATGTCACTTCAGCAGAGAAATCTACTCTTCTGCCGAGCTTTCTATTGACAACTAAGTGTTTTCTCATATATAGAAGCTGCGACTCTGACGGAGGCTGTCTCCATGGACTTTACGATAAGCAGGACGTTTGAACAGGAAGCGGAAATCCTCAAAGTGCTCGGGCACCCGATCCGGCTGAAGATCGTGGCAGGCCTCTGCACCCAGGAGTGCAACGTCAAGCACATCTGGGAGTGCCTCGGTCTCCCTCAGGCAACCGTCTCCCAGCACCTGGCGCTCCTGAAGAACAAAGGGATCATCGAGGGGAAACGGGACGGGGTTGAGGTCTTCTACACCGTTGTCCACCCCCTGGCCCGCAAGATCATCGAAATTCTCTAGCCCGTTTCAACCTCCATCACACATCGAAAATCCCCGCAATGGGGATTTTTTTATTCGGGAGCCCCCTATGCCCACAACCACCATCATCCTCGGCCGCGGCGAAGAACGACGCATCAGGGGAGGACACCCCTGGGTCTTCAGCAACGAGATCCGCGAGGTGCGAGGAGACCGGCAGCCGGGTGCCACGGCCGAATTCCTCTCCGCCGGCGGCGACTTTCTCGGCATCGGCTACTACAATCCCCACTCCCTGATCGCAGGGCGAATCCTCACCCGCCTGCGGGAAGAGATCGACACGGTCGACTTTTTCCGGCAGCGGCTGCAGACAGCCCTCGACTATCGCCATGCCCGCTACCCCGGGCTGGCCAGCTTCCGACTGGTACACGGCGAGGGGGATTTTCTCCCAGGGCTGGTGGTCGACAAATACGGCGATTACCTGTCGATACAGTTCCTGACCCAGGGGATGGAGGCACGCCGTGAGCTGATCTGTGCCGCACTCTCGGAGCTCCTCTCCCCCAGGGGGATCGTGGCCCGCAACGATGTGAGCGTGAGAAGCCTGGAGGGGCTGCAGGAAACGGTAGAGGTGATCAGCGGGGAGATCCCCGAAGCGGTGGAGATCGTCGAAAACGGCCTCCGCTTCAGCGTCGACCTGCTCGGCGGCCAGAAGACCGGCCACTTTTTGGACCAGAAGGACAACCACCTGCTTCTGAAGCCGCTGGTGGCCGGAAAGGACCTGCTGGACTGCTTCTGCTACGCCGGCAGCTGGGGGGTACATGGAGCGGCTTTCGGGGCCCGGTCGGTGACCTGCCTGGACATCTCGGCAAAAGCCACGGTCCTGGCCACGCAGAATGCCGCCCTGAACGGCCTCGCCGACCGGCTGACCGCCGAGACGGTCGATGCCTTCGAGCGTCTCAGGTCCCTGAAATACGAAGGACGACGCTTCGGGGTGATCGTCATGGATCCGCCCGCCTTCGTGAAGAACAAGAAGCAGCTGAAAGAGGCGGAAAAGGGGTATCTGACCGTCAACCGCCGCGCCATGGAACTGCTGGACGAGGGGGGGTGCCTCATCACCTGCTCCTGCTCGTTCCACATGCAGCGGGAGCAGTTCCGGGAGCTGCTGGCCCAGGCAGCCCGCCAGGCGGGGAGAAACATGCGGCTCGTGGGGATGCACACCCAGTCCGCCGACCACCCGGTGCTCCTGGCAGTGCCGGAGAGCGAATACCTCAAATGCGTGGTGCTGCAGGCGGTGTAGGCGATCGGCCCGGTTGACGATGGGGGATGTTTGATTACTATATCTCCAGACTAACACTCCCGGACGCCGAACCCTCGATCTGAACAGATCACCGCCAGACGCATTTCCCGTCAACAGACGGTCTGCGAATTTGGGACGTCTTCATCCGAGAAAGGAGCGTCAGGTAATGACGGAGGAGAGGAAGTACGAATTTTCCTGGGAGTTGCTCGGCAATATCGACGAGGGTCGCCCCAACCTGGGTCACCATACCCGGCTCGAAGTCTACCGCCTCATGCAGTTCTGCTTTCGCGACGTTATGGAACAGGAGTTCGGGGCCGATCAGACCGACCGGCTCTTCTACCGGGCAGGCTACCTGGCGGGTGGTCACTTCTTCAACCATTTCATAGGCCAGACAACGGATCTTGCCGACTTTATCAGAAAACTGCAGTCGTCGCTCTCCGACCTGGGCATCGGCATTCTCAGGGTCGAAGAAGCTGATCTGGAAAATGGCCGACTGATGCTGACCGTCTCCGAAGACCTTGACTGCTCCGGGTTGCCGGAACGGAGCTACGAGATATGCACCTACGACGAGGGGTTTATCGCCGCCCTCCTCGAATCGTTCACCGGCCAGAAATTCACCGTCAAGGAGATCGACTGCTGGTGCACCGGCGACCGCACCTGTCGCTTTCTGGCGGTCGCCGAGAAGGCGCAGGTCGGGTCATGATCGACACCGGGAGGTCTATCAATGCCTGCCGGATGAGGAACTGATCGGCGCAGCGTTACCCACCACCCCTTGCCACTCCGTAGATCACCTCATAGGTGGCCGGGACAGCCCCGTCGATGCCGTACTCCTGCCGGTAATGTTCCATCATCGCCAACATCACCCGACGCTCCGCCAGGCCTCGCCCCGGCGACTGCACCGCATTTCCCGCCCCGATCGAGCGTATGGCACGCAGCAGGTGCGGCACATCGGGATGGACCTCAACCTCCTGCTCGGCAAAAATCGTCTCAATTTCCAGCCCGGTAGAGTCCAGGGCGGCAGCCACGTCGGCGCAGCTTCTGAAGCGATGGGTCCGGTCAACGGCCCCTCCCCCCACGGCCGCCACAGCGTGGCAATAGGAATCGCGCAGTTCGAAGAGGGTCTGCTCGCCGAACATGGCAAAGCAGAAACGTCCGCCCTTCGCCAGCAGGCGCCGTACCTCCCCAAAGGCCCGTTCCAGGCTCTCCAGCCACTGAAAGGTGGAGGTCGAAACCACCAGACCGAGGCCGGCATCGGCAAAGGGGAGAGCCTCTGCATCGGCCGCGAGAACGGTTACCCGGCCGTTTCCCGCAAGCCGCTTCCGGGCGGCAACAGCCATGCCAAAGGCATGGTCGGCGCCGATGAGCCGGGCTGCCGGATAGCGGGCCGCCAGCATCTGCAGCAGCGCGCCGGTTCCCGAACCGATGTCCAGCACCCGCTCGATCCCGTCTGCCGACGGCAGCAGATGGACAAAGCGCTCCAACACCCGCTTCTGGACCACTGCGTGCCGGTCGTAGTCGCCGGCCCGGGCGTGAAACGATCTGCGGACCCGCTGGCGATCAATAGTTGGCATACACCTTCTCCAGGAAAGACGCCAGGGAGCGGTTGAATTCTTCCGGACGGGAGAGGAACGGGGCATGGCCGCACCCCTCCATCACCTCCAGGGTGGCGTTCGGAAGCTGGCCGGCCATATAGCGCGAGGCACCGGGGAGGCAGATGGTGTCGGCGCTGCCGTGCACAAGGAGGGTTGGACGGTCGATCCCGGCCAATTGCGGCCGCTGATCGGCCCCGGTCAGGGCGGCCAGGGCCCTGAGCGCGCTCTCAGGTTCGGGCCGCCGGCCCGGGATGACAATTTCCCGCACCAGCCGCTGGTAAGCTTCATCCGTCAGTTCCCCCGGGGCAAACATCGACGTGAAGAAATCCCCCATGGTCCGGGCATAGTCCCGCTTCAGACGCAACGCCATCCCCCTCGCCTCCACCGGCGGCAGCCCGTAGGGGTAATCGTCCGCAGCGGTGAAACGGGGGGTCCCCCCCACCAGGACCAGGGCCGCGACCCGCTCCCGGAGCAAAGGGAACGCCTCAAGAACCACCTGCACCCCCATGGACCAGCCGACCAGGGTTGCCCGCTCCAGTTCCAACCCTGCGCAGAGAGCGGCCAGGTCGCCGGCGAAACCGGCCATGCTGAGCGGCCCGGTCGTAACGGATCGACCGTGCCCCCGCAGATCGGGGACGATCACCCGCTGGTTGCCGGCAAAGGCACCGACCTGGAAGTGCCAGACCCGGCCACTCATGGCCCAGCCATGAACAAAGAGAAGCGGCCGGCCGCTACCTGCGGTTTCGTACGAGAGGAGGGTGCCGTCTGCGGCGGTGATGAAAGGCATGAAGAGATATCCGCCGGATCAGCCGACGATGGCCAGGTGACGGCCGATGCGGGTTATCGCGGCAACGGCCGCGGTGAGTTCTTCCGGGGTATGGGTAGCCATGAGGGTGCAGCGAAGCCGGCAACTTCCGGCCGGGACCGTCGGCGGGCGGATCCCCTGGACAAAGAACCCCTCTTCCAGCAGGAGGCGTGAAAACTCCATGGTCGGGGCAGGCTCGCCGACCATGATCGGCACGATCTGGGTGGAACTCCCCATGGTATCGAAGCCGGCACCCTGCAGCGCCCCCCGGAACCACTCGGCATGCCGGGCCAGACGCTCCCGCAGGAGGCGACCGTCAGAACTCTCTACCAGGTCGAGAGCGGCCAGGGTTGCGGCCAGGACGGCCGGAGGCAGCGAGGTGGAGAAGATGTAGCTCCGCGCCCTGTTGCGCAGATAATCGACGATCTCGGCACTGGCAGCGGCGTAGGCCCCGAAGCTCCCGAGTCCCTTGCCAAGCGTGCCCATCTGGATGTCCACGTCTTCGGACACACCGGACAGTTCGACGCTCCCCCTCCCTCCGGTGCCGAGGACGCCGGTACCGTGGGCATCGTCCACCATGAGGAGCGCTCCGAACTCGCGCTTCAGGGCCGCCAGCTCCCGAAGAGGTGCCACATCGCCGTCCATGCTGAAGACGCCGTCGGTCACGATCAGCTGCCGACCTTTCCCCCGGTGTTTTTCCAGGAGGCGGCGGAGCGCGGTCATGTCGTTGTGGGGATACCGGACGAATCCGGCACGGGAGAGAAGGCAGCCGTCCACGATGCTGGCATGGTTCAGGCGGTCCGAGTAGACCGTGTCCCCACGGCCGACCAGCGCCTGTACAATGCCGACGTTGGCCGCGTAGCCGCCGTTGAAGACTATGGCGCCATCGGTCCCCTTGAAACGGGCCAGCCGCTCCTCCAGAGCACGGTGGAGCTCCATGGTGCCGGAAACCAGGCGGGCGGCGCCGCTGGAGGCCCCGTAGCGCCCTATTGCGTCGATGGCGGCCTCCTTGAGGTGCGGATGGTCCGCCAACCCCAGGTAGTTGTTGGAGCAGAGCAGCACGACCTCCTGGCCATCCAGGCAGATCCGGCTTCCCTGGCTTCCCGTCACCAGGCGCTCGATCCGGTGGAGGCCACGCCCCTTCAGTTCGGCCAGTTCATCGGCAATAGTTCTGATAATTTCATCATCCATACCGCTAGCTTATTAGCACAATCGCCCGAACACGTCAACCGAACACCAGCCAAAGGTTAACGAGATCGTTTCCCCTGATGAAGGGCGAAGCGATCGATGATCCAGCGGGCAATGCTCCTTTTCGGGGGAAGGAGTGTCGGCATATCCGTTTGACAGAACCAGCGGGCATCCTCCAGCTCTTCGTGGTCGACCCTCAGTTCGCCACCGTCATAGTCGGCGACGAATCCGGCCATCAGCTGGCTCGGAAAAGGCCAGTTCTGGCTCCCCACATACTGCAGCCCAGTTACCTCCACCCCCGTCTCCTCCCGGACCTCCCGATGCACGCACTCTTCCAGCGATTCTCCCATATCAAGGAATCCGGCAATCAGGCTGTAGCGCCCCTGCGGCCACTCGGCCTTGCGCGTCAGCAGGAATTCGTCGCGACGGCGGACGAGTACGATGATGCAGGGATGAATGGCCGGAAAATGCTCGTACCGGCAGGCATCGCACCGAAGCCCCCAACCGGACGCACGGGAAGAGAGCGGGGCGCCGCACCGGGAGCAGTGGCGGCTGTTCTGTTGCCAATGGAGCACCTGCTTGGCAACTCCTCCCAACGTGAGCACCTGGTCCGGCACCCGCTCCTCCACCGCATTGAAGGGCTCACTGAGCCATCCCGACGGCAGCACTGCTTCACGACTGACGGCACGGGTAAACAGGGGGCGGCCCTGCCAGGTGCCGAGCCAGGTGGCCGGGGCTGCGCCAACGGCGGCGGCTTCAGGGCCGGCCGGAATCTCCAGTCCGCCCTCTTCCTTAGGCACCAGGACCAGGCTGTTTCCCTGGATCAGCAACCAGAGCCCGTCTCCTTCGGGCGGGAGTGCACCGGGCCGGGCCGGGACAAATTCCTTGGCGATAATCGTATGGTTAAACGGCAGGTTTACCGACTCTGGATACATGCTAACCTCCGGCAAATTTTCATTAGGATACCAGCAGTTGCCCCTACTGGAAAGGGAGGATTTCATTTCCCGACGGGTATGATATGCTTAGCCGACCGAATCCCTGCGAGGTATCCATGACAACGTCGCTTTTCCGCACCCTCCCCTTGCTCATCCTCCTGCTCTTTGTCTCCGGCGCAGCGGCCTCGGAACTGAAGATCGGCGCGTTCTCAGCAGGCGACCTTAACGGCTGGGAGGAAAAGGTGTTCAAGGGGAAGACGGTCTATACCCTGGTCCCGGACAACGGCAAAACCGTTTTGCAGGCCCACAGCAAGAAGGCGGCTTCGGGGCTGGTACGCAAGATGACCGTCGATCTGAAGAAAAATCCCCTTATCAGTTGGTCGTGGAAGGTCTCGGCGCCCTTGAAGGGAGAGGATGTCACCGCAAAAAAAGGGGACGACTTTGTTGCCAGGGTGTATGTGGTCTTCCCCCGTTCCTTCTGGCGGACCAGGGCCATCAACTATGTATGGTCGGCCAGGATGCCCAAGGGGAGCTCGGCGCCGAGCCCCTACACCGGCAACGTCATGATCCTGGCTGTCGAGTCGGGGGGCGAGAAGGCGGGAACCTGGGTAAGCGAAGAGCGGGATGTCTTTGAGGATTATCGCCAACTGTTCGGCGAAGATCCGCCGGCCGTGGGGGGGGTAGCGGTCATGACCGACACCGACAACACGGGTGAGGAAACCACCGCATGGTACGGTGACATCGTCATGCGGGGAAAACAGAACGGAGCGCCCCGCTGAGCGCCCCGTTCCGCTCGATAGAGTGCCTCAGCCGATCAGTTTTGCCAGACGGCTTTTCTGCTTCTCCAACTTCTGCTGTCCGTCTTCGATGACGTTGAGAAGCTCCCGCTTGGCGTCGTAGGCCAGGTCCTTCCCTTTGTCCAGGATCTCTTCGGCCTTCTCTCCCACGCTCTCCACCATATCGTGAACACTGCCGGAAAAATCGTCGATAACGTTTTCGGCGCGGCGCTTGACCTTGCTGGTATAGCGGACAATATCCCGCCGGGTTTTCCGACCGGACTGCGGGGCATAGAGCAGTGCCACTCCGGCACCGATGATCCCCCCGGCGACCAGCATCAGAGCTCCGACAACAGCCGCATTGTTCTTATCTTCCATGATTATTCCCTCCCTTCAGATTGAACTTGTGAATGAGTGTACCGGATATTTGCCGGCTGTAAACAGCGTTATGCAATTTGCCTCCATGCTGGCCACAACTGCCATATTGCCTTAATGAGCCAACGGAGTATACTTACTCAATCCTGCATGACAGCCCGTTTGTCCTGCAACAACGAGGAGCGATCAATGTCCCGGAACTATGATGTGTTAATTATCGGCGGCGGTCCGGCCGGTGTGGCCACGGCCTACCTTTGCCATAAGCATGGCCTTTCCTACCTGGTCCTGGAGTCCGGCAAGACCGTCTTCCAGGGGATCGCCAACACCTATCCCGAGGGGAAACTCGTCTACGCCTCCAAGCCGAAGGATGCACCTGAGCCCTTCCTGGTGGACGAACTGCGCCCCCCTGACAAACCGGTTACCGTGGAGAGTTACATCCAGTACGTGCAGCACTTCGTTCAGCATGAAAATCTGCATGTCCAGACCGAGGTGTCGTTCGAGGATATCAGGGATGAACGCGACGGCCTGACCGTGATAACCAGCCAGGGAGCTTTCAAGGGGAAAAAGGTCGTGCTGGCCTTTGGCAGCAACATCCCCCGCGAACTCTCGGTCTACGGCGATGCCAAGATGGTGGCCAAGTCACTGGATGACGCCGCCAAGTACGTCGGGGCGCGGACCTTGGTGATCGGCGGCGGCAACACGGCTGCTGACGTAATCATCGCCATCCTGAAGGAAAAGCGGCAGGCAAACGACAAACAACCGGTCTACTGGGCCCACAAGGCAGAAACCTTTGACGTTAACAAGGAGACTGCCCAGCGGCTCGGCGAGGAGATCCTCCTTGGGGGGAATATCCGCCTTCTGCCCGGCGCCACCCCACGCATTGGCGAAGTGGACGAGGAGGGGGTGGACCGCCTGGTGATCCGGATAAACGAGTTCAAGCAGGACGACGGGATCGAGATCTACCACGCCATGAGCTTTCCCATGAACCACGTCATCGCCTGCATCGGTTCCCAGGGACCGGTGCCGATCTTCGACAAACTCGGCATCCAGACCATCGCCTGCACCGCCGGGGTCTGCAAGATAGCCAAGGAAGGGGACCGTCTGGTGCTCCTCACCTCTGAATTCGAGTCAACCCGCAAAGGGGTGTATGTCATTGGCGGTGCAATTTCGCCGTCTTTCATGAAAATCAGCGAAGGGACGATCCAGGAAGAGCGGCACCCTAACCTGATCTACACTGCCATCAACGATGCCTACCAGGTGATGAAGGCAATCGAGACGAGACTCGGCAAATAGCGCCACGAAAAAAGGGCGGCCACTAGCCGCCCTTCCCTGTCTCACACTTCTTATTGGCGTAACCTAGACCAACCGGAATTGCCCAACCAGACGCTGCAGCTCCTCGGCATGACGCGCCAACTGGCTCGCCTCACTGGCCGACTCCTGTGCCCCCCGAGCCGTCCCCTCTACAACCTCGGTGATCTGCTGGATGTTATTGCTGATCTCACTGGTCGTGGCGGTCTGCTGTTCCGCCGCAGTGGCGATCTGGTTCACCTGCTGGGCAACGGCGTTCACCTGATCAAGAATCTCCTGCAGCGCCGCCCCGGACTTCGCCGCCTCACTCGTGCCGGCCTCCACCTGATGAACGCCCTGCTCCATGGCCACAACCGCTCCCCGGGTCTCACCCTGGATCGCCTTGATCATCTCGCCGATCTCACGGGTCGCCTTGGTAGTCCGTTCCGCCAGAGCCCGTACTTCGTCGGCGACAACCGCAAAGCCGCGCCCCTGTTCACCAGCCCGTGCCGCCTCGATGGCCGCGTTCAACGCCAACAGATTCGTCTGGTCGGCGATATCCTCGATGGTGCCGATGATGGCCCCGATCTGGTCGCTCCGCGTACCCAGGGTTTCAACGGTTCGCGCCGACTCCTGCACCTTGGCGGCGATCTCGCTCATCACGCCGATGGTCCTTTCCACCACCACCGCTCCGTTGCTCGCCGCCTCGCTGGCCAGCGTGGCCCCTTCGGCGGCTCGCTGGCAATTCAGGGCAATTTCGCCCGACGTGGCTGCCATCTCCTCGCCGGCCGTGGCCACGGTCCCGGTCTGGGCCGCCACCTCTTCCGCACCGGTGGCGATCTGTTCCGAAGTCCCGTACAACAGCGTTGCCGCCGAGGTCACCTTGGCAGACGTGTCCACCACCTTCCCTATCAGGTCGACAAACGCCCTGCGCATGCCATTGAACGATTGGGCGATCTGCCCGAGTTCATCGCCACCCAGGACCGCCGCCTCGACAGACAGATCGCCATGTGCCATTTTCCCCGTTACCGAGAGCAGCTCCCTGGTCCCGCGGTCAATGGAAACGACCACCAACAGGTTGATGGTCGTTCCGATCACCATCGCAAGGACGATACCTATTACCAGCACAATCTTTACTGTTCGAAGCGTTCCGTTCATCTGGTCGATGCTCTGCCTGGCCTGTGCGTATTCGGACGCATAGAGCTGGTCAGCCACCTTGAACGCATCAGTTGCCAATGGGTTGATCGCCTGAATGGTCAGCTTGGTGGCAAGGTCGAAATCACCGGCCAAAACCGCTTCACGAGTCGGCTTGAGGCCTTCCTGGACAAAGCGCCCCCGTTTGGCGGTATATTCTTCGATAAGCTTTTTCTGTTCACTGGTCTTACCAGGAATCGCCACGTACGACTCCCAGATTTTGGTGATTTCACCGATATTCTCGACCACTGCGTCGGTATGGACAGTTACTGGATGGTCATGAAGCTTGCTGGTCGGCATTCTGGGATCATGCTGAAGGGCGAGCAGAAGCTGAATACGGTTGTTCCGCATCTTTTCGCCAATCTTGCCGATCTTTTCGGTTCCCTGCAGTTCCTCCTGGTACAGTTTTTCCATCACCGATGCGGAATTGGTGACGCTCCAGAACGATATCCCTCCGAGCAACAAAAGAAATAAACCGGTAATACAACCCATTGCGAGCAGTTTATGTTTGAGCTTAAGGTTGTTCACGATGCTCCTCCCACAAAAGTTCGTTTCACATTATTTCGGCAATAGCTCCTACTTTCTAAAACGGCAATTCACAAAATAATTCAGAATTTTCCGACAGGTACAATCAAACATTTGCTATTGCACGAATTGCCGGAGGTATGCTAACCATCCATAACAATCTTATCGGAGAGTCACAAAACAATGCTCACACGTAGTTTGCCAGCCGAATGGGAAGAACAAGACGGCGTCCTTTTGGCATGGCCTCACCTGGAAAGCGACTGGGCACCCAGTCTCGAAACGGTCGAGCCGGTATTTTGCACAATAGCCGCTGCTATCAGCAGGTTCCAAAAGGTACTTATCGTTGCTCCAGAGCCAGTTGCGGTCCACGCTCAGCTCAAAGCGTCCGGGGCCATTATGGAACGGGTCAGTATCATGCGGATCCCCACCAACGACACGTGGAGCAGGGACTTCGGACCGATCACCGTGCTGGAAGGCGGCATTCCGATTCTCTTCGATTTCGGCTTCAATGGCTGGGGACTCAAGTTTGCTGCCAACTTGGACAACCAGGTGACCCGACTCCTGGTGGAAGCTGGCGCGTTCAAGGCTGAGCGGCGGATCCGGGGGATGATTCTGGAAGGGGGGAGCATCGAGAGCGACGGCCGTGGGACTCTCCTGACCACATCAGAATGCCTTCTGAACAGGAACCGCAACCCTCACCTGTCGAGGCAGGAGATTGAGCAGGCGCTCATGGTGGAGTTCGGCGCAGACCGCATTCTTTGGCTTAACAGCGGCTACCTGGCTGGTGACGACACCGACTCCCACATCGACACTCTGGCACGGCTCTGCCCGAACGACACTATCCTGTATGTCGCCTGTGACGACGTCAACGACGAGCATTACCCGGCCCTGGCGGCCATGGCAGAGGAACTGGCGTCCTTTCGCACCCGTGACGGGAATCCCTACCGCCTCATCCCGCTCCCTTGGCCAGCTCCCTGCTTAGATACGGACGGCCAGCGGCTGCCAGCCACCTACGCAAATTTTCTGGTCACAAACAGCGCCGTCCTGGTGCCGACCTATGCCGACCCCAAGGACGATTCCGCCCTGACTGCAGTCAGACTGGCGTTCCCCGATAGGGAGGTAATCGGCATCGACTGCCGCCCGCTCATCCTTCAGCACGGCTCACTGCACTGCGTCACCATGCAACTGCCAAAAGGAACCATGTCATGAAAACTCTGCTCACGGGTCTTGTACAACAGAGCTGCTCCTGCGATCGCACTGAAACCATCGAGAAGAGTGTGACCGGCATTCGTCAGGCTGCGGCAGCCGGCGCACAGCTGGTGGTTCTGCAGGAGCTCCATACCGGCCCCTATTTCTGTCAGACCGAGGACTCCACAAACTTCGACCTTGCGGAACCGATTCCAGGCCCGGGAACTGAGTTCTTCGGCGCCATTGCCCGGGAGCTGGGTATCGTCATCGTTACCTCGCTCTTCGAGCGACGCGCGCCAGGACTCTACCATAACACGGCGGTCGTTATGGAACGGGATGGATCGATTGCAGGTGTCTACCGTAAGATGCACATTCCTGACGACCCGGGTTACTACGAAAAGTTCTATTTCACCCCCGGCGACCTCGGGTTCACCCCGGTCAAGACCTCGGTCGGCTCACTCGGTGTGCTGGTCTGCTGGGACCAGTGGTACCCGGAAGGAGCCCGCCTCATGGCACTGGCCGGTGCCGACCTGCTCATCTACCCCACCGCTATCGGCTGGGATCCGGTCGACACCCCTGAAGAGCAGGCGCGCCAACTGGATGCCTGGATCACTGTCCAGCGCGGCCATGCAGTAGCCAACGGCCTACCGGTGATCGCCGTCAATCGTGTTGGTCTTGAGGAATCACCCGAAAAAGGGGGCAAAGGGCAACAATTCTGGGGGAACAGTTTCGTGGCCGGTCCACAGGGAGAGTTGCTGGACCGTCTTCCGCCAGACCGGGAAGACACAAAGGTCGTAGCCATCGACCTTTCCCGGAGCGAGACAGTGCGACGCACTTGGCCGTTCCTGCGGGATCGGCGGATCGATGCGTATGGGGATATTACGAAGCGATATCGGGATTGACTCAAGCGGATCTTCAGGGAGTAGCTGACCGGAAAACAACCTCTATAAATAAAGCGGAGGGGCAAATTCTCCCCTCCGCCGCATGATGACCGTTGGAACCCGCCTGCCTAGCCCTCGCCGGCGGCTCCTCTTTTCCTGCGAATCAGCTGTAGAAGCGCAAGAACCGCCACACCACCACCCATCAGATACACAGTGCCTGGTTCAGGGGTTACAATCGGCTCACGATGCTTATTCGGCGACGTGTACACCTTAAAGGGGACGTCGGGAGGAGGGGGGAGCGCGCCTGTATAAAGTGGGACGGCGAAGTAGGAAACTTTTCCCAGCGAACTAGGAATCGCACCCGCCGACTCTTCGGAAGGGGCGCCGGACGACTGCTGAAGAGGGGGGCCGTCCACCCGTTCGACGGTCTTGTCCATGCGGCGCGGAGGGCCATCAACCCGTTCAACCGGGTCTGACGGCGTTGCAAGACTGACTTCTGGCGGAGGTGCTGGGGCGAGCACATAGTCGTTACAACAGAAGGTGCGCACGGTGCGGACCCCATCCGTAATGTAGCCATCACCCTCAGGAAGCCTTACCGGTTTCGAGGTGAGTCGTATGGTATCCCCTTTTCGGTAGGAGACGTAGGTCCAGAGTGGTTCATCAAGCTTCCCGAGTTTGGCAGTTTCCCATTTGAATCCCGCAAAGTGTATGGACAGCGTGACATCCTGCTGTACTGTTCTCCGGAAATCCTCAACCGTGCGGATACTGTTCTTACTGCACAGACCGTAGTATTTGCCACCAATTTCGCTGCTGGCATCCGGCTCCTGAATCTCGGCCTTGGCTATCTGCACGGGCGGTTCCTTGATAGCACTTTTTTCCTTGGTGAGAAATGATTTCACTACCAAGGAAAGTGTCACGGCAACCAGAACGATTGCCACCACGAGGCCGGCTCCCTTTATGAATGCTCGTAGAAATCTCTTAGACCTTGATCGTCGTTTGTATGGCATCTGACACCTCTTGAAGACTCACATTTTAGTCGTTCTTGCTGGCCCGAACAGATAGTTCAGGCCGGAATTCAGTTTCTTGCTTGCTCACACCGGCTCAATTTCGAATCAGAGGCCGACTTCTCACTAAGCCAGACTGCCGCGTAATTCCCGAACACTCCCACGCCCATGGACCTCCAGGCATGCCTTTTCCAGCTTTTCCGCTCCAGAATCATGTCCAATTCGTCATCTCTCCCTGTCCAATAATTTATTGCCATAGCTGGGGAGAGGGGGGCCGACGTCCAGTAAATATTCTCATATCCGTTTGACCGGTAATCCGAAATCTCACGGGGCTTATTCCACATTCCCGACGCCTGCTTGTGGTCGGGAGTGTAGCAGAGAGGCTCCCATCCCCCTCCCGTCTCCTTCCCCTTGTCGGACCAACTATGGAGGTTACACGCCAAGCCCCGGTCATCGTTACGGTCACGGTGTGGAGTATTTTCAACCAGGTCAATAACGTGCCACTTTGCAACCTTGTAGAGTGGCTCCACAACCGGTACCGGTGGGAGTTGGTGTTCCTCACGCAGCTTGTTCACCAGCCGGCCCAATTCAGCCTCGGCTTCAGTCAAACAACCGCTCGGACTTGCGCCCCCCTCCTTCGTTCCGCTGGCGGTTTTATCGACCTGACCCGTGGCTTGAGAAGGTTCAGCGAAAGCGAACCCCGGGATCAGCAGTAGTATGAATAAAACGGTTATTCTTGCCTGCATCATGCTGTCTATCACCTCAAATATTATTTGTATTACTTAAGATAGTATCAATTCCTACCCAAAAATAACAGACCTTAAGTTTCCATGCATCAATAAAAGTGATAAGTTAGGGGTGGTGCAGCTATCGGTCAAGGCTTGTATGAGCAGTTACCGGTTCCATGATGGGTTCCGGTAAGCCAGAGCATCACTGATTCAAAGTTAAGATTCTCAAGCTCGGCTCAAGCGAAAAGAATTGAATGAATGAGGAGGCGTGTGCCAGGGGGGTCATCGCGAGGGATAGCCGACCTCACCCACAATCATCAGCCCGTATTGAGGAAAGCTTTCGGTCTATCCCCTCAGCGGGGACGCCTTAGCTCAGTTGGCGGCGGAATTGCAGGCCTGCAGCGCCCCGAGAGGATCTATCAACGAACCGACCCAGATGACTGCATGGTTTTTGTAGATACCCACGCCCAAAGCAAGAAGGTTGCTTCCCTTCCAAGTCCCAGCTTCGAGAAGGATGGCGTTGTGGCTGGGGCTTCCCTTCCAGGCTTCAAGCACTTTTTCCGGGGTCACTTCAGCATCCGTTGTTGAATAGGCATTTTCATACCCGTCACCAGTGTAAGTGAAATTCGTGATCTCCCGCGGTTTGTCCCACATCGCTTCGGCATATGCATGGTCTTTTGTGTAGCAGACCGGCTTCCAGAAGCCGTTGTTCGACCAACTGTGAAGTGAGCAGGAAAGACCGCGGCTGTCCGTCCCTTCTGCAGGGCTGTTCTCGACCAGATCGATGACATGGGCACGGGCTACTTTGTTCAGCGATCGGGCATTGGCGATTGGGGGGAGACCATGAGATTCGCGGTATTCATTCACAATTTGGAGTAATTTTGCTTCTTTTGCGGAGAGACAGGAATATTCGCCGGTTTCATCCAGTGCCCTCTTCATGGTAGTCTGGCTTGCGGAAACGGGAATGGAAGTGGTCAGGGAGAGAACCAAGATCATTGCCAAGGTCAAGAGGCGGGGCCATCTGGTGGCATTCTGCGCTACTCCCTGGTTAAACATGAAACGTTCTCCTTAACCCTGACTTCATTACTCCTACAGCTTTTACTAGGCAAACAGCATACCAACCACGCAACGCACCAATATCACTAATATTTACAGATAAAACCCTTTCAAACCCCAGACAAACATGGCTAAATGAGCCGAAATATCTGTACAGCACTTGAACATTGTTCAGGAGCTAATCAACGTTTGAATTAAGATCTGCGGGTAGAGATATACGAGGAATCCTCGATGAGACTTCAAGAACCAAGGGGGGAAGTTTGATGCCAGTACGTGATCTGCTAGAAATTCTCGGTAGCACCAGGGTCCTGACCGCCATGATCACCCCGGCGGTCCTCATCTCGGCCTGTGGGACATTGATATTCTCTACGTCTGGCCGGCTCGGCAGGGTCTTCGACAGGGTCAACACCATGAAGAGCGAGATGGAAAACATTCTCGACGGTATCGACTTCAAAACCGACCAACGCCTGACACACATACAAAACCAACTGTCGTTGCAGAAAATCCGTGCGGCCTTCATTCAGAGGGCACTGGCATCCCTCTACACAGCCACCCTGCTCTTCATCAGCTCCAGCCTGGCGGTTGCACTCAACGCCGCCTATGGATCGGGCAGCACCGGTTGGATATCATCCCTGCTCGCACTGAGCGGCGGATTATTCCTGTTCGTAGCCAGCGCCCTTCTTCTCTATGAGAGCCGATACAACCTTCAGTTCATCAATCGTCAAATCGATTTCATCGCGTCTCTGCCAATGTCTAAACCGACCAGATCTCAGCTTCCTTCCTATGAATAACTTAAGGATATACGCACCAGAGTCGATACTTCCATAGTACGGCAAGCCGAATGCAATCGCTTCTTGCTGGCCTCGCCCAAACTTGCTATAACGCTGCTGTCTAAGTAACTTTGCATGCAAACGCGGAACACTTAAGCGGGGTTCGTCCTATTGGCAATAGGAACGGCCCCTGGAACGGAGTCAAAACGTGCGGCTGGGACAAAAACTGGTCGGGTTATTTCTGGTAATGGCCCTGATCGTCTTCGTTACCGGGGTTTTCGGCATCTGGAGCCTCAACGAGGTCGGTACTAAAGTTCAACAGGTGATAAAAAACCGGGCCACCCAGGAAAAGCAGGTGGTCCTGATGAAGACCACACTGAACGAATGTCGTGTCCACCTGCTGGAAGCGGCACTTGTCCGCGCCCAACTCGATGACTTCGAAGCTTCAAAGGCAGACTATGAAGCGAAACGTGACCGCTTCAAGAGCTACTGTGACCTGATAATCAAAGGGAATACCAAGATGGGCCTCCCGGCCTCCCCGAAAGGGAGCCCGCTGGAGCTGCGGGTCCAGGCGATCCTCAAAGAATTTGATACATTTACGTTGACGGCCAATCGTCTCCTGGAACATAAGGAACGTCTTCTCAAACAGGTCAAGCCAGGAACTCTGACGGCACAGCATGACGATGAGCTGAACCGGCTCACCCGCACTGAACTCCCAGAAATGAGCGACATGGTCATGGTTGCCGTGGACGACCTCCTGGTAACTGTGATGGGCTTTATGAATCAGGCCAACAAAGATGCCGACAGCATCGAGAAGAAGGCAACCATCACATTCATAGCCGTAATCATAAGCGGTATTCTGCTTGCTTTCGTACTGGGAACCTTTGCCACCAAAGGCATCGTGGGCAGGGTAAAACAGATGGGAAGCGCCCTTGCGAAAGGAGCGGACGGAGACCTGACGGTTCAGGTGGATGTGGACTCCACCGACGAACTTGGTCAGCTTGGACGCGACTTCAACTCCATGGTGGAAAAACTGGCTGCCATGGTCAACAACGTGAACCGTTCAATTACAGAACTGAGTCAAGTAGCCAAGAACTTCAAGGAGATAGCAAAACGAGGAGTGAATGCAGCTGAAGTCCAGGCGGATGGTGTACTCCAAACCTCTTCGGCCGTTCTGGAAATAAACTCGTCCATTAACGGTGTGGCCCAGGCCATGGACAGTCTCTCCCTTTCGGCCTCGGAGAGTTCTTCATCAACCATGGAACTGGTGGCCAGCATCGAGGAAGTTGCCCTGAATGTCGAGACGCTGTCCAAATCGGTGGAAGAAGTCAGCTCATCCATTACCGAAATGACCGCTTCCATCCGACAGATCGACTCAAGCATCGCCAGCCTGGTCGAGGCTTCAATGACCACGGCAACCTCAGTTATCACCATGGACTCCTCGATCAAACAGATCGAACAAAACGCCGCCGCCAACGCCCGCATCTCCAGCGAAGTCCTGAAGGATGCGGAGATCGGCAAGGCGTCCGTCGATGCCACGATTGCCGGCATCAACGAGATAAAACGCTCTTCGGTGATAACCTCGGAAGTCGTCAACTCTCTCTCTGAAAAGGCTACCGACATCGGTGTCATCCTTTCGGTCATTGACGAGGTCGCCGAACAGACGAACCTTCTGGCTTTGAACGCCGCGATCATCGCTGCCCAAGCGGGAGAGCATGGCAAAAGCTTCGGAGTGGTTGCTGAGGAGATCAAGGATCTTGCCGAGCGCACCAGCGGCTCCACCCGCGAGATCAGTCAGGTTATCGATGGGATCCAGCAGGAGGTGCGGCGGGCGGTGGAATCGATAAACCAGGCGAAGGGAAGCATTGCCGAAGGTGAAAAGCTGTCCCAAAAATCAGGGGAAGTGCTGAACAAGATCGTGGAAGGCATCACGGTTGCATCGACCCAGATGGACGAGATTGCCCGCGCCAGTGAAAATCAGGCCAACGAGAGCCAACTGATCCGCCGAGCCATGGACCGGGTGGCGGAGATGATCAACCAGATTGCCCGGGCCACCAGCGAACAGGGTCGCGGCAGTGACTTGATCATGACTGCCGTTGAGAAGATGAAGGAACTAAATGCCCAGGTCCGCAACTCCACCCGTGAGCAGACCAAGGTGGGGAATTTTATCGGCAAATCGACTGAAAACATCACGTCCATGATCAGGAAAATCAAACTCGCCTGCGACGAGCAAAATCGAGGAAGTGGGCTGATCGTTCACGCTGTCAGCGGGATTCAACAGTCAACCGAAATCAACCTTGAAGCGAACAAGATGACCGAGGAAGCGGTAAAACGCCTGACCCACCAAACGGAACTCATTCAATCGGCTCTGCACAATTTCACCATAAAGGGAGATGAAGGGGCTGACAAGGGTTCTGTTTCCTAGCCGTTAGGCTGGTATGATTAAGACAATTGCAGTTGCTTTGCTCCCCTTCTCTGCATCACTGCCCGGTTGTACAGCGTTTCGTACTTCCGGGCAGCTTCCTGCCAGGTGAACCGCTTCGCCATCGCGTTGCTGACAAGCCTGGTAATAGCCTTCGGCCTATTGTACCAAGTGTAGACAGCCCAACCTACCGTATCGAAAAGCGCTCCGGCAGTCAGCGCCTGGAACTTGAACCCGGTACCGCTCAACCTCTTTTCATCAAAGTTCTCCACACTATCATCCAGCCCTCCAGTGCCGCGGACGATAGGCAATGTCCCGTATCGCAGACTGTACATCTGGTTCAGACCACACGGCTCAAAGGCAGAAGGCATCAGGAAGAAGTCGGCTCCCGCCTCGATCTGATGGGCAAGAGGATTGCTGTAACCAATCTTGCAGCCGAATTTCTGCGGGAACGCGGCCATGATGTCGCCGAAATAAAAATGTGCCCACGGTTCACCGGCGCCGAGCATGACGAACTGCAGATCAAGGGCGAGTATCCGCGGCATCGCCTCGGCCAGGATATCTATCCCCTTCTGTTTTACCAGCCTTCCTACCATGCCGATCAGCGGCACTTCCGGCCGAATCGGCAAGCCGAAGGCGCGCTGGAGCGACTCCTTGCAGGCCCGCTTGCCCGCAAGATCCGAGGCTGAATACCGTGCCGGTATCAGGGGATCGGTCTCCGGGTTCCATTCCTCCTCGTCCACCCCGTTCAGAATGCCCACCAGATCCGCCGCCCTCTCCCGGACCACCCCTTCCAGCCCCCAGCCGAACTCTGAGGACTGCATCTCCCTGGCATACCCCTCGCTCACCGTATTCAGCATCGAGGCATGGTAGATCCCCCCTTTAAGAAGGTTCACCTGATCATCCTTTTCCAGCCCAAGATAGGTAAAATGCTCCCATCCAACCCCGAGCACTTCCATGGCTCCTGGATAAAAACTCCCCTGGTGCTGCATGTTGTGAACCGTCAACAGGGATGCGGCTCTCCCCACAAAGGGATCGTCACGGTAGGTCGTGTTCAGAAGAAGTGGAATGGCTGCCGTATGCCAGTCATTGGCGTGCACGACGTCCGGCTCGAACCGGATCATCTTGCATAACTCCAGGGCCCCCTTGGACAGAAAAATAAAACGGTTGTCGTTGTCCAGGAACGCTTTGTTATCCGAATCGTAAAGCTCGGCCCTGCCGTAGTACTGCTCGTGCTCCAGGAAATAGATCGGCACGTCGGTTCCCGGCATCCGCCCTTCATACACCCCGCAATACTGTTCGCCGATAATCCCCATGGGAACGGTCAGAACGCCGGGCAACAGTTTGAGTCCGAATCGTTCACGATCGACACGGTAATACCTGGGAATCACAACCCGCACGTCGTGGCCAAGAGATGCCAGATACTTGGGCAGGGCGCCAACAACGTCTGCCAGTCCACCTTCCTTGGCAAACGGGACCGCCTCGGAGGCAGCAATCAAAATTTTCAGTGACTTACGCATGGGTTCTCTTTCGATATCGGAGCGATGCCGAAGTGGATTTGAAGCAGGTCGCAGCTTAGGACAAGGCACAGGATTTTGGCAACAAAAAAGGGCGGCACAGGCCGCCCTTACTTGAACCATTCCGGATGGGAATAGTTACTATTTCTGTACTGCTGCCTTCTTTGCCGGGCCATTGATCCTTATGGCGGCCGCAAACTCCATCCAGAAGATCAGGTAGATCGAAACCATGAGCGAAAGACCGATATTCTGGTTTTCTGCTCCCAGCGCCTTTGCCAGAATAGGGGATGCGAATCCCGCTCCCAGTGTGCCGGTGACCCGCTCCAGGATGTAGAACACAACCAGCGTAGCTGCGGTACCGCCGATCATCAGTGCGATGCCCCGGCCACGCTTTACCCAGTATTTGGGAGAGAACCCGAACATCCGCATGAAGATAACAACCCAGATGATCCAGACAGAGTAATCCACTGCGGCATCGGGAAGCGCCAGCTTGTTCTTGACCAGTACGACTTCCAACACAGTAACCACCGCCAGGAGAGTAAACATCCAGGAAAATTTTTCGTCCGCCTGGCTCTGCCAATTGCGGCTATCCGGAGCAACGACCTCTTTGATGGAGTGGCTGTGGGTACCAAGTGCCGAGAAAAGAATGGCAAACCAGATGCCGGCATTGTGGAAGAGAAGGGAAGCGTGGTTTCCCGCGACGTTGGCTATCCTGGCCATCGGGTCACGTGCAAAGTCTGCGGCAATACGCATCAGGAAGAGGTTAACCACTACTGAGCAGACCATGATGACCGATACGGTGAATATGCGCCGCGGCAGGAGATAGGGATCTACCCGGTCGGGGAAGCCCAATATGAAGGCGAACCAGATCAGGAACATGATGAAGGGGATGCCATAACAGATACCGTACACGGAGTTGCCGGCGAAGTCGCCCGACTGTGCGTAGATAATGTATTTCTCTTTGACTGCCGGGTCAGTGTTCGCTGCCTTGACCACGTCCTTGGGAACCTTTTTCACGTGAGGCAACAGCCCCATCATATACCAGCCGTGATCACCCTGGGTTGCGTCCACAACCCAATACTGATCGCCCATCATCTCGTCAAGCCCCTGAAATATTCTCATTGAGAACGTGGAGCAAAGCGCAACCACGACCAGGAGCAGTATGGCGTTTTTCAGACTCATCGGGGTCATTGTTGTATCCTCCTGATGCCAGTTGGCTATTCTTTATGGGTGGTCCAGAACATGGATACGGCATTTGCCGCGAACAGGCCATACAGCCACATCGTGTTCCAGGCAGGACCCGACCAGTGGCTGCCTCGTCCACCGCCAACTACACCCGATGCCACTATGATGCCGACCATTGCCGTGAAGGCGACCATGGCCACCGCCCGCAGAATAGCGCTGTTCCGCCAGGTATGGCGCTCAAGCTCCTCAATGCGTGCTAACAGTTCAAGCTCTTTTTCGCTCATGTCTCTTCTCCTTTATCGTTGAGGTAATGACAAAAACCGTTGCCGCTGCAAGCGATGCAGCCAGGACGAAGTCGTTCATGTGGAGAGTCAGCAGGTAGAGCATGGCTTTTCCTTTCAGCACTTGAGTGGTTGAAGAGAGTCGGCCGGAAACCTGTCGGCCAATTCCTTGTATTTCGCACAGTCACAGAAGCGGCAACTGCAGTACCGGATGATCATATTTACGTCGTAACTGGAGATGTAACCACAGCCGACATCGCAGTAGTCATCGTTTTTACCATAGAATGGACAGATCTTATCCGTCGCCATAAACGTAGCACCATTGCAGTTCTGTTCGCACGGACCCGGGAGCGGTCGTCACCGCCCCCAGGGTCTTGTCCGTGCAGATGGAGTAACGATGTTTACACTAAAGCAACCGCCGTACCAACTGCACCTCGCCACAAATAAATCAATAATTACAGCTCACTACAAAGACGCACCTTGGATCAAGGAAAGTCCACATTAGTATCGTTTGCAGAAGTGCAAATGTCGCCAGACAGCCAGCAGTCAGGACGCAAGAAATTTAGCAAGGGATTCCAACAGGATAGCAATGAGGCGGGACGTTACATGGTGGGGATACATCCATTGACGCTGATTGCAGGGATGCAAATCAGCGTCTCGCATTTGCAAAAATGCAAATCCAGGTTCCAGCCGATCAGCGTTCTTTGCTCCGGATGTGCCTAACCAAGGCCTCAAGCCCCAACAGGTAGCTGTCCGGGCCGAAGCCGGCAATCTGACCGATAGCCACCGGAGCAATGAAACTCTGGTGACGGAACGCCTCACGGGCATGTATATTCGACAGGTGCACTTCGACCACTGGTAGTCCGACAGCGGCGATCGCGTCCCTCAAGGCCACACTGGTATGCGTATAGGCGGCAGGATTGATAAGGATACCATCATGGCTTGCGACAGCCCCCTGAATGGCATCGATAAGCGCCCCTTCCGAGTTGGACTGAAAGAAATCGACAGTCGTGTCAAACTGAACAGCCAATTCTGCAATCGACGAATTGATGCCCGCCAGCGTTACCGTGCCGTATACTCCAGGCTCGCGGGTCCCAAGAAGGTTCAGATTTGGTCCGTGGAGAACAAGAATTTTCATACCCACCCCTGAGGTCAAGAAAGAAGCTCGGCTATCCGTGGTGCCTCGCGCCGAAGCAGATAGCGACCCTTGCCGTAGTTCCCATCCGGAGTCATGATAAAAACAAGGAAGAACTCATCATTCACGGTCCTCACCAACACCTTCACCTTGGCAGTCGTGACGCTCAGCTCTTCCATAGCGCCGGTCTTCAGCAACTCTATGGTCTGCCGAACCTCCTTCAGCAGGTTTGCATATTCGACGACCAACAGCTGCAGGTCGAAGTCAGCCGGTTGCGAGAGATATTCGTCGATGGCTATACCGTCGTACCCCATGATCGACGCGGCGACGGCGCCGGACGTATTGTCCACCAGCTCTTTCAATGCAAGCTTGAACGACATGCCCTGACCCTCCTGATGCTTTCTAGCCACCCTTCAAGAATAGCAATTGTTCCCTGCCGACGAGTGGCGGGTTCGTTCAGCATATCGGCGCCGCCCGTACTCTCAGTATAAGCCTCAGCCGGTTGCTGCATGTCACTGCTCAATCCATGAGGCATCAGGACAGTTGGACCATGGTGCGCAGTCCGTTCTGCTGTGAGCAGTTCGTCCAGACGGGTGAGAAGGTCGACATCGGTAGGGTTTGCGGCCACGAGCTGGCGATAGATACCGATGGCAAGGTCGTTGAATCCCTGCTTAACATACAGTTCAGCCATGGTCGCAGAGACAAGGGGAGCCTGGTCTGGAACAGCCTCGTACGGCACCACCTCCGACACCTCGTCCGATATTTCCTCCAGATCTTCTATGATGCAGGCATCGTCGAGATCAAGGATTTCATCGTCACCTGCTTCTGCCAGAAACGTCTCTTCATCCGGCAGATCAGTGATCCGTGATGTTTCCGTCGCACGTTCAACTTCTGACGGGTACAGTCGAACGGTCGGAGTCTCATCCAAACCTGAAATGACAGTTTCGTCAACATCAGCCTGTTCAGGTAGTGGCCCGCTGTCGCCAGCCCCTCTGGCGCGGTAAAGCGAATCCTGGATGACCCGACTTTCCAGATCGTTGGGGGCCAGTGACAGAATTATTCGGAGTGAGGACTCTGCAGCAGTATGCTCACCAGCATCGGCGTACATTCGACTCAAGATCCGCTGGGCTTCGACATTTTCCGGTGTAATCCTGACAACATTTTCCAGCGCATGCCGGCACTTGGCTGTCAAACCGAGTTCATGACAGGCAAGCCCCAAGGAAAGCTGCCCGGCCACCAGGTTCGGATGGCGAGAACAGCCACGCTGAGCCACCGCCAGGGCATCATCGAAGAGCCCGATCTTCCGGTAGAGGTTCGACAGGGGGATAAAGGCGTACGAGGCGGGATCGCGCTCAAGCACTGCCTCGTACTGCTTAATGTCCGTCCAGAAAGAGGTATTATCCTCGCCCATCCTCAACCTCCAATCCCGCAACGCGCCAACAGTTCATCGAGTTCAAT
>CAYSJJ010000055.1:29490-29914 GCA_964431365.1 uncultured Geobacter sp. | reverse complement strand
CCCGATGCGACCCTGGCTATCGATAAGGAGAAGCGGGTAATCATCTGGAATCGGGCGATGGAGGAGTTGACGGGCATTCCTGCCCAGGAGATGATCGGCAAGGATGACTACGCCTATACGGTCCCCTTTTACGGGGTTGCCAGGCCGCAGCTCATGGATCTTTTCTGGTCCCCTGAGCACGAGATTGCCGCAAAGTACCCCAAACTGAGAAGAGAAGGGGACAACCTGGTAATCGAGGTCTTCTGTCCCGACCTGCACGATGGCGCAGGAGCGTTTGTCTGGGCCAAGGCCGCGCCGCTCCGGGACTCCGAGGGGCGGCTGACCGGCGCCATCGAGTGCATCAGGGACATTACCGAGCGGAGGCGGGCGGAGGAAGAGCTCGCCAAGCTCAATGAAGAGCTGGAGCAGCGCGTTTTCGAGCGGA
>CAYSJJ010000055.1:0-29480 GCA_964431365.1 uncultured Geobacter sp. | reverse complement strand
GACTGCCCTCCTGCAGCGGCAGACCGAGGAGTTGGAGGAGGCCAACGAAAGACTGAAGGAGGTCGACCGACTCAAATCCACGTTCATTTCCTCCATGAGCCACGAGCTGCGGACCCCCCTGAACGCCATCATCGGATTCTCGACGGTTCTGCTCGAGGAATGGCTGGGTCCGGTGAATGCCGAGCAGAAGCAAAACCTTGCCAGCATTCTCAGCTCCGGCAGAAACCTCTTCGATATGATAAGCGACGTGCTGGAGGTAACCCAGATCGAGTCCGGTACGGTCAAACCGGTCTTGGAGGAGTTCGATCTGTATGATCTGCTTACCGAAGCGGAGAGCAGGATAACGGCTGCCATGGGGGAAAAGGGGCTTGAGCTGCGGAGCGAATTGATCCATCTGCCGATGCGCACCGACCGGCGGCAACTTTTGCAGTGCGTGGTGAGCATGTTGAGCAACGCGACGAAGTATTCGGATAAAGGGGGAGTGACCGTGGCGGCGAGGATCGTCTCCGGTCCCGGAGAAACGCCGGACGCCGAGATGGTGGAGATCGCCGTTACCGATACGGGTATCGGCATCGGTGAAGAAGACCAGTCGAAAATATTCCAGCCCTTTTTCCGCATCATTTCACTCAACCGGGCAATCGTCCCCGGCACCGGGCTCGGGCTCTATCTGACACGGAAGATTGCGACGGAGATCCTGAAGGGTGACATCCTCGTGTCGAGCGAATACGGCAAAGGGAGCCGGTTTTCCCTGAGAATACCGGCGAGGTTGCCGTGAAGAGGGTTTGAAACAGGGGCTAAATGGTTGCCGGCGCAAAGGCCGCGGGGGTTGGCTTTTTGAGCAACGCGAAAGGGGGTACGTCATGACACGGGGCATGGTCTATGTTGAGCGGATCGAAGCGGCGCAGCTGTCCGGCTTGTTGACCGGCTGGCGCGACGAGTATCCGGCCATGGGGATCCTTGCGCTCGTGGCCGAGACGGACCGGGAAACCGCTATCCCTCTGCTCCAAAGCCTGTGCGGCAGTTTTAACGTTCCCCTGCTGGGCGCAGTCTTCCCGGCTGTTCTGGATGCTACCGGCTTCCACGGCAATGGGTGCATCGTGCTCCGATTCGATGTCATGCCGTTCGCAGGGCTGTACGACCTGCCAGCCTCGTCGCAGGCTTCGTTCGCCAAGGCAGTCCAGCACGTGGCGAACGAGGTGTCGGAGCAGCTCGATCAACCCCACGCCAGCACGCTCTTCATGATTTTCGACGCCATGGTCGCCAATGTCGCCACCATCCTCGACGACCTGTATCTGCGGCTTGCCGACCGCGTCCGCTACATGGGGGTAAATGCCGGCAGCGAGACCTTCCAACCCATGCCCTGCCTCTTCGACAACACCAGAGTGGCGCAGAACAGTCTGCTTGTCATGCTCCTCAAGAACCATCCCGGTGCTGTGGTGGAGCACTGCTATCTGGCGCCGGAGCGGATGATCTCCGCCACCTCAACGGAGGGGAACCGCATCATCACCATCGACTGGCGTCCCGCCTTCGAGGTGTATCGGGAAGCGGTCGAGGCCGAGTACGGGGTCAAGGTCGATCGGGAAAACTTTTACCAGCTTGCGGTGCACTTCCCGTTTGGGATCATTCGGGCCAACAACGAGATCATCGTGAGGATGCCGGTGGCCCTGCAGGACGACGGGTCCGTGTTCTGTGTCGGCGAGGTCCCGCCCAACGCACTGCTGACGCTCCTGAAGGCACCGGAAGTGAATTCGGTGCAGACTGTGGACAAGCTTATCGATGGGCTGCGCGACCTCTATGGTCCGGTATCCGGGCTCGATATTCTCACCTTTTACTGTGCCGGCCGGCGGATACATCTGGGCGACCGGGCACTGAACGAGCTGCGGGAGCTGCATGCGCGCAGCGGTGCAGCAACAATTGCCGGTGCCCTTTCCCTGGGGGAGATCGGACATTCTATGCAATGGGGCTATCCGTTTTTCCATAACGGGGCGCTGGTCTGCTGTCGTTGGGGCACCTGATGAAACGCGAGCATATCCTTTCGATACTGTACGAGATGGCAATGGTGATCGGCGGCGAGATCCGACTCGATCAACTGTTGACCAAGACGCTCCAGCGGCTGCTGTACCACACCTCTTTTCCCTGTGGCATGGTGTTTCTCGATACCGAAAAAATTGTTTCACCGGATTATTGCCAGGAGCTGGCGGACGTGCGGCTGGAGACCTCCATCGGTGATTTCGAACTGGCCCGGCACATTGCCGCAACAATACAGATACCCACGGCACTGCTCCGGGGGGGATTCGAGCTTGCGGAAAACCCTGAACTGCTGGCTCCCCTGCCATGCCGGAAGGGCTACTACCGGGTCTTTCTGAGGCTCCCCATTGCTGACAGCGGCGTGATCCTGCTGCTGGCGCCCCGGATGTCCGAGAGCAGCCTGCCGCTGACGAGAATCTTCCAGCCGGTGCTGAGCAATCTGGCAAAGGCCATTCTGCTCTGCCGCAGCAACGACGCCTATACCCAGGGCATCATCACGGACCGGAGGATGGCGGAGGCCGCGCTTCAGGACCTGAGCGCCCGCAACCGACTTATCCTTGACTCGGTGGGGGAGGGGATCTGCGGCCTGGACCTGCGCGGCAACACCACCTTCGTGAACCCTGCTGCGGCCAAGTTGCTCGGCTTTCCTCCTGAGGAACTGGTCGGGGTCTCGCTGCACGAGATACTGCATCATTGCGGACCCGACGGCAGTCAGCTGCCACCTGAGGAGTGCCCCATACGCCGTACCGTAACGGATAATCGGCAGGTCCGGGTCAGTGAGGATATGTTCCGGCGCGCCGACGGCACCCAGTTTCCCGTGGAATATGTGAGCACCCCGTTGCGCGAGGGAGACAGGGTCACGGGGGCGGTCATCGTGTTCCAGGATATCAGCGAACGCAAGCGGGCGGAGGAGAGTATCCTCGCCCTCAATGCCGAGCTGGAAGAGCGGGTGCATCAGCGGACCGCCGAGCTTGAGACCAAGAACGCGGAGCTGGAGCGGCTGAACCGGGTCTTCGTCGGCCGGGAGCTCAGGATGATCGAGCTGAAGAAGCGGATCCGGGAGCTGGAGGGAAAGGAGAAGACAGGATGATACGAGACTGGCCGCACGGCAAGGGAACGGAAGCCCCGATGGCGAGGTGCCGTAGGCTCTCTGCAGTCATGGTGCGTATCGTTCTCGCGGCGCTGCTCTGTTACGCGGTTTGTCCCGCCTCTGACCGGAACGCCGTCGCCGCTGAGAAGTATACCTTCGGTGTCGTGCCCCAGTTCGAACAGCGTAAATTGTACTCCATATGGAAACCGATAATAGACGAATTGCACAGAAGAACCGGTATCGAGTTCACCCTGCTTACCACATTGAAAATGCATGATTTTGAGAAGGAGTCCATGAGGGGCGGGTTCGATTTCGTTTACATCAACCCCTTTCACATATTGAAGTCTAAAGGTACCGCGGGATACCTCCCCCTTGCACGTGACAAGGCTCCCCTGCGGGGTATCCTTGTGGTGCGGAGAGACAGCCCCCTGTTGAAGGCGTCCGAACTGAACGGCAAGGTCGTTGCGTTCTCGTCGCCCAACGCCGTGGGGGGCTCTCTCCTTCTGCGCGCGGACCTCCAAAGGATTCATCGGGTCACCGTGAAGCCTCTCTACGTGAAATCGCACAGTTCGGTGTATCTGCATGTCGTCAAGGGGCTGGCTGCAGCAGGCGGTGGCGTTGAAAAGACCTTGCAGGAACAGCCACCGGCGGTACGGGACGCCCTGAGGGTGATCTATACCACCCGTGACATGCCGTCGCATACGGTAGCCGCCCATCCCCGGGTGCCGAAAGAACAGCGGGAAAAGGTGCGGCAGGCCCTGCTGGAGATGGGGACGACCCCCGAAGGAAGGGCACTCCTGTCGAAAGTACCGATCAAGCAGATCGTTGACACCTCCCGGGAGAACTACGAAGAGATGTCCGGATGGGGGCTCGACTCCTACTGGGATGCCGATTGGAGCGAGGATTGACGGTATGAGTCTGCGCCTGAAGATACTGCTGCCGCTCATCTCCTTCACGACCATTCTCGTGCTGTATCTGTACGGATACTGGATGCCGCATTCGTTGGCCAACATGGAAGCGGGCTACGTGCGCTCCATAGAGCGGCATCTGGACAGCGTGGCCGAGGGGATGGTGCCGCTCCTGCTGGGGCATCAACTCGACACTATTTATGAAAATCTCGACAGTCTCATGAAAAATAACAAGGACTGGCTAAGCTTGCAGCTGGTGGCCGCCGACGGCAAACCGCTCTACCCGCTTGAAGCCTCTCCGCCGGCTGCAGCAGACGACCGTCGCGAAGCAGACATCCATATCGTCAAGCGGCGGATCAGCTACCTGGATAGAGGGTTCGGCAGCCTGATTCTCACCGTCGATTTCGCCCCGCGACTGTCGGACATCCGTAAACGGCATTGGGAATTGATGTTCGTCATGCTGGGGATGATCGTCTTTCTTACCGCGACGTTAGGCTTTGTGGTGGACAGGCTGGTGAGAAGGCCCGTCAATCTGCTAGCCCAGGCTTCACAACGGCTTGCCGAGGGCGACTTCGACGTCCCCCTCGTAAAGGTGGGAAATGACGAGGTCGGACTATTGGTGGACCGTTTCGACGCGATGAGGACGGCCATTCGCGACTATCGCTCGACACTGCAGAGCGCCCACGCGCAATTGCAGAGCGAACTCTCGGAGCGGAAGCGGGCGGAGGTGTTTTTGCGAGAAAGCGAAACGAGACTGAAAGAGGCGCAGCGGCTGGCACACCTGGGACACTGGGAGCTGAATTTGGAGACAAACGCGCTCTACTGGTCCGACGAGGTCTACCGCATTTACGGTCTGGCGCCGCAGGAATTCAGAGCGACGTTTGACGCTGTTCTGGAACGCATTCATCCCGAGGACCGGGAGTTCGTCAAAAGGTCCTATGCCGAATCGGTGGAGAACAAGACCTGGTACGACATCGTGCACAGAATAGTGATGAAGAACGGCGGCATTAAATACGTCAATGAGCGATGCACTACCGATTATGGTGAGGACGGGGCTCCCCTCCGCTCGCTCGGCACGGTGCTCGACATTACCGAGCGGAAGCAGGCGGAAGAGTCGCTCCGGAAGCTCACCGAGGAGCTGGAGCAGAGGGTCAGTGACCGTACCGCCGAACTGCAGAGGAAAAACGAGGAGCTGGAGCGGGTGAACAGGCTTTTCATCGGCCGGGAGCTGAGGATGGTCGAGTTGAAGGAGCGGATCAGGAAACTGGAACAAGAGGGACGTCTGTTCTCTGGGAACGGTTCAACCTAGAGTTGTGGGGGAATTCAGTGAACGTTTTGATCGTTGATGACAATGCCAATGACCGGAAGATTATGCGCTACATCCTGGAGCACCACGGCTGTGCAGTTTCCGAGGCGCAGGATGGCCAGGAGGGGTTCGAGCGGGCACGAGCGCTCAAGCCGGATTGCATCATTTCCGATGCCCTCATGCCGAGGATGGACGGTTTCGAGTTCATTCGGATGGTCAAGATGGATCCTGAACTCCGGTTGATCCCCTTTGTCTTCCATTCTGCCGTGTACACCGGCCAGAAAGACAAGGAGCTGGCCCTCTCCCTCGGTGCGGAGGCGTTTATCAACAAGCCGATGGAACCCGTTCTCCTCTGGGCGGAGCTTGTTGCCATTCTTCAACGGCGTGAGGCGGGCAGGGAAACTCCTGCTGCGGCGAACTCGATGAAAGAGGAAAAGGAGTATCTCAGGGAATACAGCACGGTTGTGGCGGCAAAGCTCGGTGAAAAGGTCCAGGAGCTCGAACAGACCATTGTCGAGCGCAAACTGACCGAAGAGGCACTGCGGGAAAGTGAAGAGCAGCGCTACAGGCTCCAGGCAGAGCTCGCCTGCGCAGCAGAGGTGCAGGCGAGGCTCCTGCCGAGCAGCTATCCTGACCTGACGGATTTCGAATTCGCCGCCCGCTGCCTCCCAGCCCGGCAGGTCGGCGGAGATTTTTACGACTGGATCGAGGTGGCTCCCGGCATCATCGCCATTACGCTTGGCGACGCCATGGGAAAGGGGATGGGGGCCGCCATGCTCATGACGACCGCCATGGCCGCCATCAATGCCGCCACACTGCAGAACAGGCCTGCCGCAGCGGTACAACTGGCCGAGCATGCCATCAGGGCCGATCTGAACAACGTCGAAAGCTTCGTGACGTTGTTCCACGCCCATCTTGACGTCCAGGCCCGTACCCTGACCTACGTGGACTGCGGTCACGGCTACGTGTTCCTGCGGCGTTCCGACGGGAGTGTCGAAGAGCTGAGCCCGCGGGGGCTTCCTCTGGGGGTGATGGCCAAAGAGCAGTATCAGGAAGGGATGCTTACCTTCGGCCATGGCGATGCCCTTGTCCTGTACAGTGACGGCCTGATCGATGCCAGGCCTGAACTGGCACTCGATAATCTGAAGCTGGCGAGCCTTCTCGACGGAGCAACGAGCGCCCAGGAGATGCTGGCCACGCTCCTGTCTCTGCCGTCACTGGAAGGTCCCCCACCCGACGACCTGACGGTGCTGGTGATCAGGTCGGTGAACGCTGCTCCGTCGCCGGGAGGGGGAGGGCTGTAGATGCGGGACGTCAGCAGGGAAAGGGACGGACGGGAGGTGCCGAAGATGCCGGTGCTTCAGGTCAGAACAGCAGACGGTGAGCGTGAGCTGGCGTTCGCGCCGGGAGCCTCGCTGCGCGAGATCCTGGCTTCCTCAGGCCTTCCCGTCCGATCCGGCTGCGGAGGGATGGGGGTCTGCGGACTCTGTCTCGTGCGGATCGAGGAGGGTGAGGTCGATCCACCCACCGGGAACGAACTGCGGATGCTGCGACCGGAGCAGATCAGCCAGGGGGATCGTCTCGCCTGCCAGCTCTTCCCGTACAGCGACCTCACCCTGACGATCGCCTCCCCTCTCCTCCCCACCGCCTGGCGGAGCATTCCGGCCGACGACCTGTTTCCCGCCGGCCTGGCGCTTCAGGAGTGTCTCGAAGCGAACAGCGACAAGCCCCTCGGCGTTGCCGTGGACCTGGGAACAACCCATATCCGACTCGCCCTCTGGGACCTGATCAAAGGGGAGCGTCTGGCCGGCTGCAGCGGCTTGAATCCTCAGCTGTTCTTCGGCAGCGATGTGATGACCCGCCTCACCGCAGCGCGTGCCTCACGGGAGAGCGCCGAGGAGATCGGCCGGCTGGTGCGAAGAGCCATCGGCGAGGCCCTGCGCCACATCGCGGCAGAGGTCGGGTGCGGGCTCCCGGAGATCGGCCGGGTCAGCGTCGTCGGTAACAGCGCCATGCTCGCGCTGCTGACGGGGAAGAACTACCAGCTCCTTCTCGACCCGGCATACTGGACGACAGCGATCGATTGCCGGCCTGTGGAGACCGCCTCCTGGTGCGATCAATGGGGGATCGATCCCGGCACCGTCGTCGAGGTGATTCCACCACTGGCTGGGTTCGTCGGCTCGGATCTCCTGGCCGGCGTCCTAGCCACCCGATTGACCGGAGCGTCGGAAGGGGCGCTTTTGATCGACTTCGGCACCAACTCCGAAATTGCCCTCTGGAACGGAGAAACGCTTTGGGTGACCTCGGCTGCAGGAGGTCCTGCCTTCGAAGGGTGCGGCATCAGCTGCGGCATGCCTGCGGAGCCCGGGGCGATCTGCCGGGTAGGGCTGAGGTCGCCGGTCCCGACGTTCGACTGCGAGGTGATTGGAGGCGGTCGGGCGGAAGGGATCTGCGGTTCCGGTCTCGTGGACTTCATCGCCGCCCTGCGATCGGCTGGCATACTGAACGCGGCGGGGAGGTTTGTCGAAGATCCGGACGATGGCGGGCTGACGATCATTGCGGGTCGGGACGACCTGGTGCTCGGGAAGCGCGACATCGATGCCTTCCAGCGGGCCAAGGCGGCCATCGGCGCTGGTACGAACTGTCTGATGAAGATGGCCGGCATGAGACCGGGAGCCCTTCGGCGCGTCTGCGTCTGCGGAGCTTTCGGCCGGTTCCTGGATATAGCGAACGCCCAGGCCATCGGCCTCCTGCCGGAAATCCCGGCAGGCAACGTCGAGCTGTGGGGAAACAGCGCCCTGGCCGGTTGCGAACGCCTGCTCTTCGCACCGGACAGCGAAGCCCTCATGCGGGTGCTGAAAGAGAAGAGCAGGAGCGTCAACCTTGCCCAGGTGCCGGAGTTCGAAGAGCTCTTCGTGAAGAATCTGTATCTTCGGCCGCTGCGGATGGATGAGTAGAGAGTCTCCATCCCGAACTCCGGACGGAACTGAGGAGGATCCCCCATGCTGGAACGGATCATCAAGGCATACAACGAAGCCATTTTCGACATCGACCGCGAACAGGCGCTGGAAGTGATCCATGCCGCCATCATGCAGGGGGTCTCGCCGGAAGAGGTGGTCTTCAAGATCGTCATCCCCGCCATCGAACAGATGGCCGGCTCCATGGGCGAGAACTTCGACGGCAACCTTGCCCAGCACTTCATGACCTCCCAGATCGCGGCCGAGGTGACGGAAGAGATGCTTGCCCGATTCAAGACTCCACCCGAATCGGTTGGTCGGGTCGTCATCGGTTCCGCCGAAGGGGACCTCCACTCCCTCGGCAAAAGAATTGTCATGGGGTGCCTGAAGGCCCAGATGATCGAAGTCTTCGACCTGGGGGTGAACGTGCCGGCGGAGCGGTTCGTCGATGAGGCTGTGGCCCGGAACGCCCAGGTAATCGGCATCTCGGCCATGATGGCCCATACCGCCCGCGGCGAAAACGGCTGCCTCAGGGTGCGGCAGCTCCTGCAGGAGCGGGGGCTGGAGCGGAAGATCAAGATCATCGTCGGCGGCGCCCCTTTCCGTTTCGACCACGAGCTGTACCGGGTCGTCCGTGCCGATGCCTGGACCGAGGACGGCATCAGCGCCGGAAGGGTGATTGCCGGCCTGATGCGGGAGGTGCAACCATGACTACCGGTATGGAGCGGCTCGTGGCCGCGATCAAGGGAGAGGTCTCGGACCGGATCCCGGTGTTCTGCAACCTGCTGGATCAGGGGGCAAAAGAGCTCGGCATGTCGCCGCAGGAGTATTACGCAAGTGGTGCCCATGTGGCCGAGGCCCAGCTCAGGATGCGGGAACGCTACGGCTACGACAACGTCTGGAGCCTCTTCTATGTCGGCAAGGAGGCCGAAATCCTCGGCTGCCGGAAGATCAGGTATGCCAAGGATGGTCCCCCCAATGTGGAGGATTTTGTCATCAAGAACTACGACGACATCGCCAGGCTCCAGATACCTGCCGAACTTAAAGAACATCCCGCCTTCCGGGAGGAGCTGAACTGCCTGAAGATCCTGAAGCGTGAGGTGGGGGGGAGATACCCGATCTGCGCCTACGTCAGCTCCTCCATGACCCTGCCGGCCATCCTGATGGGGATGGACAAATGGCTGGAACTCCTCCTGCTCGGCCCGGCCGACCTGCGGGACGCTCTCCTGGCCAAGTGCTACGCCTTCTTCGTCAAGCAGCTGACCGCCTACCGCGATGCCGGCGCCGATCTCCTGCTCTACTCGAACCCGTTCGGCTCGACCGATACCGTGCCGATGAAGTTTTTCCGCGATCACGCCCTCCCCTGGGTCGAAAAGGAGATCCAGGCGGTGGGGCCGGCAGGCATCATCTACTACTGCGGCACCTCTCGTTTCAACCGGGTGATCGACACGGTGCTGGAGCGGACCGGCATCGGCGTCTATTACCTGAGCCCCCTCGACGATGTGGCAGAAGCGAAAGGGATCATCGCCGGCCGGGGACTGACCTGCGGGGTGATCAACGACCTGAAGCTGATCGACTGGACCGGGGAGGAGATCCGGGCCGAGGTGCGACGGCTGATCGACGCCGGCATGCCGGGCGGCAAGTTCTTGTTCGGCACCGGGGTCATGCCGTACCAGATCCCGGACGAGAATATCCGGATCATGCTCGAAGCAGCCTATGAATACGGCAGCTGGGAAAGAGCGGGACGATCATGACCAGCGACCGCCTGCTGCTCCTGGGGTGCGGCATACTGAAGAAGGAGGTGGAGTTCCTCATCGCCGGGAACGACTGGCCGGTGGATACGCTGTTCCTCGACTCGGCCCTCCACTCCGATTTCGACGGGCTGGCCAAGGGGCTCACGGCCGCACTTGCGATGCACCGGGATGAGCACGTTATCGTCCTCTACGGCACCTGTCACCCCCTCATGGAGAGGATGCTCGACGAGGCCCATACCTTCAGGACCAGGGGGCAGAACTGCTGCGAGATGCTCCTGGGGCACGACCTCTTCACCAGGGAGTTGACGAACGGCGCCTACTTTCTTCTGGAAGAGTGGGCACGCCGCTGGGAAGACATCCAGACCAGGACGTTCAATACGAAGAATCTGGATCTGATCCGTGACATCTTCCAGGGAGACCGGAAGTACCTCCTTGGACTCAGGACCCCCTGCTCAGGCGATTTTACTGCCGAGGCAGAGGCGGCCGGCCGGATGGTGGGGCTGCCGCTCCGTTGGCTGGACGTTTCCCTCGACCATCTGGGAGCGGTCCTCCTCGAAGCGATGGTCTGCAAACAAGGCGAAGCCCGATGACCGAGATGATCAGCATAGCCCGCGAGGAACTGGAGCATCTGAAGGCGCGTACCAAGAAGTGCTCCATGGACAAGTCGTACCTCCAACTGGTCATCCGTCTGATGAACCGGGTGAGCGCCGCTTCGGGGTTGGAGGAGACGGTCGACTCCATACTGCGCAACATCCTCGATGTCGTCTGGGGGGGGAACATCATCCTCTACTACTGGATCGACAATGACATCTATTATGCGGATGTGTACGGCAGGAAGGAGCGGCTCGACACCATAAACGACGACCTGGTGCGGCAGGTCATGGCGACCCGGGAGGAGATCGAGGTCGAGGCTTCGTCCAGTGACACCATGATGCAACCGCCGGAGGCCACCACGTCCCAGACCTGGGTCTATCCACTTCTGGTCGGCCCCGATCTTGTCGGCGTCTTCAAGCTGGAGAGCCTTCATGTCGGTGCGCGCGACCTGTATCAATACCTGCCGGCATTCTTCAGTTTTGTCGCCCTGGTACTGAAGAACGAGGTCATGGGGCATACGAGGCTGAAGGAGGCCTATGATCAACTGCGCGAGACGAACGCCGAACTGGAACAGGAGGTTGAGGAGCGGACGCTGGCCGAGGAGGAGCTCCGGGCGGCCCGGGACGAGCTTGAGGAGCGGGTCGCTGAGCGGACCGCCGCCCTGCGGGAAACCAACGAGCAGCTCCAGCAGGAGCTCGGCGAGCGCATCCGCGTCGAAGAGGCACTGCGGGCGTCGGCGGAGGAGATCAACGATCTGTATAACCGTGCACCGTGCGGGTATCACTCCCTGGACCGGGAAGGGCGTTTCATCCGGATCAACGATACCGAGCTGGAGTGGCTCGGGTACGGGCGCGATGAAATTCTTGGGGGGATGCGATTCTCCGATCTCGTTACCGGGAGGAGTCTGCAGCTCTTCAGGGAAAACTTCCCCCGCTTTGTAGAGCAGGGATGGATACGGGACCTGGAGTTCGACATGGTCCGCAGGGATGGCTCGCTCCTGCCGGTGCTGCTGAGCGCGACCGCCATCAGGGACGACAACGGCACGTTCATCATGAGCCGGTCGACCGTCTACGACATCACCGAACGGAAGAAGGCCGAAGAAAATGAGCACCTGCTCAGTTCCATCGTCCAAACCTCCGACGATGCCATCTTCGCCAGAGACCTGGACGGGGTCATCCTTTCCTGGAACCGTGGCGCGGAGCGGATATACGGCTATGCCGCCCATGAGGCTATCGGGCGGAACATCTCCATGCTGGTGCCGCAAGAGAGCGAGGATGAACTGACGGAACTGCTGGCGGCGGTCAGGCGTGGCGAATGTGTCGAGCACTTCGTGACGAATCGGCTGCGTAGGGATGGCGAACGAATCTTCGTGTCGCTCACCGTTTCGCCCATCAAGGATGCCACCGGGAGCATCGTGGGGGCATCGGCCATCGCCCGGGACATCACCGCGCAAATGAGGGTCGAGGAGGCGCTACGGAAGAGCGAGGCGATGTACCGTTCAGTTGTCACGGCGATGGCCGAAGGGGTGGTGTTTCAGTCGGCGGACGGTGTAATAACCGCGGTCAATCCCGCAGCGGAAATGATCCAGGGGCGGACCGCCGAACAGTTGACCGGCAAGACCTTGGACGATTCGCAATGGGAGGCTGTCTACGAAGATGGCCGGCCGTTTCCCGGAGAGTTCCATCCGGCCATGGTCACCCTGCGCACCGGTAAGCCCCAGTCGAACGTCGTGATGGGGCTCCACCGGCCGGACGGCACCCTGGTCTGGATCTCCGCCAATTCGCACCCCTTGACCGCCGAGGAGGAGACAATCCCCTATGCGGTGGTGACCACTTTCCACGATATAACCGTTCGCAAGCAGGCCGAAGCGGAGGTCTGGAAGCTCAATGCAGAGCTTGAGCAGCGGGTCGATGCCCGCACGCACGACCTGGAGATAAAGCAGGCCGAGATCCTGCAGAGCCAGAAAGCGCTGATGAACATTGTGGAGGACCTTAACTTGAAGACTGAGGAACTGGAAGAGGCCAACAGCAAGCTGCAGCAGGTCGACCGTCTCAAATCCATGTTCATTGCCTCCATGAGCCATGAACTGAGGACCCCGCTCAACTCCATCATCGGCTTCTCCAGTATCATCCACGACGAATGGCTCGGTCCGGTCAACCCCGAACAGAAGGAGAATCTCGCCACGATCCAGCGTTCGGGGAAGCACCTGTTGAACCTGATCAACGACGTGATCGACGTCTCCAAGATCGAAGCCGGCAAGATAGAGGTCCGTCTGGAGGAGTTCGACCTCTACGACCTCGCGTCGGAGGCGATCCAGCTCCTGGAAAAAGATATTCGGGAGAAGGGGCTGGATCTCCATGTCGAGCTTCAGCACCAGCCGCTCTACACCGATCGCCGCCGACTCCTCCAGTGCGTCATCAACCTTCTCAGCAATGCACTCAAGTTTACGGAACGGGGCGGGATTACGGTGGAGACGTCACTGCTGAGCGATGAGGTGACGGGAATGTCGGAGTGGGAAGGGGCACAGGTACGTATCGCGGTTCGAGATACCGGCATCGGCATCGCGGAGGAGGATATCTCCAGACTGTTTCAGCCGTTCGTGCGGCTCGATTCCCCTCTGAAGACCGTCGCGCCCGGGACCGGACTCGGCCTCTACCTTACGAGGAAACTGGTGGTCGATATCCTGGGGGGAGATATTCAATGCAGCAGTAGCGTCGGCGCGGGAAGCACATTCACTATTTGCATACCGGAGAGGATCGATGAAAAAAGTATTGGTGGTTGAGGATAATAAGGACAATCTGCGGCTCATCACCTACGCACTGCAACGGCACGGCTACGAGGTGATCGCCGCGGAGACGGGAGCCGAAGGGGTGGCCCAGGCCATGAGCACCGAGCCCCTCTTCATCGTCATGGACATCAACCTGCCGGATTTTGACGGTTTCGAGGCTACCAGGAGGATCAGGGAGTTTGATCAGGAGATCCCCATCGTCGCCATCACCTCCTACGCCATGTCCGGAGACATGGACCGGATCCTTGCCGCAGGCTGCAACGGCTATTTCGAAAAGCCGATCGATCCGCTGACCATCGTCGAGAAGATTCAGCATGCGCTCGGACTGGATGGAAATGGAGAGTGACAGCCACATTGTCGATATAGTGCCTGTCCAGAGAAAGTGAGGGGCATCGTGAACGTGTTGATCGTAGATGACAATGCCAACGATCGCAGACTGCTCCGTTACACCTTCGAGCACCACGGCTGCGGGGTGATCGAGGCGCGTGACGGGAAGGAAGGGCTTGAGCTTGCCATTCGTCACCGGCCGGACGTTATCGTCTCAGATGCTCTCATGCCGGTCATGGACGGTTTTCAGTTCCTGCGGGCGCTCAAGCTGGACGCGATAACCAGCGGGATTCCGTTCGTCTTCTACTCCGCCACCTACTCCGGCCACCAGGAAGCCAGCCTTGCGACCTCTCTCGGGGCGGATGCCTTTCTGGTCAAGCCAAGGGTGCCCGAAGAACTCTGGGAGGAGACCAGCCGGGTGCTTCGCGAACGGGAAACCGAGCGCAAAGCGGCTGCACCGGCCGCCGGCGAGAGCGAGGAGACGTTTCTCCGCGAGTACTGCCACATCGTGGCCGCCAAACTGGAAGACAAGGTCGCCGAGCTTGAAAAGACCCTGGCCGATCGTGAACAGGCCGAAAGCGAGGTCCGCAGGCTCAATTCGGAACTGGAGCGACGGGTCCGCGACAGAACTGCCGCACTTGAGCAGAAGAGCCGGGAGTTGGAAGATAGCCGGCTCGCACTGGTGAGCCTCGTGGAAGACTTGAACCTGAAGACCGAGGAGTTGGAGCGGGCCAACCAGTCGCTTTCGCGGGAGATTGAGCAGCGCCTGCACGCCCAGGAGGAGATTGTCTGGCTGAACGAAGACCTGCTTCGGCAGAAGCAGTTCCTGGAGGTCGCCAACAACGAATTGGAGGCATTCAGTTATTCGGTTTCCCATGACCTGCAGGCACCGGTTCGTCATATTTCCGGATTCATTAATATTCTTGCCGAGGTGTGTGGCAACAATCTGGATGAAACTGCTCGAAGCTACCTGGATCGCATAGGTCACGCCAGTCAGAAGATGCAGGGCCTGATCGATGCGCTGCTCAAACTCTCCCGGTTGAGCAGGAGCCAATTGGTCGCCACCACAGTGAGCGCCAGTGACATGGTTCGGGAGATAGCCGCATCGCTGCAGCTGGCTGAGCCGGAACGGCGGGTCGAATTCGCGATTGCCGACGGGGTGACGATACGGGCGGATGAGGCTCTGATCCGGGTAGTTCTGGAAAACCTGGTTGGCAATGCCTGGAAGTACACCCGGCGGAACGAAGTGGCGAGCATCGAGTTCGGCGCGTTTGAAGAGGGAGGAAAGACGGTCTGTTTCGTGAGAGACAACGGTGCCGGTTTCGACATGGCCTCAGCCGACAAGCTGTTCGGCGCCTTTCAACGGCTCCATTCGGAGGATGAGTTTGAAGGAAGCGGCATCGGGCTGGCAACGGTCCAGAGGATCATCCACCGCCACGGCGGCAGGGTCTGGGCCGAGGGGAAGGTGGAAGAGGGGGCGACGTTTTATTTCACCGTGGGGTAGATGCGTTTCAAGGGTGAAGTATCGAAGTTATGAGGTCAACTCCCTATTTCAGAACCTCCACCTCATATCCCACCCTCCCCAGATGACCGATCACCTCCTGGATGTGGTCGTACCCTCTGGTCTCCAGCTCCACCAGCACCTCGGTCTTGCCGATGGGGAGGGACTTGGAACGGCGGTCGTGGTTGATGATGGAGATGTTGGCTTTGGCTACGGCGATCTCGGCCGCCAGTGTTGCCAGCGAGCCGGGGACGTCGTCCAGTTCCACCTTCAGCTTGAGGTAGCGGCCGGCGGCCAGGAGACCCCGCTCCACCACCACCGAGATGGTCTTCACGTCGATGTTCCCCCCCGAGAGGAGGCAGACCGTCTTGCCTGAGAGGTGGCCGGCGGCGCCGCTCATGATGGCGGCCAGCGGTACCGCCCCGGCCCCCTCCACCAGGAGTTTGGTCCTCTCCAGAAGCCCTACGATGGCCAGGGCGATATCCTCCTCCTCCACCAGCACCACGTCGTCCACCAACTGCCGGACCACCGGGAAGGTGTTCTCACCGGCCCGCTTCACGGCGATGCCGTCTGCCAGGCTGACCGTGAGCGGCGTCTCCACCACCATTCCGGATTTGAGCGCCATGCGCATTGACGGGGCTGCGCTGGCCTCCACCCCGATGATCCTGACCCCCGGCTTCATCTCCTTGATGGCCGTCGCCACGCCGGCGATGAGCCCCCCCCCGCCGATCGGCACCAGCAGGTTGGCCAGATCCGGGATCTCCTCCAGGAGTTCCAGGCCGATAGTTCCCTGGCCGGCCATGACCAGCGGATCGTCGAACGGGTGGACAAAGAGTGCGCCGCTCTCGTGCCCCGCCTTTACTGCTGCGGCGTAGGCCTCGTCGAAGTTCCTGCCGGTCAGCACCACGTCGGCGCCGTAGTCCCGGGTGGCGAAGACCTTCTGCGGCGGCGTGGTCTCCGGCATGTAGACCGTGGCCTTTACCCCCAGCAGGTCGGCTGAGAACGCGACCCCCTGGGCATGGTTGCCGGCCGAGGCGGTGATGACACCGCCGGCCAGGGCACCCTTTTCCTGGGCGGTCATGAAGTTGAGGGCGCCGCGGATCTTGAAGGCGCCGGTACGCTGCAGGTTCTCGCATTTGAAGTAGAGCGGTATCCCGAGGTGCTCGCTGAAGTGGTGGGAGTGGATCAGCTCGGTGCGGCGGACCCGCTTTCTCAGGCGGTATTCCGCTTCCTGGATGAGGCTGTAGGTAAGGATGGTCTGATCGGTCATGGGGCTCAGTGGGTATGGTCGTGATCGTGGTCGTGGCCGCAGGGGCCGCCGTGGTGGTCATGGGAGTGATCGTGGCTACGTCCCGCCCGGGGACGATGGCGCATCTCCTTGATGACCGGACCCTCGACGCACATGGTGCACTCCACCTGCAGGGTGGTGTGGGTGATGTGGTACCGCTCGAACAGGAGTTCTTCGATGCGGCGGAGCACCCCTGCCTGTTCCTTCTTGAATTCCGGTTTCACGTCCACGTGGGCTGAGAGGGCGAGGATATGGGAGCAGATGGCCCAGAGGTTCAGGTGGTGGACGTCGTTGACCCCCTCCACATCCCGGATCGCATCGGCCACGGCAGTGCCGCTCATCCCCCGCGGCACCCCTTCCATGAGGATATGGGCCGAATCCCGGATGACCCGCCAGGCCCCCCAGAAAATGACGCAGCCGATCCCGACGGAGATGACCGCATCCAGCACATACCAGTGGGTGTAGTACATTATCACCCCGCCGACGATGACCCCCACCGAGGCGGCAGCATCCCCCAGCACATGGAGAAAGGCGCTGTGGACGTTCAGGTCGTCGTGGGAGTGCTGGTGCAGGGCGCCGGCGGCGATCAGGTTCATGGCCAGGCCGACCAGGGCAATGACGAACATGGGGAGGCTCTTCACCTCCTGGGGTGCGCTGAAACGGCCCCATGCCTCGTAAAAGATGCCGATGGCAATCAGGAAGACCGACGCGCCGTTGATGAACGAGGCAAAGACCTCGGTCCGGTGCCAGCCGAAGGTCCTGGTGTCGCTGGCCGGAAACGAGGCGAGCTTGATGGCGGCCAGCGACAGGAGCAGGGCGAAGAGATCGAGAAAGACGTGGGCTGCATCGGAGAGGAGCGCCAGCGAATTGGTCCAGATGCCGCCGATCACCTCGGCCACCAGGGTGAGGGCGGTCAGGATGATGGCCCAGGTGAAGCGGCCGGCAATGCTTTTGTCCAAGTGCTGTTCCGCGTGCATAAAATCAGGCACGGGGCACGAGGCTCAAGGCGCGAGGTACATTCTCATGTCGTCTTGGCCGTCCGTCCCGTCCTCCCCCGGTTAACGAGAAAATCTCAGGTTGCTCAAAAATAGTCAGATCGGCGCACCCGCGGCGAGATGGCTGTTTTTCAGCAACCGGCTAGAAGTCCACCGCCGCCTTGATGGTGTAGATCGGCCGGACCGCGTACTCGATCTCGCCGGTCACCTTGACGAAGGGGAGAATCGTAATCTTTGCACCGGCAAAGCCGCGGGGGAGCCAGAGTTTCTCCTCGCCCAGCGTTACAGGGGAGAGGCGCTGCAGATCTCCCTGCGCCTTGCTGTCGACCCAGACCATGCCCGCGCCGGCATACGGGGTGATGATGGCGAATCCCTTGCTGATGTTGGCGTCGATGCCGACGGTCTGAATGTCCAGATCGTTAACCCCTGCCAGCTTGGTATAGCTGGCCCTTACCCCCACAGCCGGCAGCAGGGCCGAACCTTCCATGAGCGCCTTGCTTACCTCGAAGCCGAAGAGCTTCACGTTGCTGTCCGGCACATACGAGTACATCCCCCCGACGTCGATGCCGAACGGCAGTCCTTTGCGCGCCCGTATGCTGGGGATGTAGAGGTAGGAGGCGGGATCGTTGTTCAGGGCAGATCTCCAGTACTGACTCTCTTTCTTGATGTCGATGACCGAGAGCTCTACCCCCAGGTCGAAGCCGGTGACGCCGAGTGGCGTTGAGGGCGCGGCGTTACGGTAGGCCAGGGCTGCCCCCGCCTCCTTGCTCAACTCCTTGAACTGGCTCTGAACGAGGCCGGACGTGAAATGGATATCCCGTGCGCCGGCAACCGACGCGGCCAGAAGTGTACCGCCGATGATGAGGCTGGAGAGAATACGTTTCATGGGAAAACCTCCTGCTGCAATTGAAATGACTGAATACAGAGTGAAGGAAGTGTACCAGAGCATCCCCGGGCGGTCAACGCCGGAGAGCCTCGGCAGGGGCCGCGCTCCTTGCTTTTTCCGGGTTCTGCTGGTATTGTTTGGGCACATTAACACGGAGGTATTTCATGTCGTCCCACTACCGGCTTCTTATCCTCGGTTCCGGCCCGGCCGGCTATACAGCGGCCATCTACGCGGCCCGGGCCAACCTGCAACCGGCCCTGATCACCGGCCTCGAACAGGGGGGTCAGCTGATGACCACCACCGACGTGGACAACTGGCCCGGCGATGTCGACGGCGTGCTCGGACCCGAGCTTATGGACCGGATGCGGCGCCACGCCGAACGTTTCAATACGCAGATCATCAACGACCATATCAACAAGGCGGACCTGCTGCAGCGTCCGTTCGTCCTGACCGGCGAGTCCGGGACCTATACCTGCGATGCCCTCATCATTGCGACCGGCGCCACGGCCAGGTACCTGGGGCTCCCATCGGAGCAGCTGTACAAGGGGAAAGGGGTTTCAGCCTGCGCCACCTGCGACGGTTTCTTCTACCGGGGGAAGCCGGTGGCCGTGATCGGCGGCGGCAACACGGCGGTTGAGGAGGCCCTCTACCTCGCCAACATCGCCAGCCACGTGACCGTGGTGCACCGTCGCGACCGCTTCCGCTCCGAAAAGATGCTGGCCGACAAGCTGATCGAGAAGACCCGGGGTGGGAACGTCACCATCGAGTGGAACCACGTCCTGGACGAAGTGCTGGGGGACGCCAGCGGCGTGACCGGGATCCGTATCCGCCACACCAGCGGCTCCACCAAGGAGATTCCGGTCCACGGCTGTTTCGTCGCCATCGGTCATCAGCCGAACACCCACCTGTTCGAGGGGCAGCTGGAGATGGACAACGGCTACATCAGGACCCAGATCGGCTGCGAAGGTTTCACCATGGCGACCAGCATTCCCGGGGTATTTGCCGCCGGCGACGTACAGGACCAGATCTACAAACAGGCGATCACCTCGGCGGGAGCCGGCTGCATGGCGGCCCTGGATGCGGACCGCTATCTGGAAAGCGTCGGCAAGTAGCGGAGCGAGGCGGTCGTGCGCATTGACGATGAACTCCCCGCCAGGGGGATCGAGAAGAAGGGGAAGGGGACCCCGGCCCGAAAGACAGGGACGGTGGTCACGACCCTTTTCGGGCGCACCCTCCAGCAACAGCAGGAAGATGCCCTGGACGACTTCCAGAAGGAGCTGAAGGAGCTGAAGCGGGAGATCGACCGGGTCGGCGACGCCCTGGACCGGGATCCGACCATGGCCAACTTCAAGGCCTTCCGGGAGCTTCTTTCCACGCTCTCCCGCAAGGTCCTCTCCAACGCCTACAAGCTTGAACTGGTGAGCGGCCCATCCAGCCCGCGCGTGCACGAGGTCGTCGCCACGATTGACCGTGAGGCCGATGAGCTTTACCGTATGATCATGGCCGAGCAGAAGGACCACATGAAGATCACGGACAAGATCCTGGAGCTGAAGGGGCTGGTGATCAGCTTTTTCCTGTAGGGTACGAGGGGCGGGTCGCGGATCCGCCCCTGTTTTTTTTAGATAAAGGAGACCGACCGATGCTCGCCAAGGTCCTCAGTTCCGCCCTGCACGGTATCGACGCCATCGCTGTCTCGGTGGAGGTGGACATTGCCCAGGGGCTCCCCCAGTTCGCCACCGTCGGCCTCCCGGACGGGGCGGTGAAGGAGAGCAAGGACCGGGTCAAGGCGGCACTGAAGAACAGCGGTTACGATTTTCCGGCCAGACGGATCACGGTCAACCTGGCCCCGGCGGACATCCGGAAGGAAGGCGCATCCTTCGACCTCCCCATCGCCATCGGCATCCTGGCCGCCACCGGGGTGGTGAAGGAGGGGATGCTCTCGGAGTACCTCATCCTTGGCGAGCTCTCCCTGGACGGTGGCATCAAGCCGGTGCGCGGCTGTCTGCCGGTGGCCGATCTGGCCCGTCAGGCAGGGTTCCGGGGGATTGTCGTCCCGACCGATAATGCGGCCGAGAGCGCGGTGGTGGAAGGGGTCGAGGTGGTCGGCGTCAAAGAGCTGGCCGAAGTGGTCTCGTTCCTGAACGGCGAGAGTCAACTGGAACCGTGCCGGGTGGACGTGGCAGGGCTGTTCCGGGAGGAGTCCCGCTACGGCGAAGACTTCGCCGAGGTGAAGGGGCAGGAGCATGCCAAGCGTGCGCTGGAGGTGGCGGCCGCCGGAATGCACAATATCTTGATGCTCGGTCCTCCAGGCTCCGGGAAGACCATGCTGGCCCGCCGTCTCCCCACTATCCTCCCCCCGATGACCTTCACCGAGTCGATAGAGACCACCAAGATCTACAGCGTCATGGGGCTCCTGGACCGGAATCGGGCACTCATCGCGCAACGGCCCTTCAGATCACCCCATCACACGGTCTCGGACATCGGCCTGATCGGCGGCGGTACCACCCCCAAGCCGGGCGAGGTCTCCCTGGCCCATTACGGCGTCCTTTTTCTCGATGAGCTGCCGGAGTTCAAGAAACACGTCCTCGAAGTGCTCCGCCAGCCGCTGGAAGACGGCCGGGTCACCATCTCCAGGGCACTCACCTCCATCACCTATCCCGCCCGCTTCATGCTGGTCACCGCCCTCAACCCCTGTCCCTGCGGCTATCTGGGGGACCCGCTCCACCCCTGCACCTGCTCCCCCATCATGGTCCAGCGTTACCGATCCCGCATTTCCGGCCCACTCCTGGACCGGATCGACCTGCACATCGAGGTCCCGGCCGTAAAATACCGTGACCTGGCCGACCGGAGTGATGGCGAATCGTCTGCGGCAATCGCAGCCAGGGTCGAGCGTTGCCGCTCGTTACAACTCGACAGGTTCAAGGGGACCAAGGTCCACTGCAACGCCCAGATGCCTCCCCGCTTCATCAAGAAGTTCTGTGAGCCCGATGCCGCCGGTCACCGCCTGCTGGAGATGGTCACCGACCGACTCGGCCTCTCCGCCCGTTCCTACACCCGTATTCTCAAAGTCGCCCGCACCATCGCCGACATGGAAGGATCGGAAACAATCCGCGAACAGCATCTGGCCGAGGCGATACAGTACCGGAGCCTGGACCGGAAGACGACATGAGTATGGAGGGCGTCATATCTGTTCGAACATCTCCTTTCCTGCGCCGCAGACGGGACAGAACCAACTGTCAGGCAGCTCTTCGAAAGGGGTTCCCCGTTTGATGCCGTTCACCATGTCCCCCTCGGCCGGATCGTAGACATAATTACAGATTGTGCATCTCCATTTCCGCATGGTTCCTCCGTTTTCCGGCATCCTCCCGGTACGTGCGCGGTGCCCGTCACCCCCATCGCCAGAGGGAAAGGATCAGAATGATGATGAGGACGATGGAGAGGTTCATGTAGGCCATGAAGAAAAAGACCCGTTCGTGCGGAGCACTCTTCCGGCCGCCGCCAGCGACGAGATTCCCCACGGTTGTCAGGTCAGCTACCTTCTCCGGGCCGTGAGGGGCCTGTTTCAACGCCTCGGTCAGGTCGCTGCCGGCCTGGTGTCTCCCCATGTGAATCCCCTGCTTCCAGAGGCGGCTCCGGGTCGCGTCGTAGATCCTCCCCTCGAAAGCGAAATAGGCGGGCCTGCCATCGTTCCCGTCGAAGGCTGTCAGATCTTCCTCAGTCAGGTCACCGGCCGTGCCGGTGGTGGAAGGCTTTCCCCTGTTCGCCTTGAGGCGCGGCCCGATCACGGTGATGACGAATAGGGCGGAAACGACCATGATCAGATAGAGACTGACCTTGATGACGAGGAGAATGCCGAAGCGGGTATGGAACAGCATCTCGGGGGAGGAAACCCGGTAGACGGCAAGGATCGAGCCGGTTATCCCCATGACGATCATCGACACGATGCCGACGCGCATTTCCCCTCGCGGCAGGCCGCTGGCCGCATAGGCGGGCTTGAGGACCAGGTGAACGTAGAGGATCGTGCCGAACCAGAAGACGGCGACCAGGAAGTGGAGATAGCCGACTGCCAGCCGGAAAATCTTGGTGGGCATGCCCGCAGTGGGCTGCTCTGGCGTGCGCCGGCGTGTCTCTGCAAACGCTTTTCCCGCCACGGTCAGTTCGCCGCCGCCACCAGGATCGAGATGGCAGGCGGCGCAGCTCTTGCCGGTCTCCCTGGCGAACTCCTCGGTTGCACCAGCCTCGTTTGGGGCCAGCAGCACGAGGAGCGTCAACAGCAGAACCAAGCCTGGAATTATCAGCGCAACCGCCTTGAGCATGCCGTTCTTCCTTACTGCCCGGAAACTTGCCTCATTCTGCCAAGTCAGAGCGCTGCCGCCTTCGGAAAGAGGATGTTGTTCTCCAGGTGCACGTGGGTGTGGAGATCGTCCTCGAACTCCTTGAGTTTCCGGTAGGTGAGCATGAAGGTGTTGCAGGCATCCTCCGGCAGCGCATACTCCCTGGAGAGATGGCGGATTTCGTGGACGGCATCGCCGATCTCCTCATGCTCGCGGTGGAGCCGGGTCAGGGATGTCCGGATCGTCTCCCGGTCCCGGGCATCCGGCGTGGTGCCGGCCGCCCGGGCGGCGTCGGCCCGTTTCAGGGCCGGGAAGAAGACCTCTTCCTCCTCCTGCAGGTGACCCACCATGTCGGCGGCGATCTTGGCGAAGATGGCGGCGATCCTGATCACCTCGGGATGGTGGGGGCCATGGACCTCGGCGATCTTGCGGGCGTAGGCGGCGATCTGGTCGTCGTTCTCCTTCAGATAGGCATGGTGGGTGTTGACGATGTAGTCGGCCAGAAATGGGAGCGTCCAGGCAGAATAGTTCCGGCTTCGATCGGCCGGTTCCTCCGACAGCGCGCCAATCTCGCCGGTCATGGCGGCAAGATCCAGCCCCATTTCCCGGCAGACCGTTGCCAGCGCAACCTTGCCGCCGCAACAGAAGTCGATCCCGTGCCGCTCAAAGAGGGCGGCGGTCCGGAAGTCGGCGGCGACGATCTCGCCGATGGTCGTGTCCCCGGTTATGTTCATGGCAGCTCCTCCCGTTGATGTGCTTTTCCGCCGCTTTCGGCGCCAGATATTCGAAAAGCCTACCAAAAAGCCTGCGCTTCACAACATGGCTTCTGAAAAGAGCCTCTGCCCACCCTGCTGAGATTTCTGCGGCCGGCACTTCAGGAACATCGACGGATGGCCGAAACCTATAACACTCTTCCCCCATGCCGCACCCATTGAACCAAGGATCTCGTGTATGCTGCAGTGCTGTTTGTCATTCATCTTCATCATCGTCACGGCGGGCGCCTGCTTCGCCCACCAGCCGTCCGGCTCGATCGAAGGGGTCGTCACCCGGGTACCCGATGGCGACTCGCTACAGGTCACTGACGGTTCGGGGAAGATGCTCAAAATACGCTTGTACGGCATCGATGCGCCGCAGGCCGGAAGGTGTGACAAAAAAACCGGCCGGTCGACCGGAGCCGCCCAGCCTTTCGGCGAAGCTGCCTCGCAGGCGTTGCGGGGCAAAGTGGCGGGACAGAAGGTACGCATCGATCAGATGGGTTCCGGCCCCAACGACAAGGTGATTGCAGTCGTCTGGCTCGGCAGCAGGAACATCAACCACGAGATGCTGGCCGAAGGATGGGCGTGGGCATACCGGAAGCATCTGGACGAGCGGAGTGGTGCGGAGTATGCGCAGCGTGAAGCGGAGGCCAGGTCAAAGCGTCTGGGACTCTGGCAGCAGGCCAACCCGCAGCCTCCGTGGGAGTTCCGGAAGCAGGAGAACATGATAAAACTGTTCACCGGCTGGTAGATGACGCGCGCTTCCGGCCGCGGGGGGGTACGTTCAGGCAGGAGCAGTGCCGCAAGACAGCTCGAAGAGCAGCGTGATGGGAAACGAAAGACCGCCTCCATGATCCGGAGGCGGCCTTCTGTATCTGACTATCGCGACGTGCAGAGATCAGAACTTGACGAATTCAACCCGCCGGTTGTTCGCCCGCCCCTCCGGGGTCTTGTTGCTCTCAATCGGCTTGGTGTCGCCGAAGCCTGCCGTCTTCAACCGGGAAGCATCGATTCCTTTCCCCTCCAGCCAACTCTTCACCGCTGCGGCCCGCTCCTCCGACAACGGCTGATTGATCCCCTTGTTCCCTTGGTTGTCGGTGTGCCCCTCGATGGAGAAGTTGAGGCCCGGATCGTCGTTCAACAGGCCGAGGATCATCTTCAGGGTGGGGAGCGATTCGGCCTTGAGGGTGGCCTTGCCGGTGTCGAACAGGATACCGTGGGTGATGATCTTACCGTCGGTGTCGAGGGCCGACTTGATATCCTTTCCCCCTTGGGCCAGCCGGAAATTCGTGAACAGCACCTTTTCCGACCTCATGTTGTTGTGGGTCAGCATCTGCAGACCGATCTGTCTGATGGGGCGCTTGAGGCCGTCAGGGTCGTTGATCACCCGCTGGTTGTCGATGTACGCCTTGACGAAGGTGCCGTTGACGCTGATGGCCACATGGTGCACCTTGCCGTCGTTCAGGTCCACGAGCGTCCTGGTGTTGGCCGAACTGTTCTCCTTGCCGGAAAGCTGCAGGGAGTTCGCTGCGTTCCACTTGAAGACATCGACCTTTTTGTCCGGGGAAACGAACAGCGGCCGGTAGACGATATAGTAGCTGGAGCCCTTCTTGATCGTATCCAGTGCCGCGTCGAACTCGATGGTGAACTTCTCGGGGAGGTCACCTTTCTGCTCCAGGCGCAGGTACTGGGTTGCGGGCGGCTGCCCTTTCTGTCCGGGCACCGAGCGGAGGAAGCGCTTCCCCTGATACTCGACCACATCCACCGTGTTGCTGTTCCCCTGTTTTGGTCCCTCCAGGGTCCACTTGCGGGGGAACTCCCCCACGTCGGTGTCGCTGAAGTCGTCGAAGAAGATCATTTTGTCGCCCGGGACGAAATCGAACTTGGTGTAAGCCTTCTCCGCCTCTTCGATGGAGAGGTTGTCACCCGGGAGTGCGGGGGAGCCGCCCATCACCTCCTGCTGGCCGGAACCTTTCGGTGATGCCTGCTTCGATACGGAACTCTGCTGCGAGCTCCCCTTCTCCCCCTTCACGGCATCACGGATCCCCCCCTTGGTTGCATCATAGGTGCTGTTGCCGGCGTCGTTCACCGCCCGGTTGCCGAGCCGCTTCCCCACCCCTTCCAGAGTATCTGACAGCCAGCCCGCCTGGCAGATGCTGGCGCCAGTACACAAGATTATTCCGCCAAGCAGTAGTACCTTTTTCATCGTCGCCCCCTTCGTGTTGTAAAAATGTCAGTTGTTGTCACTCATTTATTGATGGTCGGTCGGGAAAGGTCGAAGTCAATGGTTACGGCCGTCACCTCGCCTATCTCCTTGTTTTCGAACTTCAGCGTCTTCTTCCCCTTCAGGGCCGTATCGTACGGGGTTCCCGTGAAACCGGTGAAGGTGTACTCGAACGGGCGGGTGAAGGTGCTTGAGACCTTCGGCCACGTCTTGTGCATCACGTCGCATTCCCCCTCGGCCGATTCCTCCGCAGAACTGAGCATCTTCCCCTTTACCGAGGTCGCGGCAACGGAGATGTCGAACGTCCCCCCCTCCTGGAAATGGAGCCTCACGGTCGCATCCTTGGTCGGGAACTTGTCGGCGCCGGTCTTGTCCGAAAGCCCCGAAACGCTGCCGGAGGCCTCTGTTTTCTTGCTGTAGCGCCATTGTCCCTGGTTTCCGCTTTGAGCGCAGACATGGCAGCCGTCGATCTCCTCGACGAAGGTTTCCTCGAGGTACGACCCTTCCATCGTCCCCTTGGTGTCGGGGATGCCGTAGCGTTCCAGCTTCCACGTCTCCTTGCTCGATCTCCTGTCGTAGCTCGATTTCTTCCCCGGCCGGTCGCCGCCGTTGCAGTACGCGTAGACGATTTCGTCGGGAGGTTCCTTCTTGCGCTCCGTCTCGACCGTTACGGTGACAGGCCCCTTTACCGCGCAGATCTCGCCGCCGCTGGATTCACGCTCGTCGGAAAGGTACGTGGTGAACCCCTTGATCAACGCCTCGACGGTCTTGTCGATCCCGTTGAACGCCGCGTCGTATGACCGGAATATCGCGTCATCCATGTAAAAGGGGAATCCCCCCTTTTTTTTCTGTTTGGCGATGATGCCGATCTTGTAGAAGCCAAGAGCCTTCGTGGCAGTGACGTTCACGAGGATCAGGTACTTCATGTCCATCAAGCCCGAAATGTTCTCCAACTCGGTGGCGACCTTGGCGTCATCGACGCCGATGAGCTGCTGCTGCCGGAGGAAATCCAGCGACTGCTGCAGCCCGGTCGAGTCCATCATATCGAGACAGGTGTAGTGGCTGACGAGTTTCCGCATCAGGTTGCCGAGCAGTGTCTGCTGCAGCACGTTCCCTTCGATGGAGTCGCTGTCGAGCTTGGAATGGACGTACACGCGGGCCCGGGTATAGGCATCCGCCTGGCTGGAAAGCAACAGGGTACACAATACGAGCAGTATCACTCTTTTCATTTGGTCACGATCCTGCAGTCCGGCAAGAGCTGCGCCAGCTTCGCCTGCTCAGCTGCCGATATCTTGGTTTTGCCGATCCCCAGCTCCCGAAGGGCGAACTGCTTCGAGAGTGTCGGCAGGACGGTCGCTACCGGGTTCATATCGATCTGGAGCACCTTCAGACCATGCATCCCGGCGATGGCCGCCGGGATTTTCGTGAGGTTGTTGTTGAAGAGGGAGAGCCGCTCTAGGTTCTTGAACGCGCCGACCGATTCCGGCACCGTTGTCAGGAACTGCCTGAAGTTGAAGATATGGAGCTCTTTCAGCGGCAGCTGTTTCGCCTTGTCCAGGATGCGCGGCAGATCGACCGGGGCGCCGAACTTCCCGCCCGTCAGCACCAGCGTCTGTATCCCCTGGTACTGCTCGAGAGAATCGATGATGGCCTTAGACTCCTTCCGTGACAGGTCGATCACCAGCACCGTCTGGTCCTGGTAGAAGTCGGGGTTCTTCACTGCCGGATCGCGGTCCTCCTCGTAGACCTTGATGATCTTGTCCCGCACAACCTCTGCGAGGTCGATATCGTCCCCCTTCCGCTTGGTTTCGGCCTCCAGTAGCTTTTCCGCCATCTTTTCCCGGGTAGTGACCGCTTTGTCGTCATCCACCTCCGGGCGCTCCTCACCCCGGGCCTGGGACTCGGCCGCATCCCGCTCCCCCTGCAGCTTCTGCAATTGCCGCATCAGGGCATTGATCCGCGCCCTGACCTTCTTGTCGTTGTCCGCGCTCTTCTTCCTGAGCGCCCGCAACTCGTTCCGGATGGCCGGCGGGTCGGTGGGGAGCGGCGGCTCCGCTTGCGCCGGGACCGGGAGCAGCAGGAGCACGATCAGTGCGAGCACGCCGAACGTCCCAAACCTCCTGCGATTGTTGCAGCTGAGGCTCATTTAAAATTCTGCCCCGCCGCAGAAGCCGGCATCGTCCTGGGAACGCTTTTCGCCAGGATTGCAGGCATAGGCATTTTCCAGGAGGGAGGCGTACTGCAGTACAGCCTCAAGCCCGGACAGGCCGATTGCCGCGTCAGAGAGACCGATGCCGGTCTGGACTTTCTGCAGGTCACTGTTGACCTGATCGAGCTTACGGTAGCGGGGAAGCGCAGATGACAAGGCTGAATTGAATTCTTTAAGAATGTCGATGTACTTTGCGGCGGTGTATTCGCAGTAGGATACTTTTTGCGCGTATATCATATCGCTCTGTTCATTCAGTGCCGTGCAGGAGACCTTCCACGTACCCGGCTCGTGCTTAGGTTCCGGCAGGCCGTAGCCCATCTCCTTAGCCAAATCCACGTTTGCGCCTTCCCCTGCGAGAGATGCCCTCTTGAGTATCTCCACCATTTTTTTGAAATCAATTTCCTTGGGGCGACGATAGGGCTGCCCCATCATGTCCGCCAGGGACTCTTCCTGATCGTACACCCTTTCCAGCAAACTCTTCCGCTGCCGGTCCCGATCCAGCTCTTCCAGCTTGGTGAGGCTTTTCCCGACCACTGACGCATAAAGCTGTTGCGACAGCTCGGCCTGCTCCTTCGCCAGTTTCCCCGCATCGACGATCTTGCGCTTATCGGCCTCCCGCTGGCCCTTCGACTTCATCATGTCGTTCACTTGCATCTCGCCGGCCATGGTCTTGGCGAAGTCCACGTTGGCCATGGTCTTCCCTTCCTTGTTCGCCTTCTTCTGGGCCTTCAGATCCTCCATCGAGACCCCGAACTTCTCCTGCATCATCTTTTCCGCCATCTTCTTCCGCTCGGCCTTGGACATCTTCTTCATCTCGGCCTGGCTCTTCCCCTCGAAGCCGGGCATGTCCACGGCGTTCTCCATCATCTTCCTGCTGTTCTGCTCGTTCCACTTTTTCAGAGCCCGCTGCCGCTTGCCGACTTCATCCCTGAGCTCCTTCCGGGCCTTCTGAAGTTTTTCCCGGAACGGCTTGATGTCGTCATCCTTACCGGGACAGCCGTTGCCGGGGGGCATGGGGAGCATGTTGAGAAAATAGTCCGGCGACTTGCCAACCCAGGAACGCTGCCCGACGGCCCCCTCTCCCGGGTCGCTGCCGTAGCTTGCCGTCGCCCAGACAAGGCCTATTGCCGCAAAAATAATCCTTTTCATGGTTCCCCCCAAGAGGCGATGCCCAGCTTACTTGTCCGTCAATCCCCCGCTGACCTCCCGCCAGTCCGACTCAAACAGCGCCTGCCAGACCCGGTAGGGGGCGATGTCGCCGAACTCGGTCGGACCGGGGGCGTCATCCTTCACGGTGCCGGAATAGCTGAAAGTGATGGTGAGCAACTGGAACGCGGAGCGGGGGAGCCTGGGGTCGAACCAGGCCGGATTGACCTTCAGGAGCGCTCGCCCCTCACTGCTCCCCACCGGCGCCAGGGTCGGCTGCAACGGGTCCCAGGTAAACTCGCGCGCCTGCATCCGCCGCTCTTCCGGCGTCATGGCGTCGAGCGCGGCCTGGTGGTTCCGCACGATCTGCGGCGTGATGGTATCCATGGC
>CAYSJJ010000054.1:0-30187 GCA_964431365.1 uncultured Geobacter sp. | reverse complement strand
GAATGGCATTCAAGAGGTCGTCAGTTCGATCCTGATCAGCTCCACCATTAAGAAAATAAGGGGTTTCGCTTTTCGCGAAGCCCCTTTTTTCTTTTCACGATCGTGCACCCGGTAGGTCTGATTTGCGGATTGTACCCCGGATGTCATGGATGGAGGCAGTTCTGTTGTCAGCCGATAATCGAGCGGTGGAGGACATGACGATCTCGCCCGGGGTTTACCGGCACTACAAGGGGAACGATTATCAGGTGATCGGCGTGGCGCGGCACAGCGAAACGGATGAAGAGCTCGTGGTCTACCGGTGCCTCTACGGAGATTATTCCCTCTGGGTACGTCCACTCTCCATGTTCGTGGAGCATGTGCTGGTGGATGGCCGTGAAACGCCGCGGTTCTGCCGTATCCGCGAGGGGGAGCCGTAGCCCCCAGCCACGGTTGTCGGTCATGCGCCCGTAGCATCCATCTCGTACTCAGCAAAAAGTTCTTCCAGGTCGAGGACGACCACCAGCTTCTCGCCGACCCGTGCCACCCCGATGATATAATCCGTTTCAACCCCCTTTACGACCGCTGGCGCCGGTGATATCTGGTCCGGCGCAAGTTTCATCACCTGCGAAACCCTGTCGACTATCATCCCCATGACCACATCGCGGTAGACCGCGACAATGATCCTCTTCTCCTCATCGGTCCCTGTTTCGCCATACAGATGAAAGCGTTTCCGGAAATCGATGATCGGGATAACCCTGCCGCGCAGGTCGATGACCCCTTCGACAAAATCCGGGGCATTGGGCATGACGGTGATGGGCACCATCCGGATAATCTCCTGAACCTTCAGGATGTCGACGCAGAATTCTTCGTTCCCGACGCTGAAGCCGACGACGTGCAGAGGTTCGTCCGGAAGAGCAGTGCTCTTTTCAACGTGTACGGGCAGATTGCTGCTCATGGTCGTCTCTCCTTTCGTGCTGTCCTTCCGTTGATATCGTCATTAAACTCACGCCATCGAACTGTTTAGTCGTGCATCGTCATTAACGGATTATTCTTGAGTGTCAGTTTTTCATCTGCTGGGAAGAGGGAGCGACCCACCCGGTGACGCTGGTCAGGATTCAGCTTGACCGTGGCATCCCGAGGTGCTAGTTTTCCCCGGTTCCCGGCGATCTCGCCGGTAATCGGCCGTTAGATCATTTTCCAGGAATGCAGATGAGCTTCCCTTCGATAGACCCGGTTTTTCTCCGTCTCGGTCCCCTTGAGTTCCGTTGGTACGGCCTCATGTACATCCTCGGTTTTGCCGCAGCGTACTTCTTGATTCTCGGCGCGGCCCGCCGCAAGCAGTTGCCGCTCTCCAAGGACGACGTGGCAGACCTGGTCTTCTCGGTGGCCCTCGGGATCGTTGTCGGCGGCCGTTCCGGGTATATTCTCTTCTACAACCTCTCCTACTACCTGGCCCACCCCCTGAAGCTGTTCGCAGTCTGGGAGGGGGGGATGTCGTTCCACGGCGGGTTGATCGGCGGGATTATCGCCGGTTTCTGGTTCGGCAGGAAGAAGGGGCTCAGCTTCTGGCAACTGGCGGACCTCGGCTTCCTTCCTGCCCCGGTAGGGCTCGGGCTGGGGCGAATCGGCAATTTCATCAATGGTGAGCTCTTCGGGCGGACGACCGATCTGCCGTGGGGGGTGATCTTTCCCGGTGGCGGACCGCTGCCACGTCACCCCTCGCAGCTGTACGAGGCGTTACTGGAGGGAGGGCTGCTCTTCCTGATCCTGCGAACGATTTCCGGTCGCAGGCACCCGGATGGCGCCATCTTCTGGACCTTCATTGCCGGCTATGGCCTGTTCAGATTTATCGTCGAATTCTTCCGCGAGCCGGATCAGCAGATAGGATTCATTGCTGGCGTGGCCACCATGGGACAGTTGCTGAGCCTGCCGATGCTGGTGTTGGGCGGGATCATGCTCTGGCGGGTCTATCGAAAGGGTGAGTTTTAGATAATTCCGCTCCTGCTCTTCACGTCAGTTTCTTGATCATCTCCAGCACATTCCCGTCGGCCTCCTTCCGATAGCAGACCTTGTCCATGAGCGCCTTGATCAGGAATATTCCCCGCCCTCGATCCTCGATCGTTTCAAAATCCGGGTCCGGAATATTGTTGATATCGAATCCCTGACCGTGATCGAAGACATTGATGGCCAGCGCATCGTCGGTAATATGGATGCGGATGTGCACCGTATTTTCCGTGTCTCCCTTGGCGGCATACTTGATGGCATTCACCATGGCCTCCGTCAGGACCAGGTTTATGTGGTAGGCCAGCGTTTCCCGGTCCCCTGAGTAGCGGTTCAGCTCCCGGGCCACGTCTTCACCGATTCGACCGATCAGGCTTAAGTAGCGAGTCTGATTGGGCACCTTGATTTCAACTGCTATTGAGTTGTCGCCCATGGTCTGCTCCTTAGAAGCTTTCGACGGCTTCGCTCATGGAGGTGAAGATCTCGAAGACGCGGTGGAGCCGGGTAAGCTCGAACATGGATTTGACCTGCGGCTGCAAGGATGCCAGTTTCAGGCTCCCCTGATGGGAGATGGCGTTTTTGAATCCTGAAACCAGGGCTCCCAGTCCCGAACTGTCGATGAACCGGACATCCTTGAGGTCGATCAGGATGTTCTTGTTTCCTTCCTCGAAAAACTTCAGCATTGCACTCTTCAGGTCTCCGGAATTGTGCGCATCAAGGCGCTCTTCCTGCACTTCGAGAATTATGACGTTGCTGCGTATCTCTGATTTCAGGTTCATGGCGGGTCTCCTTGCGTGATGTTTGTTCCTGAATTTATTTCATTATTACACAATCATCGAATCTTGCGACAATTGAATCTGTTCATGTATTACCACAGCATTTTCAGAACCACCACCGATATGTCGTCGGTCTGGTTTTCCGCGCGGGTGAAGAGCTTGACCTCCCGATAGATTCCCTCCACGATTGCCGCTGCTTCAAGTTCGGCCTGATTCTTCAATACCGTTATCAACCGCTCGGTGCCGAACATTTCTCCTGTCTCGTTTTCCGCTTCGGTTATGCCGTCGGTATACAGCAGAAGGACGTCACCCGCGGCCATGCCGAGCTGTTTCTCCTCAAACTCCACTACCGGCTTGACCCCCAGGATCATCCCTTCGGCGTCGAGCTCCTCGCAGCTTCTTTCGCTGTGCCGGTAGAGGAGCGGCAGGTTGTGGCCGGCGCTGGAATAGCGGAGGCTCTTGTTCCCGGCGTCGTATTTCGCGTAGAACATGCTGATGAAGAGCTCGGCCCGGGATAGATCTTCGTAGAGCAATGCATTCAGCTGCCTGATGATGTCGCCGGTACTGGAGGAGGTCATGGCCTGGGCCCTCAGGACCGACCTGGTTTCGACCATGATCAGGGCCGCACCGACGCTGTGTCCGGAAACGTCGGCAATGACAAAGTCGATGATCTCGGGGCTGCGGGTGAAGTAGTCGTAATAGTCTCCGCCGATGTGGGTGGCCGGCACGCATCGGCTGGCAAAATCGATCCCCGGTATGGACGGAGGGGTGTCGGGGAGCAGCGAGAGTTGGATCTGCTTGGCCAGTTCCATGTCCCTGGTGACCCTGGCGGTCTCCAGGAGGGCTTTTTCCTTCTCGCGTCGCTCCTGCTCGCGTGCTTCACGCTCCTCGACGATCTTGACCGCCTGGGCGAGCTGGCCGGCAAGGCTGGCAAGCAGGTTCAGAAACGGCTCGGTGAAGAGGCCGACGATGGTCATCGAGAAGACCGACAGGATGCCGGTTGCCGGCTCACCCTCCCGGGCGATCGGGATGTGCGCGAAGGAGCTGAAATTCTGCTGGGCCAGGATGGACTGGGTGCGCGCCTTGGTGATGTTGCGGGCGTCGTTGACGAACTGGGGCTTGTTGGTAAGAAATGCCTCCCCGATGTAGGTGTCCACCTCGGGGACGATGGTGTTGCCGAGGATGGCATCCGCTTCTATCCCCTTGAAACACTGGACTTTGAGAGTGCCGCTGCTCTCCACTGTTCTGACCACAGCCAGGTCGAACTTGAATTCCTTGATGAGCAGTTCCAGCAGGTCTTCCATGATGATCCGGATATCAAGGGACCGGTTCATGATCTCGGAGGCCTTGAGCCGGACGTAGAGCGCTTCGCGGCTCTCTTCCAGAGACGTCCGGACCGAGCTGAAAATGTCGTAGAACGACTCCATCTTTGAGCCGACGTCCGAGAGATAACTTTCAACGATGGCACCAGCTGCAGCCGCCCCGACCGAACCTGCCAGGGTCTTCTCAACGAACCGTTTCAAGTTGGGGAGTTCGAATTCCGAAACGCCACCTTTTTCGTCGATCTCCCGGTTGCCAAGGTATTCGCTGATGGCGGCATACGCCTGCTGCTCTCCGGTGAATTTGGCCAGCAGGGTGACGAACTGCATGATGGTGACCGGCTTCGACAGACGCTTCGTCTCCCAGTGGGGCTCCTCTCCCCGAGGCCGGAATACGTCGACGAACTTTCGTCCCTGCTCCCGTTCCGCGTCGTCGGTTTTCAGGACGATGGAACAGAAGAGGTAGCAGCCGGCATTGAAGAACATGCTCCAGAAGAGGGCGTGGCTCCAGATGTCGAAGCCTGAGAGACCGAAAAGTTCGGTCGGTTTCAGGAGTGCGATGCCGAACAGCCCCTTTTCCAGGATGTCTGTTTTCCACCAGCCTGACTGGATGAACGAGGGGAGGAGCAGGGAGTAAAACCAGACCAGAAAACCGCAGAAGATGCCGCTGATGGCTCCCGCCTTGTTGCCGCGGCGCCAGTAGAGGGCGCCCAGCATGGCCGGGACGAACTGGGCCGTGGCCGCGAAGGATATCAGTCCGATATTCACCAGGGTGTAGGTGTTGCCCAGCATCAGGTTGTAGGCATAACCGAGGAAGATGACAATGAAAATGCCGAGCCTTTTCAGGTTTATGAGCAGCAGCGGAAACCACGTGCGCGGGGTCAGTTTCACCACGATCGGCATGATCAGGTGGTTCAGAAACATTGTGGAGACCGCTACCGATTCGGTCATGACCATGCCGGCTGCCGCGGAAAATCCCCCCAGGAAGGCGAGCAGGGCAATCCATGAGTGGCCGCTCTGAAGAGGGAGCGAGAGGACGAAGTAATCGGCGCCTCTGGCGCTGCCGGTAAAAAGGATGCCGCCGAAGGCGATCGGAATCACGAAGAGGTTGATGGCGAACAGATAGGCGGGGAAACGCCACATCGCCTCCTTGATATGCTCCTCGGAGGAGTTCTCGATCACCATGATGTGAAATTGGCGGGGGAGGAACATGATGCCGCTCATGGAGAGAAAGAGCATGGTGAACCAGTTGGCATAATCCGGTTCTCCCTCGCCGCCGAAGGTGGTCAGGTGGTCGTAGACGTTTGGCAGCGTGCGGAGACGGGAAAATATGTCGGTAAACCCGTCGAACATGACATAGGTGACAAAAATGCCGACGATCAGGAATGCTACCAGTTTGACGATCGATTCGAAGGCGACGGCGGCGACCAGCCCTTCGTGCCGCTCCGACGACCGGAGGGTGCGGGCGCCGAATATGACACCGAACGCGCTCAGGATGACGGCGGCAATGAAGCCCGAATGGAGGACGGCGCCGGGGCCGAAGACCTGTTCGGGGAGTGTCAGGTACTGTTCGCCGCAGATGATCTGAAAGGTGGTGGAGACTGCCTTGAGTTGAAGTGCCACATACGGCACTATCCCCAGGATGGCGATGACGGTGATCAGGGCGCCGAGCCATTGGGATTTGCCGTAGCGCGAGCTGAGGAAGTCGGCGATCGAGGTGATGTTGTTTTCCTTGGTGATCCTGATGATCTTGCGCAGGATCAGCCACCAGGCGAAGGCAGTAAGGGAGGGCCCCAGGTAGATGAGGATGAAATCCAGGCCGGTGGTGGCAGCCTTGCCGACACTGCCGTAGAAGGTCCAGGAGGTGCAGTAGACGGCAATTGACAGGGAGTAGATGTAGGGGTTGGAAACAATGCTCTCCCCCTGTTTGCCTTTAGCGTGGGCGTAATAGGCGATCAGAAAGAGGAGGATCACGTAGAGGAGGGAAACCCCTGTGACTGTTTCCAGTCCGACGCTCAACGCCGTTCCTCCTTGTGGCTGCCACTTTCCCCCATGGCCTTACTGAAAAGGAAGATAACAAAGATGGAGACTGCCCAGCCTCCCATCAGGTAGAGGAAAAGGAGCGGCACGCCGAACAATTGGATATTCTTATTGAAGATGTGGATAAATGGATAGTTCATCATCAGGAGGCCAAGGAGAAAGAAAAGCACCCACGACTCCATGAGGCGCAGGTGTTTGAAAAAACGTTTTTTCCAGCGCCTGAGCGGTGTCATGTCAGACCAAGCTCCCCCAGTATCTGTTCGGTCAGGGCAAAAGGGTGCCCGGTGGAGGCGAGCCGGATCAGCTCTCCTTCATCGCGGTTCGCCGGTTCGAAGGTTGCTGCCTGCCCATCCAGCAGTTCTGGCCTGCCGTCGGAGATGTCGCACCCTTCGTCGTAGCGGCGCTGCAGCCTCGCGGTGAGCAGTTCGCGGGTGGCCTCGACGGCGATGGTGATGCAACGGGCGCCCTTTCCGGTCGCCAGTCGGCGGAACGCCTCCCTGTCGGCCCTTCTGCAGAAGGTCGCGTCCACCACCACACTCCGCCCGGCGGCCAGTTGATCGTCCGTCAGGCGGGCAAGCTCGCCATACGTGGCCTCGTTCATCTCCGGGGTGTAGAGTCCCGCGCCGAACTCTTCCGTCCCGCCTGAGGAGGCCCGGGCGCCGGCAAGCGTTTTTCTGGTCCGGTCGGAGCGGAACCAGACGAGCCCGAGTTCCCTCGCGATCAGGCGGGCTATGGTGCTTTTGCCGCTCCCCATCACACCGCAGGTGATGAAGAGTGTCAGGGGGAGCTTCGGGCGGAGGAGGTAGCCCCGCGCCATCCGGAAATAGGACGTTGCCGTTTCCCTGATGCCGCTCCTCTCCTCGGACGGGGTGGACGGGTCGTTCAGGCGTAAGGCAGTCACCTTTCCCCGGACAAAGGCCCGGTAGACCTGGTAGAAATCCTGCAGCAGGGGGAGGTCCCGGTCGGAGGTAGCGGCCAGATACTCCTCCAGCAGGAGTGAGGAGAGGTCCCTGCGACCGTGGAAGTCGAGGTCCATGAGGAGAAAGGCCAGGTCCGCAGCGGTATCGATATAGCGGAAACGCTCGTTGAACTCTATGCAGTCGAAGATATGGAACCGGTCAGTAAGGCAGATGTTTCCCAGGTGAAGGTCGCCGTCGCAGTCGCGGATAAAGCCGTCGTCACGCCGTCTGGCAAAGAGCGCTTCCTGCTCGGTCATGAACCGTGTCGCCCATGAACGGATTTCCGCCAGATGGGCTTGTGGAATGCATTCGGGTACGAACGTCGTCGCCTGTTCGATGCTTTCGGTCCAGTTTCGCCGGAGGGCGTCGATCTTCCCGTAGGAGCTGATGTCGTCTCCCCTGTCCGCATCCAGGTGGAATGCGGCAATGACGCGGGCGAGTTCGCGGACTCGCTCAGGAGTCAACCCATCCTGCTCCAGCAGTCGGTCCAGCATCCGCTCCGCAGGCAGGCGTCGCATTTTCACCGCATAGTCGACCACCCGCCCCACGCCGTCGAAGAGTGCGCCGTCAGACGTCTCGCGGATTTCTATGACCCCTTCGTACAGATCCGGCGAGAGGCGGCTGTTGAGGCGAACTTCCTCGTGGCAGTAAAAGCGTCGTCGGTCCATGGTGGTGAAGTTGAGAAAGCCGAAATCCACCGGCTTCTTGATTTTGTAGACATGGTCGTCGGTGAAAAGGAGCCAGGAAACATGGGTCTGCTGCAGGGAGACCGACGTGGTCGGTTCCGGAAAGGCTTCTGGTCTGAGGAGCGAACTGAGGAGCCGCTGATCCATGAACACTGTTCTCCGACGGGAATATTGGACAACATTACCATAAGACCACCCTGGCGCAAGGCGTACAAACGGCTCTGGAGCGGCACCAGCCCCCACTGTCTGCCGGTTTTTCCGCAAATTGGCCGGGAAAGGGCATTAACGCTTGCAACAGTCCGCTGATTTTGTTATAAAAATTCTTTTTTCGCATACTTAACGATTGTTCTGCAGAGAGGCGTCATGTTGAAAATATTTGATTATCTGTTTGGTATGTTTTCCAATGATCTGGCCATCGACCTGGGGACGGCCAACACCCTCGTCTACCTCAAGGGTAAAGGGATTGTGATCCGGGAACCGTCCGTCGTGGCGGTACAGAGGACCCCCAGCGGTCAGCAGAAGGCGCTTGCCGTCGGGATGGAGGCGAAGAAGATGCTGGGCCGCACTCCCGGCAATATCACCGCCATTCGCCCCATGAAAGACGGCGTGATCGCCGATTTCGACATCACTGAAGAGATGCTCCGGCACTTCATTCACAAGGTTCATAACCGGAAGACGCTGGTGCGTCCCCGTATCGTCATCTGTGTCCCCTCCGGCATCACCCAGGTGGAGAAGAGGGCGGTCAAGGAGTCGGCCGAATCCGCAGGCGCCCGTGAGGTATACCTGATCGAGGAGCCGATGGCCGCTGCCATCGGTGCGGGCCTCCCCATTACCGAGGCTTCGGGGAACATGATCGTCGATATCGGCGGCGGCACCACCGAGGTGGCGGTCATCTCCCTTGCCGGCATCGTCTATACCAGGTCGGTACGGGTCGGTGGAGACAAGATGGACGAGGCGATCGTCCAGTACATCAAGCGGAAGTACAACCTGCTCATCGGCGACCAGAAGGCCGAGACGATCAAGATCGAGATCGGCGAAGCTTATTCCGCGGGAGAAGTGCGGACCATGGAAGTGAAGGGGCGTGACTTGGTATCCGGTATTCCCAAGACCCAGGAAATCAATTCTGACGAGATCCGGGACGCACTCTCCGAACCGGTGAATGCCATTGTCGACGCGGTCAAGATCTGCCTGGAGCGGACCCCGCCCGAACTGGCGGCCGACATTGTCGACAAGGGGATCTTCCTGGCCGGCGGCGGTGCCCTTTTGCGCAATCTGGACCTGTTGATCCGCGAGGAGACCGGACTGCCGGTTTTCATCGCTGAAGATCCCCTTTCATGCGTCGTTCTCGGCTCCGGCAAGGCGCTGGACGAGTTGAACCTCCTGCGGAGCGTTGCTGTTTCGTCGTGAGGCACGCAGCGACACCCTGAACGACAAGGCTGAAGGGACTCCTTTGGCCTTTTTTTATCCATTCGACCATGAAGAATTCAGATACTGGCCATACCTCTGGCGATACCGACGCGGGCACCCCGGCCGTTGACCTGATCATCCCGATCTGGGGAGACGCGACTCAGGTGGGGAGTGCGGTGGCGAGCCTAGTGGAGAACACCGCGGAGGCCCGTTTCATCTTCCTCAACAACGGTTGCGAGCGGGAGACCGAGCAGCTTGTCGAAGCGGTTGCCGAGCATCTTGACGAGCGTGCGCTCTTCATTTCCTTTGAGCGGAACCTGGGCCACGTCCGGGCGGTAAATGCCGGCCTTGCCCGATCCGATGCCCCGATGCGGGTCCTCCTGCACTGTACGACCAGGGTGCGCCCCGGTTGGCTGGACGGGCTCCTGGCCGCTGCATCCCCGGCCGATGTCGGCATGGCGGTGCCGGCCGGCTTGCTGCAGGCGCATGAAAAGGCGAAATCCGGGAGCATCTTCGCGGAGCATGACCATGGCTCGTTCAGTGCGATGCTGGTGAAGGGGGAGCTGTTCGAACGGATCGGCGGCTTTGACGAAGAGTTGTGGGACGAAGAGTGGTGTCTGCGGGACTACTCCCGCCGGGCGTGGCGGGCCGGGTTCCGTACCGCTGTGGCGCCTCAGGTGGTTGTGGACCTGCTTCCGGCAAAGCTCTATGGATCTTCTGCCGCGCGCCAGGTACGGCAGGGCGACGGTAAGATTCGCTACGAAGAAGCCTGGGGCATCGAGCGACGGTATTGCCTGTATCTTCCTGGCGATACCCGGCCCGAGGAGGTGTCGGCTGTAGGGGAACTGGCCCTGCTGGCTGTCCGGCAAGGGCACGGCTGTACATTGCTGGCCCATTCCCGCGTGTTCAAGGAGCTTCGGGAGGCCGGATTGACGGCCAGCCACGACCGGCTTCGGGTCCTCCGGCTTCCTGTCATGATGCCCGAGCGCTCTGCTCGACGGAGCGCCAGCGAGTTGGCCGAGCAGTTTCCCATGGTTGAGTTCGTCAAGAGTCCGGCCGGTGCAACCGTTCCGGGACAGGACCGCGCGCTCGACTTTGAAGCGTTTGACCGCGGCATCCGCGAAAATCAGGCAATACGTTTTGCCGGCGTCCTGCCGGGTGAACGTTGAACGAGCGAAAGGAGTGCATGGCGTGAACGAGGAAATCCGGCTTCAGTTGCAGCACCACGTCCAGGTAATTGCGGAGATCGAACGGACCCTTACCGATCGAATTGCCGAGGCGGTCGAGATGCTGATCGCTACCATGGCCCAGGGGAAAAAGCTGCTGGTCATGGGAAACGGCGGTTCGGCTGCCGATGCCCAGCATTTTGCCGCCGAAATCATCGGCCGCTTCAAGCTTGAGCGCCGGGCGCTCCCCGCCATCGCCCTCACCACCGACACCTCCATTCTGACCGCGCTGGGAAACGATTACGGTTTCGACCGGGTTTTCGCCCGCCAGGTGGAAGGGCTGGCCCAGGCCGGCGACGTGGTCATAGGGATCTCCACCAGCGGCAATTCGCCGAACGTCTTTGCCGCACTGGCCCTGGCGCGCAGCATGGGGTGCCGGACGATCGGCCTGCTCGGCAAGGATGGCGGCTGCATCCGGGAGGAGGCCGACCTGGCGCTGGTTGTGCCCAGCGACGACACCCCGCGCATTCAGGAAGGTCATCTCACCATTATCCACATCATCTGCGACCTGCTTGAAAAACGCCTGTTTCAGCAGCAGAGGTAGAAATGACGCCACAACGGGCGGTCTTTCTGGATCGTGACGGTACCATCAACGAAGAGCGTGAATATCTCCACCGGGTGGAGGATTTTGCCTTTATTCCCGGCGCGCCCGAAGCGATCCGGGAGCTGCGCCGGGCCGGCTTCCTGGTTATCGTGGTTACCAATCAGTCCGGTATCGGCCGGGGGTACTACGACGAGGCCGCTCTGGCCCGCCTCCATGCCCACATGGACAACGAACTGGCCCTGGTGGGAGCATCGGTGGATGCCTACTATTTTTGTCCCCATCATCCGAAGCATGGCATAGGCGACTATCGCCGCGAGTGTGACTGCCGCAAGCCGTTACCCGGGATGCTGCTTACGGCGGCCCGCGAGTGGCACGTCGATCTCGGCGCATCCTATCTGGTGGGAGACAAGATGGCGGACGTTGAAGCAGCACAGGCTGCCGGGTGCCGGCCGATTCTGGTCCGGACCGGCTATGGAGCCGGTCATGCGGACCGGGTTCCGCCGGGAGTGCCGGTGTGCGACGATCTTGCCGAGGCGGCCCGCAGGATACTGGCCACGGAGTAGTCACCGCATTTGCGTTTGACCTGATTTGGCGGGTGTGCTAAAAATCGTGTGCTTAGCCGTGTAGTTCGATATCAACGGATCGGTGCCCATCATGACAATTCGCAAAGGGATCATTCTGGCCGGCGGGGCGGGAAGCAGGCTCTACCCCCTGACCCTGGTGGCCAGCAAGCAGTTGCAGCCGGTGTACGACAAACCGATGATCTATTATCCCCTTGCCACGCTCATGACGGCGGGGATCGACGAGATCCTGATCATTTCCACTCCGCACGATACGCCTCGTTTTCAGGCACTCCTGGGTGACGGTTCCCGCTGGGGGATCAGGCTCAGCTACAAGGTTCAGCCCGAACCGAAGGGGATCGCCCAGGCATTTCTCGTCGGTGAGGAGTTCATCGACGGCGATCCGGTCTGCCTGATACTTGGCGACAATATCTTTTACGGCAAGATGGGACTCGATCGGTTGGCCACCGATTTCACCGATGGAGCGCTCATCTTTGGGTACTACGTCAATGATCCCGAGCGCTACGGTGTGGTCGAGTTCGACAGTAATGGAACGGCCATCGGGATCGAAGAAAAGCCGGCGAAACCGAGGACCAACTATGCGGTTCCCGGTCTCTATCTCTATGATAGCTCGGTGGTGCAGATCGCCAGAGAGATGAAGCCTTCTGCCCGGGGCGAGCTTGAGATCACCGACGTGAATCTCGAATACCTCCGGCGTGGAACGCTCAGGGTGGAAAAACTCGGTCGCGGCATCGCCTGGCTCGACACTGGAACCCATCAGAGCCTGTTGGAGGCGAGCCATTTCATCGGCACGCTTGAGGCGCGGCAAGGTCTAAAAATCGCGTGCCTTGAGGAAATCGCCCTGCGTAAAGGGTTTGTCAGCTGCCGGCAGATGGCGGCGATCATCGAGGATACGCCTAAATCGAGCTACCGTGAGTATCTGCAGCGGGTGTACAACGAGGCGGATCTCTGCGGATTGGAGGGGAAGAACTGATGGGTATGGTGAAGACGTTCCAGAAGGGGAAGGTTCATGATGTGGTGGTCCGCCCGCTGGCCAAGTTTCTGGATGAACGAGGCTGGCTTGCCGAACTGTTCCGCTCTGATGAGACCGCACCTGAGCTAATGCCGGTCATGGCCTATTTTTCCATGACCCAGCCCGGTATTTCCCGCGGTCCCCATGAGCATGTGGAGCAGACCGATTATTTCTGCTTTATCGGACCGTCCAATTTCAAGATATACCTGTGGGATATCCGGCCCGATTCCCCCACCTGCGGTGTAAAGCAGGTCTTTTATGCCGGCGCTGACAGCCCGCAGATGGTCATCGTCCCCCCCGGGATCGTGCATGCATATCGCAATATCGGGACTGAGAACGGTTTGGTGTTTAACGCGCCGAATCGACTCTATGCAGGGGAAGGGAAGTGCTGTCCGGTGGATGAGATCCGCCACGAAGAAGCGGCGGACTCTTTGTTCATTCTCGACTGATCATCTCCTGCCCCGTGCTCCATCGGAGTGTGAGGCTAAAGTGCTGATGTATGGGGGGCCGTCGGCCCCCTCCATGTATATTCAGGTATTCCCATGCTGGACCTGCTGAAAAGATATCGTACCGCCTTTATCATCGGCCTCATTTTTTTGGCCGCCCTCATTTTTTACTCCCTCAACTTGAAAAACAAGGAACGACTCACCCCGTTCGAGCGGTCGGTTCTTACCTTCACGGCCCCGTTTGTCGGTGTCGTTGCCCAGATAAACAGGGGTGTCGCGGACGTCTGGAACGATTACATAGACTTGGTGGGGGTTCGCCAGGAAAACCGTCAATTGAGGGAAACCATCAAGACGCTCAATAATCGGTTGGTTCAAAGCCAGGAGGCTGTGCTAGCCAGTGACCGCCTTCAGAAGCTGCTGAACCTGAAGGCCGGACAGCCCGACGCGATATTGGCTGCGCATGTAATCGGCGAGGACAGCTCTCCGTGGTTCAGAACCATCCTTATCGACCGGGGGGCTGTCGATGGACTTCAGGAGGGGATGCCGGTAGTCGCCGCCAGCGGTGTCGTCGGCCAACTCATCAAGGTGGCTGCCGGCAGTTCGCGGGTGCTGCTCCTGACAGACCATGCCAGTTCGATCGCCGGCATTGTCCAGCGCTCAAGGGCTCGAGGCGTAGTGAAAGGGAAAGGTGATGGGCGTTGTTCGATGGAATTCGCCATGCGGGAGGAGGATATCAAGGTTGGCGATGTCATCGTCTCCTCCGGGATTGGCCAGATCTTTCCCAAAGGGCTTCCTGTGGGTGAAGTGACCATGGTCCGCAAGGGTGAGTACGGCATTTTTCAGACCATCGAACTCCGTCCGTTTGTAAATACCTCCCGCCTGGAAGAGGTGCTTGTGCTGGTCGAGCGAAATGGATGATCTTTTGTTTTTATTGGATGATTATAATGTTTGTTGCTACTGTTTTAGCTTAAGTTTCCGGTGGACGGGCCGAATTAGATATAGTAGTGCAGAGTGAGAAGGGAGGCGGCTCGTTATGAAAATTGATGGAAATTTACCGCAGACCGGACTGCAGGCTCCTCGTGCCGAACGGGTTGACCAGTCACCTCAGGTCGACCGGGATGATAAGAAGGCTGCCGGCGCACAGGCCCAGGTAGAAAGAGACCGTCTCGAGATTTCCAAGACGGCCGAAAAGATCAACCAGGCAGTTTCCAAAGGCAATGAGCAGGAGGCCGGATTCCGGGCGGATCGCGTGGAAGCGTTGAAATCGCAGGTTGATTCCGGCAAGTACCAGGTCAACAGCAAGGATGTTGCCCAGAAAATGCTTTCTTTTATGCAGAACGGACTGGGTGGATAGCCGTACGTTACGTGCTGTGGTTACGTGAACGAAAAAGGCCCGCTAAAATGCGGGCCTTTTTCGTTTCTGTCAGTTTCGGTAGACGCTAGCGCACATGTTCTTCCGGATAGGCACCGATGGAATGAATGCTCAGATCGGCGCCGGCGAATTCTTCTTCGTCGCTGAGACGGATACCCGCAGTCTTTGACAGAATACCATACACCAGAAAGGCGTTGGCAAGGGCGAACAGTATGGCGGCAATCGTGCCTATGCCCTGCGACAAGAGCGATACGCCTCCCACCCCACCCAACTCCTTGAGGCCGAAGAACCCGGCTGCGATCCCCCCCCATGAACCGATAACCCCATGGAGTGGCCATACGCCAAGGACATCGTCTATCTTGAGTTTCTCCTGCTCCAACTGGAATCCATACACAAAAATCAGGGAAGCAATCCCTCCGGTAACAAAGGCGCCCAGCGGATGCATGATGTCGCTTCCGGCACATACGGCGATCAGACCGGCAAGTGCACCGTTATGGGCAAAACCGGGGTCGTTCTTGCTGACCAGAACGGCAACGAGTATTCCTCCAACCATTGCCAGCAGAGAATTTACCGCAACAAGTCCGGATATCTTGTCCAGATGGCCGGCGCTCATGACGTTGAACCCGAACCAACCTATTGCCAGCACCCAGGAACCAAGCGCCAGGAACGGAATATTGCTGACCGGGATCGGGTGGGATTTCCCCCTCATGTACCGGCCCATGCGGGGGCCCAGGATCAGAACGGCCGGTAAGGCTATCCAGCCTCCCAGAGAGTGAACGACAACGGAGCCGGCATAGTCATGGAACTCGGCTCCTCCGATCCGTTTGCAGAGATCCTGAAGAATTGAGCTGTTTCTGCCCCAGACAAAGGATTCGAACAGGGGGTAGGTTACGCCGGCAAAGATGGCTCCGGCCAGTACCTGGGGCCAGAATTTGGCCCGTTCGGCAATCCCTCCGGAGATGATGGCCGGTATGCAGGCGGCAAAGCAGAGTAGGAAAAAGTAATGGACCAGATCATAGCCCTGGTTGGCCGCCAGAAGTTGGTCCGCCGGCTTGAGGAAGGATATTCCATAGGCTAGGGGAAAGCCGATCAGAAAATAGACGACGGTGGAAACCGCCCAATCGGTAAGGATTTTTACAAATGCATTGACCTGGTTCTTTTTCCGCACCGTTCCCACCTCGAGAAAGGCGAATCCGGCATGCATGGCGAAGACCATGACGGCACCCAGCATGAGAAAAAGCACATCAGTGCTGGCGCGTAGCGTTGTCACCGTTGACAAATCCATTGCTTACCTCCATTGGTAGCGTCTTTTCCCTCGTTGGAAAAGTCTTTCGAGGTTAAGCAATGACTTTGCCAAGCTGTAACGTCTTTAAAATACGGTGTGTTACGGTAGGCTGCTTGGATTGTTGCGCTTGTGGTGCCGATAATATGGGCATTGCTGGCTATTTATTGTGCCGCGCCGCACGGCTGGCAATTCTTCCCTCAAGATAATGCTTGCAGAGGACGATATAGTTCTTGTAGGCTGCACATAGGAGGTGTGCTTTCATGGAAATCAGTTCAGTAGCGAACCAGGCCCTCTATCTGCGTGACCAGATGAACAATTCCCAGCTTGGTGTTGTGGCCCTCAAGCAGAGTGCCGATGCACAGAATCAGGTCGCCACGATGCTGGCCAAGAACACTCAGAACGTGGCGCCCCCGCAGAACGCCGAAAAGGGCGGATTTTCCACTTACGCCTAGAAGCCTTTCTTCGGCGGTCAACAAGAAATTCTTGCAACGTCTGCAGCCTCATGATAAGCCGGAACCCGACGGGTTCCGGCTTTTTTTGTTTCGTATGTACCCAATCCCCCAGCGCTCAGGAGTTTGTTGTGGCTTCCCGTATCAAAATCCTCCCCGAATCGATCACGAACAAGATTGCCGCAGGCGAGGTTGTCGAGCGTCCGGCCTCGGTCGTCAAAGAACTGGTGGAAAATGCCCTGGACGCCGGGAGCACGGAAATAACGGTGGAGATAGAGGGGGGGGGGAGGCGGCTGATCCGGGTATCGGACAACGGTTCCGGCATGTCCAGGGACGATGCTCTGCTTGCGCTGGAGCGTCATGCCACGAGCAAGATAGCCAGCGACAGCGACCTCTTCAATCTGGCCACCCTTGGATTCAGGGGCGAGGCACTCCCTTCGATTGCTTCGGTTTCCCGCTGCACCATCTGCAGCCGTGAACGGGGGAGCCTGGCAGGAACCGAAATTTATGCCGAGGGGGGGCGCATCAGGGATGTGAAGGAGTTCGGCATGGCCGAAGGGACCGTCATTACCGTTCGCAATCTCTTCTTCAATACCCCGGCCCGCCTGAAATTCATGAAGAGTCCGGAAACAGAGGCCGGCCACGTGGGGGAACTTCTAACCAGGCTTGCCCTCTCCAGGTCCAATGTCAGGTTTACCTATCTGAACGACGGGAAGGTGGTTTTCCGTGCGCTGCCGGGTACCCTGGAGAGCCGGGCGGCGGAACTGCTCGGCAAACGGCTGGCCCGGGACCTTTACACCTTGGAGTACAGCGACGGACCGGTGTCACTGCATGGACTGGTGGGAGGCCCTGCCGGCAGCCGCTCCTCCTCGTCGTCGCTGTACACGTATATCAACGGGCGGTTCGTACGGGACCGGGTGGTGCAGCACTCCATCCTCAATGCCTACCGGCAGGTGCTGGAGCGGGGCCGCTATCCCGTTGTCGTCCTTTTCATCGACCTGCCAACGGCCGATGTGGACGTTAATGTCCATCCGACCAAGCATGAAGTCAGGTTCCGTGAGCAGGGGAGAATCCACGACATCATCCAGGGTGGGATCGAGGCAGCCATTCGCTCGGCTCCCTGGCTTACCGAGGGGAAAGTGGCGAGTCATGCTGCCGCGCCGGTATCTGCCGGCCAGGAGATGGTGACCAGGGTACGTGAGGCGCTCCAGAGTTATGCCCAGACGCCGCACCGCCAGGAGTCCTTCCCCAGGTCGTGGTCAGGCGGACATGTTGCCGCCAGCGCCATGACATCCGGTCCCCAAGTGGAGCCACATGCAGCGAAGGAGGTCCGGACGTTGTTCCCCGGGACCGTCGGGCGCACCGACATCGTCCCGGCCCCGCCGGAGCAGCCGACCAGCGACCAGCCCCACGGAGAGGGTTACTTCTCCGCACTGACAGTCATCGGCCAATTCAATGCCGCCTACCTCATTTGCCAGGATGGCACCGATCTGGTCATCATCGATCAGCACGCGGCCCACGAGAGGGTTGCATTCGAGCGCCTGCGCGCCGAATACGGAGCAGGGGGGATTGAACGGCAGGGGCTCCTGTTTCCTGAATCGCTCGAACTCTCGCCCGCCCACGGCGCGATTGCCAGCGAGAACGAACAGGAGCTGATCCGCCTCGGCTTCGAGTTGGAGCACTTTGGCGGAAAAACGTGGCTGCTCAAGGCGGTGCCGCGGCATATCGCCCAGCTTCCCCCGGCCCGTACCGTTCAGGATATCCTGGAGGAGCTGCAGGGGGTCGGTCGCAGCCGTTCCGTGAGCGATCTGACCGAAGAGCTGCTGGCCACCATTGCCTGCCACAGCGTGGTGCGCGGCCGACAGAGCCTCTCCCTGGCCGAGATTCGGGAGCTCTTCCGGCAGATGGACGCCATCGATTTCGCCACCCGCTGTCCCCACGGGCGGCCGGTCGTTACCGCGATCACCCTCTCCGAAATAGAGAAGATGTTCAAACGTACCTGATGGTCCCTCAGGGTGCCTGCAACCGGAGAACCCGGCTACGGTGCACCTGCCACCACCCCTTCCAGTCGAACCCCTCAAAATCAACCAGTACGGCTGTCGGGATGAATGTGTCCAGTTCATGGACCACTTCGCCCAGCAGCTGCTTCGAAAAAAGCCTGCCGAGACGTACTTCGTCCCGGAGTATCCGGTCGAATTCCCCGGCGAGGCCGGGCAGGGTCAGAGGATCGGCGCAACCGGTCAGATTCATCGTGCACCACTCATCGTGCATTATCTCGCCGGAGACATCGATGAGCGGCAGGCCGTGCAGTCGGCAGGTCATGGGGCGGACGTCGTAGACGAGGCACGTGCCGTCATCCGTCAGAAGCGGGCAGGGTGTTTCGTCCTCGTCGGACACTACCCTGCTCCACTCCTCCTCCGGTTGGAGATTGAGGAGGTACGGTTCGGAAAAATCGGGCCACTGTTCGCGGATCTCCGCCAGTCTGGCCTCAACCTTTGCCAGAATCTGCCGGCGAGTCGTCAGCGGCAGCCGGTCGAAACCGCTTTTCAGGCGCCAGGCGTCAAGCAGGGTGATGTCGAACAGGCTGCAGCAGCAGGCGTTGCAGCCGCTGGTGCAGGCTATTTCAGCGGGGTGGCGCTCCAGGCAGCCGGCGAACCAGCGGTCCACTTCTGCCAATAGGTCGCCGTATGCGGCTAAGATTGTCTGCATTCTGCTCTGGATACTACATGATTGACAGGTTCTCTACAACCATTGTGCCGCACGTGATGGCCACGGTTCCCTGGACGAGGGTCGGCCCGGCGGGGGTGGCAAAGGATGGGTCGAAGCTCCCCGAGATGGTCACGGTCTCGCAGCGGGTCAGGTCGAGGGATTCGGCAAAGGTGAGGTCAATGGTCTGGAGAGAAGAGACAACGCTGGCCGGCAGCGTCGCCAGTGCTGCGCCGATGGTGGCAAAATAGCCGGCCGGTTGGCCGGTGGCGGAAAGTCTGACCTGTTGCGGAACGGCTGTGGCAATGGTCCATGAGTACGTTGCCGGGGTCGGGTCAATATTGCCTGCCGGATCGATGGCCCGTACCGAAAAGGTGTGATTGCCGTCGGCCAGGCCGCTGAAGCTGAACGGGGTGGTGCAGAGCGTCCAGTTGCCGTTGTCCAGGGCGCAGGTGTAACTGCCCCCCGATTCGGACGCGGAAAAAGAGAAACTGCCGCCGGCAGTCGTCGCGGGGGTGGCCGGCGACGCGGTAATGGCGGTTTCAGGCGGGACGGTGTCGATGGTCCAGCTGTACACCGGCGGGACGGTCTCCTGGTTGGCGCTCAGGTCGGTGGCACGAACCGAAAAGGTGTGCCCCCCATCGGCCAGTCCGGAGAACGGGTAGGGGGTGGCGCAACTGCTCCAGGCGCTGCCGTCCATGCGACAGGAGAAGGTGGCGCTCTCGCTGGCGGTGAAGCCGAAGGTTCCTGCTCCGGAATTTGCCAGGGGCGACGGTGTTGTGGTGATCGTGGTCACGGGCGGAGTCTTGTCCGGCGGGACAATGTCGGCGGTCATGACCGCTCCGGAGCTGCTGATGGCGCCGATGCTGAAGCCGCTGGCGGCACCACTGTACAGGTTGTTGTTCGGCGACGTGCTGCCGTCGATTGCCACGCGGTTGGCGGTTCCGGGAAACGGATCGCCCGCATCACCGCGGTTCGTCTTCTTCTCCAGGTGATACTGGTTGTCCGCCGGAACCACCGCCACCCAATAATGTCCGCTGCAACTCGTGCAGCCCGGGTACCACTCCTTGGTGTTGTCCCCCCTGCTTTCGTCTATATGCCAGAGGAGCAGGCCGGAGCCGGGAAGGGCGTAGTCGAACCCTGTCTTCTGCCGGTTCTCCAGCAGAAAGTATTCGCCGCTGCCGGCCGTCGGACTGCCGTCCCGGAACTGCAGGACCTCGCCGCCACTCTCCACACCGGCAATACTCCGTCCTGGCGACGGGACGGAAAGCGCGACCGGGGCAATCCACCCCAGTGCGTATTTGCTCCAGGGATCCAGGTGGGCCGGCCGGTCGCCCCCCCTGTTCACGCCGGTCCATGAACCGGAGGCCATCAGGCTCCAGTTTCCCACCCCCTCCGAACTCCCGTCGGTATCGTACAGGTCGGGAAGCCCGAGGGTATGGCCGTACTCGTGGGCAAACACGCCGACAGTGCTGATGGCGCTGCCGAATTTTTCCGGCTGGATGATGTAGTTGTCGACAATTACCTTTTTTGCCGGGTTCGTCCGGCAGGTGTCGTTGGTGGTAAAGGGGCCGTAGTGGCTGTTCCCCCAGTATTTCGCGCCGGCCAGCGACCAGCTGTGGGACCAGATATCGCTACTTTTGCCGCTTGCCTCCTGGCCGGTCCCCTGGTGAACAATGGCGACCACGTCCACATAGCAGTCACCATCGTTGTCGTAGGCAGAAAAATCGACGGTCGCGTCAGCCTGTTGAACTGCCTCATAGACCAGGTCTCCCGGCCAGGCGTCGCTGCTGTTGAGGGTCTGCAGGCCGTAATAATCGTGGTTGCTGCCTGCAGTAACCCAGCCAGCCACGCCAGTTGGTCCGGATGAGACGGTCAGGAGGCCGGAGGAGACCTCTTCGTAATAATCCTTCATGGACCAGGTACCGGTGCCGAAAAGGAGGTCGCTGAAGTTCTGGGTCGTATAGGTCGGGGTGGTGTCGGTGAAGTTGACCAGGATGACCGGCAGGTTTCTTGTTTCCGGCGCCGCAGGCGCTCCAGAGGCCGTTGACGAACCGGTTGCCGTCGTACCGGAGGTAGCGGTGGTGAATGATGGTCCTGGGGCGTTCCGTTGCAGCGGCCTCGGCACCGGCCGCCGGCCGCCAACCCGCTGCTGCGGGCGGATGCCTTTCTCCATCTGTGGGGGGGGAAGCTCCCGGTCGACCCGGCGACCGGTGCTGGTCAGTCCGCCATGTCCGTCGTGATCGGCATAGGCCCAACCGTTCAGACCGGTATCAAAAACGATCGTTAACCCTTCGTCGGTTTCCCAGCCCGATTGCCATTCGTCACCCCACTGTCGCGCAGTGAAGGCGCCGCCATCTGGCTGATGCAGCGTGTGAATCTCCGGAGCAGCCGGGACGGCAGTTGCCCTGTCAGGACTTAGACAGACAAGCTGAATGAGCACCAGAAGCGATATTGGCCGGATTTTCATGGGTTCGTACCGAAAGAGAGCCGCTTGGGATACCTGGAATGTTGCAAGAAAACGGCCAAGTCGTTCGCATAACCTGTTGTAATAATTTGTATAAGTGCGTGATGTCTTCTCTGAAGGAAGGCGCTACCTGATGGAGAGACGGTCGACGATCACGGTGCCACCGGTGATCACCACCGGCCCCAGGATGGGGGAGGTACCGGTCTGGGTCTTGAATTCAGGGTCGAAGCCGCCGCTGATGCGTACTCGTAGCGGTCGGTCGGCACGAAGGGGAAGGGGAGCTGCCGTGGTCCTGATCTGGATGACGGCCTCGCCCCCTGCGCTCGCGTAGGCGTCCTGCAGGCGGGGGAAAGTGCGGATCGGCGTACCTAGCAGCCGGACCGGTGGTGGCAGCGGCAGGAACAGGGAGGTGACGGTGCGACTGTTGTCGAGCAGCAGGCGGCAGGCGTTGTCCGCAACAGTGTCGCAGCCGGTCCAGCCGGCGAATTGACTTTCCGCGTCAGGGGATGCGGTGAGTTCCAGGGGGGTCCCCTTTGGAAACGGTTGGGAACAGTTCGACGTGCAGCGTTCTCCGGTTGCGAAGTCGACCGTCCCTGAGCCGACATCGAATCCGAGCAGGGTCAGATTAGCCATGCGCTGGCCGCCGCTGCCGGTAAGGGGGATGTACAGCTCAGGGGTTTTGGGGTCATTGGAGGCAATCACCAGGTCGGCGGAGTGGCTGCCGCCAATGGTCGGCAGGAACCCGACAGCGAACGTGCAGGTCTCGTTGGGAAGGACGCTGGGGGGGAGGCCGGCGCAGGGGGCTCCGCCGCCGGAAACCACCTTGAACATCGACTCCCCGGTGCCGGAAAAGACCATGCTGCTGGCCAGGAGGGTGGCGTTTCCTTCGTTGGCGATGGAGAACGGCTGGAGGAGCGGCTCGATACCTTTTTCGGCGATCAGTTCGCCAAAATCGTGGGATTCGGGGGTAACGACAATCTCCGGTTCCATGATCGTTTCGTTCAGGAACAGGGCAAGGACGTTCATGCTGCCGGTGGCGATCGCCAGGTCCTTTTTACCGTCGCGGTTGAAATCGTAGATGAGGATGCCGGCCGGAGCCGGTTCGGCACCAAAGCTGAGTGCCGTTTTGAAAGTGCCGTTGCCATTGCCGTGCAGGATGGAGACGGTGCTGCTCCCGGTGTTGACGACCGCCAGGTCGATGCGCAGGTCGCCGTTGAGGTCGGCTGCCGCTACGGCTGTCGGCCCCGGACCGGTCTGGTATTCCGTCCGGTTGTAGAACGCCCCGTTGCCGCCGCCGAGCAGCACGGAGACCGTGCCGGTATCCCTGTTGGCCACGATCATGTCGAGAATCTTGTCGTTGTTGACGTCCAGGGGGAAGAGGGAGCAGGCCCCCATGCCGGCTGCCGAAACGATCGGTTGGAAATAGGTCCCGTCCTCCAGGGCGAGGTGAACGGCAATGCTTCCCCGGGCCGATGATGCAACGGCGATATCGCGCCGGCCGTCGCGGTTGAAGTCGGCCACGGCTATGGTGACCGGCGAAATCTCCGTCGCCAGGGTAAGCGAAGGGACAAAGGAGCCGTCGCCGATGCCGGAGAGGATGGAGATGGTATTGCTGTCCTGGTTGGCAACAATCAGGTCGGGTGCCCGGTCGCTGTTGAGATCGGCCACGGCAAGGGCGACCGGAGAGCTGCCGACGGCGTAGGAGAGCGGTTGCCGAAACGAGCCGTCGCCGTTTCCCAGGATGATCGCCACGCTGTTTTCCCCCTTCAGGGCAACGGCGATGTCGCTTTTGCCGTCGCCGTTGAAGTCGGCTGTCAGCACGGCCGCTGGGGCCTGGCCGACGTACATCTCCTGGGATTGGTGAAATGACCCTTCGCCATCGCCGCTGAGAATGGTGATGGTGCGTGAGGCGCTGTTGACTATTACCAGATCGGCATTGCCGTCCTGGTTGAATTCGCCCAGGGCAACGCTGACCGGTGCCTGGCCGACCGGGAAGGATCTGGCCGTGGAGAAGGCCGCGGGACGGAAGGCGGCGAACGCAATGCCGGTGCCGAGGTGCAGCAGGAGCAGGGAGAGGAATAGTCTTGTGACATGCGATCTGTTCATCGGTTCCTGTGGATGATGGTGAGGCCCCGCTAACCATGCCGGCCGATGGTCTAGTTTATACCATATTTGAGAGATCGATATCCGATATCTCGTCTGCTGCTACAAATTGGTTAAAGCTTTGAAATTACGTTCCGATAAAGCTTCCACCGACAGCTGCGAATCCCCCCTGCTTTCCCTTCCGACAAGCACCCGTCGTCATCCCTTTTCCGGTCCGAAGCTTCTCTGCTGCTCCCGTGTCAGGCGTTCCCGTCGGTGGAGCGGCAGCGCATGTATCCAACATCTGCACTCTGGAGAGCGCCATGCAAGACACCTTCGTCAGCAGCATCATGTCCGAAACCGTCGTCTGCACCACCGTGGATGCGACCCTCAAGGAGGTGACCGGCCTGATGCGGGACACGCACTGCTCCTGCGTGGTGATCACGGAAGGCGATATCCCGGCAGGGATCATAACCGAGTTCGACGTCATCCGGCTTCTGGCGGACGGCATGAACGAGGTGTTTGCGCCGATAATGGCAGCGGATGTCATGTCCAGGCCGGTCGTGACCATCACGGAACAGACCTCCCTGTTCGACGCCCTTGTGATCACAAATGCACGGAAATTCCGCCACCTGCCGGTGGTGGACACCGAAGGGATGATCACGGGGATCGTCACCCTGGTCGACCTGGCAAAGGCGCATTTCCAGACCTACGAAAAGCAGCGGGAGATCATCGAGGAGTCCATTGTCTCCCGGACCCGGGAACTGATGGAGGCCAACGACAAACTCAAGGCCCTTTCCCTGGTGGATGCCCTGATGGGGATCGGCAACCGGCGGGCGATGGAGGTGGACCTGGAGCATACCCACGCCCAGGCGGTCCGGTATGGTCGTTCCTACAGCGTGGCCCTCTTCGATATAGATTTTTTCAAGTGGTACAACGACACGTACGGGCATCTGGCCGGAGACGACACACTGAAGACTGTTGCCGACTCCATTGTCGGGCGTATACGCACCTCGGACCGTGTCTATCGGTACGGAGGGGAGGAACTGCTCCTGCTCCTCCCGGAGACCGGCTTGGATGGGGCGGAAATCCTGGTGGAAAGGATCATGAAAGAGATCCGGGGGGTGGCGATACCCCACAGCCAGAGCCCATTCGGCATGGTTACCCTGAGCTGCGGCATCGTCTCATATCCGATCAAGAGCGACGGCCCCAGCTCGTGGAAGGATATTGTCGCCATGGCCGACCTGGAGATGTACCGCTCGAAACAGAACGGCCGGAACAGGGCCAGCAGCATGCGTCCAACTACTCTGGCGGAGAACCTGAAGAGCTGCCTGATTGGTGCGGGGTGCGAACCGCTCCTGTCCGGCATCTGAACCGTTGGTCACTCCCCCTGGTGTCCTCATAGCCGGCGGTTTTTGGGATCCCGTTTTTACGCCGACGCGGGTTTTAAACGAAAGTCGGCCGGTCCTGCCTTGCGTCTCCCCACAGCTTAGAAAATCAGCAGATGCAGCACGCCGCGGATTAGTATCCCTGCCACCACGCCGGCGATGGCCGGGCGGACGACCGACGCGCAGCGATTGCCGGCCGAGATCAGCACAGCCACCCCGACCAGGTCGCACGGATTGGTGATGAATCCCGCCATCCGGTTCAGTTCCTGGGTGGTGATGGCCCCCTCTTTCAGCAGGTTGAGGGTGACCCCCATCATGGCGGTGCCGCCGGCCAGGTATTTGGTGGCCAGGGGGAGCACGGCCACCGGCGGAAAGCCGATCAGGCGGAACAGCGGGGTCAGCAGGGTCTCCAGCAGGGCTATGGCGCCGGTGGCCTTGAGGATGTTCACCAGGAAGATGGCCAGAATCAGTATCGGGATGGTCCCGAGGATGACCTGTATCGCCTCCTGGCCGCCGACGATCAAGAGGTTGAGGGTCGTGGTCCGGCGCCCCTTTTCCGGATCAGGAACCGAGCCGGCATCAGATGCGCTGGCGTCGTCGGCCGAACGGGCGAACAGGTAGTAGGTGAGCGCTGCCGCCGCCAGCCCTCCGACAATGGAGGTCAGCATGATGACGCCCAGGTTCAGCCCCACGGCTACCATCGGGAACACCACATTGGCTTGGGACAGGGTCAGGACCATGGCCAGGGTGGCGGCGATCTGCCGCTTCGAGGTCCCGTCCTTCTCCATGATCGCCAGGGTGGCGAGAGGGGCGGCGAAGCTGACCAGCATCATCTGCACGATGGCAAAGGCACCGGCGCCGGGGATGCCGAAGCGCCGGAGGAACGGCCGCAGCACCCTGGCGACCAGGGCCAGAATCCCGCGGGCCTCGACCACCTTCATGATTCCCATCATGATGACCAGTACCGGGAGCAGCACGTAGAGCGCCAGATCGAGGCCGGCTTTGCCGGACGACAACATGATTTTGACGAATTCTTCCAGTGGGTCCTCTCTCTGTTACGTCAGACGTTCGGGAGTTCGCTGCCGAGTTGTCCTACAGGGGCATCATTTCATGCTGTTCTTTCTGTTGCGCCAGTATTCAAGGGAGTATTTAGCCGCCATATTGCTGGGATCTATCGATACTGCAGTATTCAATTCTGCAATTGCTGCATCGATATCGCCTCGCTCGGCAAGAGTGGAAGCCAGCAAGTTGCGCGCTGACCAATCATTCGGTTTTATCATCACTGCTGCTTTGAATTCATTGATAGCCGCATCCAGGTTTCCTGTCCGGCCGTAAGCGACACCCAGATTGTAATGAATGATATAATTATCGGCTGTAACTTTGAGTGCATGTTGGTAAAGAGAAAAATTGTTGTTCCAATAGCCTGCCTGCTGCCAGGTGACAGCTGTTGCTGCGCCAAGTGTTACAACAGCGAGTAGTGCAAGAACCGTGTTGCGGTTTGCCTCACGAATCCACCGGTTGCCTTTCACTCTTCCCGCAACGTCCTCCACCCCTTGTTCTGCTCCCAGTAAAGCGGGGACCCCCCATGCAAACATCATGAGTATTCCGATGATCGGGATATACATGTAGCGATCAGCCATGGACTGGTTGCCTACCTGGATAAGACCAATTACAGGAAAGAGGGTTATAAGAAACCAGAACCAGCCGACCGGAAGGTAGGGATAGTGTCGTCCTGCTCGAATTGTCGCCACGGAGATGAGAAGCAGCAGAACGGCCGAAGAGGCTACCTGCCAGAGAGGGATCGATAGGGTGAAGGGGTATAAGACGGCCAGGTCGTGCGGCCAGAGGGTTTTGATGAGGTATCGGCTATATGAAACAAGAGAATTTTGTAAGCGGGTGGCAATGGGAACCCAATCAAGCACCACTATCGCCCCGCCCTCACGCTGGGCGTAGATAGTTATCGCAGAAGAGAGAAGGGAGCAGGCAAAGAAAGGGATCTTTTCCGTTACCAGTGAGGAGAGAGTGGGCGCCGGCGCCGTATCAAGACGACGTAAAGGCCAAAAGTCACAAAGCAGCATAATGACCGGCAGCGTCACCAGCATCGGCTTGGACATCAGTCCGAGCATAAATGAAAGGAGTGTGAGGAGATAGATCGCGACAGATGATCCAGCCTTGTTACGACGCGTTTCCACGTAGCGCGCATACAGCAGGAGTGTCAAAAAGAAAAAGCACGCGCTCAGCAGATCTTTTCGTTCCGCGGCCCAGGCTACGGACTCCACATGCAACGGATGGAGTGCAAACATTGCGGCTACGAATGAGCTTTTCCAGACCGCACCAGTAACTCTGACCAACAGAAGAAACAGAATGAGGGCGGCAATAGTATGAAAGACGACATTCGTCAGATGATGCCCGGCCGGGTTCATGCCGTAGAGTTGAACATCGAGCATGTGTGACAACCAGGTTACCGGGTGCCAGTTGCATTGTTCTACCGAAGTGAAAGCCCAGACGATATTAGCGACGGTTATCCCTTGTGCGACATGAGGGTTGCTTACAATATAGACGTCATCGTCATACGATAGGAACTCATGGTTACCAACCTGCCAGTAGACGGCAAAAGTAACAGCAATGAGTGCTATGCAGATGAGGATGTTTCTGCGCAATGTGGCTACCTTTTCAGATTGCTGTCCATGTTGGCCGGGGTATTTCCCCGGCGATTCCATTCATCTGCTGCACAATCTGTTCGAATATGACAAAGGCGACGGTCTGCACCGTCGCCTTGTTTCAACGCCTCCTGAGGCATGGGGCTACGCCCCCACCAGCTCGCCCTTGGTGAAGATCGCCTTCAGCCAGTACCCTTCCTTCTCGATGTTCTCCCGGCCCCCCTCTTCGCGGTCCACCAGGGAGACGATTCCGAGTACGTCCAGTCCCTCTTCCTTGGCCCGGTTCACCGCCTTCATGGAGGAGCCGCCGGTGGTGACCACGTCCTCGACGATGACGACCTTGGTCCCTTGCGGAAGGTTCTTCCGCCCCTCCAGCCACTGGCCGGTGCCATGCCCCTTCGGCTCCTTCCGGATGATGAAGGCGTGGAGCGGCTTCCCCGCCAGATAGGCGGCGATGGAGGTGGCGGTGGCGATGGGGTCGGCCCCCAGGGTGATCCCCCCCACAGCCTGCACTCCTTCTACGTCCTTGATCGCCTCGAAGAAAAGCCGGCCGACCAGGAGCCCACCTTCGGCGTGGAGGGTGGTCTGCTTGCCGTCGAAGTAGAAGTCGCTCTCCCGCCCGGAGGCGAGGGTCACTTTGCGCTTCTCGTAGGAGAGTTCCAGGATGATCTGCTTCAGTCGTTCCCGATCGGTCATTTCTTGTACTCCTTTTCAAATAGGTCCAGCTGCGGATCGAACCCCATGTTGGGGAATTTGATGGGGTAGTCGCCGGAGAAACAGGCTTTGCAGTGGGTGGTGTTATCCGGGCCGACCGAGTGGATCAGTCCGTCGTGGGAGAGGTACCCCAGGCTGTCGGCGGTGATGTAGCGGCGGATCTCGTCGATGGTGTGGGAGGCCGAGATCAGCTCTTTCCGGTTGGGGGTGTCGATGCCGTAGTAGCAGGGGTAGCTGGTGGGAGGGGAGGAGATGCGCATGTGCACTTCCTTGGCCCCGGCGTTTCGCACCATCTTGACGATCTTGCGGGAGGTGGTTCCCCGGACGATGGAGTCGTCGATGACCACCACCCGTTTCCCCTCCAGCACCTCGCGGACCGGGTTCAGCTTGATCTTGACGCCGAAGTGGCGGATCGACTGCTGGGGCTCGATGAAGGTCCGCCCCACGTAGTGGTTCCGGATCAGCCCCAGCTCGAAGCGGATCCCGGACTCCTCGGCATACCCCATGGCCGCCGGCACCCCGGAGTCGGGGACCGCGATGACCACGTCGGCCTCCACGCCGTGCTCCCGGGCCAGCTGGCGCCCCATCTCCTTCCGCACCATGTAGACGTTCCTGCCGAAGATGTAGGAGTCGGGGCGTGCGAAATAGACGAACTCGAAGATGCAGGGGGTGGGGGTCACCTTCTTCCAGGGGAAGTGGGAGGTGATGCCGTGCTTGTTCACCACGATCATCTCCCCCGGTTCGATCTCCCGGATGAACTCCGCCTCGATCAGGTCGAGGGCGCAGCTCTCCGAGGCGACCACGTAGGATTCGCCCAGCTTGCCAAGGCACAGGGGGCGGAAACCGGACGGGTCGCGGACCGCAATCATCCGGCTCTCGGTAAGAAAGAGGAGGCAGTAGGCGCCTTCGATCCGCTCCAGGGCGCCGGTGATCCGCTCCTGCAGGGAGTTGTTCTTGGAGGTGGCCAGCAGGTGAACGATGATCTCCGTGTCCATGGAGGTCTGGAAGATGGAGCCGTAGGCCTCCAGCTCGTCCCGGATCAGCTGGGCGTTGACGATGTTGCCGTTGTGGGCCACGGCGATGGCGCCGCGGGAGTACTCCACCATGATCGGCTGGGTGTTCTTGATGATCGACGATCCGGCGGTGGAGTAGCGGACGTGGCCGATGGCGGAGCGCCCCGGCAGCTTCTGGAAGATCTCCTGGTTGCCGAAGACATCGGCCACCAGCCCCATCGCCTTGTGGGCATGGAGGGTCGTGCCGTCGGAGGAGACGATGCCGCATGCCTCCTGCCCCCGGTGCTGGAGGGCGTACAGGCCGAGATAGGTGAGGTTTGACGCCTCCTGGTGGTTGAAGATGCCGAAGATGCCGCACTCTTCTTTTGGGCGTGAAAAGTTCATAAGGTCTCCACGTTACTGTGCATCGGTGAGGAACGGATCAGACAAGGTTCTGTTTCACATACGCTGCCGCGTTCTTGAAGAGGATCAGGCCGTCGCCCTCCTCTGGCAGCTCCTCCCGCGTCCAGCGGGGATGGCTGGTGCGGTGGACAAAGGCCTCCGGGTGGGGCATCAGCCCCATGAGCCGGCCGGTCGCGTCGCAGATACCGGCAATGGCGTTCTCCGAACCGTTGGGGTTCAGGGGGAACTCCATGGTGGGGGCTGCGTAGTCCGCATCCGAGTACTTCAGCACGGCCAGGTTTTCCCGCTCGATCCGGTCGAGGACCTCAGGGGTGGCGGTGACGAACTTCCCTTCGCCGTGGCGGATCGGGAGGTAGATCCCCCTGGCGATCCCTTTGGTGAAGATGGAGGGTGAGGCGGCATTGGCCTTCAGGTATACCCAGCGGTCCTGGAAGCGGCCGCAGTCGTTGTGGGTGAGGGTGGCCACCTGCTCCAGGGAGGTGTCGCCGAAGCTCGGGAGAAGCCCCATCTTGACCATCAGCTGGAAGCCGTTGCAGACCCCGAGGATCGGCTTGCCGGCGGCGATGAAGCGGAGCAGCTGGTCGAGAAGGTGCTCCTCCTCCCCCTCCACCTTTGCGTACCTGAGACGGTTGGCCTGGGCCTTGGCGCTCCCCAGGTCGTCTCCGTCCAGGAA